>NZ_JBHTFF010000041.1:0-609 GCF_042666975.1 Microlunatus sp. GCM10028923 | reverse complement strand
GAGCTTCCTGATCTTCCCTATGACTACGCCGCGCTGGAACCCCACATCTCCGGCACGATCATGGAACTCCACCACGACAAACACCACGCCACCTACGTCAAGGGCGTCAACACCGCCCTCGACCAACTCGACGAAGCCCGCAGCACCAACTCCTTCGCCAACATCAACCGCCTCGAGAAGGACCTCGCCTTCCACCTCGGCGGCCACATCAACCACTCCGTCTTCTGGCCCAACCTCTCCCCCGACGGCGGCGACAAGCCCGACGGCGACCTCGGCGCCGCCATCGACGAGAACTTCGGCTCCTTCGACGCCTTCCGCGCCCAGTTCGAAGCCAACGCCAACGCCATCCAGGGCTCCGGCTGGTCGATCCTGGCCTACGACGCCCTCGGTCAACGCCTCAACATCGTCCAGCTGTTCGATCAGCAGGGGAACCTTCCCCTCGCCCAGATCCCGATCGTCCTGCTCGACATGTGGGAGCACGCCTTCTACCTGCAGTACAAGAACGTCAAGGCCGACTACGTCAAGGCCTGGTGGAACGTCGTCAACTGGGCCGACGCCCAGAACCGCTACGCCGCCGCCAAGACCCAGACCGCCGGCCTGATCATCCCG
>NZ_JBHTFF010000040.1:0-1001 GCF_042666975.1 Microlunatus sp. GCM10028923 | reverse complement strand
ACAACGCCGCCCTCATCTGCCTCGCCCGACGACGCTGCGACGTCCTCCACACCATGCTCAAAACCGGAACCCCCTACCAACCGCGGACAGCCCGAGCTGCTTGACACAAGACATAGGGACACCCCCCGCCACCCCCAACCGCCAATCTGTGGATAACCCTTCGCCGCCGACGCCCGCGACCTTCACCGAGTGGACTGGTTGACCGGCAGATCGGCCGAAATCGGGGTCAACGCGTCCACTCGGCGTCGTGCGGGGGGTGAGCGCTCGCCTGGGAATCGGGCTGATGGTGCGGGCGCCGGGCCGCCGCGGTCGCCATCGCGCCGGCTGCCGGTCCTGTCTCCTCGCGCAGGCCTGGCAGCCCGTGCCCATTCCGCTGCCGGCCTCGGCCCGCGGTCCGAGGTGGCCTTGGAACAAATCTTGAGCACGTCAGCACGCGGAATCCAGAGCCACCCCTGCAGCATGGCCAGCAGCCGGCCGCCCGCTTCATCGCGATCCCGCTGCCCCGTTCTCGCCTTGCGTTTCCGCTGGTTCGGCTGCGTCGCCGTGTTCTGGCGGTCCGACCCTTTCGATTCGAGCGCACCGAGGCATGCCCCGCGGCACAGTCCGCCTGGCCTGGTGCCCTCGCAGCACGGCCGCGCGGTTCAAAGGTTCAGTCGCCGCGATGCCGGTGCACCATTCCCACTGCACGCTCCCGCTGGTTCGGCCGCAAACGGCCATGGATCCGCGGCCCACCCTTTCGGCTCACGCCCGCCGCAGAGCGTCTCCCGGCCCGGTCCGCCTTCCGGTCCGCCGCCCTCGGATTCACACCCGCCGCCGATGACCGACCCCTCCACCTCCCGCATTCACCGAGTGGACGGGTTGACCGGCTGATCGGCCTTCCAATCACGCGCTGATCGCAACACCTGTTCGTGGAGGTGTGGGATGGCTCGTATTGGTCGGCCGACTGTGCCGGGCGAGGTGCGTCGGGTGTTTTGGTCCGGGATTCGGTCTGGTTTGACGGT
>NZ_JBHTFF010000039.1:0-1012 GCF_042666975.1 Microlunatus sp. GCM10028923 | reverse complement strand
CAGCCGGGTAGGGCGGTGCGGCGTTCGGCTTCGGAGGTGTAGAGGCGGGCGTAGGCCCATTCGTCGGCGAGGGTGCGGTGGAAACGTTCGATCTTGCCGTTGGTCTGGGACCGATAGGGCCTGGTTCGTTTCGGGGTGATTTGAAGCCGTTCGCAGGCCTGGCGCCAGGCGTGGGAGCGGTAACAGCTGCCGTTGTCGGACAAGACACGCTCGACCTGGACTCCGCGTTCGGCGAACCAGGCGACCGCGCGGTCCAAGACGCCGACCGCGGTCGTGGCGGTCTCATCGGCGCAAATCTCGGCGTAGGCCACGCGGGAGTGATCATCGATGACGGTGTGCACGAACGCCGTCCCGAGCAGCGGGTTGTGGTGCTTGTTCCGCGGAACGTTCGGGGTCGCTGCCCGGTTCTTTCCACCCTGTCGCCGGCCGACGAACCGGTGCCCGCCACCATCGGGAATCCTGCCCAGTTTGGTGACATCGACATGAATCAGTGAGCCTGGATGATCATGCTCGTAGCGACGTAACGGCTCACCGGTCACTCGATCGATCCGGCTCAGCCGGTTGATCCGGCAACGGACCAGCACCGCGTGCACGGTCGAGGCCGCGATACCCAGACGGCCACCGATCTGGACCGGTCCGAGCCGATACCGCCAGCGCAGCCGCACGATCTGGCGCACAACCCGCTCCGGGGTCCGCTGCCGACACCGCTGCGGCCGTGACGAACGATCCGACATCCCCGACCGTCCCTCGGCCCGATACCTGGCCGCCCACTTCCTCGCCGTCACCGGCGAGACCATGAACATCTTCGCCGCTGCTGACACCGGCCAACCCTCCACCACGATCAACCGTGCCAGCCGTAACCGGGCACGAGGGGTCAAAGCAGCGTTAGCGTGGACCATGAAGGCCTCCCTGGACGTGAAGCGGTTCCTAGACAGCTCCACTCTCACCCCGGGAGGCCTTCCCCATCGCCAGATCAAACCCGTGTCACGCAACAACGTCCCTGGACATCACA
>NZ_JBHTFF010000038.1:0-1074 GCF_042666975.1 Microlunatus sp. GCM10028923 | reverse complement strand
ACCGACCACCAAGTCCTCGAAGCCGAACGACTCCTCAACACCCGACCCCGCAAGATCTTGGACTTCGCCACCCCAGCTGAGAAGCTTGATCAACTACTCACCGTTGCGACGAACACTTGAAACCGCCAAGGCGAGAAATCGGTTGCGGGAGGCGTTGCGTTGCAGATTTGTGTCACTGCTCTGGCCGGACCCTGATCCGATCATGGACCGCGAATGACCTGCCTCCGGGCTGCCCGGCCAGCCTGCCGAACAGCCACGGCAGAGCTCCGCCCATTCGGCAACGCGGCTGCAGCAGTCGCGGACGTGAGCAACCGTTGCGACTGCGAACCGCCGGCGGACCGGGGCGCGCCAATCGCGGCCCTCGGCCGCGCGCCGGCTCGGCCGCCGACTCCCATCCCGCAGCAGTCAATCGGCGCAGCGATCAGGGAGGCGAACACCGGTCGCAGCGACAAGCTCCGTCCCGGCTGCGCCGGCTCACCTCGAACCCGACCGCGGTCAACTGTCAGCAGAACGGGGTGGCCCGAGCGTCGTTCCCGACAACCCGACCGCTCCATCCGCAGCGGCGACGCGAACCATGGCGGCCCTGTTGCCGCGGCAGCGGGCCGACGGGCTCGGGGTTCGATACGTGGAAGGGCCGGGTCGGAGCTGCTGCCCGAATCGGAGGAGCCGGAGTCGCTCGGCCGATACGGCTTCGGAGCCCAGCACCATCACGTGACCCTGCGGTCGCTCGAACAACCCTGCCTGCCCGGTCCATGACTCAACCGCCCCGGCTCGACTGACCCTGCCCGACCGGCCCAGCCCAACCGGCCCAGCCCAACCGGCCCGACCCAACCGGCCCGACCCAACCGGCCCGACCCAACCGGCCCGACCCAACCGGCCCGACCCAACCGGCCCGACCCAACCGACCCGACCCAACCGACCCAGCCCCCTCACCCCCGCCGCCGACAGGATGCCCCTATGTTTGTCAAGGGGTCGCGGGTGTGGGTTCTGCGGGTCGGAGGGCTTTGGTGATGATCTTGTGGACGTCGCGGGCGATGTAGCGTTTGAGGCGGCGGATGATGTCGCGTTTGGACT
>NZ_JBHTFF010000037.1:0-1151 GCF_042666975.1 Microlunatus sp. GCM10028923 | reverse complement strand
TCGAGATCGAAGAACTGTTCGATCCCCCTCGCGGAAGCCCAGAGATACTTGCGCTTCCCGTCGGTGACCCACTGCAGCGACTGCCCGAAATGGGTGTGCTCGCCGTGGATCTCGCCGCGCCAGACCTCGGGCGCCGCACCGCCCGCGGCGAACGGGACCAGGCTGGCGCCGTCCACCGTGTCGGGGATCTCGACGCCGGCGAAGTCGAGCACGGTCGGCATGATGTCGCGCAGCTCGGTCACTTCGGTGATCACCTGGCCCTGCGGCGCGTCGGGGGCGAACCGCGGCGCCGGCCGGACGATCAGCGGTACGTGAGCGCTGCCCTCGAAGCCGACCGACTTCCGGTACATCTCGTGATCACCCATCATGTCGCCGTGATCGGAGGTGAAGATGATCACCGTGTCGTCGAGCAGTTCGAAGTCGGCCAGCCCCTCGAACAGCCGGTTCAGCTGCATGTCGATGTGGGTGATCAACCCGTAGTAGCCGGTCACGGTCCGATGGTGGGTCTCCGGATCGAGCCGACCGAACTTGGTCTGGTGATAGTTGTCGGGCTCGCGGAACTCCTCGAAGGCCGAGGCCCACTCGCCGCGCGGCGGGTCGACCCGCGGCCGGTTGATGTACTGGTCCCAGGCCCACTGCGGCGGGTTGAACGGCGCGTGCGGCCGATGGAACGAGACATAGCTGAAGAACGGAACGGTCGGGTCGCGCCGCTGCAGCCAGTCCAGCGTCTCGTGCACCACCCAGTTGGTCGGGTGCAGATACTCGTCCCGGTTCCACGGCATCGCGAGCTGGGAGTTGCAGCCGAGCCCGTCGTCGAAGTAGTCCGAGTGCGGATCCTGGCCCGGCTGGCGGCGCAGCCAGGTCAGGTAGTCGTCGTTGGCCTCGAGATGCCGGCCGCCGGCCCGCCGGCCGAAGTGCAGAAACCCGTCGTGCAGCCGTACGTCGTCGAAGCCGCACCGGGACCGCTCCGGGAACACGTGCATCTTGCCGACCGCCTGGGTCTGGTAACCATGATCACGCAGCACCCCCTGCATGGTCACCGGATGCGCCTCGGTGAACGGCACCCCGTCGCGGTAGCCGTAGCGCCCGTGCCGCTCCGGCGACTGCCCCGTGAACAGCGCGACCCGGGCCGGCACACAGGTCGGGGTCGC
>NZ_JBHTFF010000036.1:0-1163 GCF_042666975.1 Microlunatus sp. GCM10028923 | reverse complement strand
GGAGAGGAAGAACGCGCGTTTGAGGTGTTTGTTGCCCGACCGGGCTGGGTGTTCGCCCCTGATCGAGGTGCCGGAGCGGCGGGTGACTGGGGCCAGGCCGGCGTAGGCGGCGAGGTGGCCGCTGGTGGGGAAGGTGGAGCCGTCACCGACCTCGAGCAAGATCCTGGCTGCGGTCCTGACTCCGACGCCGGGCATCGAGGTCAGGACCCGGGCAAGAGGGTGTGCATCGAGGACCTGTTCCACCTCGGCAGCGAGCTGGGCTCGTTGGTCGAGGGTCTCGGTCAGGCTGGTGGCGAGCCGCGGGAGGACTCGTTCGGCGGCCGCAGCGCCGGGAACGGTCACGGTCTGTTCGCTCAGGGCCGTGATCACGGCGTCGACCAGGTCGGTCGCGCCGCGCGGGTTTGCGGCCTTGGCGGTCTTGATCATCCGGGCTCTACCTGCGGCGGCCATGCCCATCGGGCCACCGTGGTTGATGATCAACGCCAGCACGGCCTTGGTGTGCAGTCGCGGGCCGAGGACGCGTTCCAGGGCAGGGAAAACCTGGGTCAGCAGGCCACGGATCCGGTTGGTCAACCGGGTCGCTTCGCCGGCCAGGTCGTCGTCGAACCCGACCAGGACTTTCAACTCGGCGAGCAGCTCCTCGCCGACATCGACGCGGCGCAGGGTGTGCGGCATCGTGCGGGCCGCATCAGCGATCACGTAGGCGTCGCGGGCATCGGTCTTCGCGTTGCCCGGGTGCAGATCAGCGATCCGGCGCATCGCCAGCCCGGGCAGGTAGGCGACCTCGATCCCCATCGCCCGGGCGACCGCGACCGGCAACGCGCCGATCGTGTTCGGCTGATCGACCACGACCAGTACCCGACCGTGCTCGGCCAGTTGACCGAACAGCAACTCGAGCCGGCGTTGATCTTGGGGCAACTCAGCATCGAACACCCGAGCGCCGTCGCGGTCCAACGCGCACGCGTGATGAGTGCTCTTCCCGACATCCAGTCCGCACCAGATCGCGAACGGCTCCTCGTTGACCAACGCTGCATCTCCTCTCTGCGGCAATCGGTCACCGATCAGGCATCAAGTCCCGGCAGCCACGTTACAAAGAGACCTCGTTGGGCCGTGTCCCTATCAGCGGTCACTCGACGCCACCCGACCCGGCGACAACACCCCCC
>NZ_JBHTFF010000035.1:0-1236 GCF_042666975.1 Microlunatus sp. GCM10028923 | reverse complement strand
CTGGGTTGCGGGCGCGGGTGTTGGAGTTGGTGGCGGCGGGTGAGTCGTGCACGGAGGCGGCGCGTCAGGTCGGGGCTAATGCCCGGAGTGTGGTTCGGTGGGCGAATCTGGCCGGCATGGAATTGCAGCCGGGTCGGATCGGCGGGATCGCCGCGGTCAGTGAGTTTCGACGTCGTCCGCGGTTGCGGCATCCGCGGGTGCTGCCCGAGGGGGACCATCTGGATGAGAACGGCCGGTTGACGCTGGCTGGGCGGGTGGTGATCGCGATCCGGCTCCGGGAACGTTGGCGGCATGCTGCGATCGCCCGGGAGTTGGGGGTGCACCGGTCCACGGTGAAGCGTGAGGTCGATGCCGGCAGCGTGGACGGTCGTTACCGATGCAGGATCGCCCAACGACGGGCCGAGGAGCGGCGGCGACGGCCGAAGCCGGACCGGGTCAAGATCAGACCCGGGACCGAGTTGTGGGACGAGTTGATCGTCCGGTTGAACAACAAGCAGTCACCCGAGCAGATCAGCGGCAGGCTGGCCCGAGACTTCGCCGGACGTGACGATATGCAGGTGAGCCACGAAACGATCTACCAGGCCCTCTACGTTCAGGGCGCCGGAGCGTTACGGCACGAGCTGGGCGTGGAGAAGGCGTTGCGGTCGGGCCGGACCACCCGCCGTCCCCGGTCCAAGCTCGGGCCGCGGTCGAACCGGTCCTGGATCGGTGAGGCCACGATCACGGCCCGCCCGGCCGAGGCCGATGACCGGGCCGTGCCCGGTCACTGGGAAGGCGATTTGATCATCGGTGGTGATCTCCGCTCCGCTCTGATCACCTTGTTCGAACGCAACACCCGGTTCTGCCTGATCAGCCGGCTCACCGTGCACGACACCGCCACAGTGACCGACCGACTCACCCAAATGGCCGGACGACTCCCAGCAGCGTTGTGGCGATCCCTGACCTGGGACCAGGGCGTGGAAATGGCCGACCACGCCAAGTTCACCACCGTCACCGACTGCCCGGTGTTCTTCTGCGATCCCCACTCGCCCTGGCAACGCCCCACCAACGAGAACGGCAACGGCCTGCTCCGCGAGTTCTTCCCCAAAGGCACCGACTTCACCACCATCACCGACCACCAAGTCCTCGAAGCCGAACGACTCCTCAACACCCGACCCCGCAAGATCTTGGACTTCGCCACCCCAGCTGAGAAGCTTGATCAACTACTCACCGTTGCGACGAACACTTGAAACCGCC
>NZ_JBHTFF010000034.1:0-1272 GCF_042666975.1 Microlunatus sp. GCM10028923 | reverse complement strand
CTTCCAATCACGCGCTGATCGCAACACCTGTTCGTGGAGGTGTGGGATGGCTCGTATTGGTCGGCCGACTGTGCCGGGCGAGGTGCGTCGGGTGTTTTGGTCCGGGATTCGGTCTGGTTTGACGGTCGGGGACGCGGCCGGTGCGGTCGGCGTGTCGACTCGGGTGGCGTATCGGTGGTTCCGTCAGCGTGGCGGTGTGATGCCTGCAGAGACCGGGCCGGCCCGGACACCGAGACTGAGTTTCGCCGAGCGTGAGGAGATCGCTGCGTTGCGCCGGGCCGGGCTGGGGGTACGGGCGATCGCGCGAGAGTTGGGCCGGAGCCCGTCGACGATCAGTCGGGAGTTGCGGCGGGTGCGGCATCACCGGCCGAGTGATCGGCACAAGATGCCGTATCGGGCCTCGACCGCGCAGTCCGATGCCGACGCGAGGGCGAGGAGGTCGGCACCGGGGAAGTTGGCGACGAATCTGCGGTTGCGGCGTGAGGTGCAGAACCGGTTGAAACAGAAGCACAGCCCGACCCAGATCGCGCGGCGGTTACGGTGGGACTTTCCCGACGATCCGGAGATGTGGGTGTCTCACGAGACGATCTATCAGTCGCTCTACGTGCAGTCTCGTGGCGGGCTGAAACGTGAACTGGCCAAGCATTTACGGACCGGCCGCACCTTGCGGAAACCGCATCGCAGCTCGGAAGAACGACGGGGCCGGATCCCGGACATGATCAACATCAGCGAACGCTCACCCGAGGCTGACGACCGCCGCGTCCCCGGGCACTGGGAAGGGGATCTGATCCTGGGATCGACCGAGTCCGGGTCCGCGGTCGGCACCCTGGTCGAACGCACCACCCGGTTCACCATGCTGCTCCACCTGCCCGGCGGCGGCCACACCGCCGATGTCGTGGCCGCGGCCATGATCGCCAAGATCAAAACCCTGCCCGAGCAACTCCGCCGGTCCCTGGCCTGGGACCAGGGCAAAGAGATGGCCGGCCATGCCAAGATCACCGCCGCGACCGGGCTGCAGATCTACTTCTGCGACCCGCACTCACCCTGGCAGCGCGGGACGAACGAGAACACCAACGGCCTGCTCCGCCAGTACCTGCCCAAGGGCACCGACCTGTCCTTCTACGGACCAGGCCTGCTCGACCAGATCGCCTCCGAACTCAACGCCCGACCCCGCCAAACCCTCGACTGGCGCACCCCAGCAGAAGCACTCAACCAACTACTGTCGAACCCAACAGATCCAATCGGTGTTGCAACAACCGCGTGAATCCGCCG
>NZ_JBHTFF010000033.1:0-1319 GCF_042666975.1 Microlunatus sp. GCM10028923 | reverse complement strand
ACTTGTGCCTGGTCTGGTTTGCCTTTGACTGGATCTGTCGGCCTGTCGTCGCGTGCGGTGCTTGCTGCCACCGGGCGGCTGGGGGCGTGTCCCGATAGGGGCCTTGCTGTCACAAGAGCGCCGTCACAGTCTTGACCGCTCCCTGTGCCGCCCGGTGACGGCCACGATCCGTTCCCAAGCGCAGGAGACAGAGCAGCCTTGTCCAGCATGCCGTACTCGGCCGATCATTCCCAGCCCGCCCCGGCATCCGCAGAGGAGGTGGTGCTGGGTGTCGACACCCATAAGGATTTCCACGTTGCCGTCGTGCTGTCCGTGCTGGGCACGGTGCTGGGCAGCCGGTCGTTCCGCACCACAGCGGTGGGCTATCGGGCCCTGCTGGCGTGGGCGCAGACCTTCGGCCTGGTACGGCGGGCCGGGGTGGAGGGCACCGGCAGTTACGGCAAGGCGTTGACCCGTCAGTTGCTCGCCGCCGGGGTGGCGGTGGTTGAGGTGAATCAGCCCGACCGGGCCGAACGGCGCCGTCGCGGCAAGTCCGATGAGATCGATGCCGAGGCGGCGGCCCGGGCCGTCTTGTCGGGCCGGGCCGCCGCGACCGCGAAGACCGGTGACGGGCGGGTCGAGATGCTGCGCCTGTTCAAGCTGGCCAAGGAATCCGCGGTCAAAGCGCGCACGCAAGCGATCAACCAGATCAAGGCCATGATCATCACCGCCGAGGCCGAGCTCCGCGACGAGCTGGCCGGCCTGACCACTACGAAACTCCTCCGGCACTGCGCCGGCCTGCCCGACCAGCCCGTCACCGACGGCACGACCGCGGCCCGCTACACGCTGCGCCTGCTGGCCCGACGCGTGCAGCAACTCACCGCCGAGATCACCGACCTCGGCCGGCAACTCGACGCCACCGTCACCGCCCTGGCACCCGAACTGCTGCAACAGCAAGGGATCGGGCCCGACCACGCCGCCCAGCTCCTGATCACCGCCGGCGACAACCCCGACCGGCTCCATACCGAAGCAGCGTTCGCCGCGCTCTGCGGCGCTAGCCCCGTCCAGGCCTCCTCCGGCAACACCAACCGGCACCGGCTCAACCGCGGCGGTGACCGCCAGGCCAACTCCGCGCTCTACCGGATCGTGCTCACCCGGCTACGCCACTGCCCAGCCACCCGCGCCTACACCGCTCGCCGCACCGCCGACGGAAAGTCCAAACGCGACATCATCCGCCGCCTCAAACGCTACATCGCCCGCGACGTCCACAAGATCATCACCAAAGCCCTCCGACCCGCAGAACCCACACCCGCGACCCCTTGACAAACATAGGGGCATCC
>NZ_JBHTFF010000032.1:0-1406 GCF_042666975.1 Microlunatus sp. GCM10028923 | reverse complement strand
GGCTCTACTCAGGTTTGTGTGGGTAAGTTGATCTTGATCGAGCTGCAGCAGAGGTAGATCATCGCGGTCAGGGATTGGGCTGTGGGGTGGCCGTAGCCGCGGCGTTGGATGACTCTGATCTTGGTGTTGATGCCTTCGAGTCGTCCGTTGGAGAGTTGATTCTCCGCGGCGGCGACGATCCCGTCGTAGTGAGCGGCGATCCGATCGCCGAGTTTGATCATGGCCCGGTGGCCGCTGTTCCAGGCCCGTCGGATCCAACGGGTCAGATAGGCCGCAGCGCGGTCGGGCGGGACGATCCGGTAGAGATCTCGGAGCTCTTCCTTCAGGATCCAGGCGTCGTAGAGCTCGGCCCGCTCAGTCCTGATCATGGCCAGGATCCGGCGATGCTGCCGGGTGAGGTTCTGCTTCGCTCCGCGCAGCGCGTTGCGGGCTTTCAGCCAGGGTCGGGTGTTGCGGGCCGCTTGGATCTGCGCGGTCAGCGCGGGAAGGTCACTGGACCGAAACACCGCATCCAGGGCTTCCGTGGCCCACTTGATCACATGGAAGGCGTCGAAACAGATCTCAGCGTTCGGTGCGTGTTCCTCGGTCGCGGCGATATAGGCGCCGCCACCGTCCATCGTGACCGCTTCCAGCTGAGCGGTCCGCTCGGGACCCAGTTCGGCATAGAACCTGGCCAACGACGCCTTGGTGTGTCCTTCACCGACCCAGACCACATCGCCGGTGTCATGATCGGCGACCACGGTCAGATAGGTATGACCGCGTCGATAAGAGATCTCATCCACCCCGATCCGGTAGAGATCATCGAGCCGGGAATCGTCCAGGTTCTCCTCGACCACGCGGGTCACGATCTGATCGACCGCGGTCCAGGAACACCGCATCAACCGGGCCAGACCGGTCTTGTCCATCCGCTGCGCCAACCAGGCGACCAGGTCCTCGAAATCACGACTGTGCCGGGCACCCGGCCGGGCCCAGGGCACGTCCTCGGTCCTGACCGCCATGCAGGACCGGCACCAGATCCGTGCAATCTCGGACCGAAGCCACAACCGCGAGCCGGCGAGATCGAGATGACGCCACCGCCGGACCCGACCGTCATAACGAGCCCTCGCCGAAGCCCCACACGGGCACCGATACCGGCGAGCACGACGACGAACATCGATCACGATCCCGTCCGTCCCGAACTCGATCCCGACCACCGATGCACCCTGGATTTGCAGGACACGGTTAAATGCTGTGGTGACGCGCACGCGTAACGCCCTTCAGGTCGGTTGACTTCGCAATCACCAACCTAGAAGAGCCGACCGCGTGCGCGTCCTCACATCTCCCACAACACGTCGAAACCTCCACCACACAAGGGGAACCCCGCCGATCAACCCGCCTCGATCACCCACACAAGCGTGAGGAGAGGC
>NZ_JBHTFF010000031.1:0-9780 GCF_042666975.1 Microlunatus sp. GCM10028923 | reverse complement strand
AGGTCTGGCGCGGCGAGATCCACGGCGAGCACACCCATTTCGGGCAGTCGCTGCAGTGGGTCACCGACGGGAAGCGCAAGTATCTCTGGGCTTCCGCGAGGGGGATCGAACAGTTCTTCGATCTCGAGCAGGACCCACAGGAGCTGCACAACCTGATCGACAACCCGGCGCGGGCCGCCGAAGTCGCCGACTGGCGCGGCCGCTTGATCAACTACCTGGACGGCCGCGAGGAGGGCTACGTCGCGAACGGCGAGTTGATCACCGGCCGGGCGGTGCAGTCCGAGCGCTCCGACATCACGGCCCTGGTCTAGCGCCTGCTGTCGCACTTCTAGGTCGGCCCGGCCGAATTCTGCGGTCCGGCAATTCGTGTGGCGGCAGCTGCGGGGCGTCGCGGAGAGCCGTGAATTGAGCGACGTCACCACGCTGACCGACTTGACGGGTGATGACTCCGAATCACGACCAACTTGGCGCAGCTTCGAGCGAAGACTCACAGGAACTCCGCATAATCCGTGCTGCTGACCGGAACTGCAGCACGAGGCGGCACCCAGCGCTATGACCCGAGACGCTGCAGACGCCTAAGCCTGCCACTCGGCGCCGTGTTGGGCGCTGATACTCATCATGCCGATGTCACCGCCTTCGGCCCTGAGAAGCTGGGCAATGGCACCGAGGGCCGACGCGTCCTCACCGAGCGTCGATCTGGTGACCGAGATGCCGCGGGCCGCTGTTGGCAACGCAGTGCGGGCGACTGTCTCCCGCAGAGGTTCCATGATCAGATCGCCAAGTTTGGCCAGCTCGCCGGCAACGATGATCCGCGACGGGTCGAACTGCGTCGCTGTGCTGGCGACAACGGATCCGAGGATCCTGACAGCCTTCATGACGACGGATTGCACGACGCGATCTCCCGCGCGCGCTAGTTCAACCAGCGTGGCCGCGTCATCGATGGGCCGCCCTGCCGTGACACATTGGCGGAGCAACGCTGGAATCCCGATGTACAACTCAAGACATCCTCGGCTACCGCAATAGCAGTCGGGGCCCCTGGGGTTCACCTGCACATGTCCGATCTCGCCAGCAGCACCATGTGCGCCGCGGAGCAGCTGCCCTGCGGCGATCAGACCGCCGCTGACGCCGTCGGAGCACCGGATGTAGAGCACATCGTCGACACCGCGCGCCGCTCCCCAAGTCTGCTCCGCGAGTGCTGCAGTCCTGGCATTGTTTTCGACTGCAATCGGCGCATCCCGCCACTGCCGAAACCTGGCTGTCACCAGTCCGGCTGAATCTCGCGGGCTCGGCCTCCGTGCAGTCTTCGACTCCTCAACCAGTCCTTGTAGGGCCAGTCCAATGCCGCGGAGACCGGCCAGCGAAACATCTTGTTGTGTTGCAATCCCTTCAACGAGTTCTAGTGCCTTCCTGATTCGTACCGGCCATCTGGCATCTGTGGGAAACCGCGTGCTGCCGTGGGCGACGTTTTGGTGCGCAGCGTTGAGGATCACCATGTGGACATGCGCGCGTCCGATGTCCACGCCGAGGTAGCTGCCCGCGGTCGGGTTGATGGCCACGGTCTGCGCGGGCCTACCACGGCCGCGGCCCTCGGACGGCGGTGCCACGTCGGCCACGAGGGTCCCGGCGGCCACGAGATCGGCGATGATCGCGAACAACGTCGTGCGGGATAGTCCGGTCTTGCGAATCAGCTCGCCGCGGCTCAGCGGGCCGGACCGAGAGAGCTCAGTGATGACGAGGTGTTCGTGATGACGTCGTAGCTGCCGCAGTCGGGCGTGATCGTGAGTCACTGCCATGGTCCATCTCCCTTGTTGACGGTCATCGTGTACATTATGGTCAATACCTCGGAATAAATCATCACCAGGCAGGTGGACGTGGCTACAGCGACGCAGCATCGCGAGCAGCAGTTGAGAGGGGCGGTCGTGGCTCCTGGCGCGCGGCGCGACTTCCTGCGACGAGTCGTGCTTGCCAGCTCCGGTGTGCCTGTCGTGCTCGGGCTCGGGGCGTGCACTGACTCTAGCTCCGAGCTGAGCGGCAACGGGACTCGCACGCTGCGGGTGGCCCACTACAAGTGGATTGGCAACGTCGCGAAGTGGTTGCCAGAGCTCAAGGCACAGTTCGAGGAGGCCAATCCTGGGGTCACGGTCAAGTTCTCTCCGCTGGCCAGCGACGAACTCACTAGCGCTGACAGCCTCGTGCAGAAGTTCACCCTCGAGGCCCGCCAGGAAAGGGCAACCTATGACCTGATTCTCGGCCCGACCCCATGGATTGAGGTTGGTGCACTCGCTAAATCGGGCGCGATCCTTGCTCTGGACGATCTGGTGACCACTGAACACACCGAGAGACTCGTTGACCAGGCGCGTCTGGAGGGCATCGCGCCGGACGGCAGGACCTACAGCATCCCGTTCTGGACCGACATCATCGGCTTCTTGAGCCGGCCCGATCTCTTGCGTCAGTTCGATGTGCGACGGCCGAGGACCTGGGACGAGCTCAGCGCGACGGTCGACGCATTGAGCGGGCGGCTTCCCATCGGCACATTTGCCTATGGCGGAGATTGGACCTTCATTCACCGTTCTTTCCTGCCGATCCTGGTCACCCTGACTGATCGGCCGTTTACAGAGAACGGCACCATCGATGTCGCCTCACCGGCAGCGCTTCGGGCCTTGGAGATCATGGGCCAATTGGAGCGCGCGATGCCACCGAACGCCAACAAAAGCCTTGGCAGCGCAGAGGTATTTCAGGCCCGGAAGCTTCTCATGGCTACCTATTGGCAGGCCCAGCATCAGCGGTCCAGGGAAGGCGGGCTCGGCGCCGACGAATCCGAGTTCACGTCGAATCTGGTGGGCGATCGACCAGGGACATTGTTCTGGAACGTATCGGGTGTTGTGCCCAAGCACAGCCCCGTGCCTGAGTTGGCCGTCAAGTTCATGACCGATGGGTTGCTGGGTGAGTTCGCTCTCACACAGTCTGTCATTAGATCTGGGCGAACATCACCAGTCAAGGATCTGTCCGACATTGTCGAGCTGCCTGAATGGCTGAACAACGCATACACCCAACTTTCTTCGGGCACAGTTCTCCCGTGTAATGACGCATTCATGTCCATCGAACAGCCGGCCTTCAAGAAAGAGATTGAACGGATGGTCATTGATAAAAGCTCCCCGGTGGAAACGCAAGCTGCTCTAGTCTCCGAGTTCTCCGGATATCGGTGGTAGTTGATGGTGTCGCCTCCTAGTGTCCATATTCGCAGTTCATGGTTCGCCGGGTATCTGTTGATCATCCCGACGCTGATTCTTGTCGGGGCCTTCGTCCTCTTCCCACTCGGACGTTCGCTGTATCTGACATTCTTTGACTACAGTTTCCTTCGCAATGATGAGCATTTCGTCGGGCTGGCCAACTATCTGGAGTGGGTCACAGATCGGAACATGTGGCATAGCCTCTTGGTGTCAATTCAGTTCTTTGGGTTGTACGTCCCGGTGAGTATGCTGATTGGCCTGATCGTCGCACTCCTCATTGATCGACTCGCGAACAAGTACCTCGGTGCCTTCTACCGTACGATCTTCTACTTCCCCGTGGTGCTACCTGCGGCGATCGTCTTTCAGATGTGGCTGTGGATCTACGACCCCACACTTGGTCTGTCGCAACTCATGGCCGAATCAGTCGGCCTGATATCCAACGACTGGCTGGGCAACCCGGATACCGCTGTTGGTGCTCTGGCGGTGATGACGATCTGGCGGCTGACCGGTGAAACCGTCATCTTCTTCCTTGTCGGCCTGGCCAACGTTCCTAAGGACCTGATCGAGGCGGCCAGGGTCGACGGGGCTTCGGAGGTGGGGATTATTCGTAAGATCATTATTCCGCTGCTGGCGCCGATCATTCTCCTGGTCTTCGTTCTACGTCTGAAGGTACTCGAACTGATCGTCGAGCCGCTGTTTATGACTGAAGGCGGCCCGATTGACGCCACACTAACCTATGGCTTGCAGGCGTATTATCTCTTCGCGAAGGAAGACCGCATTGGGTACGCCAATACCTGGTTCATCCTCATGGCTGTGATCGCCGTCGTCGCTGCCGTGGCCGCAACTCGTATGACGCGCAGGTATCAACATGATTAAGCAACCACTCGAACAGGCACTCTTACTGCTACTTGCACTGCTCCTCCTGCTGCCATTTGTTTGGTTCGTGTCGATCGCGCTCAGGCCGCAGGGTGACCTCTATCAAATCTTTCCGTCGAGATTGACTCTCGAGAACTTCCCGGCCATGTTGGACCGAGTTCCCGCCATTGCGAGGCATTTCGGGGACAGCTTCGCGATCACGGGCGCAAGCATCGCGTTGACCGTCGTGCTGTCGATTACGGCGGGATACGCCTTTGCCAGGCTCCGGTTCAGGGGGCGAGATCAACTCTTCTGGCTTCTAATTCCGACAATCTTCGTACCGCATGCGACGGTTGTCGCCACCCTCTACCTCGAGCTCGCGGACCTTCGGCTTATAGATACTCGGCTCGGATTGATCTTGGTTTATGCAGCTTGGCAAGTCCCGATCGGCACACTTATCATGCGCAGCGTATTTAGGCAAATTCCTGACGAACTTGAGCAGGCTGCCCGAATCGACGGCGCCGGCACCTGGCAGATCCTCTGGCGGATCTATGCTCCGTTGTCAATGGGTGGGGTGATCGTTGTGAGCCTCATTTCATTCGTCTACCTGTGGGGTGAGTATCTCTTCGCCTCGACATTTGCGGGGGACCAGGTGATTCCGATGTCCTTGGGAATTCGCTTCTTCCAGCCCACCGCTTCGGATCCAACATTTACGTTCAATGTTGCCGCCGCAGCGGGCCTAATAATGTTTGTGCCCTCCGTGGTGATCTACGTTGTGTTCCAGAAGTGGTTCTCCCGTGGCGTCCTAGAAGGGGCGCTAAAGGGGTGAATTGACTGGTGGTCAACCTTGCACAAGCAAGCCAGCGTTTCAGGTGGCGGTGAGCTCTCGTTCAGGCCTGGCCATTCACTGCAATCTATTGATGCGGAATCCGGGGTTACTCGCGGGGAGATAGAACTCGGTCAACTGGCAGTCGCCGGCCGCACTCCAGTCATCGACGCCACTTCTGCGACAATTTCCCCGCGGACGCGGTCGTCCATGCCGAGCTCTTCAGCACTCGAATTCCGGAGGCAAGGAAGTACCCGCAGAGGTGCCGGTATAAAGGGCATCAAGGACAAGGCGTCCCGATGCGGCAGGTTTCGACCTGGAAACTGGTATCGCATCACGCGTACTGGCCGACGTCAGCTTGGCGAGCCATAGCGTCTTGCCCTGGCTGCCTACTTGGTGAACTCGGGGTGAGTCCTGGTAGAGGACGCTGGCGCAGCAGAGTCTTGCTGGATTGCCGCGCGCCACGCCTCGTGCCGCTGGGTCAGGGCAGCGGCGATGTGGGGTTCCGCCTGGTAGCGATTGTCCAGTTCAGCCTGGTCTGCGGTGAGATCCGCGAGAAACCAGCCGGATCCGATCGGTGCGTGCTCCTGCGACGACAATTGCCCCGGCGTCGAACTCTCTGGGTCGACCCAGCTGAGTTTCCAGCGGCCGGACCGGACGGCCCATTGGAAGCCGCAATCCCAATGGAGAGCGTCGTGTCCAATTCCGGCGAAATTCGAGCTTGCCTCCGTCAGGTCGGACAGCAGATCTCGTCCGTCCGTGTCCGAAATCGGCTGTTCCGAGGCCAAGCCGGCGAGCGTCGGCGTGAGGTCCAGAGTGCTGGCCAGGACCGGGGTCTGAGCTCCGGCAGGCAGCCGACCTGGCCAGCGCCACAGGAACGGCACTCGGATGCCACCCTCCCAGAGGGTGTACTTGGTTCCACGAAATGGCGTGTTGTCGCCGAAGTTGCAAGTGGACCCTCCATTATCGGTCGTGTACACCACGACGGTGTCCCGAGCGACGTCGGTGTCGTCGAGGAGTGCCAGTAGTCGCCCGATCTCGACGTCCATCAATTCCAGCTGAGCCAGGTAGTATTCCCGGCCGCGCGGAAGGTTCGGCACGATCACGTCGTCGTACCACTCGCCGTAACCGCCTCCCGATTCGGGCGACCAGTCGGCGAAGACCGGTAGGCCGCGCCGGTGGAGTTCCTCGGGCGGGAGTTGCCAGCAGAAGTTGTGCACTGCGTTGAAGGCGACCATGCAGAAGAACGGTCGATCGTCGTCGGGATCCGCGATGAAGTCGGCCGCTCGCCGGCCCAGTTCGGTGGTGAGGAAGCCCTCGTGCTCGACCGGCTCATCACCAGACAGCATCGGTTGGACAGCCATCGGGACAGCGGCTTCCTCGCCGTACTCGTCGGCGGCAGCACGTGAGTGGCGAAGGTAGTGCAGCCGACCGAGCGAGTGACCGGCCAGACCGTAGAACGTCGTCTCGAAGCCGTGATGAGGAGGGCAGGCGCGATCTCCGACATCCTCGGGTCCGTAGTGCACCTTGCCGAAGTAGCCGGTGCGATACCCGTTGGCGCCGAGTCGTTCGGGCAACGTCGGTACGTTATCGGGCGGGAAGGATGCGGAGTCGAACCAGCGGGCTCCCCAGCGTTGTTGGTATCGGCCCGTAATGATGCCGGATCGAGACGGGCTGCAGATCGGTGCCGTGACGTAGGCATCGGTGCAGGTGACGCCCTCCGCCGCGAGACGATCCAGGGCTGGAGTCCGCACGTCAGCGTGGTAGCCGAGTGCGCTTCGGTCGGCGTAGCCGTGGTCATCGGAGACGATCAGCAGGATGTTCGGACGGTTCATGACTCGCTCTCTGGCGAATGGGTTTGCTGCTCAGTTGGCAGCACGAGATCGAGTACTTGACCTGCCAGGTGGCGCCGTGCCAGGAGGGCCGCGGCCAGGGCTCCGCCTCGGCCGAGCCCCTGGTACCGGCCGACTACCAGGTCGGCACCGGCTGAGCCCGGTAGGGCGTAGTCCTGGTAGCAGTCGGCGATCCGGCCGACGAAGCTCTCGCCTGCTCGGACGAGCTCGCCACCGATAACGATTCGCGCAGGATCGAGCAAGTTGGCCAGGCCGGCTATCGCGCGGCCGAGGATCTCCGCGGCGTCCTGGAAGGCACGGTGGACAGCTCGATCGCCAGCCTCCAACGCCAGCATCACATCCGACCACGAGCCCCCGACCCTCTCTCGGACCGCAAGGTGCACTGCCTCGGCCGACGCGTACTGTTGCAGGCAGCCACGGCCTCCGCATGGGCAGATCCGGCCGTCGAAGTCGATTGATAGGTGGGCAAGTTCCCCAGCGCCGCCACCTGCGCCCCTGATCACTTCGCCGCTGACAATCAGACTCGCTGTCATCCCGTGCCCTAGCTGCAGGTACAACACTGGATCGAACTGCTGCCCCGCACCCCAACTTGCTTCGGCCAGCGCCTCAAGCCGACTGTTGTTCTCGACAACCGCGGGGACATCGAGCGCCTCAATTGCCAGTTCCGCGGCATTCACTTGCCACCAGCTACTGGCCGGATGGGTGGACACCACACCGGAGACTCGATCGATCTGTCCGAACACCCCGACGCCGGCGATGGCCAGTCGTTCGATTCCCGCTGCCGCGGTGGATCGGTCGAGCACCGATCGAGCGGCGCTCAAAATCTCTGATGGGCTTAGACCAGGGAGCAGTCCTTGGCGATCCTCGGCCAGGACATCGCCGGAGAGGGAAACGACGGCGACGTGCAGGTTGGTCGTGGTGATCTGGACGCCCCCGACCGCACCCAGCCTGGCAGCCATGGTGATCGCCGGACCGGACCTGCCGTCAACCTTGCCGTAAGCCTCGCCCGCGTTCTGGGTTTCCTCGACAATGTCTTGGGCTAACAGAGAGCTGACCACCGAGCTGACGCGACTCCGGGACAGTCCAAGATGACGCGCGATCTCCGCCCGGTGTACCGGCCCCTTCAGTATCAGGAGCTGGATCAGTTGACTCTCCGTCGTTGGCCGCGGACGCGACAGTGCTGATTCGGCCATCACCGGCCCTTCAGTTGCGTTCCAATAGGTGACAAGAATAGCATCGATCTAGAGTTCTGTGGTCCGAAACAAGACGTAACGGTCCATGCCAGTTGCTCGAGCCCACTGCCTCATGGCTACCGATGAATCGACGGAAATTCCTCGCGGCGCTATCGGGGATTCGCTTCGGATCGTGGATTGACCGATCGCGTGGGTACCCATCGCGGTACGGCTTGCCCGTCGGGCTGGCCCGAACCGTGCTACCAGTCCTGGGCGACCGAGTAGGTGTGATCCGGCTGTACGGCCCAAGGCTTCTGGCCAGAGAGTCACTGATCCAGCACCGCCCGATCGCGGGGCCGGTGTGAGGTAACGGCATAGTGCTCGATGTCGACAGCGGATCCGCGCGCCGTCCAGGACCTGTCCGACCGCCTTTGCGGTGCGACGAGTCCAAGCGCAGTTGTTCGTCGTGGGCGCGGTGACGATGGCGTTTGGGCTACGGTGCGCAGGTCTTCGTGCCGCCGGTGGTGGCGTCTCGTGCCTGATTTGCCCGTGAACGTGACGTCGTTTGTTCGTTGTTTTGACCAGCGGCGGTGCCGTCCGGACTACCTCTCCCATCCGTGCGTGTCACGCGTTGCCATGCCGGACCGGAGGAGGTGCATGCGAACCGTCTTGGCGTCGAAGCCCAAGGTCGAGCCGATCCGTGCCAGCAATTCTCCGCGGATGTACCGATCCTTCATCTCTCGCACTCGGGTCTCCGATGGGCCCTTAGGAACTGGAGTGTTCTTATCAAAAGTCCGTTCAAGTTGAGGATTCGTCGCCGGGGTTGATGAGTTTGATCCTGTCAAGATCATCTGGCCCCGGGATGACGGCCTAATGTGGGCGTGGCTCGGTTGGCTGTGGTGTCCGAGTGGTCGGGCTAGCTTGGCTCGTTGCCGGCCTGTGGCGGCTCCGCAGTGGGAGCGCCGAGGGTGGTGAGGAGGTCTGTGAGGGGAATCGATTCGTATTGATCGGGCAGCGCGATCTCGACCGGTTCACCGACGTTGGCGTAGTCGGTCACGATGCGGCGGCCTGGTCCGACCTCGATGTCGATTGAGCGGACGGTTTCGGTCTCGGCTAGCTCGACCGTGCAATCGAGTTGGGTGAGATTGCGGTCTTCGGCCTGGGCGTGGATCTGTTCCCAGGTTTCGCCGACGCCCTGGCGGTGTTCGGCGGGGGCTGCCTCGATCGATTGGTCTCGTCCGATGGTGACGAGGGCTCGATGCTGGCCTGTCGGCTTGGCTGACGTGGCGCCGAGGAGCCAGTAGAGCGGTGTGACCGGCGGGGCTGCGGACACGAAGTCTGTGCCGGGTGTCTTGATCCAGGTTTGGTCGCGTGCAGGTGGCGCTTGTGGATCCGCGCCGGCGATCTCATTTCCCAGCGGCATGTAGAGAGAGTTGCCGACAACGAGCATCCTCTGCCAAAACGGCGCGTCCCGGCTGGGGAGGAGATAGGCGGTGACGGTGACGCAGCGTTGGTCGACGATGTCGAAGGCGAACCGGGAGTTGGTTACTGCGTCATCGGCGCGGAACCACCAGTCACCGATTGCCCAGCGTCGAGTCAGGGTCTGTCGTGCCGCTGCGGCGATCTGCTCGACTAGCTTCTGCATGTGATCACCCTCCTTCGGCCTACTTCGTCACAGGGCGCCCTTGCAGTCCCAGGCTGCCGCGGCGGCGCTAGGTGTGATGTCCAGGCAGGTTGTTGAGTCTGGTGATGGGTGTGGTGCCGGTGGCGGAGTGGGTTCGGTGGTGATTGTAGAAGTGGAGCCAGCCGGGTAGGGCGGTGCGGCGTTCGGCTTCGGAGGTGTA
>NZ_JBHTFF010000030.1:0-14430 GCF_042666975.1 Microlunatus sp. GCM10028923 | reverse complement strand
CACCAAGATCAGAGTCATCCAACGCCGCGGCTACGGCCACCCCACAGCCCAATCCCTGACCGCGATGATCTACCTCTGCTGCAGCTCGATCAAGATCAACTTACCCACACAAACCTGAGTAGAGCCACATAGAACCTATTATAGGCCAAGGATCCGACAGAATCCCAACAAAACAAGGAATCCCGACCTCAGGGCACGGTCAGCACGGCCCGTGCCGAAGGGGTGAGTGGATCAGGCAAGGCTGCCGGGTCGTACCAGGCGACGGAACTGATCTCACTCGGCTGCTGCACACCGGGTGTGCCCGACAGGGACTCGGCGGTGAATACGTGCGCCCGATACCTGCCGCCGGTGACCGGGTAGGTGAGTTCGTGCACGCTGTGCGGCGTGACGGACTCGGTCCGCAGTCCGGTCTCCTCGAACAGTTCCCGCATCGCGGCCTCGCCCGGCGACTCGCCGTCTTCGATCTTGCCGCCCGGCAGCCCGAAGAATCGCTGCCCGTAGTTCTGCCGGACCAGCAGCACCCGGCCGCTCGGGTCCCGCACCAGCACCACGCTCGTCTCCCAATCCCACATGGGCGGCAGCCTGCCACCGGCCACTGACAGTTTGATCGCACCCGTAGAGTCCTCGGTATGCGCGATCAGGCGGCTGCCCTCGATGCCGAGGTGACCCTGGCGGCTCGGGAGCTCGGCGTTCCCGGTGCCGTCGTCGGAATTGATCATGGAGGGGAGCTCGAGTTCGCCTGTCACGGGGTGACCCGGATCGATCATGGCCGCCCGGTCGACGAGACGACGCTGTTCCAGATCGGCTCGACGGCGAAGACGTTCACGGCGGCGGCGATGATGGTTCTGGTCGACCAGGGCCGGGTCGAGCTCGGCCGGCCGGTCCGCCACTACCTGCCCGACCTGCGGCTGCACGACGAGGAGGCGGCGGCGAGCCTGACCGTCGGCCAGTTGCTGAACCACACCGCGGGCTGGGACGGCGGCGACTCCTGGACCGACACCGGCGAGGGCGATGACGCACTGGAACGGGCCGTCGCCCTGCTGGCGGACCTGCCGCAGCAGTTCGCCCCGGGTACGGATGCCTCGTACAACAACGCGGCGTTCCTGCTCGCCGGCCGGTTGCTGGAGTTGATCACCGGCGAGCCGTACGAACGCGCACTAGCCCAGTTGATCTTGGAACCGCTCGGCCTCCGGGACACCCTGACGTCCCTCAACGAGATCATGACGCGCCCCTTCGCGATCGGCCATCAGCCGGCGGAGACCGAAGCCGGCGTACGGGCCTGCGAGCCGTGGAGCGATCCGCGCGGCTACCTCCCGGCCGGCGCCCGGCTCGCCTCCAGCCTGCGCGATCAACTCGCCTGGGCGCGCTTCCAGCTCGGCGACGGCCGCGCCCCGGACGGCACCCGGGTGCTGTCCGAGGCCTCGCTCCGGGCCATGCACCAGCTGACGACCGATCATGAACTGATGCCCGGCATCGGGGTCGGGATCGGCTGGATGCTCCGCGAGTACGACGGCGTCCGGATCATCGAACACCACGGCGATGTCGCCGGGCAGCACTCCGCGGTCACGATCATCCCCGAGCACGACACCACGATCGTCGTACTGACCAACTCCAGCCCGGCCGGCCGGGAGCTGTCGGAACGGATCGTGCGCCGGACCCTGGAGACCCGACTCGGCCTGGTCGAGCGGCCGCCGGAGCCGCTCCGACTCTCCCCCACCGAGCTGGCTCCGTACGCCGGCACCTACCGCACGGACGGGATCGAGCTGCGGATCGTCGTCGCCGGCGACGGACTGATCATCCACGGCACCGTGTCCGACGCCGACGGCTCCGGCGAGACGCTGGAGTTCCCGGTCAGCCTGCTGGCCGGCGAACGCTTCCTGGTCGTCGGCGGACCGTTCACCGGGCTGCAGGGCGAGTTCGTCCGCGAGGGCGGCGCGGTGGTCGCCGCCAAGCATGTCGGCCGGCTGGTGCCGCGCGCCGGCTAGCCGCGACGGGCGGTGATCACCAGCACCCGGGTGTCCGGGCCGACCGGCTCGCCGTGCCAACCCCCGCGTACGTCCACGTCGGTGAACCCGGCCGCTTCAAGATCAGCAACGAGGTCACCGGGCTCGCGGAAGTACAGCACGCTGGTCAGGACCTCGGTGCGACCGTCGGCGAAGACGTTGTACGCGTCGAACTCGACCCGGCCGTTCTCGACGCCGACCAGTTCCAGCCACTCGCGCAACCGGCCGAACGGCGTGTCCCGTTCGCCGTAGGTGGCCTCGCGCTGCCATTGCTCCCAGGCCCGGGCGGCCGGGTTGCGGCTGTCGAAGGTGATCACTCCGCCCGGCCGCAGCGCGGCGGCGAGCGCGGCCAGCACGCCCGGATAGTCGTCCGGGGCCACGTGCATCATCGCGTTCCCGCTGCTGATCACGAGGTCGGCGTCGCCGGCCGGCTGGACGGCCGCGGCGTCCCCGTCGATCCAGGTGACCGCGTCCGCCCCGGGTTGCCGGCGGGCGTAGCCGAGCATCGTCGGGCTGGGGTCGACGCCGATCACCGTCCTGCCGTCCGTCACCAGCGCCCGGGTCAGCAGCCCGGTCCCGCAGCCGAAGTCGATGATCTTGGTCGCGCCGGTCCGGCCCGCGACGCCGCGGAAGTACTCATGATCATCACCGGGCGGGTTGTCGACGTCGTACAGCTGCACCAGCTGCTCGTCGCGGTAGGGATCCTCGGTCACAGCCGAACGCTAGTGTCGCGACGTCCAGCGACGCAACGAGAATTCACCGACCGGACCGCCGTTCGAGGAGGGCCTCGATGCCGTCCAGCAGCCGGTCCAGGCCGAAGTCGAAGTTGAACCGGTGATCGGTGTCCGGGTCCGAGCGACCGGCCCGCTCGAACTGCCGATGGATCGCCGGGAACCGGTCGGGATCGACCACCCGGGACCAGTACGGCCGGTGCGCCTGCCACCAGTCGCCGTCCTCGAAGCCGGCCGCGCGCGCCGCGGCGGCGTCCACCTCGGCCTGTACGGCGCCCTGGACGAAGACGGCCAAGGTGATCATGGTGGCGGTGATCTCCGCCGCCGTCAGGCCGGTCCGATCCAGGGCGCTCAGGTCCCGGTCGTACTTCGCCGTCACGTTCGGCCCGGACGGCGGGCGGGTCGCGGTCAGCTGCAGCAGCCAGGGATGGCGCAGGTAGCGATCCCGGTCATTGTGGGCGTTCTCGATCAGGGCCTCCCGCCAACCGGTCGCCTCCGGCACCGGCCGGAGGTCCTCGCCGGTGACCTGGTCGAGCATCAGCGCATGCAGCTCGGGCTTACCCGGAATGTGGGTGTAGAGCGACATCGTGCCCACCGAGAGCTCCTGGGCCAGCGCCCGCATGGTGACCCGCTCGAGGCCGCTCGCATCGGCCAGATCGACGGCGTGCTTGACGATCCGGGCGACCGACAACCGGTCTCCGGGGCTCGGTCGTTCCGTGGTGCGCCACAGCAGCGGGAGTACCCGTGACAGTTCCGCTCCGTGCATGGATCGACCCTAGCTGCCCCACCCGCCGCCGGAGGACGTACGCCCGCTTGATCAACGACCGCCGATGCCTCGGGCCCGGAACGCGTCGGTGACGACCTGCAGGCCCTCGAGCCCGGGCAGCCGGGCCACGTGCTCGTCGATCTTGCGGATCTCCGCCATCCCCTCGGGCGAACCGAAGATGTGCGACATCACGTGCTTCACCTCGGACTCGGGCATCACCCCGGAACCGACCGGGCCCCAGGCCTTCGACAGCGCGAACCGGGTCAGGGTCCGGGCCGCGGCGCTCTTCTCCAGCCGAGCCCGCGCCTGAGTGGTGTAGAACGCGACGTGCCGGGTCTCCTGCTGGCCGATCCGGCGCAGCAGCGGCGACAGCGCCGGATGATCTTCGAGCTTGGCCAGCCGCCGGTACGCCGCGGTGGCGGACCACTCGTTCACCGCTCCCCAGCTCATGTGCACCGCGACGAAGTCGGCGCCGACCAGGTTGCCCAGCAGCGCCTGCTTGACCGGAGCGATCTTGTCCCGCCAGCCGAGCTTGAGCCGGCGCGACTTCAGGGCGTCGAAGTCGACCGAGATCCCGTGCCGCTCGAGCACCGCGGCGAGCGCCTCGCCGTGCCAGTACTCCTCCCGGTTCCACATCGTCATGAAGGTCGACACCGCGTCCTCCCGGTGCGACGGCGTGGTCAGCATGTCCCGCATATAGCAGACCGTGTGGTACTCGATGTCGCACATGTAGTGCAGGCTGCGCAGCGTCTCCGGCGACAGCGGCCGGTCGTCGAAGGCCGAGAAGTCCAGGTCCTCCCAGTGCACCCGCTCCGAGGTGTCGGCGTACTTGTCGATGTCGAAGGCCATGATCAACTCCTCACTGCGTCGGTACGGAAGCGCACCCGGCCGCCGTCGGTCCCGAGCCGGAGCCGGGGCAGGCCGGGCAGCTCCACGTCGAGCTCATGATCATCAAGGGCACCGAAGACCGTCCGGACGAACCAGGCCGACTCCGCCTCCGGCAGCCCGGGACTGCGGTCCGGCCACGCGTACGACCGCAGCCGCCGACGGACCAGACGCCCCGCAACGGCGGACCGGTCAAGATCAACGGCGGCCCGGGTCCGCAGGTAGCGGCCGTGGATGATCTTGGTCGCCAGCACCGACTCGGCCAGCTCGGCCAGTCCCGGCTCGACCGTGATCAACTCGCGGTAGGCGAGCCGGCTGAGCCGGTCGTCCAGGACCCCCTCGACCAGGTGCACGGCGACCACCGGATCGCCGATCAGGTTGGTCCGCAGCGCCTCGGTGATCGGCAGCAGCCGGTGCCGGGCCGCGCCGAGCAGCCCGCGCACGGTCGGCCGGCCGTCCGGGAAGTCGACCGGCCAGCCGTGCGCCTCGAGCACCGTCCGCAGCGCGTCGGCGATCCAGTGCCGCTCGTAGGCCCAGGTGCACAGGAACGCCGTCACCTGGGCGTCGCTGTGGGTCGGCGTGACCAGCAGCACCCGCATCCGTTCGATGGTCGACCGCTCGACCAGGTAGAGCACCCGGAGCAGCCGCAGCGTCGTCGCCGAGCAGCGGATCGCGTCCAGCGGGAGCCGTTCGGCCAGGCTCCCCGCGGCGGCCCGGGCATGCTCGCGGAGATCACGATCGAGCCGGCCGGCGTCGTCGTACCACTGCATGCGTTCACCCCCAGAAGTCCACTGCGAAGAAGCTTAGCCTCACCTTACTCGTGACCGCGGGCCGCCCTGGCTCGACGCACCTCAGGCCCGCCGGCCGCTACCGTGTCGGTCGTCCCCCTTGCCGAGGAAGGAAGACATGTCCGAACCACAGGGAGCCCTGGCGAGTCTGCCCACGCGGCTGCCGCCGTTCAGCAGCGCCGCTGTTCTGGCGCTCACCGCGACACCCTGGCTGCAGAAGGTGTACGAGACCTCCGAGGTCGACGTGAACCAGACCTACACGCTCTGGGGCATGCTGGCCACGGTGAACCACAGCCTCCTGTTCGCCCTGGTGCTGGCGATCGGGATCCTGCTCGCGTTCGTCGTGGTCGGCGTCCTGGCCCCGCCGGACCAGCTGCTGGCCCGCTCGGTCCTCGGCTGGCTCGCCGCCGTCGCGGCCGCCGGGATCATCGTGTTCGCCGACAACGGTCACATCCCCGGGGCCGGCGTGATCATCACCCTGATCGTCTGCGTGATCACCGCGGCGGTGACCTCGTTCGCCCCTCTCCTGCAACGGTTTCAGGCCCCGACCGGAACCTAGCCCGAATCTTCGGGCTCTCTTGAGCAGAAGTTGATCGTTCGTGATGCCTGGGCGGCTTAACTATTCATCAGTAGGCCGGTCCTCCCAAGTACCCGCAGGCTTGGTTGAGGGCCGGCCGAATTTCATTTCTCCGGCAGGTGCTTCAGCTTGTCCGGATTGAGCACCCCGTAGATGCCGGTGACGCGCCCGTCGACCAGGTCCAGCCCGAGCGCCGTCAGCGGCACCCCGCCGGCATAGCCGATCGCCCGCCGGGTCCCGGCGTCCCAGACCAGGTCGAACGCCGGCAGGCCGGGACCGATCGCGCCGAGCAGCCGGGCCACCTTCTCCGCTCCGATGATCGGGCGCAGCGCGGACCGGATCGCGCCGCCGCCGTCCAGGTAAAGCACCACGTCCGGCGCCAGCACCTCCAACAGGCCCTCGAGGCTGCCGCCGGTCGCCGCCTGCATCAGCCGGTCCGCCGCCTGCCGGGCCGCCTCCGGCTCGGCCCGGAACCGTGGCCGCCGCTCACGTACGTGATCACGGGCCCGGTGCACCAGCTGCCGTACGGCGCTCGGCGAGCGGTCCAGGATCTCGGCCACCTCCGGATGGTCGAACCCGAACACGTCGTGCAGCACGAACGCCGCCCGCTCCAGCGGCGACAGCGTCTCCAGGACGACCAGCATCCCGGTCGCCAGATCCTCCGCGTCGGTGACCCGATCGGCCACGTCCTCGGTCGTCCAGAGCGGCTCCGGCAGCCACGGCCCGACGTACTCCTCGCGCGCCCGGGCGACCTGGCGGTGCCGCTCCAGCGAGCGGTTCACGACGATCCGGACCAGGTAGGCCCGCGGGTTCACCACCGCCGACCGGTCCGCGCGCTGCCAGAGCAGCCAGGCGTCCTGGACCACGTCCTCGGCGTCGCTCACCGTACCCAGCAGGTCGTAGGCGACGGTGAACAGCAGCCGCCGGTACTCGGCGAACTCGTCCTCGGTCACCGCGCTCCTTCTCGTCGGGGCGGCCAGGATCTCACGACGCCGCTCCGTCAGCCGAGCCCCTGCTGAGCGATCCAGACGAACATCAACATCCAGCCCACCGAGGAGAGGCTGAGCCCGACGACGGCCAGCGCCCAGGCGACGTCGAGCATCCGGCGACCGGGGAAACCGCCCGGGAAGTACGCGGCGTACCAATCGATCAGGCGCAGCTGCCGGGGTCGCAGGACCACCACGGCGATGCCCGCCACGGTGCTGATCGGGAAGGCCCAGCACAACGCGACGGCGAGGACGGCCATGATCATCACCCGGTCCGCGCTGATCAGGCTCCGGACCCAGGCGTGCAGCAAGGCCTGGGTCGTCGTGCTGGCGTCCAACGGCGGATAGCGGGGCGGGAGGGGAAATCCCGGGAGACCGCCCACCGGCGGTTCGTCCCTGTGCGTTGTCATCGCGACCATTGTGGCCAGCCGGTGCGGCGCGATTCTTGTACGCAGGCGTCATCGCACACCCTGATCGGCCGGCGATGTCACAATCGGCCCGGCTCCGCCATCGTTGGGTCATGATCGATCCCTGGTGGCCGCTCGCGGTCCTCGCCCTGATCCAGCTCGGCGACGGCATCATGTGCCTGAAGCCGGTCGCGTTCATCCGGAAATGCTTCGAGGACGTCGGCTTCCCGAAGCGGTTCTGGTGGGTGGCGCCGCCGATCAAGTTCGCGGCCACGGCCGGGCTGGTGATCGGGATCTGGTTCCGGCCGCTGGCGATCCTCACCACCGCGGCACTGGTGCTCTACTTCCTGCTGGCCGCCGGGGCGCACATCCGGGCCCGCGACTTCGGCCGCAACTTCTTCCTGAACTGCCTCGGCATGCTCGTCCTCTGCAGCGCCGCCCTCGTCTTCAGCCTGCTCGCGCCTCAGTAGAGGACGGTGGCGAACTCGCTGACCTGACGGAACCCGACCCGGCGGTACGTCGCTCGGGCCGCATGGTTGAAGTCGTTGACGTAGAGCGAGACGACCGGGGCGACGGCGCGGGCCTGCTGCACCACGGCGGCCATCGCCGCCGGGGCCAAGCCGCGGCCGCGGAACTCCGGGTCCAGCCAGACGCCCTGGACCTGGCTCGCGGTGGCCGAGACCGAGCCGAGGTCGGCCTTGAAGAGGACCCGGCCGTTCTCGATCCAACCGAACGCGCGGCCGGCCGAGATCAGCTGCCGGACGTAGAACCGGTAGCCGGCCGAGTTGCCCTGGACCGGGGAGACGCCGACCTCCTCGGTGTACATCTTGATCGCGGCCTCCGAGTACGGCTCCCACTCGGCCAGCGTGACCGGCCGGACGTGCGGGTTGGGCACCACCCGGGGCTCGCCGTCGATCGCCAGCACCGGCTGGTGCGGCCGCACCTCCCGTACGGTCGCCCAGGACTTGCCCCAACGGTCGGACAGGCCGCGCCACAGCGACAGCGCCGTCTCGGCCGGCCCGATGATCGAGGAACACATCCGCTGCGGCCCGGCGAACTCGACGTAGGCGTCGACCGCTTCCTGGTCGGCCCCCACCGGGACCAGGTTGGAGCCGGCGTGGCAGAGGGAGCGGAGCACGCCGTCGCTCTCGTACCCCCACATCGGGCAGCCGAGGCTGTTCGGGTCGAGGCCGGCGCCGCGCACCCGGGACGCGACGAAGACGTTGTCGACCGGCCGGGCGGACAGGATCCGGATCGCGGCGGGAAGATCACCGGAGTTCAGCACCCGGACCGTGCCGGCGTGGCCGGAGCGTCCGGTGACCGTCGACGCGGCTGTCATGCCAGGGTCCCGCGGCGAGGTCTCATGGGTCCGACGTTATCCCCGCGACGGGGCCGGCGTCGATGCGGTGCCCGCGACCTCCACCAGCGGCTCGCCCTCGACCGAATCACCGAGCTCGTCGGCGATCCGCATCGCCTCCTCGATCAGCGTCTCGACGATCTCGCTCTCCTTGACCGTCTTGATCACCTCGCCGCGGACGAAGATCTGGCCCTTGCCGTTGCCGGAGGCCACCCCGAGGTCGGCCTCGCGCGCCTCGCCGGGCCCGTTCACCACGCAGCCCATCACGGCCACCCGGAGCGGCACGGTCAGGCCCTCCAGCCCGGCGGTGACCTCCTCGGCCAGCTTGTAGACGTCGACCTGGGCCCGGCCACAGGACGGGCAGGAGACGATCTCCAGCTTGCGCGGCCGCAGGTTGAGCGACTCCAGGATCTTGGAGCCGACCTTGACCTCCTCGACCGGATCGGCCGACAGCGAGACCCGGATCGTGTCGCCGATCCCCTTCGACAGCAGGGCTCCGAAGGCGACCGCGGACTTGATCGTGCCCTGGAACGCCGGCCCGGCCTCGGTCACGCCGAGGTGCAGCGGGTAGTCGCACTGCTCGCTGAGCAGCTCGTACGCCCGGACCATGATCACCGGGTCGTTGTGCTTCACCGAGATCTTGAAGTCGCGGAAGCCGTGCTCCTCGAACAGGCTCGCCTCCCACAGCGCCGACTCGACCAGCGCCTCCGGCGTCGCCTTGCCGTGCTTGGCCAGCAACCGTTTGTCCAGCGAACCGGCGTTGACGCCGATCCGCAGCGACACCCCGGCCTCCTTGGCCGCCTGGGCGATCTCGCCGACCCGGTCGTCGAACGCCTTGATGTTGCCCGGGTTGACCCGGACCGCGGCGCAGCCGGCCTCGATCGCGGCGAAGACGTACTTGGGCTGGAAGTGGATGTCGGCGATCACCGGGATCTGCGACTTCTTCGCGATCGCCGGCAGCGCGTCCGCGTCGTCCTGGCTGGGCACCGCGACCCGGACGATGTCACAGCCGCTGGCGGTCAGCGCAGCGATCTGCTGCAGCGTGGCGTTGATGTCGGAGGTCAGCGTCGTGGTCATCGACTGGACGCTGACCGGGGCATCGCCGCCGACCAGGACCTTGCCGACCTTGATCTGCCGGGTCGGCCGCCGTTCGGCCAGAGTGGGCGGCGGCAGCGGCGGCATTCCAAGATCAATGCTCATTCTTTTCCTTTGTACGTCAGCCGGTGAACAGCTTGATCGGGTCGAAGATGTCGGCGATGATCAACACCGCCCCGGAGAGCGCCACCACGATGCCGACCGCCCAGGCGACCGGCAGCATCCGGGCCGTGTCGACGTGGCCCGGGTCGGGCCGCCGGAACAACCGGGACAGGCCGCGCTTGAGCCACTCGTAGATCGCTCCCGCGATGTGCCCGCCGTCCATCGGGAGCAGCGGAATGAGATTGAACAGGGCCAGGAACAGGTTGACGTTGCCGAGCGTCAGGGCGAGCGCGGCCAGCTTGTCGGCGACCGGCACCTGGTCGGTCGAGGCGATCTCGCCGGCCACCCGGCTGGCCCCGACGATGCTCATCGGGCCGTACACGTCGCGCGGCTTGCCGGTGACCAGATCCCTGGCCACGTTGAAAACCTTGACCGGGAACTGCACCAGCAGGTAGCCGGTGCGCTGGGTCAGGCCCCACATGTCGTTGACGACGGTGACCGGACCGCCCCGCTCCCGGACCGGCTGCGGCGTCACGCCGAGGAAGCCCTGCTGGATGATCTTGGACGGGTCCCACTCGTCGCGGACACCGTTCAGCGCGGTGTTGACCGACTTCAGCTCCACCGGCTGCCCGGCCCGGAGCACGGTGATCTTGGCCTCATGATCGAGATTGGCCCGGATCGCCGCCTGCAGCTGGTCCCAGGACTCGATCCGGACGCCGTTGAAGGAGACGATCTCGTCGCCCGGCTGCAGCCCGGCCTGGAAGGCGGGCGTCTTCGGGTCGTTCGCCGCGCAGGCCGAGGCCGGGGCGTCCAGCGGCCGGATGCACTCGCTGACCGTCTGCACGGTCAGGGTCTCCCGGTAGACGCCGTACGTCGCCGTCACGCCGAGCAAGATCACGAACGCCAGCAGCACGTTCATGATCGGGCCGCCGGCCATGATGATCAACTTCTGCCAGGGCTTCTTCTGGTAGAGCAGCCGGCCGTCGTCCTCGGGCCGGATCTCCTCGTACTCCGCCGCCCGGGCCTGGTCGGCCAGCGACTGGAAGATGCCGGTCCGGGTGGCCCGGACCTGGTTCGGCCGTTCCCGGCTCGGCGGGTACATGCCGATCATCCGGACGAAGCCGCCGAGCGGGATGGCCTTGATCCCGTACTCGGTCTCGCCCTTGCGCCGGGACCAGAGGGTCTTACCGAAGCCGACGAAGTACTGGGTGGTCTTGACGCCGAACAGCTTGGCCGGCACCAGGTGGCCGATCTCGTGCAACGCCACGGACGTCATCACCAACGCGAAGAAGATCAGCGCGCCCGCGATGTAGATCACGGTCTCCAGGGCTGACATCGGTCCTCTCGATCTCGGAGCTAACGCCGGTTGCATTCCTCGCCGGCCCGGTTCCGGGCCCAGCCGTCCGCCGCCAGTACGGTCTCCACCGTCACGTGTTCGGTGAAGCCCGCCGGTGCGGCCAGGGACGATCCTACGTCGGCTCCGGGATCGCCCGCAGACCCGAGATGCTCGGCCAGGATGTCGGCCACGATGTCGACGATATCGGTGAACGCGATCCGCCCCTCGTGGAAGGCGTCCACGCACACCTCGTTGGCCGCGTTGTAGACCGCCGTCGCCGTGCCGCCGGCCCGGCCGGCCCGCTTGGCCAGCTCCACCGCCGGGAACGCCTCGCCGTCCAGCGGCTCGAAGGTCCAGCTGGTCGCCTGGGTCCAGTCGCACGGGCGGGCGGCGCCGGGCAGCCGGTCCGGCCAGGTCAGGGCCAGCGCGATCGGCAGCTTCATGTCCGGCGGGGAGCACTGGGCCAGTGTCGAGCCGTCGACGAACTGGACCATCGAATGCACCATCGACTGCGGGTGCACCACGACGTCGATCCGGTCCAGATCGATCCCGTACAGCAGGTGCGCCTCGAGCACCTCCAGCGCCTTGTTCACCATCGTCGCCGAGTTGGTCGTGATGACCCGGCCCATGTCCCAGGTCGGGTGGGCCAGCGCCTGCGCCGGCGTGACATCGCGCATCTGCTCCCGGGTCCAGCCGCGGAACGGCCCGCCGCTGGCGGTGACGATCAGCCGGTCCACCTCCTCGGCCCGGCCGGCCCGGAGGCACTGCGCCAGCGCGGAGTGCTCGGAGTCCACCGCGACCAGCTGCCCCGGCTTCGCCGCCCCCATCACCAGCGGCCCGCCGATCACCAACGACTCCTTGTTGGCCAGTGCCAGGGTGCTGCCCGCGGCCAGCGCGGCCAGCGTCGGGCGCAGCCCGGCGGATCCGGTGATCCCGTTCAGGACGACGTCCGCCGGCTGCCCGGCCGCCTCGGTCGCCGCGTCCGGGCCGGCGATGATCTTGGGCAGGGTCAGCTTGCCCTCGGCCCAGCCGCGCCGGGACACCTCGGCGTACAGCGCGAGCTGCAGGTCCTGCACCGCCGACGCCTGGGTGAGCGCCACCAGCCGCGGGCTGAACTCGAGCACCTGCTCGGCCAGCAGCTTCGGCCGGGTGCCGCCGGCAGCCAGCGCGGTGATCCGGAATTCGCCCGGCCGGGCGGCCATCACCTCCAGTGCCTGGGTGCCGATCGAGCCCGTACTGCCCAGAACCACGACGTCGCGCATAGGGACAGTGTCCTGCACCCGACGTCGGGTGCAGGACACTCATCTCTCCTGGCGAGTCGCGGGCACGAAGGGCGGGGATTCGGTACGTCGATTGCCCTAAGGTGTGCCACGTGAGCCACGTGACCCAGCAGCTGGAACGGGCTTCGGCGGCCGAGCACGGGCTGCGGCCCGGTGCTGTGCTCGACTTCCTCGATGATCTTGACCAGGAACTGCACAGCCTGATGATCATGCGGCACGGCAAGGTGCTCGCGGAGGGCTGGTGGGCGCCGTACGGGCCGGACCAGGTGCACCTGCTCTATTCGCTGAGCAAGAGTTTCACCGCGACGGCGGCCGGGATCGCGGTGGCCGAGGGACGGTTGCACCTGGACCTGCCGCTGCTGGCGTACCTGGACGACCTGGCCGACTCCGCCGGCGGCGACCGGATCCGGAAGCTGACCGTACGGGACACGTTAAGGATGGCCACCGGGCACGCCGAGGACACACTCTGGCCGTCCTTCGTGGCGGACCCGCACGAGCCCCTGCGCGGCTTCCTCGGCATCGAACCCGATCATGAACCGGGCAGCGTGTTCGCGTACAACAACACGGCGACGTACGCGATCGCGGCGATCACCCAGCGGGTCACCGGCTCCTCGCTGCTGGACTACCTGACCCCGCGACTGCTCCGGCCGCTCGGCATCGACCGGGCGCACTGGACCGAGTACCCGACCGGCCGGCAACTGGGCTACAGCGGACTGCATCTGACCACCGAGTCGATCGCCAGGTTCGGCGAGCTCTACCTGCGCCGCGGGGCGTGGGGCGGGCAGCAACTCGTCCCGGCCGCGTACGTGGACGAGGCGACCTCGGCGCTGACGCCCAACCCGCAGGAGGACAGCCCGGACTGGCAGCAGGGCTACGGCTACCAGTTCTGGCGGTCCCGGTACGGCTATCGGGCCGACGGCGCCTTCGGCCAGTTCTGCCTGGTGCTGCCGGAGCAGGACGCGGTGATCGCGATGACGTCGGCGGCGTTCGACGCGCAGTCGATCCTGGCCACCGCCTGGCAGCACCTGCTGCCCGGCTTCGGCCAGCGCCCCGTCCACGGTGCCGACGGCGACGCGGACCGGCTGGCCGAGCGGCTGGCCACGCTGACGCTGCCGACCGCCGACCATGCGGCCGAGGCCGCCGTCGAGCAGCCGTACGCCCGCCCGCCCGAGGCCGAGGACGCGCCCCGGCCGGACCTGCACGTGACCGGCGTCCAGTCGGGTGACAACGGCATCTGGCGGGTCAGCCTGACCCATTCCGACCCGCTGCTGCCGCCCGAGGCGCCGTACTTCGACCTGGTCGCCGCGCCCGACCGCTGGCTCGAGACGACCGTGGAGTTGCCCGGCGACCGGGAGCTCCGGCTGGCCGCGAGCGGCACCTGGCTGGACGACATCTTCCGGCTGGACCTGGTGCTGGTGCAGAGCCCGCACCGACTGACCCTCTGGTACGCCCCGTCGACCGGCGGCACCATCACCGAGTGGGTCACCGCCCCGCTCCCCGGCACCTCCCTCTTCGGCCTGGCCCTCCCCCGCGACCTCTCCCTCTAAACCCCCGGCGCTCTCCAACCCCCGCCGACCCGGCACAAAAGCAGGTGTTCTGGCGGCGTGTCGCTGCGCTTGTGCCCAGTCAGCGTTGCGGGCGGGGCGGTTGGAGGTGATGGGCGCCCGGATCGGACGAGCCCGGCGGGCCAGGACCCGTGGCGACGCCGGCACCGACTCAGGCAGACTTGTCGCAAAACCTCTTGAACTCGAGCGGTCCAGCCCTCTGAAGCGCTTTATCGGTTGAGTTGAAGCGGATCCGCGACACGCACGCGAACCACCGACCGGATCGATACTCGTCGCCCGCCGCACCCGTATCGACACTCGTCCTGCCCACCCCGCCCCGCCGGACCGACGCTTGTCCCCGCACCCCGCCGACCGACGCTCGTCCCGCCCACAGCACCCCGGAGTTCGACCCCCGTCCCCACCCACAGCACCCCGCGGACCGACGCTTGTCCCCGCACCCCGCCGACCGACGCTCGTCCCGCCCACAGCACCCCGCGAACCGTCCCCGCACCCCGCGGACCAAGGCTCGTCTCCGCACCCCGCCGACCGACGCTCGTCCCCGCCCACAGCGCC
>NZ_JBHTFF010000029.1:0-16096 GCF_042666975.1 Microlunatus sp. GCM10028923 | reverse complement strand
CGCCTCCGAACTCAACGCCCGACCCCGCCAAACCCTCGACTGGCGCACCCCAGCAGAAGCACTCAACCAACTACTGTCGAACCCAACAGATCCAATCGGTGTTGCAACAACCGCGTGAATCCGCCGGGCTGTGGGGCGGTCAAGCGTTCCACTCGATGTTGGCCGAGGTGGTGCTGGCTGCGCGCGGAGTTGGCGGGAGCCCGCGACGCGAGAATCGCGGGACCCCCTATCGGGCGCGTGCGGAGGGTTGTCCGCGGACAGGCCCCAGGCGCCGCCCTCGCCTTCGCCTCCCGACCAGGTCAGGCGGATTCGTGGAGTCGCGGCACGTCGGCGAGCAGGCGCTGCGTGTACTCGTGCTGCGGATTGAAGATCACGTCGTCGGTCGGGCCCTGCTCGACCATGACGCCGTTCTCCATCACCAGCACCTTGTCGGCGAGGTAGCAGGCCTGGCCGATGTCGTGGGTGATGAAGAGGACGGTCATGCCCAGTTCGTCGCGCAGGTCGGTCAGGACGTTGAGGATGTTCACCCGGAGGGAGGCGTCGAGCATGGAGGTCGCCTCGTCGGCGATCAGCAAGCGCGGGCGCAGCATCAGGGCTCGAGCGATCATGATCCGTTGCCGCTGGCCGCCGGACAGCTGGTGCGGAAAACGATCAAGGACGTCGAGGTCCATCCCGACGTGGCCGAGGGCCTCCTCCAGGCGCTCCTTCGCCGACACCCGGTCCAGCATCCGCAGCGACCGGTTCAGTAGCCGGCGTACGGTGAAGAACTGGTTGAACGACGAGAACGGGTCCTGGAAGACCGCTTGCACATCCCGCCAGTACGCGATCCGCGCCGTCGTGGACAGGTTGGTCACGTCCTTGCCGTCGAACGTCATCGTGCCCGAACTGACCGGGAGCAGCCCGAGCACCATCCGGGCGATGGTCGACTTTCCCGAGCCGCTCTCGCCGACGATCGTCGTGATCTCCTTCTCCACCAGGGAGAAGGTGACATCGTCGACCGCGGTCACCTGGTTTCGGCCGGAGCCGAAGGTGCGGCTGATCTTGCTCGCGGTGAAGATCTCGGTCCCGGTCATGTCGTCCTCCCGGTGGTCGGGGCGTCTTCGAAGCCCTTCATGCCCTCGATCCTGATCTTGCGGTACTTGGGCTCCGGCACCAGCACCGAACCCAGCAAGGCCCGCGTGTACGGGTGCTGCGGATCGTCGACAAGTTCCGGGGTGTCGCCGGTCTCGACGATCTTGCCGCGGTACATGATCGCGAGCCGGTTCGAGACCGTACGCAGGACCGGAAGATCATGCGTGATGAAGATGACGCCGGACATGATCTTCTTCTCCAGCATGTCCAGCAGCATGTCGATCAAGGCCTTCTGCGACGTCACGTCGAGCGCCGAGGTCGGCTCGTCGGCGATCAGGATCCGCGGATTGAGCAGGGTCGAGATCACCGTCACGGTGCGCTGCTTCATGCCGCCGGACAACTGATGCGGGTACGCGTCGAGGGCTCGGACCGGCAGTCCGAGGGTCTCGAAGCGGTCCCGGGCCCGGTCGATCGCCTCGCTCCGTTTTGCGGAACGATCATGGGCCTTCACGACGTCCACCACAAGATCACGGACGCGCATGGTCGGGCTGATCGAGTTCATCGCGCCCTGCGGCAGCATCGACACGACGGAACCGCGCCAGGTCCGGGGGATCCGTTGCGTACCGTCCAGGAGCAGCTCCCTCCCGTCCACCTCGAGCGCGCCGTTGTCGACGTACAGCGGTGGCCGGGCGGTCAGGGAGATGATCGACCCGAGGGTGGACTTGCCGCTGCCGGACTCGCCGGCCAGGCCGAGCACCTCGCCCTCGTCGAGCGACAGCGAGACGTGGTCGACCGCATGGAGTTCGGCCGACCCCGACCGGTAGACGCCGTGGATGTCGGTGGCGCGCAGCAGTTGGCTCATTTCGGACGTCCTTCCGCGGGTACGGCATCGGCGACGGCCTTCTTGATCTTGCGCGCCCTTCCTCGACGCAGCCGGGGATTGAACACCTCGTCCAGGCTCGACTGCAGCAACAGCAGCGAGAACGCCACGATCGACAGCATCACCGTCGGCGGGATGAAGGCGAACCAGTAGCCGTTCCGGATCGAGCCCCAGGTCAGCGCCCAGTAGAGCATCAGGCCGAGACTGACGGTGCCGCCGGCCGGCCCGAGGCCGAGCAGACTGAGCGCCGATTCGGCCAGGATCGCCCCGGACACCTGCAGCACGAAGGCCATCACGACGTAGCTGAGCAGGTACGGCAGCACGTCCCAGCCGAGGATCGACCAGAACCGGGCACCGGACAACCGGGCGACGTCGATGTGTTCCCGGGTCCGGACGCTGGTCGCCTGGGCCCGGACCGCGCGGGCGGTCCACGGCCAGCCGGTCACGCCGATCACCACGGCCAGGGTCAGGATCGACCGGTTGTTCAACGCGATCGACAGCAAGATCACCACGACGATGCTGGGGATGGCCAGCGCGATGTTCGTGGCCCCCATCAGGATGTCGTCGAGCAGGCCGCCCCGGTAGCCGGCGATCAGCCCGATCACCAGGCCGATGGCGGTCGCGATGGAGCCGGCGATCAGGCCGACGATGAGCGAGGTGCGGGTGCCGTACACCAGATTGGCGATCACGCTCTGGCCCTCGTTGTCGGTGCCGAGCAGGAACGGCCCGAAGCCCTGCGGCGGGTCGTACAGGCCGCCGATCACGGCGTTCGGGTCGGTCTGCACGACCGCCGGGCCGAACAGCGCGATCAGGACGGTGATCCCGATCAGCACACTGGCGAACCAGAAACGCGGGGTGAAGTTCACGGCTCTCATCAGCGATCACCACTCTGGGCTGCTCGGATCCGGGGATCGATGATGCCGTACGCGATCTCGACGCAGAAGTTCGCGGCGAGCACGGCCAGCGTGATCAACAAGGTGATCGACTGGATCACCGGATAGTCGCTCTGACTGATGGCGTTGAACAGCAACGTGCCGAGGCCGGGGTAGTTGAACACCAGCTCGGTGATCAACGCGCCGCCGATCATGCCGCCGATGGACAGGGCCAGCCCGGTGATCTGCGGCAGCATCGCGTTCCGGAAGATGTACCGGACGATCGTCGAGTCACGCAGCCCGAGCCCGCGGCCGTAGTTGACGTAGTCGGAGCCGAGCTCGTAGATCGCCATCGACCGCATGCCGATCGCCTGGCCGCCGATGAAGATCAACACCAGGGACCAGAACGGTAACCAGAAGTACGTGATCGCGTCGCCGAAGAACGCGAACGTCGCCTCCGGTGACAGACCGAGCGAATAGGCACCGCTGATCGGCATCACGCCGAGCGAGACGCCGACGATGTACTGCAGCAGGATCGCCAGGCAGTAGTACGGCATGCTGGACAGGAACAGCGAGCCGAGGAACGCGCCCCGGTCGAAGTGTCCGCCCTTGAACGCGGCGATGGCGCCGAGCCCGTTGCCGACCAGCCAGCCGATCAAGATCGCCGGCAGCTGGATCGCGATGCTCCAGGGGAGAGCGTCGCCGACCAGCGTGTTGACCTTGGCCGGGTACTGGGCGAACGAGGTGCCGAGGTTGCCCTGGGCCAACTGCCCCAGATAGATGAAGAACTGCTTCCAGAGCGGCTCGTTCAGGCCGAACTCGCGCATGAACGTCTCGTGGATCTGCCGGAGCTGATCACCACCGGTGCCGCCGCCCCGGGCCAGTTGGCTGACGATCGTGTCCACCGGGTTGCCGGGGATCAGCCTGGGCAGCAGGAAGTTGAGCAACAGCGCGATGATCAGGGCCAGCAGATACCAGAGCAGCTTGCGGCCGAGATAGCGTGCGAAAACCATGGAGGATGTGCCCCGCGCGCCTAGGTTCCCACCTTCTTCAACTTGAACAGCCATTGGATTCCGGCGCCCTGCCACATCGGCGGTGCGAACGCGTTCTCCGAGGTTGGGAAGCCGACCCAGTTGGTCTCGTTGAACTCGTAGAACTCCAGCGGCCGGTACATCAGCGGAACGGCCGGCACCTTCTCCCGGAAGATCGCGTCCAGCTTCTGGTAGACCTCGCGCCGTTCGTCGTCGCTGGTGGCGGCGCCGGCCTGGTCGAGCAGGCCGGGCACTTCGGGATCGGAGAACCGGATGAAGTTGTAGAACGTGGTCTTGCCCAGCGGCGCGGCACCGCGGTTGTCCATCAGGTCCCGGAACCGCGACCACGGGCTGGCCAGGCTGACGCCGGACGCGCTCCAGCAGGCCAGTTCGAAGTCGCCGTTCTGCATCTTCGAGGTCACCTGCGGCGCCTGCGGGAACTCGGTCGCCACGTCGATGCCGACCGCCTTGAGGCTCTTGGTGGCGACCTCACAGGCCGTCTGCCAGTCGGACCAGCCGGTCGGCGTGATCACCGTCCAGGGGCCGAGCCGGGTGCCGTCGGGCAGCTTGTAGATCCCGTCGGATCCCTTGGTGGCCTTGAGATCCTCCTCGAGGATCCGGACCGCCTCGTCCGGGTCGTACTTCCAGCCCTGCGCGTCGACGGCGGCCTGGTCGTAGAACTTCTCCTCGTACCCGGTGGGCAGGATCAGGCTGGCGTTGGCGGGGTCGGAGTAGTCCGACATGGCGGTCTTGGCGATGTTGGGCGTGTCGATGGCGAACGCGATCGCGCGCCGGACCATCGGGTTGTCCAGACCCTTGACCTTGTTGTTGATCTGCAGCAGCGGAGTGTTGCCGGGCAGGTAGTACGGCTTCTGCTTCAGCCAGGTGCCGACCGGCTTGCCCTTCTCCCACATCTTCCAGATCTGGGCGGTGAACTGCTGGCTGGCGTCGATCTCGCCGCTCTCCAGCTTCAGGTCGCCGTCGTTGTTGGAGCGGAAGATCGGGTGGTTGATCATCTTCATCGCCGGGACGCCGTACAACTCCTTGCCCCAGTAGTCGTCGAAGCGGACCAGGCTGATCTGGGTCTGGTCGGCCTTCTCCAATTTGAACGGGCCGCTGCCGACCGGCTCCAGGTTCGTGTCGGAGGTGAGCTTCTTGGCGTCGATCTTGCTCCAGACGGCCTTCGGGATGATCACCGTGGTGGCGATCGCGTTGCGGACCGGCAGCAGGTTCAACGGCTTCGACTTCGCCTTGAACTGGATCGTCCGCGGATCCTTCGCGGTCACCGACTCCAGGTATTCCCAGACATTGGAGTAGCTGAGCGAGTTGTCCTTGGCCAGTTCGAACGTGAACACGACGTCGTCGGCTGTGAGTTCCGACCCGTCCTGCCACTTGGTGCCGTCCTGCAGCGGCACTTCGAGCGTCTGGGCATCGACCTCGACGAGTTCCTTGCCGAGACCGGGCTGCAGGCTGCCGTCCAGCATGTTGAACCGGAGCAGGGTTTCGTAGATCAACTGGATCTGGCCGCCGGTGGACGGCCACGCCGGCGACGGGCCGAGCGGGTTGAAGTTGGTCGGCGGGCCCCACTGGAAGCCGGCGACGAAGAAGGTCTCGCCGGAGGTTCCCGGCCGGCCCTTGCTCTCCGTACCGCCGGGCCGGTTGCCCGTCTGTGCGGTGCCGCAGCCGGCGGCTCCGATTCCTACCGCGGCGCCTCCCGCGGTGATCCCGGCGAGGGCCAGGAATCGGCGGCGACTCGACTCCATCGTGGTCCCCCAGGAGTTCGAATCATGGTCACCGGCCGGATCCGGGCCATCGCCTCGGTCTGGCTGGTGCGTGGGATCGGTCATCGTCGTCCTCCCCTGAAGGCGGCATTGGTTCCAAGTGAGGCCAAACTCACCACTTAACCGGTTCGGTTGTCAATGCCCCGACTGGCTTTGGATACAGATTGATACCTGGCCCGGGCCGGGCCGAACGGGCGCGCCGCGGTGGGTCATAATCGAGCCCGGTTTGTCGAATCGATTCACGAAAGCGAGCGCCCCATGACCGTCGTCGTCACCGCCGTGTTCCATCCGAAAGAGGGCGCCAAGGAGCAGCTCGCCGAGGCCATGCGCGCCGGCATCGAGGCCGTCCATGCCGAACCGGGTTGTGAGTTGTACGCCATCCACGACGCCGCCGACGGCACCATCACCATGATCGAGAAGTGGACCACGGTCGAGGAGCTGGACGCCCACGGCTCCGGTACGGCCGTGAAGGTGCTCGGCGCCGGCATCGAGGGACTGCTCGCCGCGCCGACCGTCGTGACCCGGATGACCCCGATCCCGCTCGGCACCCCGGACCAGGGCGCCCTCTGATCCGGCCGGTCAGAAGGGTTCGGTCTCGGCCACATCCTTTCCCCAGAAATCCAGGACGTAGATCTGCCAGTCGAGCGGCGGGCCGAACTTCTCCGTGAACCGTACGTAGCTGCAGTCTCGGGTGAAATCCCCTCGACCTCCGTCCCAGTTCGCCCCGGTCTTGACGAACACCCGGTAGGTGCTGGCCGGCAGTCCCTTCACGGTCGCCGAAGCACCGGCCCTGACGTAGATGCTGGCCAGCGGGCTTCCGGGATCCTTCCTCGCCACGGTCACGACTGCGTCCTGGTCACTGTGGCTGATGATCACGAGCCGGTGGGGTCCTCGGGTGCCGCTGCGTTCCAGGAACTCACCATGTGCGGCTCGGTGATTCTTCCGCTCCGGATCCGGTGGCTCGGGGGGCAGTAGTTCCTTACCCCAGACGAACCCGATCTTGGCGTACTCCTTGGCGGCGGACGTGGTCTCCACGACTCCGTATTCCGCAGCCAGCGAGTAGATCCGGTGCTTCTCCGCGGCCAGATGCGCGGTCTTGGTCGGGACGATCCGGCATTCGTTCGGCTCGCGATCCCAGACCCCGGCGGATTCAAGATCGCTCAGCATCAGGGACAGCGACGCGTTGGCCGACTGGCGTGACCGGGGTTCGCGGATCGCGTCGAAGACTTCGCTCTCGGCCGCAGCCACCTCCGCGAGTTGCTGGGCTGTGACCTCGAGCTCCGCCAGCGACTTCGCCGCGATCACGGAGTCCAGCGCGCTCCGGATGCGCCGCTCGGTCCGGGACAGCTGCGCCTGGTAGGCATCCTTCGACAGAGGCCCGGCCGACGTGCTCGGTGGCGGGGGCGGGGCAGGAGGTGGTGCCTGTTGGCCCCCGCAACCCGAAGCGAGCATGGCGAGGGCGGCTGCCACTGCCAGGGGCCCGCGCATACCCGTCAGCTTAGTCGTGCTGATCATGATCACCCAGGGTCGGTGAGGACGTTCCGGCCCGTGGGTACGGGAGTCGAACCGGCCCCGGCTGTCGGCGGGGTTTGCAAGACTGCGCTCATGCTCTTGGAACGGGTCGCCGCGGCGTCGGCGGCGATGGCCGCGACGCGATCTCGGATCGCGAAGCGCGAGGTGATCGCCGACGTGCTGCGCGACGCGGAGCCGGCGGAGATCGAGATCGTGGTGGCCTACCTGGCCGGCTCGCTACGGCAGCGGCGGACCGGCATCGGCTGGCGTACGGTCAGCAAGGCGCCGCCGCCGGCCGCCGAGGCGACGCTGACCGTGTCCGAGGTGGACGTGATCTTCGAGGCCACGGCCGGACTGGCCGGGGCCGGGTCGGCCGGCCGTCGCTCCGAGCTGGTGGCGAAGCTGTTCGGCCGGGCCACCGAGCCGGAGCAGCGGCTGCTGGCCGGGCTGATCTCGGGCGAGCTGCGGCAGGGCGCGCTGGAGGCGCAGGTGCAGGAGGGCCTCGCGGTCGCGTACGAGGTGCCGGTGGCGGCGGTGCGGCGGGCGGCGATGCTCACCTCGTCGACGACGGCCGCGGCCCGGGTGCTGGTCGAGGGCGGCCTGGCCGGGTTGGAGCAGGTCGGGCTGTCGGTCGGGACCGGGATCCAGCCGATGCTCGCGGCCAGCGCGCCGGACGTGACGGAGGCGGTGGGGAAGGCCGGGCTGCCGCTGCTGGTCGATCACAAGCTGGACGGGATCCGGGTCCAGGTGCACAAGGACGGCGACACGATCCGGATGTTCACCCGGTCGCTGGACGAGATCACCGACCGGTTGCCGGAGGTGAGCGCCACGGTCGCCGCGCTGCCGTACGAGACGATGGTGCTGGACGGCGAGGTGCTGGCGTTCCGGCCGGACGGGAAGCCGGAGAGCTTCCAGGTGATCGCCTCCCGGACCGGGTCCCAGCTGGACGTACCCGCGCAGGCCGTGCGGACCCCGCTGCGCGGATTCTTCTTCGATCTGCTGCACCTGGACGGCCGCGACCTGCTGGACGAGCCGCTGACCGAGCGGATCCGGATCATGGAAGAGGTGCTGCCGGCCGAGCTGATCGTGCCGCGGCGGCGCTGCGACTCCGAGCCGGAGCTGGCCGAGGTGTTCCGGACCGCCGTCGCCGACGGGTACGAGGGCGTGGTGGTGAAGCGGCTCGACGCGCCGTACGCCGCGGGCCGTCGCGACTCGGCCTGGATCAAGATCAAACCGCGGCACACGCTGGACCTGATCGTCATCGCCGCCGAGTGGGGCCACGGCCGGCGGAAGGGCTGGCTGTCCAACCTGCACCTGGCCGCGCGCGATCCGGGCACCGGCGAGTTGATCATGCTCGGCAAGACGTTCAAGGGCATGACCGACAAGCTGCTGACCTGGCAGACGGACCGGTTCCTTGAGCTCGAGGCGAGCCGCGACGACTACACCGTCTACGTCCGGCCCGAGACCGTGGTCGAGATCGCGTTCGACGGACTGCAACGCTCGACCCGCTATCCGGGCGGGGTGGCGCTCCGGTTCGCCCGGGTGCTGCGCTACCGCGAGGACAAGACCGCCGACCAGGCCGACACCTTCGACACCGTGCTGGCGATCGGGGGCACGGTCGAGCCGGAGTGATCCCGACGGCGACGAAACCACCCGTCCGGACCGGGCGGGCACAATGGTGCCCGTGGCGGGCTCCCGAATCCTGATCGTCGAGGACAGCGACGCGATCCGCGTCGCGGTGCGGGCTGCCCTTTCGGCGCAGGGATTCGAGGCGACCGGTGTGGCCGACGGTGCGGACCTGGAGCAGCTGCTGGGCGAGCTCCGGCCGGAGCTGGTGATCTTGGACGTGATGCTGCCCGGCCGGGACGGGTTCGCGCTGCTGGACGTGATCCGACGGCTCAGTTCCGCGGCCGTGCTGATGTTGACCGCTCGGGACGCGACGGCGGACCGGGTCCGCGGCCTGGCCGGCGGTGCCGACGACTACCTGGTCAAGCCGTTTGCGATGGTGGAGCTGATGGCCCGGGTGACGGCGGTGCTGCGGCGCACCGTACCGGGTGGGCCGTCGATCATGATCGGCGATCTGGAGCTCGCCGAGGAGTCCGGTACGGTGCTCCGCGACGGCCGGTCGATCGAGCTCACCGACACCGAGCTGCAGATCCTGAGCTACCTGGCCGGGCAGCGCGGCCACGTGGTCAGCAAGGACAAGATCATCAACGCGGTCTGGGGCTATTCCGGCTTCGACCCGAACCTGGTCGAGGTGCACGTCAGTTCGCTGCGGCGCAAGCTGGAGCGGCACGGGCCGCGGTTGATCCACACCGTCCGCGGCCGCGGCTATCGCCTGGCGGAGGAGCCGTGACCGGGCTGCGGACCGGGTCCCTGCAGGTACGGGTCGCGGTGTCGGTGATCGCCGTCCTGGTCGCGGTGCTGGTCGGGCTCGGCCTGGTGATCGACACGATCTTCGGCATCCAGTCCGAACGCGGCCTGGACGCGCTGCTCACCGGCCGGGCCCAGCTCGCCCGGCAGCTGGCCCGGACCGGCGTCCGGCCGCAGCAACTGGTGAACCGGGTCGAGGCCGACGGGGTACGGGCTCGGCTGGTGCTCAGCGACGGCCGGGAGTTCGGCAGCGGGGTCGAGCTCGCGGAGCAGCCCGGGCCCACCAAGGCGACCACGACGAAGCTGGCCGGCCCGGGCCGGCTGGACGGCGCCACGGTCACCCTTGCGGTCGATCTCGCCGTCGTCGCCGACGCCCGGTCGGTGCTCCGCCAGGTGTTGTTGATCACCGGGGCCGCGGCGATCCTGATCAGTGCCGCCCTGGTGATCATCGCCGTCCGGCTTTCCCTGGCCCCGTTGGGATCGATGGCCCGGCTGGCCCGGACGATCGCCGGCGGCCGGCGCGGCTCCCGGCTCGAACCGACCCAGCCGGAGACCGAGCTGGGCCGCACCGCGACGGCGTTCGACGCGATGCTGGACGAGCTGGAGGGCGCCGAGGTGCGGGCCCGGCAGGCCGAGGAACGGAGCAAGGAGTTCCTCGCCGATGCGGCGCACGAGCTGCGCACGCCGCTGGCCGGCATCCTGGCCGCGGCCGAGTCGCTGCTGCACTACCAAGATCAACTCAGCCCGGCGGAGCGGCAGCGGCTGGAGGTGCTGCTGGTCGGCGAGGCCAACCGGGCCAGCGGCCTGGTCGACGACCTGCTGGCCGCCGCCCGGCTGGACGCCGGCGTGGACCTGAACCGGACCGACCTCGACGTCGCCGCGCTGGTCGAGGACGAGGTGTCCCGGGAGCGGGCGCTGCATCCGGCCCTGACCTTGATCACGGAGGGGCCGCCGACGTCGGCGTACCTGGACGGGGACAAGCTCTCCGGCATCCTGCGCAACCTGCTCGGCAACGCGATCCGGGCCGTCGGTGATCAGGGCACGATCCTGATCACGGTCGAGCCGGCCGGCGACCGGGTGCTGGTCGCGGTCGAGGACGACGGGCCGGGCGTACCGCCCGCGGACCGGGAGCGGATCTTCGAACGGCTGGTCCGGCTGGACGCGGGTCGGAGCACGCTGTCCGGCGGCTCCGGCCTCGGCCTGGCGATCGCCCGCGGCTACGCCCGCGCCCACGGCGGCGAACTGGTCTGCGTCGACCCGGTCCGGCTCCCCGGCGCCCGGTTCCTGCTCACCCTCCCGGTGCGGGACCTGTAGATCTGCTGAAGGTACCCGGGATTCGGTCGCAGGTCGGCCGGTCCGGTCGGCAAGGTGGACCGCATGCCACGGTTGACCGAGGATCAGTTGATCCGCCGCCTCTACGACCGCTTCGGGTTCGGCGCGGCGGCGCAGGAGTTGACCGAGGCCCGGCGGGCGGGCTGGCGGGCGACGCGGACGGTGCTGCTCCCCGGCACCGATCGCGGCGGGAACCCGCCCGCCACTCCGGCCCCCGACCTGGCGCCGTACCGACGGCTCGGGAAGGACGCCGACCCGGCCGAGAAGAAGGCCCGGCGGCAGCAGCTCCGCCAGGACCGCACCGAACTGGTCAGCTGGTGGCTCGACCGGATGACGACGACCGCGGACCCGGTGGCCGAACGGCTGACCTGGTTCTGGCACGGCCACTTCGCGACCAGCCTGCAGAAGGTCCGCGACCCGCGGCTGATGCTGGCCCAGAACGAGACCCTGCGCCGGTCCGGCCGGGGCGACTTCCGGGAACTGGCCCGGGCCATGATCATCGACCCGGCGATGCTGATCTGGCTGGACGGCAACGACAACACCGCGAAGGCGGCCAACGAGAACCTGGCCCGCGAATTCCTCGAACTCTTCACGCTCGGCCACGGGAACTACTCCGAGGCCGACATCAAGGAGGCGGCCCGCGCGCTGACCGGCTGGACGGTGAACCGCAAGACCGGCATCGCGAAGCTGAAGGCCAAGCAGCACGCGACCGGCGACAAGACGATCCTGGGCCGGACCGCCGACTTCGACGCCCGCGGCTTCGTCGACCACGTGGTCGCCCAGCCGGCCTGCGCCCGCTACCTGATCGATCGGCTCTGGTTCCGGCTGGTCGCCGCGGAGCCGCCGGACGACGCTGCGCGGGAACGGCTGACGGAGGCGTACGGTCCCGGCCGCGACATCACCGCCGTGCTGACCGCGATCACCGAGGAACCGGCCTTCGCCGAGAGTGCGACGACCTTGATCAAACAACCGGTCGAGTGGTGCGTCGGGCTGCTCCGGGCCGTCGGTGTCCGGCCGACCGAGCTGGAGCCGCAGCAGCAGCGGAAGTTGATCACGCTGCTGAAAGGGATGGGTCAGCAGCCGTTCCTGCCGCCCAGCGTCGGCGGCTGGCCGGCCGGTCCGGCCTGGCTGTCCACGGCCGCCGCCCGGTCCCGGATCGAGGTGGCCACCATGATCGGGAAGGCCGCCGCCGATGAGCTTGCCGCGGCGGACCCGGTGCAGGTGCTCGGCCTGGACCGGGTGTCGCAGCGGACCGCGGCGGCGATCAAGGAAGCGCCGAAGCCGATCCGGCTGGCCGTCGCCGCCTGTTCCCCCGAATACGTCGTGTCCCTGTGACGCGGACACCTCTCTCCGATCGAAAGGACTGATCATGATCCGGCCGAAGCTCTCCACGTCCGTCAGCGCGGTGACCCGGCGCCGGTTCCTCGCCTTCGCCGGGGTGGCCGGAGCGGGCGCGCTGGCCGTCGGTGCGACCCAGGTGCGCTGGGCCGACCTGGTCCGGGCCGCCGCCACGACGCCGCTCGATCCGGCCGCGGGCGTGCTCGTGGTGATCACCCTGTACGGCGGCAACGACGGGCTGAACACCGTGGTCCCGGCCGCCGATCCCGCGTATCAGCAGGCCCGCGCCGAGCTCGCGTACCGGCCGGACGAGGTGCTCGACCTGGGCGAGGGGCTCGGCCTCAATCCCGGGCTGAAGGGGCTGCACGGCCTGTGGCAGGACCAGGGCCTGGCGGTCGTCCGCGGCGTCGGCTATCCGAAGGCCGACCGGAGCCACTTCCGGTCGATGGCCATCTGGCAGACCGGCTCGCCCGAGGCGCCGACCCGCAGCGGCTGGCTCGGCCGCTGGCTCGACGCGACGACGACCGATCCGCTGCACGCCGTCTCGCTCGACCCCGTCACGCCGCCGTTGCTGGCCGGCGAGAAGCTCGCCGCGGCGTCCTTCCCGCTGTCCGGCCTCACCCTGCCGCAGGGCGGACTCGGTACGGCGATCGGGGCCCTGGCCGCGCCCGACCCCGATGATGATCACTGGCTGTCACTCGCCGCGAAGCAGTACGCCGACCTCGGTTCGGCCGGCCGGACCCTCGGCCCGGCCCTGGAACGGCAGCGCTCGGCCGAAAAGGACGATGATCAGGACCAGGGCGACGACGAGTCGACCAAGGGCGGCTCGGCCGGCGGCCAGGGTCAGCTCGCCGCGCAACTCGACCTGGTCGCGACCATGATCGACATGGGCGTCCCGACCCGCGTCTACTCGGTGTCTCTCGGCGGCTTCGACACCCACTCCGACGAGCGCGGCACCCAGCAGCGGCTGCTCGGCGAACTCGACGCCGCCGTGTCCGGCTTCCGGGACCGGTTGGCCAACAGCGAACGCGGCCGCCAGGTCGTCACCATGATCTACTCCGAGTTCGGCCGCCGGGTCGCGGCCAACGCCAGCGACGGCACCGACCACGGCACCGCCGGCCCGGTCTTCCTGTTCGGCGACGGGGTTCGCGGCGGCTTCCTCGGTGACGAGCCGAGCCTGACCGACCTCGACGACGGCGATCTCCGCGCCGGCACCGACTTCCGGTCGATCTACGCCTCCGTACTCGATCGGGTGCTGGGCGCCGACTCGGAACCCCTCCTCGCCGGCTACTCCCAGCGCCTGGACGGCCTCTTCACCTGACCTCTTTCCCGCTGTGCCGAAGCTATATCCTGGCTCGATGTCCGATGCGGGTCGGTGGAGCCGATGATCTTCCTGGTGCCGTTGGCGATCGCGGTCGTCGTCTGTGCAGTCGCGGTCTGGCGGACCCGGACCGAGCCGCGACGGCTCAGCAACGCCTACTGGCTATTGGCCGGGGCGATGTTGTTGATCAACGTGCTCGGTGGCGTCGGGTTGGTCGTGGTCGACCTGTTGTCCTTCACCATCGTGGCGATCGCCCTGCTGTCGCCGCTGCTCGTCCTGGTGCTCTGCGGCTTCCTGATCATGAACGGCGTCGTCATGCTGCGCCGGGAGCGGGCCAGCCTGGCCAACTCGCTCTCCCTGCTGGCGGGCCTGACGATCACCGCGCTGGTCGTCCTCCTCATCCCGGTCTTTCTGTCCGGGCCGCTCTGGCTGCGCTCGCTCTGGCTGCTCGGGTTGCTCGCCGCCGGCTATCTCGGGTTCCACTTCGTGGCCTTCCTGGGGTACGGCCGCCTCTACACCTGGCTGGTCCGGAACCGCCCGGCCACCTGGGTGATGGTGCTGGGCTCGGGACTGCGCCGCGGCACCGAGGTGCCACCGCTGCTCGCCTCCCGGATCCGCGCCGGCATCGCCGAGTTCAGCCGGCGCGGCGCGCGGGTGTTGATCATGTCGGGCGGTCAGGGGCGAGACGAGAAGATCGCCGAGGGGACCGCGATGGCCGGCTGGGCGGTCGAGCAGGGCGTCGATCCGGCGGTCGTCCGGGCCGAGATCAAGTCGCGCACCACCGAGCAGAATCTGCGCTACACCGGGGAACTGGTCCGCGCCGAGGCCCCGGCCACGGAAGGGCCGGGCCTGATCGTCACCAGCAACTACCACGTGCTGCGGGCCGCGATCCTGGCCCGCAAGACCGGGCTGGACGCCCAGGCGGCCGGCGCTCCCACCGCCGGCTACTACTGGCCGAGCGCGATGATCCGGGAGTACGTGGCGATCCTGCGCGAGCGCCTGGTGCTGCACGCGGTGCTGCTGCCCCTGGTCGCCGTCCCGCTGCCGCTGGCCCTGCTGATCGCCGCCGGCTGAGCCGACCAGGACTTCGGTGAATTTCCGCCGGGACTGACCGGCGGAAATTCACTGCCGAACGGCCACCTAGTCGAGTTCCTTGTGGGCGGTTTCGGTGAGGAAGAGGTAGACGATCAGGGAGATCAGGCAGAGCCCGGCGATGTACCAGCCGAACAGGCCCGGATTGCCCAACTGCTTGAACCAGGTGCCCATGTACGGGGCCGTACCGCCGAAGATCGCCACCGTCAGCGAGTACGGGAAGCCGATGCCGGACGCCCGGACCCGGCCCGGGATCAGTTCCGCGTTGAGCGCGGCGCTGATCGAGGTGAAGCCGCTCAGGAAGACCATCCCGACCAGGGTGATGATCAACAGCCCGGCGAACCCGTGGTTCGAGCTGATCAACGCCAGCGCCGGCACGATCCCGATCACGAAGGCGGCCGCGAACGCGATCAGCATCGGCCGCCGGCCGATCCGGTCCGAGATCGCCCCGGTGATCGGCTGGATCAGCCCGAAGAAGGCCAGCGAGATCGTACTGATCAACAAGGCCTGCTGGGTCGGATGGCCGTTCTGCTGGGCGAACGTCGGCAGATACGTGGTCCAGGAGTAGTAGGCGATGGTGCCCGCGATGGTGACGCCGCAGACCAGCAGCGATTCCCGCGGATGCCGCAGGATCGCCTCGAACAGGCCCGGCCGGCGCAACCCCTGGTGCACGTCCCGGGTCTCCTCGGCACTGAACCGGATCACCAGGCCGACCAGCGCGATGATCGCGCCGATGAAGAAGCCGATCCGCCAGCCCCAGCCGGACAGCTGCTCCTGGGTGAGCGCGAAGGCGAGGATCGTCGCCACGCCGGACGCGACCAGTTGGCCGGCCGTGGTGGAGACGTACTGGAAGGACGAGAAGAAGCCGCGACGTCCGCGCGGTGCCGACTCGACCAGGAAGGTGGTGTTCGCGGCGAACTCGCCGCCGATCGAGAAGCCGGCCACCAGCCGGCCGAAGACCAAGATCATCGGCGCGACGATCCCCGCGGACTCGTAGGTCGGGGTCAGGCCGATGATCAAACTGCCGACACCCATCATCAGGATGGTCGCGGTCAGCGTGTTCTTCCGTCCCCAGCGATCGGCGGCCCAGCCGATCAGCAGTCCGCCGATCGGCCGCAGGAAGAAGCCGACCGCGAACACCGCGAACGCGGCCAGCACCTGGGCCACCGGGTCGCCGGGAGCGAAGACCTGCGCCGCGAAGATCGGCGTCAGGAAGGTGTAGATGTACCAGTCGTACCACTCGACGGCGTTGCCGATGGAGGCCGCGACGATCTGCCGCGGCCCGCGCTGCTGGGCCCGCGTCCGTTGATCAACACCGTCGCGGGGCCCTGCAGGTTCGCTCATCGGAACGCCCGGTCGATCAGGCCGGGATGATCAGGCCGGCGGTCTGGGTCTTGGCGGCGGCGTAGCGGTTCTGGGCGTCGGCCCAGTTGACGACGTTCCACCAGGCCTTGACGTAGTCGGCCTTGACGTTCTTGTACTGCAGGTAGAAG
>NZ_JBHTFF010000028.1:0-18102 GCF_042666975.1 Microlunatus sp. GCM10028923 | reverse complement strand
CCTCTCTGCGGCAATCGGTCACCGATCAGGCATCAAGTCCCGGCAGCCACGTTACAAAGAGACCTCGTTGGGCCGTGTCCCTATCAGCGGTCACTCGACGCCACCCGACCCGGCGACAACACCCCCCGGATCATGCGAACGACAGGGGCAGTAAGTCATACCAGGCCCGGCGACCGTGGCCCTTACCTCAAGAGCCACCAGAAAGGTAACGGGGCGGCGATCGTCGAATTTAGGCGGATCTATCCATAAATGATCCACTCGATCTTGATACCCGGGTGTTCAGTCTCGAAGGCATCTACGAGTCCCTTCGAAAAGGTCGCTCCTGTCGCCCATCACTTGGAGCGTGACCGTCCATTCAGGCCTCCAGCGCCGGACGAACATCTGACCAGGGCCGGGGCCGCAATTGCGCCCGCCACCGTCGCAATTGCTGCGCGGCGAGTCATGTCGGTCATGTCAGTCCTCCTTGCCTAGGTCAATTCGAGCGACGTCCTGATGGCCGGTGTCGCGGCAGCGCCAGCGTGATTGCCACGCATCCGGCAATGACCAGTGCCAGGCCACCGAGAAGCGAGGAGGGCGGCGGGCCGCCGGTTTCGGGCAATGCGTCGCCCGGTCCGGAACCCGCAGACGTCACCGTGGATAGCTCCGAGGACGGCCGTTCCGCTTCTGATTGCCCAGCGGTTGCCGTGGGCGATGCCGTAGCCGACGGCCGTCCAGGCGTTGGCGTGGTTGAAGGAGAGGGCGTCGAACCAGCCGCAGGCGTGGCTGGCCGCGAGGACTCAGTCTGCGAAGGTTCGGCGCTAGCCGACGGCGATGCCGGGCTGGAGGGCGGGTTTGCCGTCGGCGTAGTTGACGGGTTCGCACTGGATGTCGGGGCGGGCTCGACCGGAATGTCACGAAGCGGGCCAACCGGTGGGACGCTCCGGTCCCAGGCTCGTACGAGTGTCACGTCATCGCATGTCCCCGAGCCGGAGCAGGTCACGGTGATGGGCACGGCCGTCGATCTGAGTGGCACGGAGATGCGTTGCCAGAATTCATCGAGACGTGATGCGACGTACCCGGTTTCCTGACCGTCGGTCCAGGTGAGGGTCATCTCTTCGTCGTTGTTCGGCCGGACCCAGGCCGCAAGCTCGTACTCAACCTCGGAGGGGACGTAGGTGAACCGGTTGATCGCCGGTTGGTCTGGGGTAACTTCCGCCGCCAAGCGCCCGCTGGTGGTCTCGTCCTCGGTCCGTGGTGCTGTGGCCTGATTGTCCTCTTGCCAGACCGTGTTGGCCAGCGCCTCGAAGGAGCCGTCGATCATACTGTCATCGAGCGGTTCCAGCGCAACATCGTCTACCTCCCCTGAACCGGCTATGCCGATCTCCACCCGGCCGGGGTTGGTCGACGTTCGGAATGTCGCCGCGACCGGAACATACCCGTCAGTCTCCCTCTCGACCGAGCCTTCCGCCGGTGCCGCCACAACGAAGGCGCCCGACGCCAAGGTCACCGAAACCGTCGGAAGGTCACCGTTCTTACCCGCGCGCACGGCAGCGAGCAGTCGATAGGTACGGTTGATCGCAACCGGCACGCGCGTCCTCGCGGCCCCTCGCGCCAACTCAAGGGCATGAGCACCACTTCGCGGTCCAGTCTGGGTGAACTGAGCCTTGCCGGATAACTCCCATTCACCTTCGCCGGACTCAAAGCCTCCATCCCGAACGGTCGTCTGCGCCTGATCGATGGGCGAAAGCTGGAAAGCACCAACATCGGGTGGCGTGACCGACGGCACCGGCGTGCCGACGAAATCAACGACGCCAGCCGGAGCAATCGGAGCACCGGAGGATTCGATCGCGAAGTGTCTCAGTCGGAGCCGATCCAGGCCCACGCCGTCGGTGAGCTTTAGCTTCGAAACGACCAGGTTACGGTGCCCGGCATCGGTCTCGGGCCAACCAGACTCACTGCCGCCGAAGACGTTGTTTCGCCAGACAATCGTCTCCCTCCCACTATCGGTCGCTGTCTCCTCAACCTCAGTGTCTTCCTGTGCAAGGAAGACATTATTTGCAAGCACGACATTGTTGGCATAGTTCCCGCTTGGATGGGCGATATCAACCCTGGAAGAGGGAAGCAGGAATGTATTGTTGTAAATCTCGGCATCAGTCTGACCAGACAAGAAGATGGTGCGAGCTACCCCACTCGGCTGAAACCAGTCGACTGTGACCTGACGGCCGTCATTGAGCGAGACATTGTAGCGAACGGTCGTATCAGTCGAAAGTCCAGTACATCCGCATAGAAGCAAGAAGCCACCCTGGTTGTCGTGTGAGAGATTGTGCTCGAACAGGGTTCCGGTCGCGCCGTAGTCAGCGTCAAAGGCCTGCCCATCGCCATTGTCCCGAGCGCGGATCGTGCCGAATACATGGTTATAGCGAAACGTGACGTTGTCAGCGTTAAATGACCACACCGCGGCGTTCGCCCGGTTCATCGACTTACCTCCCTTGGTGTTCGCCGTGTTATCCACAGTGTTGCGCTCCACGATCGACCCGGAAGCGTGCTGCAGGACGATGCCGTCACCACCGACATCGGTCACGAAATTATCGTGAATGTGCATCGGATCCCACGCGTAGAAATTGTCACTCGCCGAACCCTTCTCGGCCCGATCAGTCCAGGTAGTCGACATGTTGATCCCCGATCGGTTCGTGTCGCGGATAGTGTTGTACGCGATCTCAACGTCCCGGAACTTCGTCGACTTCTTATCGCCTTGGACTTCCAGCTGGATTCCACCGGATCCCCCGAGGTCTTTCTTGCCCTCGCCGCGGACCGTATGTATCAGAAGGTCGGTGATCTTGTAATTCTCGCCAACTCCGATATCGCTAATTGAGATCATGATCCCCCGCCGCACCGACCCCCCCGCGAAGTCACGGCTATCGTCCGTGAAATTCGTCAACTCGAGGTTGCGAACCGCATAGTGCTCGACATTCTCTAACAGGACTGCCTGCTCCTCACCGCGAGCATCAATCCGCGCCATCGAATCCGCTTCGGCATCATAAGCATCGATCACGATCGGCGCCTCGCGCGTCCCTGATCCCTGCGGCCTGAGCATGCCAGTGCATACCACGCCACGGCGAAGCAACACCTGATCCCCGGCCGAAAGTTGCAGGGCGTTCACCGAATCCAGGTCACTGAACGGCGCTTTCTCCGTGCCGTCCCCCGCCGCGCTAGCCGAGCAGTCAACAAAATGTCGGGTTCCGGAGATCTCGGCGGACGTATCGGCAACCGGAGGCGTGGCCGACGGCCGCGCCCCATAAACGATCTCGCGACCGTCTTTTCCTACCCCACGAACCGCGATCGGCGTCTCACCGTCGTCGGCAACTCGGTCATCCAGTGCCGCGGGCACGAGAATCTCGTTGGACGCGACTCCGCCCTCCAGATCAGGAACCGCTGCAACCGAACCGGGTTGGAGCACCAGACAGCCCACCAAAGCAGCACAGACAACCCACCGGAGCATCCGTGCGTCAACGATCGGTCGCCTCATCACTCCTTGTTTCCCCGACGATCCCCAGAGCCTGAAACGCTCACGAGCTGGTGGGTAGCTCATTACATATCCTCCTTGACATTTACCTGCACACATGAGTCGTCAAGTGTTTGCTTCGCGACCTGGCCTGCCCGTCCCGCGATACACAGGTCACTGGTTCTAAAACACTCCGCCGCGGAGACCAAATCGCGTTACCTATTGCTACCTAGGTAGTTGTGTGCAGCCCGATCAGCATCGGATTTCGCCTTCCCGGTAAAGTTGCCGGTTGGGAGTGTAGCAGTGCCCTGATGTGGTGAGCGTAAAAACTATGAGCCGGTCTTCTTTATGCTGACGAAACATGATCTCCCATGAATAGTCGACTATCGGATCGGCAGCCCTGACGCGCCCGTAATTCGATGAATCTCATTGGCTGGATTCCAGGGGTCAGGCGTCCGTGGTGCCCAGTTCTTGGCAACCTGATGGCGGCGTGACCACTCCAGGTCAGTTACCCGCGATGGCTGGACCTCGAGGCGAGGGGAGCGCCACCGATGGTTCGGACATGGACATTAGCCCGTCTTGCGCTGTCGTCGGTCCAACGTTCCACCTGCACGTTGGTGACCTTCGGTTTGCCGATCGGCCCAGCGGGTGATTACATGCTTGACCGCGAGGTGCCATAGCGATTCGGGGCTGTGTCCGTGCGCATGTGCCAGCCCGGGGGTGTCCCTATGTCTTGTGTCAAGCAGCTTGGGCTGTCCGCGGTTGGTAGGGGGTTCCGGTTTTGAGCATGGTGTGGAGGACGTCGCAGCGTCGTCGGGCGAGGCAGATGAGGGCGGCGTTGTGCTTCTTGCCCTCGGCTCGTTTCCGGTCGTAGTAGGCCCGGCTGGCCGGGTCGCGCAGGGCTGCGAACGCGGAGAGGAAGAATGCGCGTTTGAGTGTTTGTTGCCCGACCGGGAACACCACACGTCAAGTACCTAGGTATCGAACTCTTGCCGCAAAACGGTTGGCGCTGATAACGTCCGCCTCGTCAACTGCGGGATCGGTCTCGGGAGGCTTTGGCGAAGCGCTGACAGTTGCGGCGCATTGATTCATCCTCGGTCTGGACCCTCTTCGTCGCGTGCCGGGTCATTTAGGCAAGAGGAGTAACAATGTCGTCGGTTCAATTGACTCTCTATTCGGTCCTTGTGCGGTTCTTGTCCGCCGTCACAGATTCAGATCGTCGAGTAAACCACGGTGCCTTCTTGGTGGTTGTTCCTATCGCCGCTGTGGTTGCAATTGGCGGAATTCTGGCCTACTGTCAGATCAAGTACGGGGCCTGGCCCGCACTTGACATGCCCAACTTCCAGACCGGCGGAACCTGGAAGTTCTATTGCAGGAACTGACTTGGGGTCCTGCGTCGATGACTAGCGGTGATGTGCTTGTCGTCCGAGGTCTCCGTAAAGAGTTCGGGCGGGTGATTGTGGTTCAGGACGTCGACCTGAAGGTCTCTCCCGGGTCAACTCTCGGTATTTTGGGTGCGAACGGTTCTGGAAAAACGACGGTTCTGCACATGGTCTCCGGTCTCCTAGCGGCAACGTCTGGGTCAGTCCACTATTGCGGGGTTTCGGTGTCCGACAAGCGGTCGCGCTCGTTCTACGGGCTCGCCCCGGATGATCTGCCTTTGCCGACGGCGTTGACCGGCCGCGAGTATCTGCAGATGGTCGCCAGACTCCGCGATGTGGCCGACGCCTCCATCGCGGTGGGCAACCTGATAGAGGCGTTTGCGTTGGGTTCCCACCTGGGATCCCTTGTGGGAACTTACTCGCACGGCATGAAGCGCAAGTTGCAACTCATTGCCGCGCTTGCGCATGCCCCTAAGGTATTGATTTTGGATGAACCGTTCCGGGGTCTGGATCCTCCGTCTTCTGAGTTGCTGGCGGATCTGATTCGGGACTTCACCCACTGCGGCGGGGCGGTCATCATCGCGACACACGATTTGGGCCGCGCCGAACAACACTGCACTGATGTGCTGATCCTTAGTCAAGGAATGACAGTCGCGCAGGGGGCGTCGGTAACCTGAAACGAGAGTGGCGGGGCGCATCATTGCCGGAGGTCTTCCTGAATGCGACGGGGAGTGCCGAACAGCACGCGGCTCGGCGGAGGGCCGTGTGGGATGCACTGTGGGATCTCAACATGAAGGAGGCGGAAGAATGATGATGATGCCGATCAAGACCATTGGTGGGGCGCTGTCCGGGCTGCTCATGGGAGTAACGTTGCTGTTCTTGGGCTGTCTCGCTGCGGTCGCGGTCGCTTGGTCGACCGGGCGCGGACAGATTCCGTTCATCATTGACGCCCACTCTGCTCCAGGTGGTGGGGCGGCAGGCGTTGAGTTCATTCCCAACGGGATCGGCATGCTCGTTGTGCTGGTCGTGTGTGCCGGTGTAGGCGCAGCCGTCGTCGTTGCGGACCGGGTTCGGCCGAAGCGCGACCGATCCCGCCATGACGACGCCCTCAGTCCGGGAGCATGACGAAGAAGGTATGCCGAAAGAGGCCGGCGGCATTCCACGCCATGCCCCGGCCGCTGTCCGACGTCCTTGTGATCACTCGAGCTTCAGCGCTGTGCGGGCTCCGCGAGGTATCGCGACGCCTCGGATGGAGCAGTTGGGTCACAGTCCTTGCCGCTGTAGCACTGGTGGCCGGCATCGCAACAGTCTCGGTGGCTAGCGCGAGCAGAATCGTCACCTCTTCACTCGGATTCCAGCGATCCCTGTTCCGAATCATTGTCGCGGTTGCGTTCGTCACTGGCGGGCTGTGCTTGATCGGGCTCAGATCCCTCGTGCCGCAACGTTCAGAACTCACGCTTCAACTGGAGCTTCTGCCAGTCAAACGATGGGTCGTCGCACTCGCGACCTCGGGGCCGGTCCTGGCCGGTTCCCTTCTCGTCGCGGTCCTATCTTCGCTACAGCTCCTCGCAGTAGCGGCGACGGTCCATCCCACCTGGCTGAAGTGGGTGTCGGGCTGTGCGCTACTGGGCGCCATCGGCATAGGCATCGGTCTGGCGTGGGGAATCGCAACGCTGATCAGCGACAGTGTCGAGGCAGGCCTCCGGCGATCAGCAGGATTCCTCGCGGTCAACGCTGGCGCCGTCGCCACATTCGCAGCCATCGTGGCCATCGGGGCTTACGACGTGCTGGCTCCGAACGGGTGGTGGCACACGTTGGCACCCGCCGGCGCGTTCGCGACCGCGATCGACCCCTCCGCGACCGCGGCAGAACGGGCGATGTCCCTCGGTGCAATCGCGGCATGGACCCTGGTGTGCGTTCTCCTGGCACGGCTGGGTGCGTCCAGGTCGAGGCACACCGAAGATGATCATGACGCATGCCTACCCGTGGCAACCGGCGCGCCGATCCCGCGCAATTCGTTCCTGGCGACAGCATGGATCGACTGCCTACAACTAGCCCGAACGCCGCAGTACCTCGTCGGATTGTGCCTATCGGTCGGCGCCCTCGCGATCCTGATCGTCACCCAGCAACGGATTCCAGGAGTGGGAGCAATCGTCGCGCCGCTCATCCCCCTCGGCCCGTATCTCGGAACACTCCAACTTGTGGGCAGGAACGTCGCCCACCGCTGGGTCGGACACCTCACCGTGGCCAACGGCTCCTACTGGCGACTGAGTTCAGCGTTAGCAACCCTGATCCTGGGAACACTGCCCGCTACGGCGATAGCTGCGGTGGCCGTGTCAACACAGTTGCTTCCAGTATCAATGATCGCTACGACCGCAACGGCCGCAGTGCTCGTATGGATCGCGACCCTGGTCGGCTCGACTGTCGTTCCATACCTGCCAACTGGCGGCGGAGCCACCGCGCTGACATCGGTCAGCATCACACTGTTTGTTGCGATCACGCTCGGCACGATGGGCTTCCTGGCGATGGCCGGAATTCCAGAGCCAGCCGCAACCGTATGCATCGCAGGAGCAGGACTCGCAACCTACTGGGCGAGCGCCACCGAACGAACGCAGGAATGAAGCCCCGAAGCGGGCAGCTGCCACACGGGCCATTGGCGATCGCAGTGACGAGCATGCTGGTGTTGCGGTCACTCGCGATCCCCCTTGCCACCTATTTCGGTGTCACCGCATACGCAGCACTGGCCGGACAGCCGACCGTGAGCATCGTCGCCCGGACGCTGGCCTGGATCCTCGTATCCCTTGTTCTTCACGAATGCGGCCACGTTGCCATGTACCGGGTCCTTGCCGGTTACCGCGCAGTCTGCGCGGTGAGAATCCGGCGTCTCCGCGTCATCGTCATCCGGCACCCGCTCAGCCCGTGGAAAGACATCGCCGTTACACTCACCGGGCCCCTTGCACCCGCGCTCGTGACGCTTCCGGCAGCAACAGCAGTAGCCGCTTCGTCCCCCTGTACGGAGTCGCGATGGTCCTGGCAGCAACATCGCATGCCTTCCTGCTCTTCGCCCCCCGCGGCGACGGAGCGGCACTCGCCAGCGCCATCCGTGACCTACTACGCGTGACGGCGACTCGATTCGGCCGGTCCGCTGGCCCGCCCGCGGATTCTGGCAGGGGGTCAATTTGGCGCTGTCGGTCGACCGCGAGGACGGCGGAGGGTTTGGTGCCGGACGTCGCCGCCGGCGGTGAGGGTGGCCAGGACGACACCGACACCGCCGACGGCGGGGAAAGGCTACCGGCCGGCCCGCCTGGTCCTTGATCCCGGCCTGCTTCGCCGCGGTCGGCACCTAGCGATGGTTCAAGGTTTGGAGACGCGGTTCCTGGAGTTCGTCCGCTCGTTCTACCCGTACGGCCCGAACAATCTGATGTTGATCATGGGGCCAGTGCCCGACAGCGACCCGCGCTGGCTGGGTACCGGCAGCGGCAGGCGAAAGGGCGTCAGGTGCGCAAGGTTGAGAAGGCGATTTAGATCTTCGGCGACGCCCAAAAGCACCGCGGGATCAATGAGACCGAAGCCGAGTCCGTCGCCCACGTCGTAGCCGGTCTGTTCGGGCTCGACACCGCGCCGCCCAGCGTCAGCTAAATCGTCGGCTGGCCCCACGGCGACACCGTCGTTTTCAAGAACACCGCAACCCGAGTCCTCAAGACCGTGCGCACCCTGACCGACAAGCTGACCGGCGAGGAAGCTGGCGTGATCGCCTACACGATCGGGCTCGCGCTCGCGATCAACGTGTTGACACTTCGGCTATCCGAGATGCCGATCAGCTGCCTTGTCCACCACCGGCTATAAGGTCGCTGCTCGCAGCCACACCGGCCGGCGGAGCCGCCTACGGCGTCACACTCGCATTCCAACAACTTTGGTCCACAGCAAAGCCCTTGCAACTACTCGGCGCTAACCATCGCCGGAATGACAGGCATCCTGATCTTCCTCGTTCAAGCGCGGCTCCTCAAATATCCGAAGTCGCCCAGATCCTCGCCTTCGTCCTGCGCCGCCGGCAGCCAGTCCCTGCGTCTATCCAGGATGAGGCCAGTATTCAGACCGTGATCATGCCCTACGCAAACTGCAGGAAATGGACGCTCAACGCCAGCTGTCGCACCTTAGCGAAGCAGAATCTAACAAATCTGGCCTGCCGGAGTGGCGGAGCAGTGAGGTTCGGAATGACCCGGAGGGGGACGCCGTGACGGACAATCGCAATATAGCAGATAACGTGAAGATTGAGGCGTATTGGAAACATCATCGGCCTATTCCTCATTCTTTGCTCTGCGATTCTTCAAGTCGTCGTTACCAACGTCCCTCCGGTCGGGATACCTGCTCCAATCATTAGGATCTCCAACAGCTTGGTCCCTCTAAAGGGGTGGAGCGTGCGCCGCTGCAATCTCCTGAACCTTGGTCGCCGCAATCAACGGTCAGAAGAAGCCGTACTTATGCCGAAAATTGAGGGCTATTTACGAAGGCGAGATTCGGCTTGGTTACCGTCATCTCATGCAGCTGGTATATCGCGGTGCACGTTCTCGGATCCCGTGGTGGTCCTGTTTGGCTATGCGCGGCGAGGAGAATCAGGAAGCGCGAGCTAGCGACTATCTACCAGGGCAGGAGATCCTTACGGCAGTTCGCGACTATTGGTGCGGCGTGAATCGTGTTGGGTGGCGGAACAGTGTGGAGCCAGTCGTGGAGTTCAACCGTCATCCAACGTACAACTACTACCTGGCCAACGAGTAGAATGTCTGAAGACAGAGGCTCCTCGGAGTCCTCGACACAAGTCCACGTAGATACCGCCGACTGGGCGATCGGAGATTGCTCACCCCAGGCTTCTGTCAATTCACGCCAGCGCACAATGGAGATGCCCGACCGGCATCCAAGTGCCCGAATGTGCGCCCTACGGATTTCAGGTTTCTGCTGTAGCTGTGACGCCGCTACAGCGCTAGCCTGGATCCCACCATCCTTGAACTCGCCTCCAAGGTCGTACCGAAGATTTGGCTCAACCGAGCTCGACAGTAGGGCCGGAATCCCCGTGCCATCTGCATGTTCGCCCGGTGTGTGGATTAAAACGTCTCGCCCGCCATGGTGAACGATCCATCCGCGACCGATGACGGGCAAGGATTCGTCGAGTGGTTGCGGAATCTTCATGGCCTATTCCTGCCAGTAACCACCGTCATCCTTAGGCTGTACCCACAGGTGCAATGCCCTGGTCTGGTGTCTCATCATGCCGACAGCGAGTCCCATCATCTGTCGCGTCAGCACACGCACGAACCCACGTGACTCGCACGAGATCACCGATTTGTACCACGCGCGCCCAACTCGCCGAGGTCCAACTCTGCCGCGCTCGCGGAGCTCGCCGTGCCGCCAGTATGGACAGCGTCAGGACGAGTACAAGCAACTTGCCTACGTAACCGCTAGCCACAGAAATCCCTTCCGTGTAACCCAGGTCGGAATCCGCATTGGGACTCCACCAATATACCCAATTGGATACGTGACGGTGTTACGGCGGCGTCAAGGAGTCCCTTTACAGTTTGATTACCCGAGCTTCCGGTTGACCTTTCTTATTCAAACCGGACTCTCTTAGGTCAAGGCGGTCCGCCTAGCCGTCGGCGGCTTGGCGTCGCTCTGGGGGACCGCCACTCTGCCCGGCCGTCCATAACGGGAGTCCTGCGCTGACCAGGTTCGATTCTGAAAATTGCGGCGCCCGGAAGCGCTCGCCCTAGCGGGAAGGGGCAGGTGCGGCCAGCGGTGCGAAGGGCCTTCGGACCAATCGAGCTACTCCCCAAATCAGAGGACTGTCCCGCCTTTTGCGAGAGGCTACTGCGGGTAAGTGGCGGCACGGTGGAGTTAGTTCTTGCCTTTACTGGCAGCCCTGGTGTTAACGGCTGCAAGCACCAAATACACAACGGGCGACAAGAACCAATCGGATCACCGACCACCAGTTTTCCCGAAGTCGGACCAAGCACTATTGAGATCACTTCGACAACGCCGAGCCGACGAGTAGCGCTCCATCAAACAAGAGGATCCACCGCACCGCCTGTGAGACTTCTGACAAATATGTTGTCCCCTCTTCCTCCGAGACGTTCAAAGGGCTCCCAAGCCTGTCATGTTGCCCGTAAGCACAGCGTAAGGAATGGGCGCAGGAGTCGCCTCGACGAGGGGACATCAGATATGCTGCATAGTGTCAGCTGGCGCACGGACTGATGCTCGAGGGCAACAGCTGCCCACCCTCGGTCGAGGATAGCCGGTTTAGATCGGATCCGGTGGCAGCGTGATCAAGTAGAGCACTACATGATCATCAACCGAGCCAGGCAGCGCTGGCAGTCAGGAAGGCCCGGCAGGCAGCGGCCTAGTCGTTCAGATCGACTGAAGTGTCGAATTCGTCGGCGATCGAAGACCTCGCGGCCTAGGTCGGGCTGGGTATGGCGTCCATCGGTACCGCGGCTTCCAGGCCCCGGTACCGGCCGCCGCAGGACCTTGAACAGCTCGCCGCTCTAACCGGCGTAAACTTGACGATGCAATTGGTGATCTCCCCGGAGGAGTCAGGGCCGCGGTGGACGGGATATTCGACCCGGATCGCGTCCGTCGACTCGCGGTTCGAGATCCGGAATCTCCAGCGTTTGTTTGGAGACGAGTCAAAACCGGCGCGGGGACTGGTTGTTCCATGACTAGACTCTGCTGACTGTCTGGTACGCCGTCGCCATGCGCACTCGCAACGACGACCCGCTCGGGCGAACAGGATAGATCGAGTCGTCGTACTCATCTCTGTTCGTCATCAGTGTGCTGAGATGTGTTGGGTTTCTAAAGAGAATTCTTTACGCCGCCGAAACGGCGGCTGTGATCTCATTGACCTTGCCGAGGTGCACTCAGGCGAATGCTGTAGGGATGCTTCGGATAGCACGGGCCGTGGCAGTGACTGCTCGAGGGAGACACTGCCACGGTTCGCTGCTCACAGGAATTGAGAATTGGGTGGCGTTGGCGCCGGCAACAGCCTGAGTCTGGCCGGTGATTGGAACCTGATCTCCTTAGCTGCGGTCATTCGCGCCGGGCTCATGCCGGCCAGCCCGACCCGACTTTCCTAGAGCTGGCCCGGATACTTGCACGTCGTGAGGATTGGGCCTGGCTTTGGTCGTGTGAGCATGAGTGGGCGTGTGTGGGCAAGTCTAGGCAATTGGGAGAATCTTGTATTCGCTTTGCACTGTCGTCTTTCCGCTGAAGGTGGATCGCCAGAAAGGTAGGGCATCGTGTCTAGGGAGCAAGTTGTCAAGGTGCCTCCCAGATGATCATTGTCGTTCGGGCTGCTGGAACGGCGTGTAGCGACCCTCGGCGAGGTGGTCAGTGTGGCCGGACCGGGATTGTCGATAGTGCGGGGTTGGAGGTTTGATGTGTGCGCTGTCGGAGATGGGAACCCATACCCTCGCGGAGGACGGGACCAGGAGTTGGTACAGTGATTGAGGTACGCGACCTTTCGAAGGAATTCGGCCGAAAGCAGGTACTCAATGGGGTGTCTTTCGACGTAAAGCGGGGAGCTATCACGGGGTTCCTTGGGCCTAATGGTGCCGGTAAGTCGACGACCATGAAGATCATGGTCGGGCTGGAGAGTCCAACGCGGGGCGAGGTCCTGATCGGTGGAAAGCGCTATGCAGATTTGGACAACCCTTCTCGCACTGTGGCTTGCCTCATTGATGCGGCGTGGATGGATCGAAGTCTCACTGTTCGGCAGTACGTCACGCTGGCGGCGGTTGCCCAAGGGTATGACGCAAAGAGTCGCAGCATCATGGATGCGATTTCTCAGGTAGGGATGGAATCGGCCGCTAATAGACGGATATCCATGCTGTCGCTGGGCATGCGACAGAGAGTGGGGTTGGCCGGGTGTCTCATTGGCCAACCGAAGTATCTCATCCTTGATGAACCAATCAATGGACTCGATCCCGATGGGATTATCTGGTTTCGGGGCACACTCCGAAGGCTCACGGAGGCTGGGTGTGGAATCCTGTTGTCGTCGCACCTGATGTCAGAACTGGAGGATACGGCCGATAACATCGTCCTCATCTCAGAAGGGTCGATCAAGTTCGACGAGCCGATGGACACGCTGCAACGCACGGCGGGCGGCTCGGTGAGAGTGCGCGTGGACAACCCTGCGGCGTTGATCACGGAGCTCGCCCTGCAACCTGATGCATGGCACGAGTCCGCTCCGAACGAACTGGTCCTAGCTGGGGTGGCCTCGACGGATGTGTTCAAGGGCGCGGTATCCGCCGGAGTCGTGCTTGAAGAAATGTACGTAGTGCGGCGGTCGCTGGAAGACGTCTACATGGACGTGGTCGGAAGATCACACGAGCGAGTCAGGAGACTGTGAGTTGAATCGACCAACTCGCGTCCAGCGGTTCGTCTGGATGACCAGAGTGGAAGTTATGAAAGTAGTCTGGGCTCGCCAGACCTGGGTGCTCTTAGCTTGCGCGGTCCTGAGCATGCTGGGAGGTAGCTTGATCGGTTCCTGGGGAGTCGGCGAACTCACCAACGGAGGTGCGGTGGCTCAGTCGGATGTCAGTGCCGTCGTTCGCGGGGTGCCGATGTCCGGGGTTCAGGCGTCCTACTTTTTCACCGCTCTGTGGGTCACTCTCCGGATAGCACGTGAGTACGGCTCGGGTTCGATCAACGCGGCCCTCTGTTGGACGCCGTGGCGGCTCGGCGTCGTGCTTGCGAAGATGACAGTCGCCTTCCTGGTTCCTGCTGCATCAGTTGTCCTGGGCGGATTGCTGGCCTTCGCGGGAGCGCTGTTCGGCTTGTCCCGGTACGGTCTCGCCGGGCACCTCCACGATGGTTCCTTCGCCTGGGCGATTGGGGTCAGCGGGCTGTCCGTGGGTCTGCTGTCCGCGGCCGCGGGCGGGATCTCGATGCTGGTGCGGTCGACAGTCGGGGCCCTGTTGATCTTCGCTGGAATGATCTGGATAGCTCCCCTCGCAGCCGCAACTTTGTCGATGATCGGTGCAAGCTGGCCTGAACACGTGGTGAGGTTCTTTCCTGGCGAGCTCCTCAACTCTGCAGTCAGCATGTCCGCTGCAGACAACCAGATTGGTCAGCCAGGCAGTGTGGCGTTGCTGCTGGGGTGGGCGGGGGTTGCTGCAGTTGCCGGCGGGTGGCGGCTCTGCCGCACCAGCATGCGGTAGGCCTTGCCATCCTAGGCGTCGGTGGGGATCCGTTCGCAGGCGCCGTTGGGCTATGAGATTCTCCAGTCGGTCAGTGCCCGAGCTCATCCGATGGTAATCGGGATGTTGATGGCGAGCAGTCCTGGCGGGAACTGATGTGGCCAGTTGATTGGCGAGATCTTGGCGAGCGGAGGCCGCGAAAGCGGTGGTTCGGTGGATGACCCTTCGGGAGAGGCGTCGAACGCGACACGGCCGCGCGCGACCATGAATGCGCGAATGCGGTACGGTAGCGGAGGCGGTGCCGTCGTGACAGGTGAGAATCGCTCGGTACCTGATCACGGCGCGTGGAGGCGTCGCACTCAACGTCCGAGGCATTCACCCAGGGGAGGCAGCGCGAATGGTACAAAAGGTCGTTACGAGGTTCGAGGACGATCTTGATGGCAAGCCCATCAAGGATGGACAAGGCGGCACATTCTCTTTCTCACTCGATGGCGTCGAGTACGAGATTGACCTGTCCGCCAAGAACAAGGAAGCCCTAGACAAGGCATTGGCGCCATATTTGAGTGCGGCCCGCCGCACAGGCGGCCGCCGGCGTGCAGGGGGCGGTGCAGGCTCCGCACGTACCGCCCCCTCCCAGACCCGAGCCATTCGTGAGTGGGCTGTCGATAACGGATACGAGGTGTCGTCGCGCGGCCGCATCCCCGAAGAAATCGTCGCTGCATACAATTCGGCCGGCTGAGGTTCGCCGATAGGCCAGCCGAGAACGATCGGCGCCCGTTGGGCAGAGCCTGGTCCTCTTCGGCGCGGCAAGGCAGGTGATCTTGAGGTTCGTGTCATAAGCCGTCTGAAGGACGACCTCCCTCGGGCGGCTCGACGGTGGGGAGGCGGGTCCAGTCCAAGTTGTCCACATCAGCCCCGAAGTCGCTGAGGGTTAAGATGTAGGTTTGTCTTCCGTCAGTGAATTGGATCTGTTGGATGTGGGAATCGTCCAGCCAGACTTCGGCTTCCAGACGGTGCAGTTCCTCGAAATGATCTCGGGAGGGGCTTGCCATGCCGAAAGGTGCGACGGCTGACGCTTGGGCCAGGTCGATCGTCACCCTGAAATAGCGAGCAATGTGAGGGCCAGGGCCCAGGGGCCCCTGCTCTTCTGCGACGCTAACCCCAGCGAGCAGGTCGAGTAGCCACAGCGGTGAGCCCACGCGGGCGTGGTCCTCGAATGATTCATCCAACAGCTGTCCGGATCGCCCACGCCACTCCTTCTCTGCGACCTGTAGTTGGGCATAACCTCCGTAGTCGATCATTGACCTGCGTTGAGAGATGTCGAGTACGCCGTTGCCAGTCTGGCGTCGAAAATCCATGCCACGGGTCATCAGGCGAAATAGCGCTGGTCCGAGAACCTTTCCCACGGCCAAGACGCCGCGTGCGACGAACTGACGAACACCCCGGTCGTTGGATTCGGGTGGCCTTGGGATCGTCCAGTCAGTTTCAAGCGCATAGACGATCCGGGCTGAACCGGCTTGTGTTGTTTGCTGCAGGGCCGCTCGGATCGCAGCCTGGGCGGCGTCGGGCACGTTTCGTACTCCTCAAAGTGGGACGGCTATCGGCAGTCTGCCACGTTTTGGGTCGGCCGCGGAGACTACCTAGGTATGCCGTTGCTAGTCGTTTGACCTGTGACAAGTTGTTGTGGTTACCCTTTTCGGGTGGCCGGCCCCCTTTCCCTTCTGGGTGGCACCCCCGCAGCCTCAGTTCCAAAAGGGGGCCGGTTCCTTAGGTTCTGCTGTCGATCGTTGCGGCGGGGACTCGGCGTAGAAGTGTTTTGAGTGTGTGAGCTGACTTCGCATTCTCAAAAACGCTCTCAGATTCGGGGCTGAGCGGCGAAAATCGAAAATCTGTGATTGGGGAAAGCTGTGGTTCCGGATTTTCCTACGCCCGAAAGGGCGTTCCGGGCGACAGCGAAGCACCGAAGAACGATGGTCGCTTCGCCCGGCCGAAGCAGGCGCCCGCCACCAGCGGCGCCGGTCGACTCGCCTCTCGGCGACATGAGAACGCCTGGCCCAGACCCAAGCCGAGCTGGAAGAGGCCAAGCGGTTCGACCAGCGGATGGCCGCGAAGCTCAAGGAGTCGCAGGCCGCGCTCAAGGTCGCGAAGGCGGCGGTCGAGGCTGGGCAGCTGAAGCTGGACCAGAAGGAGGCGCAGGCCGCCGCGGTGGTCCGCCAGCAGGTGCAGCAGAAGACCAACCTGATGCCGATCGCGCTGCTGGTCGGGAGCAGTTCGCTGTCCGATCTGCAGACCCGGGCGCAGTGGTCGCACACCATGATCGAGACCTCGAACGCCCGGATCATCGAGCTGACCGACGCCCAGCGAGCCCTGAACGCGGCCCGGGTCAAGCAGACCGACATCGAGAAGGAGGACCAGGTCCATCGCAAGGCTGCGGCCGCGAACCTGGTCCTGAAGCGCGAGCTGGAGGCGAAGGCCCAGTCGGAGGCCGACGAGGTCGCCTCGCTGCTGAACGCGAAGCAGGCCGCGGAGTCCGCCGCCTCCGACCAGCTCGCCGCCGACAAGCAGCAGTACCAGCAGCAGGTCGCCGAGCGCGAGAGCGTGGAGAAGCGGATCGCCGAGCGGATCGCCCGGGAGAAGGCCGAGGCGGCCCGCAAGGCCGCCGCCGCGCGAGCCGCCCGGATCGCCGCCGAGAAGCGGAAGAAGGCGGCCGAAGCGCGGGCCCGAGCCGAGCGGGAGGAAGCCGAGCGCGCGGAGCGGAACTCCGACTCGAACAACAACGACGACAACGACGACAAGCCGAAGAAGAAGCCCAAGAAGAAAAAGAAGTCGTCCAACTCGTCGGCGTCGCACGGCTTCGACTACCCGAATCGCTATACCGTCATGTTGGTGGCCCCGAAACGGGTTTTGAACCCACGAGTTCAGGTCGTAGGTTACGGCTCAACTGGTAGGCACCACCTGCTTGTCCATCCCGATCCAGGCCTGTACAGACTGCGGCGTACGAGTTCACACTGATCATTCGCTGGCTTAGAGACGATCATGGGCGGCCGCTTCGGATCGGGTGTCGGCTGGGGCCACTGCGGTCGGAACCAGACCAAATCAACGTGGAGGAGCACCAGCGGTGAGTGAGTTCTTGACAACTGATCATCACGACCTCTTGACGAGGCTGGATGCCTTTGCTCGGGATCGAAATATCGCGAAGTGCTGGAGGGAAGCTGTTCAGCGCATGTATGGAGCCCGGTGTCAGGTGAGTGGCATCGCGGAGGCGCTGTGGATTCTTGGCGAACAGCGGTCGCTGCTGCGCTCAGCCAGAGGTCGGGAACGGGCGGCGCGCAGGAACGTCCTGCACACGACCGAGCGCGTTCTGTCGATGGCGGAAGACACTGTGTGGGAGGATCAATGGCGCTCCGCAGTCGACGACTATGGGTACGTGGTACAGGATGCGTTTGAGGATGCCGCATGCCGTCAATTGCCGTACAAACGGTCACGGCCGGCCTTGATCGATCAGAGGGGGCCCCGGCCGGGTCTGCCGATCCAGTTGACGGACCACGTGGATCTGGATCGAGTTAGACACCACTTACGTCGGATCGACGAGGCCGCAGAGGCGGCCGAACACGTACGTTTGATCGACACGATGCAAGGTCCCGCCGGCGAGCATCCCGAGGGGGACCACCTGGTTGACCGCGACGCCGAACGTCTCAACGCGTTGGAAGACCTGGCGAATGAGTGGGACCAGCGGTTGGTCGACTATGCCGATGCCGTGGCCGATGCTTTGATCACCACGCTGCGCGGCCGGCTATCCAAATCGGTTCTTGGTGATGGAGAGAATTCGGTCGATGACAGTGCGACTGACAAGGATGGAAAGGGCTGACTTCTGAGTTACGCGCTGGCGCGAGCCTTGACGGCGGATCTTCCACGCGTGACTATCACGTTTCAGCGGGTGGTGTAGCCGCCGTTGGCGAAGATCGTCTGCCCGGTGATCCACCAGCCGTCGGTGGCCAGGAACTGCACGATCGGAGCGATGTCCTCGATCTTGGTCAGCTGCCCGCCCATCGCCTGG
>NZ_JBHTFF010000027.1:0-39659 GCF_042666975.1 Microlunatus sp. GCM10028923 | reverse complement strand
CTTCTACCTGCAGTACAAGAACGTCAAGGCCGACTACGTCAAGGCCTGGTGGAACGTCGTCAACTGGGCCGACGCCCAGAACCGCTACGCCGCCGCCAAGACCCAGACCGCCGGCCTGATCATCCCGACCTGACCCGGCGGGCGCGGGCTGAGCCTGTCGAAGGCCAACCGATCAAGGCACTTCGACAGGCTCAGGACTCGCTTCGACTGGCTCAGGACATGATCACCAGGCTCGGCCCTTCGACAAGCTCAGGGCGCGCATGGCCTTGATCAGTCGGGAATGCCGGCGGGTGGTTCTTGGTTCGACGGGGAGCGGCGGCGCTACGCTCGGTAGGCCCCGCCGGACCAGCGCGACGAAGGAGATTCGATGCCCCTCCCCCTGAAGCTCGGCTACAAGGCTTCCGCCGAACAGTTCTCACCCCGGGACCTGGTCGAGTTCTCGGTGTCGGCCGAGCGGCACGGCATGGAGAGCGTCAGCGTCAGTGATCATTTCCAGCCCTGGCGGCACACCGGCGGCCACGCGCCGTTCTCGCTGGCCTGGATGGCCGCGGTCGGCGAACGCACCACCAGCGTGCAGATCGGCACCTCGGTGATGACGCCGACCTTCCGGTACAACCCCGCCGTGATCGCCCAGGCGTTCGCGACCCTCGGCTGTCTCTACCCGGGCCGGATCATGCTCGGCGTCGGCAGCGGTGAGGCGCTGAACGAGATCGCCACCGGCTTCCGTGGCGCCGGCCCGCAGGACTGGCCCGCCTTCAAGGAGCGGTTCGCCCGGCTGCGCGAGGCGATCCGGCTGATGCGGGCGCTGTGGACCGAGGAGCGGGTGACGTTCGAGGGCGACTACTACTCGGCCCACGAGGCGAGCATCTACGACCGGCCCGAGGGTGGCGTCCCGGTCTACATCGCCGCCGGCGGCCCGGTGGTCGCCAAGTACGCCGGCCGGGCCGGCGACGGTTTCATCTGCACCTCCGGCAAGGGCCCGGAACTCTACGTCGACCAGCTGCTGCCGGCCGTCGCCGAGGGCGCCCAGGCGGCCGGACGGGACGCGGACTCGCTGGACCGGATGATCGAGATCAAGCTGTCCTACGACACCGATCCGGAGGCCGCCCTGGAGAACACCAGGTTCTGGTCACCGTTGTCGCTCAGCAAGGAACAGAAGCACGACATCACCGACCCGGTCGAGATGGAACGTGCCGCCGACGCCCTGCCGATCGAGACGATCGCGAAGCGCTGGATCGTCGGCTCCGACCCGGACGAGACGGTGGAGCAGATCGCCCAGTACGTCCGCTGGGGGTTCAACCACCTCGTGTTCCACGCTCCCGGCGCCGACCAGGAACGCTTCCTCGACCTGTTCGAGCGCGACCTGGCACCCCGGCTGCGCGCGCTGCCGCAGGCCTGACGCACCCGGTCGGTCCGTTCCGCCCCCGAGCCGGAACGGACCGACCACCCACCCACCCCGGCTGCCACTCCGCTCCCGGGACCTCAGGCGACCCCTTCCCGGGGAGCGGTGGTCTCCCCCGTCCGGACGGCCAGCCGCCAGCCCTCCGCCGAGCCGTCGACCAACGCCTCCCCCTCCAGTGCGGTCAGCTCGGCCAGCGCCCGCCGCAGCGGCACCCCGGCGATCAGCGCGATCTCGCCGCTGGGCCGCCAGCGGCGGGCCGGAACCGCCTCGAACACGGCCAGCCGGATCGGGTCGAACCCGTCGGTGACCCGGCGCTCGCCCCGCTGCACCGGTGCCAGCTCCTGCCCGACCGGCGAGATCAGCTCGAGCACGTCCGCCGCCGACGTGACCAGCGTCGCCTGCCCCTCCCGGACCAGCAGGTGCGGGCCGGCCGACAGCGTCGAGTGCACCGGGCCGGGCAGCGCCATCAGCACCCGGCCGGTCCCGACCGCCCAGTTCGCCGTGTTCCGGGCGCCCGACCGCAGCGCCGCCTCGACCACGATCACGCCGTCCGCCAGCGCGGCGATCAGCCGGTTCCGGGCCAGGAACCGCATCCGAGTCGGGGCGGCCCCGGGCGGCAGCTCCGAGACGATCACGTGGTCCTCGGCGATCCGGTTCAGCAGCGCCTCGTTGCCCTTCGGGTACGGGACGTCAGCCCCGCCGGCCAGCACGGCCACGGTCCGGCCGCCCGCCGCGAGGGCACCGCGGTGCGCCGCGGCATCGATCCCGTACGCACCGCCGGACAGGATGGTCACCTGCCGCTCGGCCAGGTCGGCGGCGAGTTCGGTCGCCACCGCGGTGCCGTACGCGGTCGCCGCCCGGGACCCGACGATCGCGACCGCCCGGCCACCATCGGCCAGCCGAGCCGGGCCGCGCAGCCACAGGCCGAACGGCAACCCGCCCCGTCGCTGCACCGGCTCGGCGCGCCGGAGATCGTCGAGCGGGCGGGGCCAATCGGCGTCGGCCGGCGCCACGAACCGCATCCCCCGCTGGGCGGCGTCCGCGAGCACCGCACGCAGATCGAGCCTCCCGGCCCGGTCGGCCAGCGGCCTGCCCAGCGTGCCGTCCCGGGCCCGGCGCCAGACCTCGCTCGCCCCGAGCTCGTCGACCAGCCGGCTGAGCTCGACCTCCCCGCTCTCGACGACGGCCGACAGCGCCATCCGGGCCCGCCGGTCGTCCAGGCGATCCGGCGTCGTCATGACGCCGCCCGCTGCGCCGTGCCGGGCGGTTCGCCGCGCCGCATCGCGAGCGCCACCGCGACGTCGTCGGCACTCGGCCGATCCCGCCCCTCGAGGTCGGCCACCGTCCAGGCCAGCCGCAACACCTTGTCGACGCCGCGCGGGCTCAGCGAACCCCGGCTCACCGCGTCCTCGATGCGGTCCAGCCCGTCGGCGGGCGGCAGCCTGGTCCGCAGATACGGACCCGGCACGTCGCCGTTGGTCTGCCACGGCTCGTCGGCCAGCCGCCTCGCCTGCCTGGCCCTCGCCTCGTGGACCCGGGCGGCGACGACCGCCGTCGACTCGGTCCGGGCCAGCGCCGCCCGCAGGTAGGCCTTCCGCAGCGGCCGCAACCCCTGCTGGATGTCGAGCCGGTCCCGGATCGGCCCGGACACCCGGTCCGCGTACCGCCGGATCGCCATCGGCGGGCAGGTGCACACCGCACCACGGGTCGCCGCATTGCCGCAGGGACAGGGATTCGCGGCCAGCACCAGCTGGAACCGGGCCGGATAGCGGGCCTGCACCTCGCTCCGTCCGATCATGATCACGCCCGACTCGAGCGGCCCGCGCAGGGCGTCCAGCACCCGCGGCGGGAACTCCGGCGCCTCGTCCAGGAAGAGGATCCCGCGGTGGGCACAGGAGATGGCGCCGGGGCGGGCCATCCGGGAGCCGCCGCCGACCAGGCTGGGGATCGACGCCGAATGGTGCGGGTCCGAGTACGGCGGCCGGCGGACCAAACCTTCGCTCAGGTCGAAGCCGGCCAGCGAATGGATCGCCGACACCTCGAGCGACTCCGCCACGGACAGCTCCGGCAGCAACCCGGGCAGTCGCTCGGCCAGCATCGTCTTGCCGACGCCGGGCGGACCGTGCAGGAAGAGATGGTGCCGGCCGGCGGCGGCGACCTCGAGCGCCCAGCGCGCCTCCAGCTGGCCGGCGACGTCGGCCAGGTCCAGCTGCCGGTCGACCGGCGGACCATGATCATCCATCAGCTCGACCGGCTCCGCGGCCGGGACCCGGTCACCGCGGGCCAGCGCGATCAACTGGCTCAGCGACGCGATCCCGATCACCTCGAGGTCGGCCACCAGCTCGGCCTCGGCCGCCTGCCGGACGGGCACGATCACCCTGCCGAAGCCGGCCTGGGCGGCCGCCAGGGTGGCCGGCAGGATGCCGCGCACCGGCCGGATCCGGGCGTCCAGCCCGAGCTCGCCGAGGAACACGGTCCCGGCCAGCTCCGACTGCGGGATCGTCCCCGCCGCCGCGAGCACGGCGGCCACGATCGCGAGGTCGTAATGACTGCCGCCCTTGGGCAACGTCGCCGGCGACAGGTTGATCGTCAGCAGCGACTGCGGCCATTGCTGCCCGCAGTTGGAGACCGCCGCCTTGCACCGGTCCTTGGCCTCGTGCAGAGCGGCATCGGGCAGGCCGACCAGCACCGTCCGGGGCAGCCCGCCGCCGATGTCGGCCTCCACCTCGACGATCCGTCCGTCGAGCCCGGCCAGCGCGACCGACCGGGCGCACGCCAGCCCCATCAGCCGATCCCTCGCACGTGCCGCACCAGCGGGGCGTCGTCCGGGCGGAGCAACACCCCGACCGCATCCAGCCGGATGCCGGTCGGCGGCGCGTCGTGGGCGGCCAGCCACTCGGCCGAAAGCTTCCGCAGCCGGCGCAGCTTCTCGTACGTGATCGCCTCGAGCGGGTCGCCGAAGCCGAGCCCGGAACGGCACTTCACCTCGCAGAACACGATGGTCCGGGCCGCGCCCGCACCCTCGCTCGCCACGATGTCGATCTCCCCGGTCCGGCAACGCCAGTTGCGTTGCAGGATCTGCAGCCCGGCAGCCTCCAGCGCCGCGGCCGCCAGGTCCTCGCCCCGGTGTCCGACCCTGGCCTTCCTGCCCTCGGCCCTTCGCCTGTTGTCCGCCATCTCGCACCTCCACCGGGGAGTCTGCGCACGCCGAGCCGGATCCACCGGGCCGCGGAAAGTCTGTGGACAAAGAAATCGGCGGCCCGCCGGCTGTGGAAAGCAGCCGGCGGACCGCCAGGAATGTCAGGGGTTCACGCTAGGGACCCGAACGGTCAGTCGCCGCTGACGCTCTTGGGCACCTCCAGGTCGGAGTGGGCGATCTCCTCGATCGACACGTCGCGGAAGGTGAGCACCTTGGCGCTCTTCACGAAACGGGCGGGCCGGTACATGTCCCAGACCCAGGCGTCGCCCATCGACACCTCGTAGTAGACGTCGCCGCCCTCGGTCCGGACCTTCAGGTCGACGGCGTTGCACAGATAGAACCGACGTTCGGTCTCGACCGCGTAGTTGAAGATGCCGACGACATCCTTGTACTCGCGGTACAGCTGGAGCTCCAGTTCGCTCTCGTACTGCTCCAGGTCCTCGCTACTCACCGCGCGCGCTCCATCCTTCACGTCTCATGATGCCGACACTAGCCCCGCCAGGAGCCCGCGCGTACGGTCCGGTCGGATACCGGTCTTCGCGGACGCCTGACGTACATTCTCGAACCGCCACCGGTGGGTCGGGCAGGGCCCGTTGGCGTCCAGCTTCTCCTGGTGCAGCGGCGTGCAATAACCCTTGTGCACGGCGAACTCGTAGGCCGGATAGGTCCGGTCGAGTTCGTCCATGATCCGGTCCCGGGTGACCTTGGCGATGATCGACGCGGCGGCGACGCAGGCTGCCACCCGGTCGCCCTTCCAGACCGCCAGTCCCGGCACCCCGAGGCCGTCGACGGCGAACCCGTCGGTCAGCACGTACGTCGGCGCGACGTCGAGCCGGCCCAGCGCCCGGCGCAGCGCGGCCAGGTTCGCCACGTGCATGCCGAGCCGGTCGCACTCGTCGGGCTCGACGCTGACCACAGACCAGGCGACGGCCTTGGCGAGAATCTCGTCGTAGCACCGTTCCCGCTGGGCCGCGGACAGCAGCTTGGAGTCCTTCAGCCCGTTGATCTGGCGCGACTTCTGGTCGGACAGGATCACCGCTCCGGCCACCAGCGGCCCGGCGCAGGCACCGCGCCCGGCCTCGTCCGCGCCGGCGACCGGGCCCAGCCCGACCCGGCAGAGGGCGCGTTCGTAGCCGTACAGCCCGCTGTTGCGGCGAACCTGGATCGGGGGGATGTCGAGCAACTCGCCTCCGGCCACCATCAGCAGGTCACCCCCTCGGGTTTGATCACCGCTTCCGTCGGTGGCGGTTCGCTCGGATCGGGTACGAGATCGAAGATCGGCGGCCGTTGCACGGCGCTCAGCCGGTTGAACGGCATCACGATGGCGAAGGCCGGCCCCACCACATTATCGATCGGGACGAACGCGACGGAGCCTTGAGGCCCGGTCAGCGACGTGTCGGAAAGATGGCAGCGGGAGTCGGCGCTGGCGGACCGATGATCACCCATGACGAAGATCCGGCCCGCCGGCACGGTGACGTCGAACTCGAGGTCGGACGGCAGGTCCGGTTCCCCGTCCGGCGACGCGTACAGATAGCGCGTCTCGTCCAGCGCGACGCCGTTCACGGTCAGCCGGTCGCGCTTGTCGCAGCAGATCACCCGGTCCCCGGGCATGCCGATCACGCGCTTGATCAGATAGTCGGAGCCGGGCACCAGGCCGATGAACTCGAGCCCCCGGGAGATCGGCCCGTCGTCCTCGGTGCCCTCGCCGGACGAGCCGAGCCAGCCGCCCGGGTCGGCGAACACGACCACGTCGCCGCGCTGGAAGTCGGTGATCTTCTGGACCGCGACCCGATCCTCGATCTGCAGCGTGTTCTCCATCGATCCGGACGGGATGATGAACAGCTGCCCGACGAAGGTCCGCAGCAACGTCGAAACGATCAAGGCTCCGACGACGACGATCAAGAGTTCGGTGAAGAACCGGCTGGTACGGGAGCGGCGCCGGCCGGCCGGCTGGTCAGCAGTTGGCATCGGGCCCGGCATCGATCGAAGGCTTCGGGGGCGGCGGAGATCCGGCTGGCACGTCAGAGAACGTACTCGGTATTCCCAAGGCGCGCAGGTTGCCGAGCGGCCAGACGACGGCAATTCCTCGGCCGACCACCAGATCGGTCGGCACGAACGCGTTCTCGCCCTTCACCATGCCCGCCCGTTCGTCGCTGAGGTGGCAGCGTGAGTCGCGGCTGTTGGCCCGATTGTCGCCGAGGACGAAGATCCGGCCGGCCGGCACCACCACGTCGAAATTGATGTCGGACGGGTCGGCCTTCCGACCGCCGCCGTCCGTGTAGAGGTACTCGGTCTCCTCCAGCGGCTTGCCGTTCACCTCGATCCGGCCATCGGCCGAACAGCACCGGACCCGGTCGCCGGGCAGCCCGATCAGGCGCTTGATCAAATGGTCGGTGCCGCTCTCCGGCAGTACCCCGATGAACTCGAGCGCCTTCCCGAACGGTCCGCGCTCGGGCGCCTCCGGGCCGCTCAGCCAGCCGCCCGGGTCGGCGAACACGACCACCTGGCCGCGGGACAGGCCGGTGATCTTCTCGGCCACCACCCGGTCGTCGACGTGCAGCGTGTTGAGCATGGACTCGGACGGGATCAGGAACATCTGGCCGACGAAGGCCCGCAGCAGGGCGGCCACCACGATGGCGCCGACGACCACGATCGCCAGTTCCTTGAAGAACACCAGCACGTGCTGACCGAAGGTCAACTGCTTCTCGTCGTCCTCGTCGTCGTCCCGGCCGTCCCGGTCCTCCGGGGCCGGCTCGGGCTCCGTGTCGTCCGGCTCGGTGTCGACCGGCTCGTCCTCGGGCCAGGTGTCCTGCTGCGGCTCGGGGCGGTCCTGGGCGAACGGGCCCTGCTCCGGTACGACGCGAGGTTGCTCGGCCGTGTCGGCATCGCTGTCGTCGTCCTCCGGCGGCAGCGCCCGGCGCGGGCGTGGCCCGCCGGCCTCGTCACCGGTCACCGGCACCGTCCCTGTGCCGGATCAGCGAGCGTTGTCGCGCTTCTCCTTGATCTTCGCCGCCTTGCCGCGAAGATCACGCAGGTAGTACAGCTTGGCCCGGCGGACGTCACCACGGCGCTCGACCTCGATCTTCTCGATGATCGGCGAGTGCACCGAGAAGGTCCGCTCGACGCCGACACCGAAGCTCACCTTGCGGACCGTGAAGGACTCCTGCAGCCCGCCACCGGACCGGGAGATCACCACACCGGCGAAGACCTGGATCCGGGACCGGTTGCCCTCGACGACCTTGACGTGCACCTTGACCGAGTCACCGGGCCGGAACTCCGGCACGTCGGTGCGCAGCGATGCCTGGTCGATCTCGCGGATCAGTTCGTTCATTTCTTCGTTCCTCGCCAGTGCCACAGGTCACTACCGTGATGGTGACGTTCGGGGTTCCTCGGTCGCGATCGATCCCCCTGTGGCAGGAGTCGCGGTACCCGAGGACAACAGCCGCTAAGTCTGCCATACGGCGACGGCTGAGCAGAAATCGGCCTGCCGGCGGGATTTCTGCGGGGTCGCGAGGGGCCCTGAGCACGCCGAACGGCCCGGCCCCCAGGAATCCCTGAGGACCGGGCCGATTCAGCTGTTACAGCGGGGTCAGGCCGTCAATCAGGCCTTGTTCCGCCGGCGGGCAGCAGCGGCGATCGTGACGCCGGAGCCGACCAGGACGATGCCACCGATGCCGAACAGCGTCAGCGCAGTGCTGGCACCGGTCGACGGCAGGCCGCCATCGTCGTCACCGTTGTCGTCCCCGTCCGACGGGGGCGGCGTGGTCTCGTCGTCCGACGGTGCGGGCGACGGCGTCTCGTCGTCGCTCGGCTCCGGGGACGGCGTCTCGTCGTCACTCGGCTTCGGCGACGGCTCGTCGTCGTTGGCCTTCACCACGGTCAGCGTCGCCGACCCGGTGTAGTCCTTGTCGTCGTCCGCGGTCAGCGTCACCTTGTGCTTGCCGACCTCGAGCTTGCTGCCGTCGAAGACGAACTCCACGGTGCCCTTGTCGTTGGCGATCTGGGTGCCGAGTTCGACCGGCTCCGAGTTCACCACGCCGCTGACCTTCTGGCCGGCTGCGAAGCCGGTGCCGACCACGGTCACGCCGCCGTCGTCACCCTCGGTGATCTTGCTCGGGTCAACCTTCACCTTGACCTCGGGCTTCTCCTCCGTGATCACGGTCACCGCGGCCGGGCGGGAACGCTGCCCGTCCTTGGCCTGGCTGACCAGGAGCTCGTCGCCCTCCTTGGCTGCCGGATCCAGAGTGACCGAGTACTTGCCGTCGGCGCCCACCGTGGCGGTGCCGATGACCTTGCCGTCGGCGTTCTGCACCTCGACGGTCGCGCCCGCAACACCGGTGCCGGCCACGGTCTCACCGTAGGTCGGGTCGACAGCCGGCGGAGCGAGTTCCTCGGCCGCGGTGCCCTGAACGGCGAGCTGGTAGACGCCCAGGTTGCCGTACGTCGGCGACGCAGAGGTCTTCTTGGAGGTGTTGTCGTTCAGGCTGCCCAGCGAGGCCTGCTCGACCTTCACGAAGTAGGTCTGGGTGCCGGCGCCGACGTGGTCGACCTTGGCATCCTGGCCCTCGGCCTCGAGCAGTACGACCATGCCGCCGTCATCGACGATCGGCTTGACCTCAGGATCGGCGGAGCCGATGGCCTTGAGCTCGGAGTCGTACAGCGTCACCTTCAGGTCCAGCGCGCTGAACGGCTGCTGCGGCGTCACGGCCACGCTGATCGGGCCGGCGGCCGCGTCGAAGCGGTACCAGTTGCCGACCCCGTCACCGAGGTTCTTGACGAATTCGCCCCAGGCCTCAGCCTTGCCGTCCTGGATGGTCAGCGCACGGGCCCGGCTGTCGGTGTTCGACTCCTGGTTGTCCCGGTACTCGACCCGGCCACGAAGATCGTTCTGCCACCGGAGCGGCTGATCGTCGTAGCAGTCGCCACTTTCCTTGTCGCCCTTGACGACCTCGCCGGTCTGGTCGTTGGTGCAGTACGCACCCCAGTAGACGTCGTCGTTCTTGTCGTACAGGCGCTTCTTGGTGGCGTCCTTCTCGGACAGCTTCTTGGTCAGCAGGGACAGGTCGTCCTGCTTGGTGCTGTTGTTCGGGTACTCGCCCACCCAGCGGTGCATGGCCGCGATCGGCGCACCCATGGTCGGGCCCCAGACGCTGGCGTTCGCCGCCGTCCAGTCGCTGCCCGGGGAGTAGTACTCGAACTTGCCGTCCGAGCCGTCCCAGCCCTGGTGCTCCAGACCCAGGGTGTGGCCGATCTCGTGGGCGGCGGTGTCACCGGCCAGCCGGCCGATGTAAGCGTGCGGATCGGTGGCCTCGCGAGCCAGCGCGCTCTTGCGCACCGTGCCCTTGCCGGCCCGGATCTTGCCGTTGCCGGCCTCGCCGAACACGTCGGTCGAGATCCAGGCGTCGTATTCGTACGGATCGCCGAAGCTGTTCAGCACGGCCTTGCCGGACGCCACGTTGGCTTCGAAGATCTTCTCGAAGCCCGGGGAGTTGCTGCTGTTGTCCGTGATGTGGGCGATGGCGCCGTACTCGGCGTCGTCCATGTCGGAGCGGACCAGCTTGTCCTTGGCCGGCTTCTTGGTCGTCACGTTGACCTCGAACGGCGCGTAGGCCTGGACCATCCGCTGGTAGACCTCGAGCTTCTGCGCAGCGGACAGCTTGTCCGCCGGCTTGTACACCAGCTCGTCGTACCCGGTCTGCTCGTTCCAGTTGGTCTTGGTGACCGTGCCGCCCTCGAAGTCGAGCCAGATCGTCTTCTCGGCCGAGGGATTGCTCCCGTCGGCCGGAATCTGATCAAGCGCAAGCGGCTTGATGTTCGCCTTCGTGCTCGCGTCAGCGGCCGGATCGGCGGCGGCGGGTGTAGCCAACGCCAGTGATCCGACCATCCCGCCCAACGCAAGCGCCGGCACGAGAGTTCGAGCTACCCACCTTCTCTTCCCTTGCAAGGTTCGTAGTCCCCTTCGTCGGTTTTCTTCAGCCCCGCACCCACGGGCGACGCCTGTCGCCCCGCGTATGTCTACCGGTCCTCCGGGGTCACGTCAACCAACGACACCCGAATCCCAGGCATTGAGGTCGACCGTCCCGGTGAGGTCAAGATCATCGAGAAACGGCCGATCATGACTGGCCACCAGGAGCGCGCCACGGTACTGCCGAAGAGCCGACGTGAGTTGCGCCACACTGTCAAGATCAAGGTTGTTGGTGGGCTCGTCCAAGATCAACAACTGTGGCGGCGGCTCGGCCAGCAGCAGGGCGGCGAGGCTGGCCCGGAACCGTTCCCCACCAGAGAGATCGGCCACCCGGCGGGCCACAACTTCCGCTCCGAGCAGGAACTTTGCCAGCTGGGACCGCAGCGTGTTGTCGTCCGCGGCGGGTGCCAGCCGGGACACTCCACCGAGCACCGTCTCGTCGTCGTCGAGTACGGTCAGCCGCTGCGGGAGCAGGCTGGCCGGTACCTTCACGTCGACCGTGCCGTGCTCGGCTGGCAACGTTCCCATGATCGTGTTGATCAAGGTCGTCTTGCCGACGCCGTTCCGGCCGACCAGTGCGAGTCGTTCCGGGCCGCGGATCCGCAACGACAGTTCCAGCCCGTTGCGCAGCACCAGGTCCTCGGCGATCAGGACGTCCCGTCGGGAGGGCACGGTGGTGCCGCCCAGGTCGACGTTGATCACGTCGTCGACGCGTACCCGGTCCTCGGCCGCCGCCACTGCGGCCGTCGCCTCGGCCAGTTCGCCGCGCGAGGTGTCGATCAGCTTCGCCGCCGACACCTGCGCCTTCCGCTTCAGGTTGCCGGCGACGATCCGCGGGACGTTGTCCTGCTGGCCCTTCGCGTAGCGCTGCCGGCGGTCCAGCTTCTCCCGGGTCTCGATCAGTTCCCGCCGCTGCCGGCGCAGATCCGCCTCGGCGTTGCGGAGGGCCCGCTGCGCCGCCTGCTGCTCGCTCTGCACGGCCTCTATATATAAGGAGTAGGGACCGCCGAAGATCCGCACCTCCCGGTCGCGCACCTCTGCGGTCTGGTCGACCCGCTCGAGCAGCTCCCGGTCGTGGCTGACCAGGATCACCGCGCCGCGCCAGTCGTCGACCGCCGCATAGAGCCGCTCCCGGGCGTTCAGGTCCAGGTTGTTGGTCGGCTCGTCCAGGATCAGCACGTCCGGCCGGTCCAGCAGCAGCGCGGCCAGCGCGATCAGCACCGACTCGCCGCCGGACAGCGTGCCGATGGTCCGGTCCAGGCCGAGGCCGTCGAAACCGAACCGGGACAGGGCGGCGCCGACCTCGGCCTCGACGTCCCAGCGATCGCCGATGACGTCGAACTCGGTCTCGGTGCCCTCGCCGCGGTCGACCACGGCCAGGGCGGCCAGCACGTCGGCCACGCCGAGCACCTCGGCGACGGTACGGTCCGCGGCGAGCACCAGGTCCTGCGGCAGGTAGCCGATCCGGGTCGCGCCGGTGACCGTACCGGAGGTCGGCGACAGCTCGCCGGCCAGGAGTTTGATCAAGGTCGACTTGCCTGCGCCGTTGCGGCCGACCACTGCGGTCCGGCCGCGCGGGAACGCGACGTCGAGCCGGTCGAACACGGTGCTGCCGTCGGGCCAGGCGAACGAGAGTTGGTGGCAGACGAGGACGTCGGACATGGAGTGCCTCCTGAGGTCGTCGATTCGGCCCGACCGCGCGGATGGCGGGTCAAAGGGCCAGGGGTTGAGGTGACGGACCTCAGATCGACACCGGCACTCCTCTGGTCGACGACAGGGACAGGTGGCCGAACCACCGACGAAAAAGCATAGCGCCCGCCCGCCACCGGTTATTCCGTTGCCGCTGTCAGTGGTGCCTCGTAGGCTCGACAGGCTCGCTCGGGGGGCTGCCTCGGCGAGTGACGTATCCCTTGCGAGGAGCGACAACGACGTGCTTCGGCTGATCCGGTACTCCTGGCGGTTGAGTCCGCTGAACACGGTGTTCGCCGTGCTGTCGGCGCTGCTCAGCGCCGGCCTGTTGGTGGCGGTGCCGATCTTCACCGGCCGGGTGATCGGCATGCTGCCCGGCGTGGTGGCCACGGGCCTGAACGCCGACTTCAACCAGTCCCTGGCCGCGCTGCTGATCCTGCTGGTGGTCGGGCACGGGATCGGCCTGGTCGCGAAATCGGCCGGCGAGCAGTTGATCGGGCTGTCCGAACGCGACGCGACCACCCGGATCGGGTTGGCGCTGTCCGACTCCCCCGACCTCTCGGGCGCCGAGGACTCCGACGCCGCCGCCCAGCTGCAGAAGGTACGGAACCGGCGCTGGGAGATCGAGATGGCGCTGCGGATGGCGACCGGGCCGGGGATCACCCAGTGGCTCGGGCTGATCGGCACCTCGATCGCGCTCGCCGTCACCCTGTCCCCCTGGGTCGCGGTGCTGCTGTTCGTCGGCGCGCTGGCCGAGGGCGAATACCTGCGCCGGATCATCATGACCGAGATGGATGTCTGGTCCGGTCAGACCGAGCCGCAGAAGCATGCGTACTACGCCTTCGAGCAGGGCATGGGCAAGTCGGCCAAGGAGATCAGGATCTTCGGCCTGACCTCGTTCATCCGGAGCCGCTGGTGGGACAACATCACCTCCGCCTACCTGCCGTACTGGCGCAAGCGGCGCCGCGGCGCACTGATCAATCTGGCCATCGGCGGCGGCCGGGTCCTGGTCACCTGCGCCGCGATCGGGTACGCGGCGTGGCTGACCTCGGCCGGCCGGATCGACCTCACCACGCTGGCCACGGCCCTTTCCTTGATCATCGCGATCGGCAACACCGACCTCTGGTCGCTCGGCCAGCTCCAGCGCGGGGTCGCGGTGCTGGCCTGGCTGGACCGGATCGCGCCGGCCAAGGCCGTGCTGCAGCGGATCCGGACCCACCCGCGGGCCGCCGTCCCGGAGCCGGCCCCGGCACCGGTGCCCGCCGGCGCGCCCTCGATCGTGTTCGACGACGTCACCTTCCGCTACCCCGGCGCCGAGACCGACATCCTGCGCGGACTCAGCTGGGAGCTGCCGGCCGGCGACGCGGTGGCCCTGGTCGGCGTGAACGGCGCCGGGAAGTCGACGCTGGTGAAGCTGGCCTGCGGCGCCTACCTGCCGACGTCCGGCCGGGTGCTGGTGGACGGCGTCGACCTCGCCGAGCTCGATCTGGACCAGCGGCGGGACTGGCAGCGCCGGGTCGCGCCGATCACCCAGGAGTTCGTCCGGCTGCCGCTCGCCGCCGGTGACAACGTCGCGCTCGGCACCGGCCGGATCTGGTCCGGGCGGATCGACCTGACCGCGGACCGGCTGCCGGACACCACCGAGCTGGACGCCACCGCCGAACGGGCCGGCATCGCCGACCTGATCGACCGACTGAAGTCCGGCTGGGGCACGCCGCTGAGCAAGACGATCCCGGGCGGCACCGACCTGTCCGGCGGCGAGTGGCAGCGGATCGGGCTGGCCCGGGCGCTCCGCGCGGTGGCGGCCGGAGCCGGCGTGTTGATCTTGGACGAGCCGGCCGCGGCGCTCGACGTCGAGTCCGAGGCGCGGATGGTGGACAGCTACCTCGAACTGACCTCCGGCGTTACGTCCTTGATCATCTCGCACCGGTTCTCCGTGGTCCGGCCGGTGCCCCGGATCTGTGTCCTGGAAGGCGGCCGGATCACCGAGGCCGGCAGCCACCGGGAACTGATGGACGCCGACGGGCGGTATGCGGCGATGTTCCGGCTGCAGGCGAGCCGGTACGTCGATGATCATGAAATCGTGCCGGCCGAAGCTGCGCTGGTCGAGAACGGGGAGGCGGCCCGATGACGATGTTGCGGATTCTCGCGCTCTGGATCGGCACGGCGTTCCGGGCCAATCCCCGGCTGACCCTGCTGATGTGCGCCACCACGGTGCTCGGCGCGGCGCTCGGACCGATCTCGGTGTACGGCGTGAAGTTGATCATCGACGGCGCCACCGGGGCGGACACGCTGATGCTCGGCGTCATGGTCACGGTGATCACGTTGCTGGTCTCGACGGCGGCGAACAAGATCGCCGGACCGCTCGGCGACACGCTGGACGACCAGGTCGTCCGGTACGTCTACGACGACCTGCTCCGGCTCACCACCGCGATCCCCTCACTTGCCCACCACGAGAATCCCGAGCTCGCCGACCGGCTGTCGCTGATCGAACGGGATGCGCACCAGCTGGGCGGGATCTGGCGGATGCTGATGACGATCGGCGTGATCAGCGGTGTCACGACGGTGGTCGTCATGCTCAGCTCGGTGGACCCGCTGCTCAACCTGCTGTTGCTGCTGGCGCTGCTGCCGGCGGCGGTCTCGGCGCTGCTGCTGCATCGCCGCAACAACCTGTGGCGGGAGAACGAGCGCTACCGCAGGCTGGCCAACGGGGTGACCGATCTGCTCGCCGAGCCCAAGCACGGGGTCGAGGTGCGCTGCTTCGGCCTGGTCGCGCCGCTGGTCGAGGTGGTCCGCGGCGCGATGGACGCGCGGCGGATCCCCTGGGTCGGGATGACCCGGCGGTACGGCCTGCTCGAGGGCCTGGCCTGGCTGGTCTTCGGCGCCGGGTACGCGGCCGCGATCGTCGGGGTGCTCGGCTGGGCCCGGGCCGGCCAGGCCACCGCCGGCGACGTGATCCTGGTCGTGCTGATCGGACCGCAGATCGCGACCACGGCCCAGTCGGTGGCGGCCAACCTGGCGATCGTGATCGGGGCGACCCAGACATTCGGCCGCTACCAGTGGCTGCGCGACTACGCCACCGAGCACGCCTGGTCCGGCAGCGTCGGCACGCCACCGGAGCGGATGACCCGCGGGATCCGGTTCGAGGACGTGTCGTTCAGCTATCCGGGCACCACCAGGACCGTGCTGGACCGGGTCGACCTGACCCTGCCGGCCGGCCGTACCGTCGCGTTCGTCGGCGACAACGGCGCCGGCAAGTCGACCCTGGTGAAGCTGCTGGCCCGGCTGTACGACCCGACCGAGGGCCGGGTCACCATCGACGGCACGCCGCTGACCTCGTTCGACCCGGCCGCCTGGCGGGACCGGATCTCGGCGGGCTTCCAGGACTTCGCCACGTTCGAGTTCCTGGCCTCCGACTCGGTCGGCGTCGGCAACCTGAAGAGCCGGGACGACCGGACGATCCTCGACGACGCGGTCCGGTCCGGCGAGGCCGGCCCGGTGGTCGCGTCACTGCCGGACGGGCTGGACACGATGCTCGGCCGCCGGTTCACCGGCGGCGTCGGGCTGTCCGGCGGCCAGTGGCAGCGGCTGGCGCTGGCCCGCGCGTTCATGCGGCCCGAACCGCTGCTGATGCTGCTCGACGAGCCGACCGCCGCGCTGGACCCGGAGGCCGAGGCCGCCATCTACGACCGCTACGGGCAGGCCGCCCGCGAACTGGCCCGGCGGACCGGAGCGGTGACCATCCTGGTATCGCACCGGTTCTCCACGGTACGGATGGCTGACCTCATCGTCGTCGTCTCCGAGGGCCGGGTCAGCGAGTTCGGCAGCCACGCCGACCTGCTCGCGGCCGGCGGGCACTACGCCCGGTTGTTCGAGTTGCAGGCCCGCGCCTACCGCTGATCGGCCCGTCCCGACCGGCTGCGCAGAAATGTGCATTCGGTATGCAACCCCTCGCCGATCCCCGGCGTAGCCCTTCCGAAGAGACTCCAAGGAAAGGGTTCCGATGAACCGGGGCGCGCCGTGACCGGCACAACCGTGACCTCGGCCGTCCTTCCGGGCATGATGCACCAGGAAGGTTCGGCGATCGGGTCGAGCCGTGGTGCTCGCCCGACTACGGGGAAGTTGATGGATTCGGATTCCTTCGACGCGTTCTACAACGCCTCGTTCAACCGTCTCGTCGGTCAGATCTACGCCATGTGCGGCAATCTCGCCGAGGCGCAGGACTGCGTCCAGGAGGCGTTCGTCCGAGCCTGGGACAAGCGGCGGATCCTCGACACGGAACAGTCGCCCGAAGCCTGGGTCCGTACGGTGGCGTACCGGCTGGCGGTGAGCCGCTGGCGGAAGGCCCGCCGCGCGTTGCTGCCGCCGGACCGGGCCAAGCAGCCGGAGCAGTCGCCGCCGGAGCCGGACGTCACCCGGGTCGCGCTGGCCCGGGCGCTGGCCCAGCTGCCGGCCGACCAGCGCCGCGCGATCGTGCTGCATCACCTGTGCGACCTCTCCCTGGCCGAGATCGCGCAGGAGGTCGGTTCACCGGTCGGAACGATCAAGGCCAGGCTGTCCCGAGGGCGTGCAGCCCTCGCTTCCCACCTACAGGACGATTCGCAGCACGACGGCCCGGCAAGCGAGGTGCGACATGACAAGCCGTGATCCGCTGGACGACCTGCGCGACCTGGCCCAGTTGGGCGAACGCGCGGCCCGGCCCAGCCCACCCGAGGAGATCAGGGCCCGCGGCGAACGTCGCGGCCGGACTCGCCGGATCGTCGCCGTGGCCGGCACGCTGGCCGTGGCGATCCTGGCCGGCGTGGTCGGCGGCGGCATCGTGAACCAGGCCAACCTGGTGCCGGTCGAGCCGGTCGGCGGCGGCACCACGCCGCCGCCGATCACCGCTGCCCCGCCGATCCCCTTCTCGGACAGCTTGCTGCCGACCGAGTCCGACCTGGAATGGCGGAAGCCCGGCGACTGGAAGCTCGGCGAGACCCGGCACGAGACCCGGTCCGGCGAGCAGGGCTACGGCGTGGTCAGCGAATGTCTGCAGGATCAGCTCGAGGCGTTCGGCGCGGAGCACCTGCGGCACCGGACCTTCCTGATGGGCGAGGACACCGCCTCGGCGACGGCGCTCGAGTTCCGCGATGCCGAGGATGCCCGGAGGACGTACGCGAAGCTGGTCGACTGGGGCGACGCCTGCGAGAAGACCCTGACCGACGCCGGCCACGAGCGGGTCAAGGTGTACGACTGGGTAGAGGTTCCGGTCGACCAGGGCGAGGCGCAGTACCGGCTGCTGCAGGCCGATCAGTTGGAGGATTCGTCCGGCAGCCAGACCATGAGCTCCGAGTACGGCGTGATCCTCACCGGCTCCCGGGTCGAACTGCTCGTGATGACCCTGCGGGCCGGCGGCGGCGAACACCACTGGGCGCAGAGCGAGGAGGAGGCCAAGAGCACCGGCCTGCCGCTCGACCCGATGATCAGATCGCTGCCGAAGGCGGCGGCCCGGCTGGCCGGCGAGCCGATCCGGGAGACGCCCGCCCCGACGCCGAGCCGCAGCCTGACCGACAAGAACCTGCTCCGGGCGAGTGACCTGCCGAAGTACGAAGGGCTGGAACCCCAGGAGTACAAGCGCAGCGCCCGCCCGTCGACCCGGCCCTCGACCTGCCTGCAGAGCCTGGAGACCCTCGGCGCGGTCGACTTCAAGACCCGGAGCTTCAACTACAAGATCACCGATCCCCAGTCGAGCCCGGACACCTCGGATCCCTTGTACGGCCAGCCGACGCGGTACGCCAGCGCGCTGCAGTTCGAGAACGAGGAGCAGGCCAAGGAGGCGTACGAGACCGTCAGCGGCTGGATCGAGAACTGCGCGGACGCCCTGGACGCGGACGGCTTCCGGGCTCCCGGCGGCGGGCCGGTGCGAGGCTTCGACCAGTGGTACCCGGTGCGCGACAAGGTGAAGACCGCCCGGTTCACGGAGTTCGTCTACCAACGGCCCGACTGGGGCGACGGTGAAGGTGCCTTCTGGGAGGCCGTCGGCCTGGTCCGAGTCGGCGACCGACTCGCCATCGCCGTCACCGTCGGCTTCGGAATGGACTCGAACTGGGACACCGATCCGGAGGAGAACGTCGCCGGCCCGCATCCCCTGGCCGACATCCTGCCGGCCGCCGCGAAGCGCCTCGCGGACTGAGCCTCCGGAGCGGGGCCGGTAGGGACGCCGGTGCCGTATCCCGGTCGACCGTCCCGGTCCGACGGTAGGGTCGGTCGGGTGCGGGGAGGCACCCTGCGGCGCGGCCAGCGGGCCGCGTCCGGGCGACGGAACACTGATCATGGACGCGGAGAACGGCGAGTCGGGCGGCGGGAAGGACACTCCTGCCCCGGCCCGCCGCACCCCGGGTGACCGGCGGGCCCGCATCGCCGGCGTCGTCGCCGCACTGGCCATCGCGGTCCTGGCCGGGGTGATCGGCGGCACGGTGGCGATCCGGACCGGGCTGGTGCCGGACGCCGGGGCCGGCCCGTCCACGCCGGTCGACGGCTCGGCGACGCCCACCCCGCCCGCCGGCCGGCCGCTCGCCGAGGCGCAGTTGCCCAAGGAGCCGGACCTGGAGTGGCAGCAGCCGGGCGACTGGAAGATCACCAACACGTTCCCGGGGTCCGGGTCGACCGCAGCCAGCGAGTGCTTCAGGGGCAAGCCGGAGTCGCTCGGTGCCGAGCGCACGTTTCACCGGACCTACACCTACCAGGAGAAGAACCAGGGCTCCGCTACGGCGCTCGAGTTCGGCTCGGAGGAAGCCGCCCGGAAGGCGTTCCGGACGTTCACCGCCTGGGCCGACGGCTGCGAGGAAACCCTGCGCCAGAAGGGATTCCGGAAGGTCGGCGGCCGGGACTGGAAGACCGTCAAGACGGCTCGCGGCGAGGCGAAGTTCCGGGTGATCAACACCGACGGCGCGGAGGATGCCGACGCCGGGTCGTGGCGGTTCCAGGAGTACGGACTGATCATCACCGGCCGCCGGGTCGAGGTGTTGATCTTCAAGGTGGACGACGAAGATCACGACTGGGCCGGCGGGCCGAACGACGGCGGCCGGCTGCTCGATCCGATGATCAGATCGCTGCCGAAGGTGGCCGCCCGGCTCGCCGGCGGTACCGGCCCGACCGGCACCCCGGACCCGACGCCCGGACCGGCCAGCCCGTCACCCCGGAAGAACCCGAATCCGAACCGGCTCCGGGTCGGCGAGACCGCGACGCTGGACTACTTCACGATCACGCTGCTGGAGACGACCTACTCGCGGCGCGGCTTCGCGGCCCGGATCCGGACCTGCGTCACCGACGTGCCGCCCGGCGGGTACGAACCGGACGCGATCCCGGTCGGCTGGTATCCGTGGCGCGCGATCACCTCCGACCGGGCCTACCCGGCCGGCACCGAGGAGCCGGACGACCCGGCGCTGGAGCCGCCGTATCCGGACGGCGCGAAGCTCGCGGTCGACGACTGCCTGACCGGCTGGCTGCCGTTCGACAAGATCGACAAGAGCCGACGGGTCACCCAGCTGACGTACCGGAACGACTACGACGGCGGCGAGGCCCGCTGGCTGCTCGGCTGATTCTTCGACGGGCTCAGGACACGGCCCTTCGACAGGCTCAGGGCACGGGTCGGAAGGTCAGTTGCCGGGGCGGAGCATGGCGCCGAGCACGTCCCGGTTCAGCCGCGAGATGGTCTCCAGCGGGATCCCCTTCGGGCAGACCGCGGTGCACTCGCCGATGTTGGTGCAGTTGCCGAAGCCCTCGGCGTCGTGCTGATCCACCATCGAGAGCACCCGGGACTTGCGCTCCGGCTGGCCCTGCGGCAGCAGACCGAGGTGGGTCACCTTGGCCGCGGTGAAGAGCATCGCGGAACCGTTCGGGCAGGCGGCGACGCAGGCGCCGCAGCCGATGCAGGTGGCCGCGTCGAACGCGTCGTCGGCGGCCGACTTCGGCACCGGCATGGCGTGCGCGTCCGGCGCCGAACCGGTGTTGGCGGCGATGTAGCCGCCGGCCGCGATGATCCGGTCGAACGCGCCGCGGTCGACCACCAGGTCCTTGATCACCGGGAACGCGTCGGCCCGCCACGGCTCGATGTCGATCACATCGCCGTCGCGGAACGAACGCAGGTGCAGCTGGCAGGTGGTGGTCGGCACCGAGGACTCGCCCCGGCCGTGCGGGACGCCGTTGATCACGACGCCGCACATGCCGCAGATGCCCTCCCTGCAGTCGGAGTCGAACGCGATCGGGTCCTCGCCGGCCAGCGTGAGCCGCTCGTTCAGGACGTCGAGCATCTCCAGGAAGGACATGTGCTCCGAGACGTCCTCGACCGGGTAGGACACCAGTTCGCCCTTGGCGTCCGGGCCGGACTGCCGCCAGACCCGTACCGTGATCTTCACTTCGCGCGCTCCATTCTGATCACTTGTAGCTCCGCTGTTTCAGCTCGACGTAGTCGTAGACCAGCGGTTCCTTGTGCAGGACCGGTTTGCCCCCGTCGCCGCCGAACTCCCAGGCTGAGACGTGGGCGAAGTCGGTGTCGTCGCGCAGCGCCTCGCCGTCCTCGGTCTGGCTCTCGGCGCGGAAGTGGCCGCCGCAGGACTCCCGGCGGACCAGGGCGTCGATGCACATCAGTTCGGCCAGCTCGAAGAAGTCGGCGACCCGGCCGGCCCGCTCCAGCGCCTGGTTCAGTTCCTCGTTGGCGCCGAGCACCCGGACGTCGGACCAGAATTCGGCCTTGAGTTCGCGGATCTCCGAGATGGCCTTGCGCAGCCCGTCCTCGGTCCGCTCCATCCCGCAGTAGTCCCACATGATCTTGCCGAGCTCCTTGTGGAAGGAGTCGACGGTACGGCTGCCGTTGATCGACAGGAGCTTCTCGATCCGGCCGTTCACCTGGTCGATCGCCTCGGCCGCCGCGGGATGCGACGCGTCGATCGACTCGAACGGCCCGTCGGCCAGGTAGTCGTTGATCGTGCTCGGCAGGACGAAGTAGCCGTCGGCCAGGCCCTGCATCAGCGCGCTCGCGCCGAGCCGGTTCGCGCCGTGGTCGGAGAAGTTCGCCTCGCCGGTGACGTACAGGCCCGGGATGCTCGACTGCAGGTCGTAGTCCACCCACAGGCCGCCCATCGTGTAGTGCACGGCCGGGTAGATCCGCATCGGCACCTGGTACGGATCCTCGCCCGTGATCTGGGCGTACATGTCGAACAGGTTGCCGTACTTCGCCTCGACCGCCTTGCGGCCCATCCGCTTGATCGCGTCGGCGAAATCGAGGTACACCCCGAGCCCGCCCGGGCCGACCCCGCGACCCTCGTCGCAGACGTTCTTCGCGGCCCGGGAGGCGATGTCGCGCGGCACCAGGTTGCCGAAGCTCGGGTAGATCCGCTCCAGGTAGTAGTCGCGGTCCGCGTCCGGGATCTCCCGCGGGTCGCGCTTGTCCTCGCCGGACTTCGGCACCCAGATCCGGCCGTCGTTCCGCAGCGATTCACTCATCAGCGTGAGCTTCGACTGGTAGTCGCCGGACACCGGGATGCAGGTCGGGTGGATCTGCGTGTAGCAGGGATTCGCGAAGTAGGCGCCCTTGCGATGGGCCCGCCAGGTGGCCGTGACATTGCAGCCCATCGCGTTCGTCGACAGGTAGAACACGTTGCCGTAGCCGCCGGTCGCGAGCACCACGACATCGGCGAAGTGCGGCTCGATCTCGCCGGTCACCATGTCCCGGACCACGACGCCGCGGGCCCGGCCGTCGGCCACGATCAGTTCCAGCATCTCGTGCCGGGTGTGCACCTCGACCGTGCCGGCCGCGACCTGCCGCTCCAGCGCCTGGTACGCGCCGAGCAGCAGCTGCTGGCCGGTCTGGCCGCGGGCGTAGAACGTCCGGGACACCTGCACGCCGCCGAAGGACCGGTTGTCCAGCAGGCCGCCGTACTCACGGGCGAACGGGACGCCCTGCGCGACGCACTGGTCGATGATCTGCAGGCTGACCTGGGCCAGCCGGTAGACGTTGGACTCCCGGGACCGGAAGTCGCCGCCCTTCACCGTGTCGTAGAAGAGCCGGTACACCGAGTCGCCGTCGTTGCGGTAGTTCTTCGCGGCGTTGATGCCGCCCTGCGCGGCGATCGAGTGGGCCCGCCGCGGCGAGTCCTGGTAGCAGAAGCTCTTCACCTCGTAGCCGGCCTCGCCGAGCGTCGCCGCCGCCGAGGCGCCGGCCAGCCCGGTGCCGACGATGATCACGCGCAGCTTCCGGCGGTTGGCCGGGTTGACCAGCCGGGCACCGAACTTCCGCTTGTCCCAGCGGTCCTGGATCGGGCCCTCCGGGGCCTTCTGGTCCTGGATCGGCTCGCCCTCGACGAAGATCGAGTCTGCGTCGACCGAATCGATGTTGATCTCGCTCATCTCAGCCCACCACTCCTAGGAAGATCAGCACGGGCGGGGTCAGGAAGCCGACGATGATCACCAGCGCGACCGCGGTCGCCAGCTGGTTGAGCACTCGGCGGGTGCCGGCGCTGAAGTTGGCGCCGAGCGTGGTCAGGCCGCTCCACAGGCCGTGCCGAAGATGGAAGCCGACCGCGGTCAGGGCGATCAGGTACGACAGCAGCACCCACCAGATCTTGAAGCCCGCCACATACCGCAGGTACGGGCTGTCGCTGGCGCCGCCCGGCGCGATCACGTTCAGGGTCAGGTGCAGCAGGTGGTAGATCACGAACAGCGCGATGATCGCGCCGCCCCAGCGCAGGGTGAAGGACGCGTAGCTGCGCTGCATGCCGCGGCGGTGCTGGTTCGACGCGTACCGCTTGCCGGCGCCACCACGCGCGTGATGGGACCGCCGGGACAGCACCACGGCCGACCAGATGTGCGCGATCACGCCGGCCAGCAGCACGATCCGGACGATCCAGAGCACCGTCGAGTGCGGGACCATCGGCTCACCGAGGGTCCGCAGATGGTGCGCGTAGGTGTCGAAGGCCTGCTGCCCGCCGAACACCCACAGGTTGCCGCCCATGTGCAAGATCAAATAGCCGTACATGATCAGTCCGCTGATCGCCATCAGCGCCTTCAAACCGACGGTCGACCTCGCCGCACGACGTGCGGGCGTCACGATTGTGCCTGCCACGGGGGTAACACTAGAACCTTTGGCACGCTGGTCTTAAATCCTCGAGGCCCGTTGTGGCGGATCTCTCAGGGCTGTCGGAAACCTCTCGGTTGCCGCTACCGTTAGCGCGAGCCGTTGCGTTTCGGGGTGTCGTTCCTGGCAGCACGTCAGGACCGAGTGGCGGAGATCACTTGGCACGACAGATGGAACCCGCAGATGTACCTTTCCAGACGCCGTCCCCTCGTTGCCGCAGTCGTCGCACTGCTGGCCCTGTCGCTCAGCCCTGCGCTGGCGTACGCGGAGACTCCCACCCACGACGACCAGACCGTGACCGGCGAAGGAGGACGGATGGGCGGCAGCGACCGCCTCGCCGGACCTCGCGAACGCTCCGACCGGAACGACCCCGCCGCACCCGCCCCCGAGCAGCCGCCGGCGGTGCTCGGCATCGACGTCTCCGGCCACAACGAGAACGTCGACTGGGCCAAGCACCGGGCGGACGGGAAGCGGTTCGCCTACATCAAGGCGACCGAGGGCTCGACCTTCCAGAGCTCGAAGTTCAGCGCCCAGTACACGGACTCCTACTACGCCGGCTACGTCCGCGGCGCCTACCACTTCGCCCGGCCGGACGGGAAGCCCGGCGACGTGCAGGCCGACTTCTTCGTCGATCATGGCGGTTCCTGGTCGGCCGACGGGCAGACCCTGCCCGGCGTGCTCGACATCGAGGGGCCGTACTTCGACTTCGACGAGTGCTGGGGCCTCACCCCGGACCAGATGGTCACCTGGATCCGCGCCTTCACCACCCGCTACGTCGAGCGGACCGGACGCCAGGCCGTGATCTACACCGGCTACTACTGGTGGGAGAAGTGCACCGGCAACAGCGCCGCGTTCGGCGAAACCAACCCGCTCTGGCTGGCCGCCTGGCGGACCACGCCGCCGGAGAAGATCCCGGCCGGCTGGAGCGGCGGCTGGACCTTCTGGCAGTACACGGACACGCCTCTTGATCAGAACCGCTACGCCGGCGACTACCCGCAGCTCCAGGAGTACGCGACCGGCGGCCCGATCGACTGAACCCCGACCGGGTCAGGCGTCCTCGCGGCCCTGGTAGTCCTTGGTCCGGATGCCGATCTTGTTGCCGAGCCAGACCAGCGGGTCGAACTTGCGGTCGACCACGCGCTCCTTCATCGGGATGATCGCGTTGTCGGTGATCTTGATGTGCTCCGGGCAGACCTCGGTGCAGCACTTGGTGATGTTGCACATGCCCAGGCCGGCCGCGCCCTGGGCCAGTTCGCGGCGGTCGTGGGTGTCCAGCGGGTGCATGTCCAGCTCGGCGTACCGCAGGAAGAACCGCGGCCCGGCGAACGCCTGCTTGTTGTCCTCATGATCACGAACGACATGGCAGGTGTCCTGGCAGAGGAAGCACTCGATGCACTTGCGGAACTCCTGGCCGCGCTCGACGTCGACCTGCATCATCCGGCGCTTGCCGTCCGGGTCCCGGGGCGGCGGCGAGAACGCCGGCAGTTCGGCCGCCTTCTCGTAGTTGAAGGACACGTCGGTGACCAGGTCGCGCACCACCGGGAACGCCCGCATCGGCGTCACGGTGATCGTCTCGGTCTCGTCGAAGTCGGACAGCCGGGTCATGCACATCAGCCGCGGCCGGCCGTTCACCTCGGCACTGCAGGACCCGCACTTACCGGCCTTGCAGTTCCACCGGACCGCGAGATCGCCGGCCTGGGTGGCCTGCAACCGATGGATCGCGTCGAGCACGACCTCGCCGGACTCCACCGGCACGGTGTAGTCGGTCAGCTCACCGCCCGACTCGTCGCCGCGCCAGATCCGCATCTTCAGGTCGTATCCCATGATCAACTCACTTGCTCTCGAAGAACGTCTTGAGTTCGTCCGGCATCACCGGCAGCGGCTGCTGGGCCAGGTCGACCCCGTCGCCGGTCTCCTTGAGGGTCAGCGCGATGTTCTTGGTACCCCAGACGTCGTCCGTCATCGGGAAGTCGTCCCGGGTGTGGCCGCCGCGGGACTCGGTGCGTTCCAGCGCCGCCTTCGCGATGCACTCCGAGACCAGCAGCATGTTGCGCAGGTCGATCGCCAGGTGCCAACCCGGGTTGTACTGCCGGTGCCCCTCGACGGACAGGTTGCGCACCCGCTCCTTGAACCCCTCGACCGCCTCGGCCGCCTTGCTCAGCTCGTCCGCGGTCCGGATGATCCCGACCAGGTCGTTCATCGTCTGCTGCAGTTCTTGATGGATCGTGTACGGGTTCTCGCCGCCCTCGGTCTCGAACGGGGCCAGCGCCGCCGCCTGCGCCGCGGTCACCTCCGCCTCGTCCAGCGGCGGCCGGGTGTCGCCGATCTCCGCCGCGTACGCCGCCGCCGCCTCACCGGCCCGCCGTCCGAAGACGAGCAGGTCGGACAGCGAGTTGCCACCCAGCCGGTTGGAGCCGTGCATGCCGCCCGAGCACTCCCCGACCGCGTAGAGCCCGGTGACGCCGGTCAGCTCCGTGTCCGCGTCGACCTCGATCCCGCCCATCACGTAGTGACAGGTCGGCCCGATCTCCATCGGCTCGGCGGTGATGTCGACGTCGGCCAGTTCCTTGAACTGGTGGTACATCGACGGCAGCCGGCGCCGGATGAACTCGGCCGAGCGGCGGGACGCGATGTCGAGGAAGATGCCGCCGTGGGGCGATCCCCGGCCCGCCTTGATCTCGGAGTTGATCGCCCGGGCCACCTCGTCCCGCGGCAACAGTTCCGGCGGCCGCCGGTTGTTCGCCTTGTCCTCGTACCAGCGGTCGGCCTCGGCCTCGTTGTCGGCGGTCTCGGCCTTGAAGAACTCCGGGATGTAGTCGAACATGAACCGCTTGCCCTCGGAGTTCTTCAGGATGCCGCCGTCACCGCGGACCGACTCGGTGACCAGCAGTCCCTTCACCGACGGCGGCCACACCATGCCGGTCGGATGGAACTGGACGAACTCCATGTTGATCAAGGACGCGCCGGCGCGCAGTGCGAGCGCGTGCCCGTCGCCGGTGTACTCCCAGGAGTTGGAGGTGACCTTGAACGCCTTGCCGATGCCGCCGGTCGCCAAGATCACCGACGGCGCCTCGAAGATCACGAACCGGCCGGTCTCCCGCCAGTAGCCGAACGCGCCGCTGATCTTCCCCGACGCCTGGTCGGACCCGGTCAGCAGGTCGGTGATCGTGCACTCCATGAACACGTCGATGCCGAGCTGGACGGCCCGCTGCTGCAGGGTCCTGATCATCTCCAGTCCGGTCCGGTCGCCGACGTGGGCGAGCCGGGCGTAGCGGTGCCCGCCGAAGTCGCGCTGCGAGATCAGCCCGTCCTCGGTGCGGTCGAACAGCGCACCCCAGTCCTCCAGCTCCATCACCCGCTCGGGCGCCTCCTGGGCGTGCAACTGGGCCATCCGCCAGTTGTTCAGCATCTTCCCGCCACGCATGGTGTCGCGGAAGTGCACCTCCCAGTTGTCCTCCGGCCACCGGTTGCCCATCGCGGCCGCGATGCCACCCTCGGCCATCACCGTGTGCGCCTTGCCCAGCAGCGATTTGCAGACGATCGCCGTACGCGCCCCGGCGTCGTGCGCGGCGATCGCCGCCCGCAGCCCGGCCCCGCCCGCGCCGATCACGACCACGTCGTAGGCGTGCCGCTCCAGACCGCCGGCCTCGCTGCCGGACATCTCGTTCCCGGTCATGGGATGACGATCACTCATCAGAAGAACCTCACATCGGTGATCACGCCGGTCGCCAGCAGGTAGATGTAGAGATCGGCCAGCGCGACCGAGAAGAGCGAAGCCCAGGCCAGCATCGAATGCCGCTCATTGAGCTTCGACACCCAGGTCCACAGCTTGTACCGCACCGGGTGCTTGGAGAAGTGCCGCAGCCGCCCGCCGAGGATGTGCCGGCAGGAGTGGCAGGACAGGGTGTAGAGCCAGATCAGTGCGACGTTGATCAACAACACCAGCGAGCCGAGACCCATGTGGCCCCACTCGTGCTCGGCGTTGCGGAACGACAGCACCAGGTCGAAGGTGAGCACGCAGGCGATCACCATCGCCGCGTACCAGAACCAGCGGTGGATGTTCTGCAAGATCAGCGGCAGCCGGGTCTCGCCGGTGTACTTCTTGTGCGGCTCGGCGACCGCGCAGGACGGCGGCGACAGCCAGAAGGCCCGGTAGTAGGCCTTCCGGTAGTAGTAGCAGGTCATCCGGAAGCCGAGCGGGAAGATCAAGATCAACAGCGCCGGCGACAACTGCCACCAGGAGAACGGCTGCCCGAAGTCGGACGATCCCTCGACACAGAGGTTGGTCAGGCAGGGCGAGTACAAGGGCGAGAGGTACGGCGAGGCGTAATAGTTGGCCCCGCTGAACGCCCGCCAGGTCGCATAGATCACGAACGCCGTGAAGACGACGAAGGTCGTCAGCGGACTGAGCCACCACCGGTCCCGCCGCAAGGTCCGCGCGTCGATCCGGGCCCGAGTGGGTCCGTTGACACCTGTCGGCGTTTCGGTTGACGCCATTGCCACCTCCGCTGATCCGATCCGATCTGCAGAGTGCAGTCTGCCAGCACGGCGCGGGGTCGTGGCAAGGACCCGCCGCCGAACCGGATTGTTACTGGGCCCCGCCCGACCCGACGATTTTCTCCACCTGTTGGATTATCCGCGTGGTTACCGGCCCCGGCTGATCGTCGGTTTTTCACGTCCCGTGAAAAACTGTCGCTTCCCGTCAGATATATCTCGCGTAAAGTGCCAACTTTTCACGGGACGTGAAAAACTTGTGACTCGAGTGACGGGGGTCAGACGACGTCGATGGGCTCCGTGCGGCGGATGGCGAAGGCGGCGCTGACGGCGGTGATCACGCTCATCGCGGCGAGCACGACGCCCGGGTGCCACCAGGCGTAGTCGCTGGCCTGGCCGAGCAGCAGGGTGAGTGCGGGGACGAAGCCGGAGATGATCGCGGCGACGGCGTACGCGAAGGAGATCGCGGCGTAACGGAACCGGCCCGCGAACAGCTCGGTCATCAGCCCGCCGAGCGCGGCCCAGCTGAGGGTCGGCAGGATGCCGCCGATGATCATCATCGCGACCAGGATGCCGAAGCTCGCCGACTGCAGCAGGGCGTAGATCGGGAACGCGACGACCAGGGTGCCGACGGCGCCGATCAACACGACCCGGGCCGACCCGATCCGTTCGGCCCAGAACCCGAACAACGGAATCGTGATCAACTGCAGCAGGCCGCCGATCGTCGTCGCCATCAGCAGCTGGGCGTAGTCGAAGTGCAGCGTGGTGACGCCGTAGTTCAGCGTGTAGGTGTTCATCAGCGAGTACGAGCCGATGCCCAGCAACGCCGCACCGGTGGCCAGCAGCATCGCCAGCGGACGCCGCCGGAACGCTTCCAGCAAAGGGATGCGGGCCCGGCGGTCCTCGCTGACGACGTCCCGGAACACCGGCGTCTCGTCGATCGAGTAGCGCAGCCAGAGCGAGATCAGCAGCAGCGGGAACGCGGCCAGGAACGGCACCCGCCAGCCCCAGGCCAGCAGGTCAGCCTCGGACAGCAGCACCGGCAGAGCGAGGTAGAGACCGGCACTCAGGATCGAGCCGACCGGCGATCCCAGCTGCGGTACGGCCGCGTAGAGCGCCCGGCGGCCGGGGCGCGCGCTCTCGGTGGACAGCAGCACCGCGCCGCCCCACTCGCCGCCCAGCGAGAGTCCCTGGATCAGCCGCAGCCCGACCAGCAGGACGGCGCCGAGCCAGCCGGCGGTCGCGTAGTCGGGCAGCAGGCCGATCGCTCCGGTCGCCACGCCCATGATCGTGATCGTGATGATCAACGCGGCGCGGCGGCCGAACCGGTCGCCCAGGTGGCCGAACACGATGGCGCCGAGCGGCCGCGCGACGAAGCCGAGCGCGTTGGCCAGGAAGGCACTCAGGGTGCCGCCGAAGACGCCGAGCGGCTCGAAGAACAGCGGCCCGATGAAGAATGCGGACAGATAGCTGAAGACGTAGAAGTCGAACGACTCCAGCGAGGTCCCGACCAGGGACGCCCAGAGGACCTTGCGGGCCTTCCGGTCGTTCGTCACCCGGGAGCCGTGCAGCTGCGTGGTCACCTCCGGGCCAACCTCCGCAACCGTCCGCTCTATTCCCGGACCAGGGCGAGCTTGCCGCGGATCCCGCCGGACTCGCTGTCGGTGTGGGCGGCGACGACGTCGGCGAACGGGTAGGTCCGGACCGGGATCCGCAGCTCCCCGGCGGCGAGGGCCTCGGCCACCTCGGCCAGCGCGGCCACCGGATCGCCACCGCCGCCGGTGACCTGGATGCCGGTGTCCGCCGCGTCGAAGTTGGCGATGCTGACCACCCGCTGCGGCTCGCCGGCCAGCCCGATCAGCACGTCCATGATCGTCTTCCCGGCGACGTCGAAGACCGCGTCCGGGCCGTCCGGCCAGAGCGCGCGGACCCGGTCGGCCAGGCCGTCGCCGTACGGCACCGGTTCGGCGCCGAGCGAGCGCAGGTAGTCCTGGTTGGCCGGGCTGCCGGTCGCAATCACCTGGTAGCCCCGCCGGCGGGCCAGCTGGATCGCGACCGTGCCGACACCGCCGGCGCCGCCGTCGATCAGCAGCCGCGCACCCGGCGCGAGGCCGAGCAGCTCGAAGGACCGGACCGCCGCCTCCCCCGCGGTCGCCGCGGCGGCCGCGGTGGCGTCGTCGACGCCGTCCGGCGTCCGGGCCCAGGCGTGCAGCACGGCCCGTTCCGCGTACGTCGCGCGACCCAGCCCGAACACCGGATCGCCCACCGCCCAGCCGGTCACGTCCGGCCCGACGGCGTCGATCACCCCGGCGGCGTCGACGCCGATGATCACCGGCTGGGCCGGCTCGGGTCCGGCCGCGAACTGGCCGGTCCGCACCTTCCGGTCGAACGGGTTGATCGACGCGGCGCCGACCAAGATCACGATCTCGCCCGGTCCGGGCTCCGGTGCTGCGGCCTCCTCGACGGCCAGCACCTCGGGCCCGCCGAATCGATGCAGTCGTACGGCACGCATCAGCCGTCCACCTTCCCGTCCTCATGGCGTTTCGCCCACCGGTTACGGAGAACGTAACCGATCGCGCCGACCAGCAGGACCGCCGCACCGGTGAGCGCCGAGGCCGGCGGCAGCGCTGCTGCCACGACCAGGCAGCCGATCAGCCCGATGATCGGCACCGCCCGCGGCGGCCGCCCCTCGGCCCGGGACAGGGTCAGCGCGGAGGCGTTCGCGACCGCGTAGTAGACCAGCACGGCGAACGAGGAGAAGCCGATCACGGAACGGAGATCGGCGACCCCGGCCAGCACCGCGACGACCAGGCCGACCACGATGATCGTCCGGTGCGGCACCGCGAACCGCGGGTGGATGACGGCCAACTGCGGCGGCAGGTGCCGGTCCCGGGCCATCGCCAGCGCGGTCCGGGAGACGCCCAAGATCATCGCCAGCAGGCTGCCCAGCGCGGCCAGCGCCGCGCCCGCCGCGACCACCGGCAGGAAGCCGGGCACGCCGGCCCGGGCGACCACGTCGGTCAGCGGCACGGTGGACCGGGCCAGGTCCGGCCCGAGGACCACGATCACGGTCGCGCCGACGACGGCGTACAAGATCAGCACGATGCCGAGCGCCACCCCGACGGCGATCGGGATGGTCCGCTCCGGTTGCCGTACCTCCTCGCCGAGGGTGGCCACCCGGGCGTAACCGGCGAACGCGAAGAAGATCAGTCCCGCGGCCTGCAGCACGCCCCACACCGAGGCGTCCGGGCCCAGCCCGAGCCGGGCCGGATCGACACCGGGCGAGGTGAGCCCGATGATCACGACCGCCGCCAGCACCAGCAGCACCGCCCCGACGATCAGCCGGGACGCCCAGGCCGCCTTCTGCACGCCCAGGCAGTTGATCACGGTCAGCAGCAGCACCGCCGCGACCGCGACCAGGTGCGCCTGCTCCGGCCACAGGTACCAGCCGGCGGTCAGCGCCATCGCCGCGCACGAGGCGGTCTTGCCGACCACGAAACCCCAGCCGGCCAGGTAGCCCCAGAACGGGCCGAGCCGCTCCCGGCCGTACACGTAGGTGCCGCCGGAGTCCGGGTAGCGGGCGGCCAGCCGGGCCGACGAGGTCGCGTTGCAGTAGGCGATCAGTGCCGCGACGGCGAGCGCGATCGGCAGTCCGGTCCCGGCCGCGCCGGCGGCCGGCCCGAAGACGGCGAAGACACCGGCCCCGATCATCGCGGCCAGGCCGACGGTGACGGCGTCGCCGACGCCCAGCCGGCGATGCAGCTCCCCGTTCTTGATCACGTACCAGGACCCTACCGAAGGGTGAGCCGTCCACCGCGGGCGCAGGTGATTCGTTTAGAGTCCGTTCATGGCCATTCGACGTCGTGCCTTCCTCACGCTGACCGGCGGTCTTGCCGCGGCAGCCGGACTGACTGCCTGCGGTTCGAACACCGGCCGGCCCGAGCCGGGCGGGTCGGCCTCGGCGAGCGGCGGCGGCGCCAAGCCGACGCTGAGCCAGTGGTACCACGAGTACGGTGAGGACGGCGTCGAGGAGGCGGTCAAGAAGTACGCCGCCGCCTACGACAAGGCCACCGTGACGGTGCAGTGGAACCCGGGCGACTACGAGAAGCTGGTCTCCTCGGCGCTGCTCACCGACAAGGCGCCGGACGTCTTCGAGTACGCCAACGGCCCGACCCTCGACATGATCAAGGCCGGGCAGGCGCTCGACCTGACCGCGATGCTCGGCGACGCCAAGCCGCAGTTCACCCAGTCGGTGCTGGACGCGGCCAGCTGGGAGGGCAAGGTCTACGCCATCCCGCAGACGGTCGACATGCAGATGCTCTTCTACCGCAAGTCGGCACTGGACAAGGCCGGCATCGCGCCGCCGGCGACCATCGACGATCTGATCAAGGCCGTGCCCGCGGTGAAGACCAAGGACATGGGCGGCTTCTACGCCGGCACTGACGGCGGCATCGGCGTGCTCAGCTCGATGTTCATCTGGGCCGCCGGTCAGGAACAGATCTCGGCCGACAAGACCACGATCGGGTTCGACAACGCCGAGGGCCACGCCGCGTTCGCCAAGTTCGCCGAGCTGGCCGCGGCCGACGGCTACGTACCCAGCGCTTCCGGCGACTGGTCCACCGCCTCCCCGTTCGTCAACGGCGAGACGGCGATGCAGTGGAGCGGCCTGTGGATCCTGCCCGAGGTCACCGACGCGCTCGGCGACGACTTCGGCGTGCTGCCGTTCCCGTCGGTCGGTGCGGCCGGCCGGCAGGCGGTCCCGTTCGGCGCGTTCGGCGCCTGCGTGAACGCGAAGGGCAAGAACGTCGAGGCCGCGACCGAGTTCGTCCGCTGGCTCTGGGTCGACCAGGAGGCCGACCAGCTGGAGTTCTCGAACGCCTTCGGCACCCACATCCCGGCCAAGACCGCGCTGGTCCCCAAGGCCGACAAGGTCGCCTCCGGCGCCGGCGCCGAGGCGGCCAAGTTCGTCGCCGAGGGCGGCCACGCCAACGACAAGCTCTGGACGCCGGCGATCCAGCAGGCGATCACCGCGGCGGTGACCAACGTGGTGCAGAAGAAGGCCGATCCGAAGTCGGAGATCGCCGAGGTCGCGGCCACGGCCAAGGCGGACATCAAGCGCCTGAACGGCTGAGCCCGCCATGCCCCGCACGGCGCTCTCCCGGCGGATCCGCGGGCTGCACGACCGCAACCTGTGGCAGTTGATCTTCGTCGCGCCGTTCTTCGCCGGCCTGTTGATCTTCACGATCGTGCCGATCGGCTGGAGCGCCTGGCTGTCCGTGTTCGATGCCCGCAACACGGTCACGCCGACGAAGTTCGTCGGGTTCGACAACTACCTGTACCTGCTCAACGACCGGGCCTTCCAGACCAGCCTCGGCACCTTCATCGTCTTCGCGCTGTTCATCGTGCCGACGACGTTCGCGATCTCGCTCGGCCTGGCCCTGCTGGTGAACCGGGCGACCGTCGCGAAGGCGTTCTTCCGGTCGGCGTTCTTCCTGCCGACCGCGTGTTCGTACGTGATCGCGGCGATGGTGTGGCGGCTGGTCTTCTTCAACGGCGCCCGGTTCGGCATGATCAACAGCTTCCTCCGCGAGCTCGGCCTGGATCCGGTGAACTGGCTCGGCGGCGGCAACTACCTCTACTGGGTGGTGCTGGTCACGCTCCGGCTGTGGCTGCAGGTCGGCTTCTACATGATCTTGTTCATCGCCGGGCTGCAACGGATCCCGACCGACACGTACGAAGCCGCGGCGATCGACGGTGCCCAGGGCTGGCGGGTGTTCCGCTGGATCACGTTCCCGCAGCTGCGGGCCACCTCGATCGCGGTCGTCCTGCTGCTGTTGATCAATGCGTTCCAGGCGTTCGACGAGTTCTACAACACGCTGATCTCGGTCGGCAGCTATCCCCCGTACGCCAAGCCGCCGCTGGTCTACCTCTACCTGGTCTCGTTCGGCTCCGGCAGCCAGGACCTCGGGCTGGGCAGCGCCGGCTCGATGATCCTGACCGTGGTGATCGCGATCTTCGGGCTGGCTCAGCTCGGCATCCTGTCCCTGGTCGGAAGGGAGCGGACCCGATGAAACCACGACCGGTCCCGACCGTACTCCGCTACGCGGCACTGATCCTGCTCGCAGTGGTGTTCCTGCTGCCGTTCTGGGTGATCCTGCGCAACGCGTTCTCCACCAGCCCGTGGATCACGGCGGCCCAGTGGCACTGGCTGCCGAACGCGGTCGGGCTGGGCAACCTGACCGAGCTGCTGGACAACTCCGGCGTCCCGATCGTCCGCAGCTTGATCAACTCCGCCGTGGTCTCGGTGGTGCAGACGGTCGCGACGGTGATCATCTCGGCGCTGGCCGGCTACGGCCTGGCGATCGACAACAAGATCAGCAAGGTGCTGCTGGCGATCACCCTGGCCACGCTGATGGTGCCGGCCGCGGTGACCTTCGTGCCGACCTTCGTCATGGTGTCCAGCCTCGGCTGGATCTCCAGCCTGCGCGGCCTGATCATCCCGGGCATGTTCTCCGCCCTGGCCACGTTCCTGTTCCGGCAGTACTTCCTGTCCTTCCCGCGCGAGCTCGAGGAGGCCGCGTACCTGGACGGGGCGGGCTACTGGCGGACCTTCTGGCGGATCGTGCTGCCGAACTCGTACGGCATCTGTGCGGCGGTCGGCACGTTGATCTTCATCGGTTCCTGGAACGCCTTCCTGTGGCCGTTGCTGATCGGCCAGGACCCTGCGTACCGGACGATCCAGCTGGCGTTGAGCCAGTTCCTCACCTCGCAGCGGGTCGACTATCCGCAGCTCTTCACCGGTGCGGTCGTCGCGATCGTCCCGGTGCTGCTGGTCTTCCTGTTCCTGCAGCGCTATCTGATCCAGGGAGTGGAACGGTCCGGCATCGATTGATCATCGATGCCGGACCGTTCGCTGCCCCCCGCCCCGTCGGTTCCCCCAGGTACCGGCGGAAGCTCAACTCATCCCTGGCAGAACGGGATCTCCTTGCTGGTCTTCACCGCACTCGCCGGAACCCAGCCGTCCTCCAGCGTGACCACCCAGCGCTTGCTGCCGCCGGGCGCCGTGTACACGTAGCAGAGCACTTCCTGGCCGCCGCCGGCGTGCTGCAGCCGACGCTTCTTGTCCTCGGTGGACGGGCCCTGCCGGGAGTAGACGTCCTTGGTGATCTTGACCGAGATCGTCTCGCCCGAGTCGCCACACCAGCGCGGCGCGGGGCCGGTGAGATCGACGTACTTGGCGGAGACCCAGTTGGCGTCGCCCTCCGCGGCGACCAGGTACCACTCGGCGTTGCCGCGGACGATGGTGCCCTTGGTCCGGCAGTCGATGCTGATCTTCGACCCGTTCTTGAAGAGATAGTTCTTCGCCGTGTGAGTGCTGGGCGCGATCCGGCCGTTGAGGCCCCCGTTGGCGTCGACCGTGCCGGTGACGAACCTCGGGGCCGCAGTGGCGTTGAAGGCCAGGGCGGCCATCAGGCCGGCACCCGCAACAACAGCACCGACAATCCGCGTGACCATACGCATCGAGTCATCCTCCTCAGGATGGAAGTTTTCGTTCTGTCACCCGGGAGTAGTCCGGCGGCGGCCGTACGGTTGCATTCTGTGACCCAACTCACATGAAACACAAAAGCGCCCCGGTCGTTCGGACTCGGGGCGCCGCTCGCCGATCACCGAAACCGGTGACCGGCGAGGGTCAAAAGAAAGGAGAGCTCAGCTCTCCTGGTTTCCGGCGGAAAGGTCACCGGTGACGGCGACATCCAGGCCAAGGCCCAGGCCGAGGTCGAGCGAAAGATCGACCGCGACGTCGACCCCGAGGGCAGCCACCAGGGCAGCCTCGACCGAGGCCTCGAGGGCAGCGACGACATCGGCGTCGAGCGTGCCGGACCCGGACAGGTAGGCCTCGACGACGGCCGTGACCTCGGCCGTGACGGCGGCGGACACTGCTGCGGCAGCCTCGGCCGACGCGTCGGCGGACAGGTCGGCCGACAACGCGTCGGCCAGCTCGGCCTCCAGGTCGGCGGTCAGGGCGGCCGTGAGCTCGGCGACGACATCGGTCTGGACGACAGCCGCGGCGGTGCCGGCCAGATCCGTCGGCAACGGCGCGGCGGACGCGGTCGACACCCCGGCGAGGCCGGTGATCGCGCCCGCGATCACCGCCACGGCGCCCTTGGCGAGCGGCTTCAGAACGGTCACAAATACTCCTTGAGTCGTGGGCCGGGCCGCGCGGGCCTGACCCGATCGGACGCCGCCCAGGCGGGACGGCGCTGGGCACGCTAGCGGAGCACCTCCGGCATTTGTCCAGGGTCGGTTCCGGACGGTGGGAGTACCTTGAGCGGACCTTTGGGGAAAGATCAGCCGATCCGCCAGCGTGCCTCGCCGCCGTAGTCGTTGCTGTACCTGAGTTCGGTGACCGGCTCGTCCGGCCCGATCGCCTCGAACGGCAGCCAGCCGGTGGCGCAGTCGCCGACGGCGTACCGGGTGCCGCTCGGGTAGACCGGCTCGAAGGCCGGATCGGCGAGATCCTCGACGTTGGCCTGGTACGTGTTGCGCTCGGTGACGGCGCGCCAGGCGTACCAGCCGATCGGGATCGCGTCGCTCTCGTAGTTGGGCGGGGTGCCGGTCAGGCAGGTCCGGATCCGGACGGCGAAGCCGGCCGAGGTCTGCTTGCTGTCCAGCACCGTGAAGGTGAAGTACTCCAGTTCCGCCGTGCCGCCGACCGGCAGTTCCTCCGGGTCGCCGGGGGTCGGTCGGGACGGGCTCGGGGTCGGCGTCGCCGAGGCCTGGACGGTGGGCTCGGCCGTCGGCGGCGGGTTGCCGGCCACGTCCGGCCCTGACAGCCGGGCCAGCAGACCGAGCGCGACCGCGCCGGCGAGCACGGCGACGACGGCGGCGAGCGCGTACCAGGCGCGGTTCCGGCGCCGCGCCGGGCGCTCCTGGATCGCCGGCTCGTCGAGGATCCGGTCGATCCGGGCCTGCTTGTCCAACAGTCGCCGGTCCGGCGGCAGTTCGAGGTTCATTCCGGGCTCCCGTACAGCAGGCCGGCCAGCGGCGTCCGGTGCAGCCGGTCCCGGGCCCGCTTCAGCCGGGACTTCACGGTCCCGACCGGCACCCCGAGCACCGCGCCCGCCTCGGCCAGCGACAGTTCCGACCAGGCCACCAACTCGACCACCTCGCGCTGGTTCCGCGGCAGCACCCGGAGCGCCCGGCGGATCTCACGCATGGTCGCCTCCGCGGTCACCCAGCGGTCCGTGTCGTCCGTGCCGGGCCGGGCCGGCTGGGCCTCGATCCGGTCGGCCAGCCCGGCCTGCCGCCGGACCGACCGGAGCTGGTTGCCGCACTCGTTGCGCGCCATCGAGAACAGCACCGGCCGCGCCGACGGCAGTTCCAACTCGTCCACGGTGCCGTCCTGGACCCGCCGCCAGAGTGCGGTGAACGTCGCCTGGACCACGTCGTCGGCCACCCCCCAGGAGCCGGTCCGGCGGAATCCGAAGTTGTAGACCGCGTCGCTGTGGCGCAGGAACAGGGCCCGGAACGCGTCCCGGTCGCCGGCCCGCAGGTCCCGCCAGAGGGCCACGTCGTCGCGCGCGTCGAGCGGGCCGTCCGGCGTCCGCTCCCCATGGGAGCCGTCGCTCGCGGACGACCCGGCGGCGGGGTCGCGAAACCCGGCGTCCTCGTCCCGCATCGCTGCTGATCCTTCCGGCCTCGGTCACGGCCACCTCCGTCCGCATCGCGACAGACCCTTCCACCGGTACGGAGTCCGGCAGCCCGGTGGAGGTTCCACGCGTACGAAGACTGCCATCCAACCAGGCAGGGGTCCGTCCTCCTGCGACCCCGGCGGGATAACCTCGGCCGCATGTCGACCCCTGGCTGGTACCCCGATCCGGGCGGCCGGCCTGGTGCCTACCGGTACTGGGACGGCCACGCCTGGTCGGGCCAGACGACCACCCGGCCGCGGCCCTCGCCGGGCGACGGACGCCAGGGTTCCCGGCGCGGCATCGTGCTCGTGGTCGTCGCCGTGGTGCTGGTCATCGTGCTGGCGATCACCGGAATCCTCGTCGCCCGTACCCTCACCGGCGGGGCGCAGCCGATCACCGACCCGCAACCGGAGTCGACGGTGAGCGCCTGGGACGACTCGAAGCCGACCGCCTCCCCCACCCCGTCGCCGAGCCCGTCGCCGTCGCCGAGCCCGACACCGTCCGGGACACCGACTCGACGGGAACGGATCAGCTGCCCGAACGGCGCCCCCGGCGAGGTCGCCGCGCATCCGAACGACGGCCGGGTGCACGGCGGGAAGCTGTCCTTCCCGAAGGTCGGCGCCGATTACGGGTCGCCAGGACCGAAGCACGGACTGAGCTGGTTCTACGACGTCGCGGCCCAGTCCCAGCTCACCGAACCGGGCTGGGAATCCTGGTTCGCCGTCGGCGAGGTCGCCGTCCAGTCCGGTTTCGAGAAGCCGGCCGACGCCGCCGAGAGCTCGATGCAGTGCGTGATCAACCCGAGCTGGTTCTCCGACTTCGAGAGCCGGACCGACGTCCGCAACGAGGCGTACGAACTCGACGGCCGGAAGGGCTGGATCATCTCCGCCGAGATCCGCGTCGACAACCCCAGCATCAGCGTCGACGGCGACGTGGTGACGATCATGATCATCGACGACGGCCGGACGGACCGCTACAGCGGCTTCGTCAGCATCGTCCCGATCGGCGACGGCCCGCGCAACGAGCTGGCCAAGCAGACCCTCGCCGACCTCCGCCTCGACTGATCCCTTCACTCAGGCCTCGAAGAGCGCTCGCCATGCGGGCCCGAACCGCGGTGCCGGGCCTTGGTAGCCGCGGCCGACCAGGTGAGCGTGGACCGAGCACACCAACGCTCGGGCCTGCGCCATCCGCCCGGCCGTCACCCTGACCACGGCATAGCCGGCCGCGATGAGCGCCTCGTAGCGTTCGATGTCCGCGCTCCACTGCCAGCCATCGGTCCGATGCTGCTCGCCCTCGTACTCGACCACGACCCGGTACTCCTCGTAGTAGAGGTCGACCTCGGCGATCCGACGCTGGTCGTCGCCGACCGCCACGTTGCACCGGGGCTCGGGCAGCCCGGCCATGATCAACATCAGCCGGAGCCGCGACTCGCGGGGTGACGCCACGTTCCGGCGCGCCAGTGCCGCCGACCTACGGGCCGTACGGCAGCCTCGCCCCGTCGCCACGGCAGCAGCCTCGATCAACGCACTGCCGGTCGCCCGCTCCAGCCTGATCAGCCGATCCGCGGCCGCGACCGCGTCGGCGAGCGACAACTCGGCGCAGGCGGCCGTCCAGGCCGGGATCGGTAACGCGATCCGGTGCCGCGCCGGCGGCAGCGTGTCCAGCCGGGCCAGCCGGAGCCCCGTTGTCCGGCGGCGCAGCTCCGTCGCGGTCGCGAGCCGTACCGGGAGCGGCTCGCCGATCTCAACCCCGTGCAGCCACAGCGCGGTCACCCCGACCACGACCGCATCCGCCGGCGCCGTCAGCACACCCGCCGCGCACACCTCCAACAGCGTCGGCTCCTCGCGACCTTCGAGGTAGACACCGCGCATCACCCGCCGCATCGCCCGCACCCGATTCCGCCGGCCGCGCTCCCGCTCCCGCCTGGCCGTGGTCAACTTCGACTCCCCCATCCGCATACCCTCACCGCGCGCGACCTCGTTACCTTTCTGGTGGCTCTTGAGGTAAGGGCCACGGTCGCCGGGCCTGGTATGACTTACTGCCCCTGTCGTTCGCATGATCCGGGGGGGTGTTGTCGCCGGGTCGGGTGGCGTCGAGTGACCGCT
>NZ_JBHTFF010000026.1:35746-51472 GCF_042666975.1 Microlunatus sp. GCM10028923 | reverse complement strand
CCCCCTGCATGGTCACCGGATGCGCCTCGGTGAACGGCACCCCGTCGCGGTAGCCGTAGCGCCCGTGCCGCTCCGGCGACTGCCCCGTGAACAGCGCGACCCGGGCCGGCACACAGGTCGGGGTCGCCGAGTAGTTCCGGGCGAACCGGGTGCCCTGGCCGGCGATCTCGTCCAGGTGCGGCGTCTTCACCACCGGGTGGCCGGCCGCGGACAGCGCGTCACCGCGCATCTGGTCGACACAGATCAGCATCACGTTCGGCCGGTCCAACTTGCGGCTGCGATTGCCGGACGCCCGACTGCTCGGGGCATACGGTTCAGATGCGGACATATCTCCCTTTCGGCTATTCCTATATCATGGCGACAACGGTTTCGGCCGCGAAGGCGCTCCTGGTCAGGCACCTGACCAGGAGCGCCTTCAGCCGCCGCTCGGGAGCATCAACGGATCCAGAATCGAATCTCCGAAACATCAACACGGGCCGCGTTCGGCGTTACATCTGCCGAGAACATCGGCGAAGGAACGGACTCAGACGACGCATATTTCGAACGCTCAAAGTCCGCCGAGCACCTCACTCAAATTCGAGCTCCAGCACCTTCAACTCGTCCGCCTGCAACTCAAAACTCAGACCCTTCGCCGGATTGGTTCTCTCGCCTGGCACGCTGAGCACCTCGCTCACGTTCACGAGCCGGTCCGGGAACACCAACGGATCCAATTCAAGATCGACAGACCGCTTCCGAACTTCCCCGCCATTTCCTTTGTTCCAAACGACAAGGTTCGCCTTAGAAGCACCATCTCCGAAACGCTCTACCAGGACGCCTCCGTGTGAGCTGGTCACGCCAGTGACTGGCTCCCAACCACGTTGATGCAGTTCCTGGACGACTGGGACAATCTCGCGCTGATACTGTACTTCATTCTCCGACACCTCACCATGCGCCTCGTCCGGAGTCACATCTGCCGAGATCCTTCCTCTGCCGTTCTTCGCCGGCTGCATGCCATAATCTTCCCCAATAGATCCATCCATCGGCTGCTCCTGCGCATCTCCACGCAGTTTCCACAGAGGATTCATAGCAAAAGTCACAGCATACAGCAGCGAGTATCTCGTCAACATCCCAGAATATTTGCGACCGAAATGTTCAGGCTTAGCCGAGTAGACACAGGGCTTTCGATATCCGAGAGACCTCGAGCGCGGCACCCATCGAGACGCCTCCTCGTCAAAGTCATCACTAAGTATTTCGGCCGCAATAACGTCCAGCGCCAGAGCAATGAACACATTGCCAGGAAGATTGCCAAGCATGATCTTGTCGCTCTTGCGGAGGAGGTCGCGAAGCACAAACAGATACTCGCACAGATCACTACTCATCCAAATTGCAGGTTCGAACCCATCATCAGCATAGGAAAGTCTTGCCGCACTCGGAAAGTGATCACGACGGTAGTTGTAACCGCCGAAGAAATGCAGGACGTCGAGCATGACGCCGGAAACTCTAGGATTGTCGAGCAGCATCGGGACATGGTAATTCAGCATGTACCCTGCGATCGTCTCCGTCCCACCGGGTTTCCCTAGATGCGGGTTAGGATTCAACTCAAACTTTGCCGCCCTGCCGTTGAATACCTCATGTACATACTTGATCCCGTGCTCTTCAGCCTTCTTTTGAGCAGCAGTGAGATTCGGCCCATCGCCCTTCCACTCCTCAGGATCCCTCAATAGCGCCGCGCTCTTGCCACAAGCCCGGATCATCTTCTTGTATTCGTCAGAGCTGGTCCAGCTCGGCGGATGATTGTTCCCCCCAAAGAGGAACGGATCGGCCTCCCAATCAGAATATGCCCGCATCGCGTCCCGAAGATTCTTCGGCACCTCCGGAAGATACGAAATGCTCGCCATGTAAACGTTCGTGTACGGAAGCACGTAGGCATGGGCTGGATTGTCACTCCAGCCATCATGCTGCGAATACTGCTCGACATTCGTCGCATCCCATGCATTCCTGCCGGCCTGATGGAAGAGGATATTCCTCCGGTACTCGGGCGACACATACGCAGGTGGACAGAATTCCCAGATTCCCGTCGGCTTGACCATAGCCTCATACGTTGTGGAATCCAATTCGTACAATTTCTTCAGGACGTGGCGAATCTCCCCGCCCGGAAGTACCGTAAGCCGGAAACAGAATTCTCCTGTCCCATGCCCTACCGCCTGCGACAGGCCGAGTTTCGTCCGGACATAGAACTGGGCAGACTCCAAGTCCAGCCCGATTCGATATTCGTTAGGGCGATCAGGACGAAGTGAATACGCCAGGCACTGTCCCTCTCTGAGCACGGCAGACGCCGTTTGAATGCTCTGAGTATGAGTAACGGACCTTACCGTGGGCAGGCTCGTCAGCGCTGGGCCACCCCGCCCCTCATGGCGCAACTTGACCACTTCGGAGTCATTGATTGACGACTGCCAGGAGGCCGAATCGGTTGCCAAAGGCACTGTGAAGACAACGTTCACCGCTCGGTCCTTGCCCGAGGTGTCGCGGACCCTGCCACTAACCTCAAGGGTTTCCGGGCTCACAAATCGATACTCTGCGGATACCGACAAGCCACCGCCCTTAAGAACAGATTCGTGGACCAGCGCGTCACCCTTCTTGACCACGGTGCCCTTGGCCCCGTACGCCCGCTTCGCCTTCCTGTCCTCGATCACCAAACCCGAGAGCGCGTCCCCGACAGGGATCTCAGCCTCGTTCGTAACCATGGCCACCAGGCGACCGTCCTGGTCGAACGTCACCGAGGTCGCGCCACCAGGGCCGACCAGCGTCTGCGCTTTCGCACCTCGCGGTTCCGCCGCAGCCAGACCAACCCCCGGGCCAATCGTCGCGACCGTGCCAGCAGCCGCACCCTTTAACACTGTACGACGAGCAACTTGAGTTGAAGCGTGACCAGCCTGCGTTTCGCTGGAAACACGATCTTCCTCTGTCATATCCATTCCACCTCCGTGGCGTCAATTCAGCTACCAAGCAAGTCTTGGACGACTTCATTCGTGACCGGCCACCTCTGACCTGGACCGGGTGGGATGACCGACAGGCGACAACCAGGAACATGACCAGGGAAGCGCTTATCCCGACTGTGCCCTCACGGCCATCTCCCTCTGTCACTGAGTTTGTCCCGAGTGTTGACAATACTCGAGGAACGGAAGTCTCTCAAGTCCTTGGACGGTGCTCGATCACCTAGGTTTCCCAACGCTGCCAGCAATCCTCAGCCGCCGGGGCCAGCGCGCACGTCTGCCTACTTGATCAACTCCTCGACCTGTGGTCGGCGCTCGCACACCTGTCTGTGTGTGCCGATGCCTCGCTGATCACCTCGGCTCTTGATCTTCCTTGGATTGCCTTGGTCGACCAAACGGTGGAACTGCCAGCGTCGGGGACTTGTGGTCCGATCGGCAAGGTCAAGAACTCGGATATGATCATCGCCGCCCAGCATCCCGGATAGATGATGCATAGGACGGCCTTCTACATCTCCGTCTACTCGGGCCGCATCGACGAAGTGGCCTGGCCCAGTACGCGCATCACCGCGTCAGGCTCGGGACTTGCCCAGACCAGCACCCCTCTGCGTCGCATCCACGCCTTCCAGGCCGTCTGGGAACTGATTCTGTTGAGCCTAACAGCCACGGGATTCCCAAAAGATAAAGAAGGGCCGCCACCTGATCTCGTCAAGATCTTGGCCCGGGGAGGACGGCTTGATGTGGCCCCCGCGACGGCGTGACTGACTGGGCGGGTTCCGAGCGCCGAAGGCGCAGCTGGGTTAGGTCGTTCGGACCCGGGGTCGGTCCGTGGCGGCTAGGTTTCGGGAGCGCCGAGGCTGTTTACGAGTAGCCAGGAGGGTGCCGCTTCGGATTGCTCGGCCAGTAGGATCTCGTCCGATTCGCCGAGGTTTCGTGTCGGTCAGGATGCGACGGCTACGAGCGGCGCCACGATCACCGGCTTGAACGGCTCCACAGTCGCGACAGCCTTGCGTCTCACATCGAACCGTCATCCCGGGGCCAGTCAGCCAGCCCCCTAGTGCCCGGTGTCAGACCGACGGGCAGATCCAAGGGAGTCGCGTGCGGGCGCGGCCCGATGGCGGGCATTCAGCCAAGCCGGAACGGCCAGTCTGCTCGAACTCGGTCGAATTGAGTTGCACGCAGGAGGCGGCCTTCTCTGTGTCCACAATCCGCTGGGTGGGGCAACTATTCCAGGCTGGCCTCGGAGTTCGACGGCGACGACAGCCTCTCACGACTCACCAACGTGCGCCGTCCGCACTCGACTGTGGATGTGGAGCGCCGCACAACGCTAAATGAACGGGCGGGCGCGAGGAGACACGCGCCTCGCAGCCATGCATGCACGACGAGATCAGTGCGTTGCGGCCGGATTGCTTCAATCCAGTCGGAATGCGACCGCCCCGAGCTCATCGAACGGGAGCATGCCCGAAGACATCCCGGGGACGAGCTCACAGCTCTGGTAGTTGATGCCGTTCGGTCGTTTCGACGGCTCCTGGGACAGGAGCGCCGACGCTGCAAGGTGACCGAGCTCGTTGAGCTTCGGATCGATTGATGTGAGGAAACGATCAGGACTGCCGCTGTACTTCGACCAATTGTCGTAGCCGACGAGCGCGACGTCTTCGGGCACACGGATGCCAGCCCGTTCGAATGCTCGGGTGATTCCTAAGGCTATGTAGTCGTTACCGCAGAAGATGGCGTCAAACGCGCCAAAACGGTCGACGAGTTCCTGGCCTGCTCGATACCCCCAGGGGATGGTCCAGTCTCCAAACAGCGGCTCGGCCAGCGCGAGTGGTCGCCCTGCGGCTTCTAGCTCGGCGCTGAACCCCTTCAATCTGCCCCGTACCGCTCGGGAGTACCTCATCGCAGTCACGTGGGCGATTCTGGTTCTGCCCTGATCGAGAAGATGCGCGGCCGCGAGGCGTCCGGCCTGCACGTCGTCCGGCAGGAAGCAGGTGTCCTCCGGACTCTCTGACACTCCGAAGACGTGGATCACCGGAGTACGAAACATCTTCGAGATCGAGGGGAAAGGCATGTCAGTTCCATCGCCGACGACTATGATCCCGTCGACCCGCCGTGCCTGCAGCGTCCGGAGGTTGTCTGGCCTGGCGGACACGTTGTCTTCGTCGTCATAGACGAGCACAGCGACATCGCGCCTGCTGAGTTCTGCGATGATCCCGGTGATGACCGGAGTCGAGAAGTTGCCCGAAGCCTTCTGCGCGAGGACCCCGACTGTGAAACTGCGGCCCAGAGCGAATGACTGAGCAAGCGCGTTCGGGCGAAAATCCAGTCGTTCGGCGGCCTCATGGATTCTCCGTCGGGTCTCGGCGGAGACATGTCCTCCTCCATTGAGCACACGAGAGGCTGTGGGCACGGAAACGCCACATTCAGCTGCGACATCCTTCAATGTGGCAGGCCTCATCAGGTCCCCTTCCTCCCCTACATCCTCTCAAACCGTGGCATGCATCGGGGGCGGGGAGGCTCAGTTTCGGCTCGATTTCGCTCTAGGGAGGGTCCACCAGCGAGTCCAGCGTGACCGAGCGCAGCCATTCGTCTTCGAATCGCACATCCGCGTCCCGCAGCGCCTGCCTTAGTTCGACCTCGAAGTTGTCCCGGGCGATCATCTTGGCTGCGATGAGGCGTTCAGCAGGTTTCGACAGGTCCAGTCCCTTCGCAACTTCGGGGTGATCAGCGAGTGCCTTCTCCAAGGCTCTTGGCGCGGCGAGCATGGCGTCGGCCGCCTCCCGTTCGACGACGGAAGCGGCGTCCGCCATCTCCTGAAACTCATACTGCTCCAGAGATCTCTCGACCGGGCCATACACAACCTTGCCCGCGTCCGCGGCCTCAGCCCGAGCACGGTTGTCGGCTTCCCATCGCGCAGTGAGGGCATCGAATGTCACGTCGTCGATGACCCCGACGTCCGCCGCCTGCACTCGACGGATCACGCCCTCGGCGCATTTCCGGCTGGCCCTTTCGACGAGCAACTCAGCCGTCGGGTCTTCCGAGACCGGCGCAGATCCGTTTGTCGTCCATCTGTTCTTCGCTGCGGTGTCCATGACCTCCGCCCGAACCTGCTTGACGCAGTATCTGAACTCTTGTGCGCTGACCTCCACACCGCTGACGACTACCGCGGTAACGCCCGGGTCGGGCGGAACCGGCTTGACACTAGGAGAGCACCCCGCAAGCCCGAGCATCACGACGATGCCGGCCACGAGTCCGACAGCCAGCCTCCTCATCGCTCTTTCCCGCTTCCGGTACGGGCGACCGAGAACCTCTTGAGTTCAGCCCGTTCCCCGCTGATCTCCTTGATCTGGAGAACAAGTGATCTTCGGCTGCGTCCGTGGATACGCAGCAGTAGCTCGGTGTGTGCCCTCCAAACCCCCTCGGATGCAACCGGCGCCCGGGTGTTGGTGATCGTGGCCATGTGCACTTGGGCGGCGGCGCTCTTGGTGGCGCTCGCCCAAATCAACGGACCGGCGCCGGGCCGTTCGCAACCGCGCAGCGTGAGTAGTTTCATGCATTTCCCTTCCCGGGCTAGACCGCCTGCGCACATCCGGGGGGCGGGGTCGGTCAGTCATTGCTCTGATCTGATCGGGCTGCTGGGTGACCCGGGGCCACCCAGCAGCCACATTCTCGACTACGCCGCCCCGTAGGCGGAATCAAACATCACCGAGATCGGAATCCTGGCGACGCCTCCCGCCCGTACGGAGAGAGCCACCTACGATGCCGCAGCGGCTAGTCTCCGATGGCATAGTGATCAGAGTCACGGACTATCGACGCGAGTGAGGCTCAGTGTGTCGCAGAATCCGACATCGAGTCCGCTCTCTTTGAGGCAGTAGATCTTCGCACTCGTGGCGGTGTCGCCCATCGTGAACGGCACGGTCACCTTCGTCCACTGATCCGCGGTGACGGGTGCGAATTTCTCAGAATTGCCGAAGCTGTACACGCCGACCCGCATCTCTTCGCCTGATTTCACCGAGCGTGCCCAGCCGGTGAGTTCGTAGCTCGCGCCGGGGACTAGCCCCGACACGACCTGTTCGACGCCGCTATGACCATTGATGCTTGTCTGCAGTGCGTAGTCTCCTTGCTGCATGTCCTGCGCAACGACGAAGTTGTCATCGTGAGTGCCCAAGATCTGTTTCCAATCCCCGAGTACACCCTGCTCGAAGCCACCATTCTTCAGCAGCGGATCGACCGCGATGTCGTCGCAATGCGATACCGCAGATGTCGGCTGATAGCAGTAGACACGGGCGGATGTCGCCGACGCTCCCGTGGTGAAGGTAAGTGTGGACTTTGTGTAGCTCGTGCTCGCGAACTGCACGGCGATGTCCGCGCCTCCGTACTCCTTCACACCGATGTGAGGGCCTCTGGCGGCGTCGACCGACTTGCCCCATCCCGACAGCGTGTACGTCGTCTTCGGTTGAAGTCCAGTGACCACCTGCTCGACTGCACCACCGGACAGGGAAAGTGCCTTCGTGCCGCCCTGCACGTCCGCGGTGACGATGGCCGCCGAACCCCTGCGGCTCCAGCTTGTCAGGCCGTCTTCAAAACCGCCATTGGCGACGATCGTTCCGGGACGGTCGGTGTTCGCCACCACGGGGCCAGCGTATGCGCCGATGTGAGGGGCGGTCGTCGCGGATACAGCATTGCCCCAGTAGTCCCGGCCGCCGTTGTCGGCGATAAGTCGCCCCTTTGAGAGAGCGGGCGACCCTGCGGTCAACTTATACCCATCAACCGTGTCAAGTCCGTCGCGGCCAGTGCCAGGGTTAGCGAATTTAGGATCTGCGTCGATCGCATTCACATCAGCCGTGGGACCGTTGAAACCATGGTAGACGTTGCGGTCGACAACGATACCACGGTCAGTGTCGAACCGACCCAGCCCAGATCCGACAAATATGTTGTTGGCAACAAGAGCACTGGAAGGTAGACTGATATCGAAAGGGCGGTCCGGGTTGTACAACGTATTGTTATACATCTCCAGCTTCACGTTGCCACCTTTCGAGGTGATGATTCCCTCACCCTGCGACACGTTGTAGCGCACGATGAGCTTCGGAATGTCCGTCTGACCTGGCCCAAAACAGGTCAGACATTCGAGATAGAATCCACCGGAATTCTCGTGGCTGTAGTTGTACTGATAGATGCAGGATCCAGTGATTCCCCAGTCACAGTCCCAGCCCATCGAATCTGGCCCTGGTTGCGTACGTGCAGATTCATTGAATTGGAAGACGGGATTAGCGCTCGTGTAAGCCCAGATACCGGCGATCGCGCCGCGATTGACCGCGTTGTGCCCGGCGTCGTAGCTGACGTTGTGCTCGACTAGGGGGTCGACTGATACACCGATCAGGATCGAGTCCGCGGCGGCGCGGAACACGGAGTTGCCCCGGATCACCACATTGCGGTTGTGCTTGATGGTGTCGTCGCCATTCGGAGATCCGACGACGGCGATCCCCATGGACTTCACATCGCGCACCTCGTTGTTCTCGATCGTGACGCCATCGAAGTACCCAGTCAGACCACTCGCTTTGGCCGGAAGGCGGACCTGGATGCCAGCGGACACGTAGCGGTCGCTTGCGTCCCGATCCGAACGACCTGTGATGTGATGCACGTCGAGGTTCTTGATGGTGATCCCGCGGTGGACGGCGTTGCCGGTGTTCTCGACCAGCACGCCGCTGCGCTTGCCCTCTGCAGCTGCGATGTTGGTCACTTCGAGCCCGTCGACGGTCCAGTAGCTGGAGTCGCGGATGATCACCGGAGCTTCGACGGTTCCTCCACCGTTGATGATCGGCTTGGCACCTGTGCCGTAGCTGGTCAGGTTGATCGGCTCCGTCGAGGACCCGCTTCCCTTCGCGATGAAGGATCCGCTGCAGCTGGTGCCTGCCTTGAGGCGGATCGAGTCGCCGGCGGCGAAGGCACCGCCAGGAGGCCGGACCGCTGCGAGCGAGTTCCACGGACTCTTCTCTGTGCCGGTGCCGTTGGCTGCGGCAGAACAGTCGACGAAGAATGCTTTAGCCGCCGCCTGGGCCGAATCGCCAGGGCCTACCAAGGCGCCGAACGCCACGATCGCGCTGACGGCGACCGCGAGTGCGGCGCGCAATCGCGACGGTCGTAGCCGCGCTGCGACGCGAGTTGGAGGACTGGAATGCATTAGCTACTTCCCTTCTTTGGGATGGCCGGGAGCGGGCGCTCCCGGCCAGCACTGTCAGGACTTGACTGCTCCCGCCGATATGCCCGCGACGACATACCGCTGCAGAAAACTGAAGACGACGACAAGTGGCAGAACTCCGAGCAGCGCGGCAGGGAACAGCGTCGTCGGCTCGACGGTGTTCGGGTCGATAAGGGCGTAGGCGTTCGCCATGATCGTCCGGTTCTCCCCGCCTTGAAGGAAGACGAGAGGGACGATGAGGTCATTCCACACGACAAGGCTGATGAACGTCACGAGCGTCGCCGTCACGGGCGCGAGCAGCGGGAAGATGACGGCGAAGAAGACGCGCAAGGGTCCCGCTCCGTCGATCGCGGCTGCCTCCTCGAGCTCGACCGGCACCTGCCGCATGAAGCTCGTGTAGAAGAACACAGCGATCGGCAGATTCATGGCCGTATAAACGAGGATCACGCTGAGTTGAGTACCCAGAATGTGGAGGTCACGCACAAGCAGGTACAGCGGCGCGATAAGCACATAGATCGGAACGGCAGTGCCGATGATGAACACGCGATACAGACCGTTGGCCCAGGACCGGCCGATGCGGCTGAGCGGGTAACTGGCCATCGCGCCGAACGCCACGGTAAGTGCGCAGGAACCGGCGAGGATGGTGACAGTGTTTGCGACGCTCTGCGCGTAATTGATCCGCATGAACGCGTCGACGACGTTTTCGAGAGTCAGACTTTGAGGCCAGCCGAGCGGGCTCGCCGAGACATCGGCAGCGGGGCGGATCGCGGTAAGCACAGCGAATGCGAATGGGATAAGCAGGAGGGCAACTCCGGTGACGAGACCGATGTCCCCCAGACGCCGCTTGACCTGATTCCAGACACCGGCGCCCCGAGTAGATACCGTCACGAATGTTGTTGCAGACATGAACTCATATCCTTTTCTCGCGCATGCGCAGCACCGAAGTAGCGACGCTGCTGAGGACGACGACAATAACGAGGAGCAGTACGGCGATCGTGACTCCGTACGCGAACTCACCCGCTCCACCGAACACCTTGCGGTAGACCAAGAGCGTGAGAGTCGTTGTGGAGCCCGCGGGACCGCCGTTGGTGAGCACAAACGGGAACTCGAAGACCTTGAGCGAACCGATAAGCGAAAGCGTAATGTTCACAGTCAAGGAATGTGCCAGCAGCGGCCACTCGACAGTGCGGAACCGCCTGAAGCCGCTGGCGCCATCCAGGTCCGCCGCTTCCAGGACATCGGCTGGGAGCGCCAGATATCCGGCAAGGAAGATGGCGGCCGAGTATCCTGCGAACATCCAGGTGTTGACCAGGGCCACAGCAGCGAGTGCCGTATCGGGATTGCCGAGCCAGATGCGAGTGAATGACTCGAGGCCAAGACCTCGGAGGACCTGATTGATAGTGCCGTCGGGCGCGTAAAGATACGAGAAGATGAAGGACGCCATGACCGGGGCAACGAGCGTTGGCATCAGAATAAGGACGCTCACGAGCTTGCGGATCCGAGGGCGGTTGTACATAGCCCGCGCCATGAGGAGGCCGAAGATGTTCTGGAACACGACGACCCCGAACGCGTAGACCACAGTGGTTCTGACGGCACGAAGGACCTCGCCGTCCGTGAGTAGGCGCGAGTACTGCTCGAGTCCGACGAAGTCGGCCTTGGGACCACCACGGCTGTCCGTCAAGCTCAGCCAAAGACCATTGGCCAGCGGATAGACGATGAATAGCCCGTAGACGGCGAGCGCGGGAAGAAGGAACCCGAGAGCGACGATGGGGCGTTTGGAGATCATGACACACCCTTCAGCGAAAGGGGCGCTGCCGCCGACCCGGTGGCAGCCGCGCGGGATGGGACTATTCCGCCTATTCCGCCCTCTTCGCGATCCCATCCATCTCGACGAGGAACTGGTCGACCGTGATCTCTCCAAGGAAAAGGGCCTGGAGGCGCGAACCCATCTGGGTCTGCACGTCGCCCGACATCCAAGTGTTTGTCTGCATGAACCGGTAGTTCCCTGACTCGTAAGACGCGAGGAACCCGTCCATGGCGTCGTTCCCCGGACTCACGCCGGACGTGAACGGAGAGATTGCGTTCTCGGCCTCGAGGAACAGGCTGAGGTTCTCGGGCTGCGACCAGAAGTCGACGTACTTCTTTGCCGCATCCTTGACCGGCGAAGCCTCGTTGATACCCCACATCGTGCCAACGAAGAGCAGCCCGTTCGGGTCGAGACCAGGCTCCCCGCCAGGCCATCCGGTGAACTGTGTGTTGACACCAGCTTCCGCCACTCCGCCAAGATTCCACGCGCCCTGAAGCCAGAAGCCCGTGTTGCCCGCCTTGAAATCGTCGGCGCCCTGCGACCACTCGTCTTCACCGAGCTCGGTCTTCCAGTCGATGAGGCCCATGTCCTGCATTTCGAGCAGCTGCTCGACGGCCGGTTTCCAGTCCGCGAAGCTCGCATCGCCCTGGTAGAACTTCTCGTCCCAATCTTTGTCGACTGTCGTCGCAGCAGCGTTGAGCAGCGCCAGCGCCCCTGTCCAGCCGCCCTTGTCCGGCAGCGTGATCGGGTCGTGGCCCGCTGCTTTCAGTTTGATGAGCGCATCGACGAAGCCGTCCCAATCAGTGGGAACGCCCGTGACGCCGACCTCGTTGAGGAGATCGGAGTTCGCGTAGAGGCCCACGCCAATGGCCTCCATCGGCATACCGAGCACCGCGTCGTCGTACGTGACGAAGCCTGCGACCTCGGGAACGATATCGTCGGCCCAGTTTGCGTCCGACTGATCTGCGAGGTAGCCGGACTCTCCCCAGGTCGAGAGAAGGTTGCTGTCCACCATGATCACGTCTGCGGAGTTGCCTGCGAGCAGTTCCGGCTGGACGCGCTGTGAGTAGGCTTCATTCGCCGGAATCACCTCGAACTCGAGCTCGATGTCGGGATTCGCCTTCTCGAAGGCGGCATTAATCTTTGCGACATTCGCCGGCTCACCTTCACTGCCTTTCCAGGCGTACACCTTCAGGACCGAGTCGCCATCTTCGGTCGCCGGCTGTGAAGTTCCTGCAGTACAACCGGTGAGCACGACGGCCGTCACGCAGCTCGCCGCAACTACTGCCCGGATCGTTTGTTGCAATGACTTCTTCACTGAAGAGTCTCCTCATCGGGACCTCAAATTTGGGTGACCAGTTTGCCCCGGCCAGGAAGCCTAGGCAACCGGTTGCCTTTGTTTTGCTGGTGAGCGTAGATTGACGCCGCCGCCGTGTCAAGAACTCTCGGATATGCAGGCACCAGGCGTGCCGCAGTACTGGATTTCTTTACGCTACCGAAACACGAGATGTGGTTTACTGTGCACCGCGCTCAGGGCATCTGCAGTAATCGCCGACCCAAGAAGGACTCATCCATGAAGCCGTGGACTACTGATACTCGCATCAACGCGCACCCGATCACAAAAGTCGCTTGATTGGTGTCGTTGCCACTGGTGTTCTGCTGACGCTACAGATCGCAGTGTTGACCGTTTGACGCTCACATAGGCGACTCTTGTACACGAAGGTGCAATGAAATATAGCACCCTTGCCGACGGATCAACTCCACGTTGGATCATGGGGCACGAAACCGAACCAACATGCGTCGGTCCACGCGGGATTTCCCGGCTTCGGATCACCTAGCACAAAGCGGAACAAACGACACATCGCAGTGACCTACTCGGGCGTTGGTCACGATGTCCCAGATCGGCTGGCTGATCCAGGTCGTCGCCAAACTTCCGTCACTGCGGACAGCCTCCTGGACGTGCCGGGGACTCACATGGCGCCGCGACAATTTCTGGCTCTCGGCTCCTGCCGGCCCCCGCGCCAGCATCATGTGGCGTCGGAATCGTGATCACCGGTTGTTTGCCGTTGGTGGTGATCGTCGCAGCGAGATGGTCGGCCACCGCTACTAGGCCACCGCAATCGATCAGGGCGTCCCATGAAACGAGCCCAAAGAGCCTTTCACCTTTGCCTGCGCCATACCGCCTTCGCCCTCCGGCGCCAGAATGATCATGGCACCGTCGCACCTAGGCCTCAGCGGGGCACGGCGACACAAAGCCCTGTCTGTGCCGCCACGCCGGATCAGGTCCTAATGTCGTCCGCACTTCTTCGAGGCGCCGGCTACGGCTGAAGCACATCCCCGGGCGATGGGAACTTCACGTCCAGCGGATCATTGTGCTTCGAGAGCACGAGTTCCGTTTTCACGCCCGCCGCATCGCTCCGTAGTCCCACAAGTTGAGAATCCGACCGCCTGAAGGTCATGCGAGTCTCACTCGAAGTTCCCGGACTGGCCACGAAGGTTACCTTCTCTGCATCCGACTCAGCCGGAACAGCCCTGACGTCTCTCTCTCGGATCCTGTCGATCGCCGTGATGACGCTGTCCACCGAGTAGCGTTCCGCGAGCGCGTTTCCTTCCGCCACCTTGAACACGACATACTTGCCGCGGGCCTTCGCCGCCCCCTCCGCCGGGTAGCCGGCGCTCACCCAGAATTCCTCCGGTGCCATGAGCCAGGTGAGCCCATTTGCCCGCACAATCTTCTGCGACATGACTTTGGTCGCGCCGGATGTCACGTCGATCGTGCCGCGGAACTCGCCGAGTTTGAGGTCCAGGTCGAAGACCCAGTTCTGTTTGACACCGGAGCGTTCGACGACGACGTTTGCATGGGCCGAGCGGAGGTCTTTGACCTTGCGCTGGCCCTTCGCGAAGAGATCCGCCATTACAGGGTCAGCTGAGATCGGCGATCCCGTTGGGGAACCGGCGGGCGCCGGCGTGGCGGGGGCGGACGGCGTCGAGCAGCCAGCCAGGAGAGCGAGGCCAAGTATGGCGGCGCCGACACACCCCAGCCGCTGCCGTGGACTGAAGGCCATTACTTCTCCTCCCCGTCCGAGAGTCCAGGCCCCAGTTTCAGTTTGCATTCTGAATCCACCTTCTTTCGGACCGTCCGCAATACTTCATCGCTGGCTGCATACGCCTCGGCCATGAGGACTAAACCGTCAGGAGTGTTGAGCTGCTGCCCGGAACTTACGTAGTAGTCCACCAGTTCCTGAAACTTATCGGCAAGCTTGGTCCACATATCCTTCTCTTTGCCAGTGGAGTAGCCCGAAAGCTTCCTGTACAAACTGACCGATTGAGTCAGTCGATATTGGAAGGCACGCTGCTTCTGCTTTTCCGTCAGGGATTCGGTTTCCTTCCGCAACGCGTCCATTCGCTTTAAGACGTCGCAATAGCTCGTGCCGGCGCTCGGATCAGTGCCCTTCTCCGCCTTGGTCAGCTCCCGCTCCGGAACGCTCCGCTCGCGCTCTGACGGCTCCGCGGTGGGTGTCGATGGCCGCGGCTCAGGCTTCTCCTCCTCCTCGGGTTCCTGGGGGATTTTGGTTGAGCGATCGGTCTGCTTCGGGTCTTTCGGTTCCTTGGACCGCGGCGGTTCGCTCTCTCGAGGCTTGGGTGTGGTGCTACTTTCGGTGCTCGGCTTCGGTTGGGTCGGCGAGGGTGACTTGCTCGGTGATGGCGACTGGCTCGGTGAAGCCGGAGACGCTGTATGCGTGGCCTCAGGCACTCCGTCAGCCGGGCCGGGGGCAGCCGACTGTGTCGTCCCGCATGCTCCCAACGTAAGAGCCATGACCACCGCCGCGGCGCCAACCATTCCTACTTTCCTGCTCAACGTTCCCACCTCAATCGTTTCCTTGCCTCTAAGGGATAAAGCCGGTGGGCCGGCCTCAACGATCGGCCGACCCACCGGCTGGCTCACCTACCTGCAGCGAGCCCGATCTGCGACCCTGTCTATCGCTGGGTCCGCTGACGGTGACGACGGATAATGCCCGCCGTCACGACTCCGGCTCCGGCGAGGGCAATCCCAGCCGCACCGGCGATCTGGAGCAAGCCGATGTCGGCACCGGTGTTCGGGAGGCTTACGTCCCCACTGGACGAGCTGACAGGCTCGCCGCCCGTCGAATCCGATTTCGAATCCTTCGAATCCGACGTCGAGTCCGCCTTCTGATCGGCATCAGCCGAAGCATCCGACGAAGCAGACGAGGACGCATCAGCAGTCGCCGCAGCCTCAGCAGCCGCCGTCGCATCCGCATCAGCAGCAGCCGACGCCTCAGCATTCGCATCATCCGAAGCATCAGCATTCGCAGCAGCCTCAGCCGAAGCAGCAGCCGCCGCATTCGCCTCCGACGAAACATCCGTCGAAGCCTCCGACGACGCATCCGGCGTCGCCGCAGCCTCAGCAGCAGCCGACGCATCCGCATCAGCAGCAGCAGACTCAGCCGAATCCGCATCCGGAGACGCAGCAGCCTCAGCAGCAGCCTCAGCAGCCGCATTGCTGTCATCATCAGCCTTCGCCGAAGCAGCAGCCGACGCAGCAGCATTCGCATTCACACCAGCATCAGCATCAGCCGACGCATCCGGATCAGCATCAGCATCCGGATCAGCCGAAGCATCCGACGAAGCAGACGAGGACGCATCAGCAGTCGCCGCAGCCTCAGCAGCCGCCGTCGCATCCGCATCAGCAGCAGCCGACGCCTCAGCATTCGCATCATCCGAAGCATCAGCAT
>NZ_JBHTFF010000026.1:23925-35648 GCF_042666975.1 Microlunatus sp. GCM10028923 | reverse complement strand
CCGCATTGCTGTCATCATCAGCCTTCGCCGAAGCAGCAGCCGACGCAGCAGCATTCGCATTCACACCAGCATCAGCATCAGCCGACGCATCCGGATCAGCATCAGCATCCGGATCAGCCGAAGCATCCTGCTCTTCGTCGCAGTTCGGACCGCCGTTCAGGCCACCAGCCCCCATTGTGACTTCAAGGTCCGCCCGTTCAACCCCAAATGATCCCCATGCTGCCGAGCCAATATCCCATCCAGTGAACGGGGCCTTCACATTAAGAAGCTGAAATTCGACGTTGAGACCATTCATGCTTGCCGTGGCGCGGGTGCCATCCCCCTCCGCCACTTCATTGGTGGTTCCGCCGTAAGTCAGCTGCCCATTGACGAGGGCGCGAATAGCCATAGCCAGGGGGCTACCTCCCTCGAAGATCCTGTCCAGTTCAACAGACAAACCAGGGTCAAGCTTGGCGATCACCTTTCCAAATGCCTCAATTTGCATTGTCGGCATCTTCGACTGTTCGACCACGGCACCACCAGGCCGGCCGTTTGCGCGCACAGTGATCTCGCCCGCCTCACCGATCGCGTCCCCGCCCCACGACAGGGAAGCCAGGCCGTTGAAAATCCTGGCATCCGCGAAGTTCCAAGACGCCGTCGATTCGACGGCAAGAGCATCCGGGCACGTCGCCGTTGCTGCCGATACGAGCTTCACCTCGCTAGAGCTCTGGCCCAGGTTGGCCCTAAGACCCGGAAAGGCGTCCTGAACACCAGGAATCTGATCAAGAATGATCTGGGCAAGCGGAATGTAGCGGAGAAACTCCAGCGACCCGGTATTCTGCTCTGCCCGACCTAACGTCCCACCCTTCGACAAGACATTATCGGTCCAATTGGATTCAGCGCTTCCATCGAATCCTTTAAATTGGCCAATCGGACCCAAATCCAGATTGATCCCATTCTGATTCTGGCGCGCAGTCGGGATCTTGGTGGTCGAGTACGCTTGGGCATTCACGATTTCGATCGGGAACCCGACCGCTCCAGCTGCGATAGGAGTCGCCCGGGCGTACACCCTAGAATCAGGGTTCTCGGCAACCTCACGCGGTAGCGCAAAGGAGTCCGGCCCCGTCCCGGCGTACTTCGACAGGCCGGCCGAGTTGGCAGTCACGACGCTTTCAGAAATATTGGCACGCGCGTCAAGGACTCCAAACACTGCCGAGCCGGACACGTACGCGCCGTAGTTGCGCACGGTTCCGCTGAATTGCGCCGAACCCTTATCTAGGTCAGCTGCGCTGGCCGGCGCCACGGAACTTCCGAACGCGCCGACCGATACCAGTCCTGCCGTCGCGGCGATAGAAGTCAATGAACGAAGAATCGAGCGGCGTCGCTTCCTAACCACACCAGCATTCTCAGTTCGCTTAGTCGACGAATCCTTTCGACGCCGTGGTGGCCCCGAGGCTCGACTCGACTGCAATTCCATAAATGTTCCCTCTTCGTGTTAGTGGTAAAACTGACCCTGTGAAATCCAGGGATCCTGTCCCGTCGGGTCACCCAACTCGTCAGCTGCTTGACAATCGCATCAGCTTCCCCTCTGTGCCATCTCGGTGCAGGGAAACTTGCACCGACACCTTTCGATTCAAGCTGAAGGTATCCAGTGCGATTCATCAGCCAAAATCAAAGGAGGACACTTTGCCTAGGTATGAACCGCTATTGCCTAGCATCGCCGCGAGGCGTCGACTCCAGAGCTATTTGGCAATCTCGGAAACCAGTTTCGCGAACCCGATGGATCGGTCCGGCGAACGGAAGAGGTCTTCGCACGTTGTGAGGCTCAAGACTCTCTCGGTCGGCGGATTTCCTGGAGCCCGAGGATTCGGGTCGACGACCCAGGTTTCGGTGTCCTTGACCGTGAGTTGACTTGGCGCTGCGTAGATTCGATAGGTGTAGATGCTGTCCCGAGTTTCGACGATCACGTCGTCCCCCGGAGACAGTTCCAGCAGCCGGCTGAACGGCTCGCCATGAGTGATGCGGTGACCGGCCACCGCGAAGTTCCCGACCTCGCCCGGCATTGCGGTGCTCGGAAGATGCCCGATTCCCCTGGACAATGTGCCGGCGTCCACTCCAGACAAAATTGGAATGTCGATCAGCCCGATCCGCGGGATCCGCATCAAGGCGAACCCGCGACCTTCGGATAGTTTCTCCGAGCGCGCCTTCTTGGCGTCGTCCTTCTTCTTCGTCGGCGGCGGAGATTCTTCCCACTCTCGCTGGAGCTCCGACCTTCCCTCTTCGTACGCCTGTCGTGCCTCGATGTTGGTACCTAGGAACTGATAGCCGATCCAACCGGACCACACAAGACCCACGAGCAGAAGCAGAACTCCGGCGACCCCGAGAGTCGATGGTCCCTTCTTTGCTCTTCGTCCTTTCACGGCGACCTCCGAAAGCCCGAGGGCGACCTTCGAGGTTCAAGAGACGGAATTCGATCGTCTCGATAGACGTTCCGAAGTACCGACGAGGCTGCGTGGAATCCGCCCATCCCGTGCACTCCCGGACCAGGTGTCGCGGCGGACGAGCACAAATACAGTGACGTGTTCGCCACTCGCCATGGGTCGCCCGACAGCACCGGCCGCGCTGCCAGCTGCCATGGGGTCAGCGCCCCAGAGTAGATGTCCCCGCCGACATAGTTCTCGTTCTTCGCCTCGAGTTCTCGCGGCCCGACGCCACGTGATCGCACGATGAGGTCGCGGAAGCCCGGCGCGTACCGTTCAATCTCATCCCGGATCCAGGGGCCGGCGCCGTACCCGGGATCGCCCTTGGGGAGGTGGGCGTAGGCCCAGACAACGGTGCGACCACGTGGACTTCGAGTCGGATCGTAAGTCGTCGGCTGACTCAGAATGATGAACGGATGTTCGGGTCGACGTCCTCGATGGACGTCTTGGAGCCGAGCCGCAACCTCACCGCGGCCTTGACCGATGTGGACGGTACCCGCCTCGTGAACCGCGGCGTCGTTCCACGGAATCGGGCCATCAAGGACCAGATCCAATTTGAAGACCGGCGGGCCCGGCCTCTGGCGAGCGGCCACGCGGCCATAGCGATCAGGAACCTCCCGGCCGCCGATTCTCAGCATGGTCCGAACCGAGGTGTCGAACACCGTCGCGTCGGCCGGCGGCAATTCGTCGATGCAGGACACCCGGAAGCCAGTCGTGATTTCGCCACCGTACGACTCAAGGTCTGAGACCATCGCCGCGACGATGCGCCCTGAACCGCCGATCGGAATCGGCCATCCGAAGCTGTGACCGTAGGCGGCGAGCACCAGTCCAGTGACGGCGGCGCTCGGCGTGGAAAGCGGCTGTGCCGAGTGGGCGGAGACCCCGCTCAAGAGATCCGCAGACGCCCCGCGCAAGTAGCCGACCCGGTCAAGACCGACTCGCGTCGCGAGCCGGAGGGCAAGGCCGGGCGCGCGAAGGGCCAGACGAGGATCGCCCATGGCCAGGTCGGCGAGATGCCGGCCCTCTTCGACCAGGGGCGCGAACGTCCGTTTCCAACCGGCCCCGGATCGGCCGAGCTCGCTTGCGGTCCGCTCGAGGTCGCGGTAGGCAACACACGAAGCCGATCCGAGCCGGAGCTGGGCAAAAGACGCATCCGGAACCACGAACGCCACCCGCTCGGTGAGCGCAAACCGACAAAAGAATTCGGACGCGAATGCCGAAGGATGGATCGCGGAGCAGACATCGTGCACGGTGCCGGGCTCGATCAGCTCCTCGGTTCGTGCGCCGCCACCCGGCGTGTCTTCAGCCTCGAATACCCGCACTGAGATTCCTGCCCGCGCAAGGACGACGGCCGCCGCCAGACCGTTGGGGCCCGCCCCCACGACGTTCACGCGTCCGGTGTGGCCCCGTCGATACATGGTGAGCCTGCCCCGCATCAGACTCGGGCTCCCTTGACCGCGTCCTCCCGGGGCTTCTTCGCAAATGGCGCGGCCGCGCCATGCACGGCCGGCAGCGGTCGCGCCGAACTCGCTTTCCTCAGTTCCGGGCTGGAGTCTCGACCGGCTTGAACCCCCCGTCGGAAGAGCTCGCCGATCGCCTGCCAGGTCACGTCCCGAATGAAGATGGTGTCAATCGCGATCATCGCCATGGAGAACCAAGGGAGGCCCATGAGTACGGCGATGCCGATGTGAAATCCCGTGATGCCCACCAGAGCGATGATCCGGCTGAATCGGTTGAGCAGAGCGACAGGGAAGACCATTTGGAGGATGATCGTGGACCAACAGATCGCTGCGACCAGTGGCGCCGATGCCAGAACGAGATCGCTGAGTTCAGGAAATACACCGAACCGGAGAGTCTTCAGGGGACTGTAGATCGCATAGCCAGTTCGCCACGGTTCACCGCCGGCTTTGAACAATGCCCCGGACGCATAGACGAAACACACGTGACAAGCGATAGATACGAGCGCCAGATTATTGACCGTCGCGCTCGCCCACTCGGGGACAAGCTTACGAATTACATCGAAGTTGAGTCGGCTGTCGGGACGATTCGCTCGGATCCAGGCGTCGACCGACCAGCGCGCCGACGTGTCCGCAAAGATCATGGTCAGCAACACGATGCGATACATGTTGTCACCTTGGTCACCGACCGCATCGTTGAGTTCAATGAAGCTCACCCAGCCGACGAAATACACGGGAATGACAATCCGAGACTTGAACCCGACGATCACGAGAACCGCAAGCGCTGCCAAAGCGATGTACAGCGCAGTGAATGCGAAGTCATTGAATGCAGCGGCGCGGAACAGGCTGAAGATCCAGATCTTCGGGAAACTACTGATCGGTTCGACACCTTCTCCGTTCCAGGCCGACCCCGATCCCGCAAAGTAGTACATCGTGGAGAAATTCGTCAGAAGCAGACCGAGTCCGGTGACCCCGAGTAGAACTCGACCGACGGCGAGACCGTAAAGGGCGTGTTTGCTCTCGGTCAGCCAGCCGTAGGCGAATTTCCCGCTGGCTCCTACCGTGGAGCGAAGGACTTCCCAGGCTCCGCCCGTCCAGGTACCGAGTGCGTATCTCACGCGGCCGGTCACCGTTGTCGCGCGACTCTTGTTCGATCGCTTCACTGGCCCGACTCCCATACCGCCCGACGGAAGGTCTCACGGAATTGCGAGCGGGACTGTCCAGGCTCCTCAATCGTGCCGCGCCAACCGGTGGGAACGATCTGCGGCGCCGGTGGCTCGACGCCAGGGACGTCGCGATCCTTGAAAGGTACGACGTTCTGCCGAGTGACCCGGAACTGGACGGCACTCACCTCGTCTCCCCACATCGCGTAGGCAACCTGGGTCGCGTAGGCCGTCGCAACGTGGTCGGCCTTCGCGTAGCGAGCCGCAGAGGTCTTCGTCAGATTCGGCCGGATCCCAAGTCCTGCCTTGAGCCGGGATTCCCAGTCGGAATTGCTGTAAAAGCCCAGTGCAGCGACCTTCTTCTGCTCCTCGGAGAGTTTCTCCCATGACTGCTTCACTTCGGTCGCGGTCTGGGACGCCATGATGGCCGCCCTGGGCGGGAATAGATGGCGCTGCAGCATTGAGAACTCCGCCCGCGTCGCATCGATCCACTCGGTGGTTCGCGCCGACTTCCCAGTCCCTAGCGTCGCCCGCACCTCCAGCTTGTGGTCGCCGTTGATCGGTACGGGAGCGAATACGCTCCAGCTCTGACCGAACATCGGCAGCATGTATGTCGACAGCAGGTTTCCCGGCACTACCTGGCGGATGGCCGACGGCGGCGCGATCCACAGAAATGTGGCAAGAATGTGCCATGCCGTGAACGCGCAGAGCAAACCCACAACTGATGGCTTGATCCATCGAGTACGCCGCCCGCGCCCCCTGGACATCTGTTCTGTCGTTTCCTTCACTGAAAGTACTCCCACCCGAAAGCCTCGAGACATTTTCCATGCTCGACATAGTTGATCGTCTTCTTCTTAGGCCCTAGGAGCCCCGAGAATGCCTATGCAGGTTAGGCCGACGATTACGAAAGACACCGCCTTAAGGCGGCGCCCATTACGTACGTACTCCTCAAATTGCCTACGCAGTTGGGCGGCGGGGCTCGAAGCCGCCTGTTACTAGCGCCTAATCCGGCCCCAAATCTCGACCGCCTCACGGCGGTTCGACGCCCCTAGCTTCGAAAGTATGTTCCGCACATGCGCATGGACAGTCCGTACCGACCGGCCGAGCAGCCCGGCGATCTTGGCGTCCGAGAGCCCTTCCTGGAGCATCTCCACAACTTCGGTCTCACGCGCCGTCAGCAGCCGCCGACTCCGAGCGCCGTCGGCGGGCAGCAACCATGCGGGCGCTGCGAGGGCGTTCAGCGACCTCTGCTGTTGTTCCGACACGTTCAGGGCCGCGGGCTGGCGGAGAAGGTTCTTCGCAATCCTGGCGATCCGCTGGCTTTCCAAGCAGCAGCCGCGAACGTTCAATTCATCGGCTGCCTCAATGATTGGCCCAACCTGACCGACGCCGTATGCGGCAAGGACGCGCCTCCAGATCGCCACTAATCCGGTCGAGTCAATCGCGCTGAGGGCCTGCCCGGCGGCCTCCAGTGGCGGCGCCACTCCCACGGCGGCCGAGGTGAGGGCCAAGTTGACGTAAAGGAACGGATCCTGCTCAGGGCTGGTGGTCTCCAGCTGCTCCTCTACACCTCGTCCGACAGAAACCTCGTCCAGATCCAGACGCATCCCCATCAGCCCTTGCAGTCTGCGGGTTCCGACAGTCAATTCGATAGTCGCCGGAACCGTCGAGCCGATTCCGTCGATCACCCCGGCGGAGCCTGCGCCGACAGCTCGGATCGCCTCCGCCGGCGCCCGGAGTACGTGTCGCGTGTCGGAACGGATCGAATCAAGGAAGATGCCGGCGCCAACGACCGCGGAGTTCACCCGTCCCTGTTCGATGTCGTTGAGCGCCGCAGCGAAATGGGCAACTGAGTTGGTGGGCCGATCCCAACCGACTGAGGACCCAATGAGCTGGACCGTCTGATCCGCCAATCGGTTGTCCATGCAGATCCGCGCAATCTGAAGACGCATGAAGGCCGTGAGCAGCAAGGGCCGCAGCGACATTCTCTTGAGGTTGAGAGTCCGGACGATCGTCCGCGCGTCGGCGATCGATCCCCTTCTGAAAAGGTCCAGTGCCTCGACGACCGACTTGTGTCCGATGAAGTCCGGAGGGGGATTCCCACCGAGTTCCATGGGCGACTCGGCCCCGAGATAGTCGCCGGAGTCCAGGAGGACGCTCAGGTACTCCGAGGAGTTCAGGGGCACCCTACCCGTACCGCTAACGTACTTCAGAGCAGATTCAATTCCGCGTTCTTCAGCGGCCCGGAACGCCGCGGCGATGCGCCAGGTCGCATTCTCGTCGGACGGATCATTGAAATCGGCGCCCGTCGCGCTGGCTCGGTTCGCGGCGATGGCGGTGATCCCACGGGCCGGTTGGCGCCCGAGTTGTGTCATCCACCGCCACATCGAATGCGCTGTCATCGGGTCACTGCATGACCGCCTGAGCTTCTGTCCGTATCGGGCGTAGAGCTCGAACTTCCGCGACAGGGAAAGGGAGATGTCGACGATCTGCCCATGGAGAGGCGAGCTCGGCAGCACTCGGCGTTCGCTCTTGGTCATCCTGATCGACCCACGCCGCAACAGGTACCGAATGACGTGAACCCCGAAGATCTCCATGACGTCGATGGAGTCCGCTCCGCCGGTGATCGCGAGTAGATCCACTAGATCACTCGCGCCTGCGGGTGCTTCCTGCCCCGGGTGCCACCAGGAATACCGGGGGCAGAGCTCAGATGACTCGCCGCCCAGCTCTACCCGCCGCGCCACCAGGTAGCCATTCCGCTCCTGAAACGCATCCCGCCTCGCCATCGTGTCGGCCAGGTCGCAGAACACGCGGTACGTACGGCTGGTTCGCGCCAACAGATGTTCCAGCGTCGGACCGAATGGCGGAATACCGAATCGGTGATCGAAGAGGGCCGCCGCGCGGGCCCGGTCGAAGGGAGGCACCTCGAACTTCTCAGCCCCCGCCACCTCTTCAGGCAGGTCCTGTTGGTCATGTGCGAGGACCGCGAGCTTGATCCGTCCGTCGCGCGCCGTGTCGACGAGCCGTCGGATCATGCTCGGGGCAAGTGTTCCAGAGGACTTCGCCACGATGATCGCTGGCTGCTCATCAGCATGCCCGAGCACGTTGGCCGAGATAGCCTCCCAGGAGATCGGCCGCGACCGTGCCGACGCCCAGCGGTCGAGATCGAAGACCACTCCGCCAGCCTGAACTGCCGCTCGCAGCAAGGTGGACTTGCCGCTTCCTGGCTTCCCTACCAGGCCTACGACGCGCCTAGAGTCGAGTACCTCCCTGGCCTTGTTCGTCGTCTCGGCACCCCATGGACCGAGCCAGCGTCGAGAGGCGAGATCGACCCCCAAGTGCGCTAGCCATTGCTTCGTCGTGATCGTCAGGTGCGCCGCGTCATTCTCAAGCGTGGCCACTTCCGGGCCGCCCGCTGGTGCCGCGGAGCGCACTGTTGCGTGTAACAAAAGACTCCCCTGCCAAGTGCCGTCGCATCACTTACTCGTCACGGCAGCCGATCGGTTGCCGTTGCCGATGCCGCTACGCCCGCAGGGTTACCCGCGTACCGGCTGGCAAGAGCTAGTTAACCTTCGAGCCCGTTAAACCAACGTCAGCGGAATTCCTTATGCCCCGCTTATCGGTGTCGGCCCGTCTCAAGGCCCCTCGCACCGAGACCCTCCAGAGGGCCAGCCCCCAGGGGTGGGGTTGGGGGGCCTGGGGGCTGGCCCTGGAGGAGACCCGGTCCACCGATGGCAATAAGAGGCAGGGGTTCCTCACCATGGGCCGGACTCGGGCGGTGGCAGCGACAGCGCCACCAGGCTCGGGTGAGGACACCCGAGCGCGTTCTGCTCTGGAATCTCCTTGTTCAAGCCCGCGGCACACACCTATGCGATTCCAGCGATGAGCTTGCGGTGTGAAGGATCCCAGTTCACTGTTCAATTGAATTTGCAACGAATCGGCTTCAGTGGCTCCCGCAGGCAGCCACTGAAACCGATTCATGCGTATACGCCACACTCACCAAGCCAACATCTTGGCCCGACCATCCGCAGACCAGTAGATCATCATCGTCGTTTCGCGAGCGTAAAGATTATGCTTCGCAGCCATCCCCCGTGACGGCTCCTGCCGTCACTCAATCCGAGCGTGGGCATACTTGCATCGAGACTGCACATTCGGCAGACTCTCGTACCTAGTCATTCAACGATGAATACCTACCTAGATTCGATCGACCTCCTGGCGAGAGTTACACGGCAATCAGCCGGTCGAATCCCCGCCAGCAGCAGTTTGCGTCAGCGATACAGTGGTCGATCAGAACTCTGTTGCCCTGCCAGCGATTCGACGGCGGGCAAGGTGACGATGACGGCCAGGCCGCCGGTGAGGCGAGGCCTCATGACGAGCTCCGCACCGTGTGCGTGACAGATGGATGCCACGATGGCGAGGCCGAGTCCGGCTCCGGCATGCTGTTCGCGGGCAATGCGGGTGCGCGCGGCGCCACGGCGGAACGGCTCCGCCAGAACGGCAACTTCCTCGGCAGCAAGGTTTGGGCCTGTGTTCTCGATGACGATTCTGGCTTGTCCTGGCGCGCCGTCGATCCTGATCCACACGTGTCCGGTTTCGGCTGTGTTGTGCACGATGGCGTTGCGGATCAAGTTGACCATAAGTTGTTCGAGAAGGAGTGGGGCGCCGGCGACGAAGCGCTCTTTAGTCTCGATCTCGACGATGACGCCGTGCTGGTCTGCAAACTGCGTGTTGCACTGGGTGACGTGTTCGGCGATGAGGGAAAGGTCGACACACTCAAACTCGAACCGCGCTCCGTCGATCCGTCCGAGAAGCAGCAGTGCCTCAGTGAGTTCGATGGCTCGAGTGTTCGCAGCGTCGGCTTCCGCGAGCGCTGCATCGAGATCGGCGTGAGGATCCGTCCGGGCGACTTCGAGCAGGGTGCGTGTGATCGCCAGTGGCGTGCGAAGTTCGTGTGAGGCGTTGGCTGCGAACCGTTGATGTTCCCCGACGCTGTGCTCGATCCGGGCCAACATCTTGTCGAACGTGTCGGCGACTTGTCGAAATTCGTCACGCGGCCCGGAGAGTTGGATACGGTGGCTGAGCGAGCCTCCAATGGCCATACGAGCCGCCATTCCGATTTCGTTCAACGGCCGCAACATCCGCCCGGCCAGCATCCAGGATCCTAAAGTTCCCAGGACGAACAAACCAAGGTACAGGAGGAAGAATATCGGGACCTCTTCCCAAACGACCTTGACATACTCGCCCAAGGGCGTCGGAGACCATCTACCTTCTACACGGCCCTTATACGTGATAACGGGCCACGCATAGTGCAGGTACATCAAAGCGAGGATCGCGGAACTGGCGACGAGGAACACGGCGGCATAACTGAGCGTTAGCTTGAAGCGGGCGCTTAGCGCCGGCCGCCTACCCACTCGCGCCTCCACCTCCTGCTGAATCCGTGCCGATCCGGTACCCGACGCCCGGCACCGTTGTGACGATCCACGGGTTCCCCAGACGCTTCCGCAGCGTGGACACGGTGACGCGGATGGCATTGGTGAAGGGGTCCGCGTCGCCGTCCCAGGCCCGCTCAAGTAATTGCTCGGCACTGACCACCCCGCCGTCGGCCAGCATGAGAATGTGGAGCACCGTGAACTGTTTTCGAGTGAGCTGGATGTACTGACCGTTGCGGTAGACCTCGCGCCTGAATGGGTCGAGCCGTATACCAGACAACTCTAGTACCGGTGGCACCGCACGGTCGGAGCGTCGACCCAACGCCCGGAGCCGGAGCACCAGCTCCTTCATATGAAAAGGCTTGGTCAGGTAGTCGTCTGCGCCGGCCTCGAATCCAGTCGACTTGTCGTCGAGCCGGTCAGCCGCAGTGAGCATGAGAATCGGTGTGCCCACACCTGAGGTGACGATCTCTCGAGCGACGTCCTCGCCACGAGGCCCCGGAACGTCACGATCGAGTACGGCCACGTCGTACCTGTTCAACCCAAGCAACTCAAGCGCCGCATCGCCCGTGTCGGCGACGTCCACGGCCATCGCTTCCAAGCGCAACCCAGCCCGGATCGCCTTCGCGAGGGATGGTTCATCCTCCAGTACCAGGATCCGCATGGCGCGAAGGATAGCCCATCGTTCTATGTGCCGCCCCGCAATCGACGACCGCGGATCCGGGCTAGTCAGAGCCAGGTCGATTCGCGATCCGGGTGATAGAACGGTGGGAGGTGACCCGCCTCGCCGTTGCAGGCGAGACGGTTCGCCCTCTTCAGTGCCTACGAGCGAAGACCATTGCGGCTGCCCCGGCTGCTACGACGGCGATCCCAAGGATTGCGAGCAAGAGTGATGGTCCGCCTGTATCCGGCAGTGTCGCAGTTGTCGTATCAGGCCCTGCATCCTCGCGCCCATCGTCGCCGGTGTTGATGCCAGGGTCGCCCGACTGTCCTCCTGGAGGACTGCCCGCAGAGTCCTTCTTCTCGCCAGTAGCCGCGTCGCCGTCCTGGTCCTCGTCCGGCTGATCCTGTTCGTCGGACTGCTCGTCATCCTTCGGATCGTCGGACTGCTCATCACTCTTCGGATCGTCGGACTGCTCATCATCCTTCGGATCGTCGGACTGCTCATCATCCTTCGGATCGTCGGACTGCTCATCATCCTTCGGATCGTCGGAC
>NZ_JBHTFF010000026.1:0-23828 GCF_042666975.1 Microlunatus sp. GCM10028923 | reverse complement strand
GATCGTCGGACTGCTCATCATCCTTCGGATCGTCGGACTGCTCATCATCCTTCGGATCGTCGGACTGCTCATCATCCTTCGGATCGTCGGACTGCTCATCATCCTTCGGATCGTCGGACTGCTCATCATCCTTCGGATCGTCGGGCTGTGCGGGGTCCTCGGCGGCAGTGATCCGAACTGCAGACGTGGCCGGCTCAAGGACGGCGGTGATGTCCTCAACTCCGCGGATCCTGGCCGTATAGGTGCCAGGTGGGAAGTCCTCCGGGACGGCGATGGTGGCGGACAGGGTGCCACTCGCATCGGCAGGAAGGTCTTCCGGGGCGAACAGGACAGGCCGTCCAGCGCCATCGACGAGCTCGATTCGGTAGAGACCGCCGAAGGTAAGGCCCGTGCCACGAACCCGAAGTTGCTCGCCGCCAGCGGCCGGATCGAGGGCAGCCATCCGAGGCTCAGGGCGCCATTCGGTGTCCACCTGGCACTGGTCGCTGATCGTCTTCTTGGAATAGATGTCCTTCGTATCGACGCCCTCCTTGCCGGGCGTGGGATAGACCCGGAGGGTACGGAAGTAGTTCGTGGTCAGCTGGTCGACGCACTCGATGTCGGCCGCCATATAGGAGCCGTGGGAGTTCGATGCGACCGAGACCAACGTCGCCCCTGAGGCCTTCGCGGCCACCACACCCTCCGAATAGGGGGTGGCGTTGTCATAGGTGCCGGCGATAGCCAGAATGTTCGTCAGCGCCTTGATCGGCCGACCCTTAGCCAGCGGCTCGCTGGCACGGATGTTCCCGTCCGGACAGTACAGCAGAGTGGCAAGGAACCCGAGCTCCTGGTCGGCGCAGAACCGGATCACCATGAGCTTCGCCGTTCCATTGTCACGATAGCTGCCGTCCGCGGCCCGATCGAAGTACATGTCGCTGAGATTGATGATGTCCGCGGGGTCCTCACCGTTCTTCACCGCATCCAGACCGGCGTTCAAAGTTGGCCACAGCCTCTCGCTGTACTTGGCCATCCTGAGCGCGCCGTCGATTTCCCCGCCCCCTTCCGAGTTCGTGGAGATCCACCGCTTCTTCTGGACGCTCCAGATTGGAGACTTGGCTAAGTCGGCTATCTTGGCGAACTCTTCCTTGGCTAGATCGACGTCATCACCCAGAGCGCATGGAACCTTCCTTCCGCCGAACTCGAAGCCGTCGTTCTCCACACACTCTTCAGCCAGTCGTTGGAAGACCTCGTCATTCTCCTCTTCGTCGTTCTGCGTGAATTCACTGTACTGCTCTGCCACCTCGGGATTGTTCTGGAACGGGTTGGTAATCGCGTCGATCACCATAGTTCGGATGCGCTCGGGAAACTGCTGAGCGTAGGCGTAGCCGATAGTCGTGCCGTAGGAGTATCCGAGGTAGTTCAGCCGCGCATCACCAACTGCACTCCGGAAGACATCAAGATCCTTGACGACGTTATTCGTACCAACATTGCGAAGGAATTCAGTGGAATCGATTCCCTCGAATCCACGTGCGGTGTCCCGGACACAGTTCTTCATGTTGTCTTCAGGCGCCTGGGCGGTTTCGCGCAGGAAGTCGAAGTAGGCACTGGAGATGCATTGGATCGACGGAGCCGACGAGCCGACACCGCGCGGGTCGAACCCGATCACGTCATAGTCGTTGAGCATCCCGAGCTCGTAGAGTCGCTCTTCGAGGTTCCAGACGATGCCCATGCCCGACCCACCAGGCCCACCGGGGTTGACAAAGATCGTGCCCTTCTTCTTCTGGTCGCCGACGCTGAGCCGCGTCAATGCGACGGCTACGGTGGGACCGTCCGGTTCGTCATAGTTCAGTGGCACGATGCCGTAGCCACAGGAAAACCGGGCCTTCGACACCGTCCCGGTGAGCTCCTCGCTCATCCCGATCCGGTAATCGGTGCAGGACTCCCACTCAATCCGCTGTGCGTAGAACTGGCGCAGCCCGGCCTCGACCTCCGGTCCCGCCACTGAACCACCTGGCTGCGGAGGTCCGATCTTGAATTGGTCTGTTTTTCCTGCACCGAAATTGTCGTAAATACTGGGCGGCGTAATGTCAGCGATCGAATCAGCCGACTCGGCGATCTTCGCGTCGTTGGGGTCCGGAAAATCCCGCTCCGGTGCTGCTGTCGAGGTTGGTGATTCGGCCTTGGATTTCGTGGCCGACTCGTCTTTCGGGTCCGCCGCAGCGGTCACCGGTACCAACATCACACCAGCAGTGACCGCTGCAACTATCAGCGCCCACGCAGAACGCCGGGCCTGTCGAAACCCCACAATCACGGAACCTCCCGAGTAGCACCACCAAAGGCTGATCATCTTCAGCCGCGCGCTCGGAGCGAGGCGGCTACCGGGACGTTAGCAAGTCCGAGATGTTCGGAACGTAAAGAATCTGGACCGACACGACCGCATCGATCGATAACGAAAACTCTTGACCCCGTTGCAACGGGCGCCGTGGCGGAATGGGTACATGACTGAACTAGTGCATCAGATCTCCAAACGCCGTCTCCTCGTCGCGCGGTTCTCGCGCTCGCTGCGAGGCGGGCTCACGGGATTGGCCGTGTTGACCCTGGCCGGAACCGCAGCCGCGTGCGGCAGCGTCCAGCCAGCCCTCGAGCGGGTCCGGGCCGCCCCTGAGAGGACCGCCCCTGAGAGGGAGGACAAGCCCGCTCGGGCATCGGTCGACTGCAACCGGGCGAAGTGTGTCGCGCTGACCTTCGACGACGGGCCGTCTGCGTCGGGATCGACCGACGACGTGCTGGCCGCCCTCGAGCGGGAGAACGCCAAAGCGACCTTCTTCATGCTCGGTGAGCGCGCACAGGAGTACCCCGACTTGGCGCGTAAGGTCGTGGAGGAAGGCCACGAGATCGCCAACCACTCCTGGGATCACTCGTCGCTGGCGAAGCAGTCTCCGGACCAGATCAGGAAGAGCGTGTCGGACTCGGGTGCGGCGATCAAGAAAGCCACCGGTGTCGAGCCGATCCTGTTGCGTCCGCCATACGGTGCCACGAACGCCACCGTTCGGGAAATCGTAGAGAAGCTCGGCTATCGGCAGAAGATGTGGGATGTTGACTCTCGGGACTGGGAGTCCAAGGACGCGAACAAGGTCGTCAGGAGCGTGCTCGCAGACATCGACGCCGGCGAGACCGTGCTACTCCACGATATCCACCAGTCAACGGCCGACGCCGTACCCGAGTTGATTAAGCAGCTCAAAAAGCGTGGATTCACCATGGTTACCGTGTCGCAGCTCAAGGCTTGAGCTGCCTGGCACCCCGGCGTGGGGCGGCGGGTCCGGGCGGTGATCGGACCCGCTACGGGCAGCCGGGAACAGCACCGCGACGATCAGCCCGCCGCCTGGTCGAGCTCGCAGTCGCAGGTCCGCATCGTGCGCCCGAGCGATGGAGTCAACAATGGCCAGGCCCAGGCCTGCGCCGACCTGGTGAGGTCCGGCCATTCGCGTGCGATTCGCCCCCCGCTGAAATGGCTCGATGAACGCTACGACCTGCTCGTCGGTGAGCGGCACGCCCGTGTTCTCCACCATGATTCTCGCGCGTCCATCCGCAGTCCGGTCGGCCCGAACGTAGACGATCGGGTCGGCCGCAACATTGTGCACTACTGCGTTCCTGAGCAGGTTGGCGACGAGTTGCCGCAGCAGCACCGGTGCGCCGGACACCCAGACCGGTTCGGTCACGATCTGAATCGACACATCGCCGGATGCGTCCACCAGCGTAGGTGTCTCGACGACGTCTTCGACGACCAGCGCCAGGTCGATCTGTTCCGGCACGATCGGCTGACGTTCGATCTTGGTGAGAAGCAGGAGTCCTTCCGTCAGGCTGATCGCTCTGGAGTTCATCGATGCCAGCTCGGCAAGTACGACTTCGATGTCGCGGTCGGGGTCCGCGCGAGCCAGTTCGATCACGTTGTGAGTGATGGCGAGTGGCGTCCGTAATTCGTGGGATGCATTGGCCGCGAACCGCTGATGTTCGCCGACGTTCCGCTCGATCCGGGCTAGCATCATGTCGAAGGTGTCGGCCACGCGCCGAAATTCGTTGTGCGGTCCGTTCAGCGAAACGCGGTGGCGCAATGAGCCGCCGGCGGCGAGTCGCGCGGCCGACTCGATCTTGCGCAGCGGAAGCAACATCCTGCCGGCAAGCAGCCATCCGATGACGAGGCCGAGGGCGATCAGCACACCGAGGGTTCCGAGAGCCCTTGGCAGGAAGGCGTCCAGCAGATCATGCCGGCTGGGCGCCCAATCACCGCTTCGGTTCACGAAAGCGCCGGTCCGGGGGATGTAACGCAGGAGGAAGACGAACACAACCACCATCAGAACTCCGCCGGTGGCAGCGATCAGCGCGGCGTAACTCAAGGTGAGTCTGAATCGTACCGACCCGGCGATGCGCCTAAGCATCTGTTGGAAGGGCCTTCACCGAAGATGTTGTGGTCCATCCGCACAGCGAGGGCACCTTACCCACCAGACGCTCCGGGATCGAACCGGTACCCGACTCCTGGGACCGTTGTGATCACCGCTGGCCCACCGAGCTTCTTACGCAGGATCGACATGGTGACCCGGACGGTGTTGGTGAAGAGGTTCGCGTTCTGATCCCAGGCACGTTCGAGGAGCTCCTCGGCGCTGATCACACCCCCGCCTGCCCCCATCAATACCTCGAGGACTGCGAACTGCTTCCGGGTCAGCGAGACGTAGCGGCCATCCCGGTAGACCTCTCTACGGAATGGGTCCAGCCGAATGCCGGCCATATCGAGGGAGGGCGGGACGACCCGGGCCGGCCGCCGTACGAGAGCACGCAATCGGAGCACGAGTTCCCGCATGTCGAATGGTTTGGTCAGATAGTCGTCAGCACCCACCTCGAATCCGGTCGCCTTGTCGTCGAGGCGATCGGCAGCCGTGAGCATAAGGACGGGAGTACCGCTGCCCGAGGAGATGATCATTCGTGCAACGTCGTCACCATTCGGTCCCGGAACGTCCCGGTCAAGGACCGCAACATCATAGGTATAGAGGGCGAGAAGTTCGATGGCGGCATGCCCATCGCCGGCGACGTCAGCCGCGATCGCTTCGAGCCGCAGCCCGTCGCGGATGGATTTCGCCATGATCGGTTCATCTTCCAAAATAAGGACCCGCACAATCCGTGAGCTTAACGAGCCGCACCTTTCGCCAGCGTAAACAGCTTGAGCTTGCGAAACGCTAACGAGATCGCCTGACCACCTGACAACGTCTGCTGGTGTGAACTCAGCCCATGATCATCAACAGGCAGAAATCGCAACATTCGGGCCCCTTCAGCATGAAATCAGCCTTGCTCGGCGTCGTCGTGTTCGGGCTGGGACTCGCCGCGACCACCACCGGCCGACGGCCGCCGCCTACGAAAGCCTCCCCACCTTTGGTGAGCGAGGGTCAGGTGAACGGCTCGGTCTTGCCGACGGCCAACGTCCCCGCGGTAGCCAACCTCCATCCGGAATTGAGGCAGGCACTCCTCAACGCCGCCGATGCAGCGGCCGAGGACGGCATCGAAGTTCGAGTCAACAGTGGTTGGCGGAGTCGCCGTTACCAGTCGATCCTGCTCGGCGATGCGATTCGGTTTTACGGGTCCAAGGAGGAGGCCCGTCGCAGAGTCGCGACGCCAGAGAACTCGGCTCACGTGCATGGAGCAGCGATCGACGTGGGGCCGAGTGAGGCCGCCGCTTGGCTTCGGCAGAATGGCGCGAAGTTCGGGCTACGCCAAACATATGTGAACGAAGGCTGGCATTTCGAACTGCGCCGCCCTGAGGCTGACTCTGGGCTTTGCCCGCCGATGTTCCAAAACGCGAGTGAGACACGGTGACCACCACATCGCCACCTCGATCGGACATGCTCGTCCCCTGCCCGACCTTCACTGCCGAGCTGGCCGGCATCGCCGCAAACGTCACCACAGTTCGTACGTTCACCGACGCCGAGGTCATGGCTGTAGTCAAGGCCGACGCTTTCGGTCATGGACAGCTGTACGTGGCCTGTGCCGCGCTCCATGCTGGTGCGACCTGGCTCGGGGTCACGGACATCGCCGACGGTCGCCGGCTGCGTCATGCAGGCATCGATGCGCCGATCCTTGCCTGGTTGCACCCGAGTGGTATCGACGTTTCCGCCGCGGTGCAAGGCAAGGTCGATGTCGCCGTCGGCTCGATCGAGGAACTCGCTGACCTCGTGCACCGGGCGATCGCGCCGGTCCGGGTACATCTGAACGTCGACGCCGGCATAGCGCGAGGAGGAGTACCTCGCCACGACTGGCCAGCCCTCAAGCGGATCGCCCGTCGCGGCGTTCGCCTAGGACGGATTGAGGTCGTCGGCCTGATGGGACACCTTCCAGACGCCGATCGGGCCGATCCGAAGCTGAACGAAGGCGGGGTGCGGCGGCTCAGCGAAGCTGAACGGATGATGGGGGACGAATTTGGTCCGCTCATTCGCCACCTCGCATCCACGGCTGCCACGCTCACCGATCCTGCAAGCCACTTTGACCTGGTCAGAATCGGTGCAGGGCTGGTGGGGATCGATCCGTCGGGGACGGTGCCATTGCGTGGCGCGGCCTGGCTGTCCGCGCCGATCGTCCACTCTTGCACCGCTCGACCAGGAACACGAGTGGGCTACGGGGGTAGTTACGTGACCCGTTGTGATACGCACCTCGCGGTGATCGGGCTGGGCTATGCCGACGGGATCCCTCGCGCCTTGTCCACTGCCGCGTCCGTCCTGATTGGGGACCAGCGACATCCGATCGTCGGGAAGGTATCGATGGATCAGATTGTCGTTGACACCGGTCAGATGGCCTATCCACGCGGGACCGTCGCCACGATCTTCGGCCCCGAAGGCACCGGCGCACCAACAATCGCAGAGTGGGCGGAGTGGGCCGGCACCATCCCGCATGTGATCGTCAGCGGCATCGGGCCGCGCGTTCGGAAGGTACACCGATGAATCAGACCATAGTCGTCATCGGCGGCGGACAAAACGTTGAACATGATGTCTCGCTCGCCTCTGCGGATGCCGTGGCCGCGTCCCTTCGCCGCAGTCGGTACCAGGTGGAGCAACTGGCTATCGAGCGCACCGGGATATGGACACACTGCCTGAAGCCACTGGGGGACACCGTGATTGCCAGCCTTGCTGGTGCGCTGAGAATCGTTGGCGAAGCCCATGCGGTGTTTCCCGCGGTACACGGGCCGCTCGGCGAGGATGGCTCACTCGCAGCGCTATGCGCCTTGGCCATGGTGCCGATGGTGGGTTCGGACCTCCACGCCGGTGCGGTCGGCATGGACAAACAGTTGACGAAGTTGGTCGCCCGCGCCGAAGGTCTGCCAACAGCCGCCGGCCGAGTCGTCCGGATCAGCGACATCGACGAGCTCCAGATCACCGGACCGGTAGTCGTGAAGCCGGTACGTGCCGGTTCGAGCTACGGTGTCTCGCTCGCTACCAACCATCGCGAGTTCGCGGTCGGGCTCCGGTCGGCTGCGGCGATCGGCGATCAGGTGCTTGTCGAGCCTTACGTCCGTGGTCGGGAGATTGATATCGCCATCCTCCGCAAGGCGGATGACACACTCATCGTGGCGCCGCCTTTGGAAATTCATACGTCGGGGCTCTTTGACACCGCCGCCAAGTACGACGGCACTACACGATTCACGGTCCCGGCCGAACTCACCGACTCCGATCGCCACGAACTCACGCACAGCGCGACCGTCATGTTCAACGCGCTCGGCTGTCGCGGTGTCGCGCGAGTGGACTTCTTCGTCACGGCGGACGGGCTCGTGCTGAACGAGGTGAACACAGTACCTGGATTCACCCCAGCTTCGCAGGTGCCGCGGATGTTCGAGGCTGCCGGGATCCCCTACGACGAACTCGTGTCTCTCCTCGTCATGTCGGCACGGGTACCGGTCGCCGGCGTGACACCCTCATGACCGCCCCGGTTTGTACGGAGGCCCCGGGTTGTGCCACTACCCCAGTCGAGCTGAGACGGCTTCCTGCAACATAAGCGGTTCGGCTTGATCGGATGATCATTGGCAGCCAATGGGCCCACGTCGCGACATAGCCTGGAAGACCAATGCACAGCGAGAAACTACCTAGGTAGAATTGCAGCGAGCTCTCTTCGGTTAACTCTGTGTTCACCTCCCGGTGTTCGGTTACCGATCATGGCTGACCAGCGCACCTCCCACACTTCCAACAGCAGCGCCGGGAAGGGCATGACCCGTCGCGGACTTCTCAAATCCACAGGAGTCGTTGCTGGCCTTGTGGCGGCTGGCTCGCTCCTACCGCCATCCGTGCGCCAGGCAATGGCACAGCCGATGCCGACCGGCGGACTTGACGCCGTGGAGCACGTGATCCTGTTGATGCAGGAGAACCGTTCCTTCGATCACTATTTCGGTTGCCTCAGGGGCGTCCGAGGCTTCGGCGATCGATCTCCGCTCCGGCGCCGCGGCGGCGGGACCGTTTTCGAGCAGCCTGATGACGATGACGATGAAGATGTGCTCCCGTTCTCTCTGCGAGAATCGGCGAAGGAGGCCAATCGATCCGCTTCCGATATCGAATACCTCGACACACTTCCCCACGGATTCACCGACTCGGTCGACGCGTGGGCCGATGGTTGGTACGACCGGTGGGTGCCCGCAAAGGGCATCGGATCGATGACCTACTACGACCGGTCCGATCTGCGTTTCCATTACGAACTCGCCGACACGTTCACGATCCTTGACGCGTATCACTGTTCCATCTTCGGTTCCACCAACCCGAACCGGAACTATTTCTGGACCGGCATGACCGGATTTGAGAAGGACGGGAGGCGCGCCGTAAAGAACGATCCCTATCCCTCGCCCATCCCCATTCCGTGGCCCTTCAAGGATGGCACGCACCCCGGATATGAGTGGACGACTTACTGCGAGAGGCTGGAGGAGTCTGGGGTCTCGTGGCAGATCTACCAGGAGTGGGACAACTTCACCGACAATGCGGTCGAGTATTTCAAACCGTTCACGGAGATCGGCACCAAGGTACTCCGCGCTGTCGATGGCTCGTACTCCACCACCGAAAGGTTCTACGATTCCCTGCACGGCAGGTCGCAGGAAGATCAGGACCGACTGTTGGCCCAGCTCGACAAGGGACGTGACGGCCTCACCGATGCCGAGCGTTCTCTCTTCGATCGGGCGATGTACCGGAGCCGTCCTGGCACCCTGCTCGATCGGGTCCAGGCGGACATCGAGGCCGGCGCTCTTCCGGCCGTCGTGTGGATCGTCCCACCCAAGGCGCTCTCCGAGCACCCGGGGGGCGGCACTCCGGCGGGCAGCGCCAACCTCGTCTATGACCTGCTGGACGTCGTCGCCTCCGATCAGGCCACCTGGTCATCGACGGCGACGCTGATCAACTTCGACGAAAACGACGGCTACTTCGACCACGTCCCACCACCGGTGCCGCCGCGGCCCGCAACCGGATCGAGCGAAGACTGGTACGACGGAAAGCCACTCGGACTCGGGCCGCGCGTACCGATGATCATCGTTTCCCCCTGGACGGTCGGCGGCTTCGTCGACTCGGCGGTCGCCGACCACACGTCGACTCTCCGTTTCCTCGAGCGGGTCACCGGCGTGAGGGAAGACAACATCTCCGCTTGGCGTCGCAGTATCTGCTCCGATCTCACCTCGGCGTTCGACTTCGACGCCCAGGGCAAGCCCCCGACGTTCACACAGCCGGGACCAGTGCCGCAACCGATCGATCGCTGGCAGCCCGAACGCCCGCAGTTTCAATCCATGCCGAAACAAGAGCCAGGCTGGCGCCCGAGCCGGCCGACACCGTACTCGCCCACGGTCTCCATCGCCGCGTCGAACAGGCTAACGGTGAGGCTACGCAACGACGGCGACATGGGAGCTGCACATCAGATCTACGTGTTTGCACCCGAGTCCACGCCGCCCGAGCACGTGTGGCTCAAACCCGGCGAGACCGACCGGGTCACGCTTCCGATGCCCGATGAATGGGACATCGTGGTTCAAGGACCCGACCAGTACTGGCACGAGGCCAAGGGCACCCGAGCCGGTGCAGCTGCCGGCGTGTATCTCGAGCACCGCACCGAAGGTCGCGATCTGACTCTCACGGTCGTCAACGGAGGACCCGACGACGTCACGCTGAAACTGCGTCCGCTCGCCTTCGAGGGCGACACACGGACTCTGCGGGTGGCTGCCGGCGACCGCACCGAGCAGCGGTGGAAAACCGACGAAGGCTGGTACGACGTCGAACTCCGGTGCGTCGAAGACGAAACCTTTCTAAGGCGAGTGACCGGGCGGATCGGGTACTCACCCAAGCCAGAGCCAACCCCGACAGAGGCCAGTCCTTCCAAATCCACCCCGACGGAGTCCAGTAGTCCGACGGAGCCGACACCTTCCGATACAGGTGCGACAGAACCGAGTCCGGCACCATCCACCCCGACCCATCCCAGACCCAGCCAGGCCACTCCCACAGAACCCGGCCCTACCCAAGGCAGTCCCACCGAGCCCATGACCACGCATCCCGGCCGGTCCGAACCCAGCCCCGCACAGACCACCCCCTCCGGGACCAGCGCCGGCACGGGGCACGGCGACAGCTCCGGCGCGGCCGGTGAACTTCCGGACACCGGCAGTGCGGTGTTACCACTCGGAGTCGGTGCGGCCGCGATCGCGGGACTAGGTGCGGCAATCCTGGCGGGCGAGCACATCGGTGATGGCAACAGCAAATGAGTTGAACACGCCGCAGCGGTTGGCTCGACGCCCATCGGCATTGTGGTCCTCTTGCCAGGTGCCAGATACTGGATCGTCCTCGCCCGACACACGATGGAGATCCAACATGATTCGGCGACCTACGCTTAGCGTAAGGTTCAAACTGACGCTCAGCTATGCCGCCGTGTTCGTCATCGCCTGCTTCGGACTCATGGTATTCCTGTACCTGAACTATGTCTGGCGGAACCTGGAATACGAGAGGCTACACCCCTCCGAGCCAACAGGCGACGGCGCAACCATGATGAACTACTTTCAGGTTCTCATGCTAGAAACGGGGGGATTCTTCTTTGGAATTATTGGTCTGTTCATCATTGGAGTATTCGGTGCCTGGTTCCTGGCGGGACGAATTCTGCGCCCGCTACAGGAAATCAGAGAAGCGACCCGGAAGACCACCGAGGGCTCGCTCAGTCATCGCATCCGCCTCACCGGACCCAAGGATGAATTCCGCCAGGTCGCCGACGCCTTCGACAACATGCTCACCTACATCGAGCGCAGCGTCGGCGAGCACCAACGCTTCGCCGCCAACGCCTCACACGAACTACGCACACCACTCGCGATCTCACGCTCCCTCATCGAAGTCGGCCGCACCGACCCCCACGCCGACGCTCAGGCCGTACTCACCGAACTCGACGCAGCCAACGCCAGAGCCATCGAACTCACCGAGGCACTACTCCTCCTCAGCCGCATCGACGCCTCCCAGTTCGAATTCGAACCCGTCGACCTCGCCCTCATCACCGACCACATCACCGAATCGAATACGAAACTAGCCGATCAACACGGCATCTCCATCAATATCGACACCGAATCCAGACACATCAACGGCTCCACCATCCTCCTCGAACAACTCGTCAACAACCTGGTCCGCAACGCCATCGTCCATAACCTCCCGGTCGACGGCCATATCTGGGTCAGCGTCGGCGGCAACCCCGACCAACCACGAATCACCATCGAGAACACCGGCACCAAACTCACGGACCAAGAAGTCACCGAACTCATCGAACCCTTCCGACGTGGAAGCGAACGCAGCCGAACAACCGCCACCCACCACGTCGGCGCCGGCCTCGGCCTCGCCCTCGTCGCCTCCATCACCCGCGCACACAATGCCGACCTCAACATCCGACCCCGTGCCACCGGCGGCCTCACCGCCACCGTGACATTCAACATCGAGGCCAACCACACAGCCACACCCTGACCCGCCGGGCGTTGCCCGGCGGTCCATCCGCATCGCGGCCGCGTTGCCAGGTGACGGATACTGGATCGACCTCGGCTCACACGGACGGAGATCCACAATGACCAGGCGACGTGCGCTCAGCGCCCGATTCAAACTCGCGCTCAGCTACGCCGCCCTGATCCCCCTCGTCGCACTCATCTTGGAAGCAGCCAATTTGCTTTACGTGCTTCGAGGCATTGCCGGCGAACGGCGAGTGGGAGGAACTCCACCGCCCGAGGGATGGTTCATGGCTTTCATGAATCTAATCCTTGAGTACCTTGAGAGAGGTATAGAGTTCCGAAGCTTGGGCCTGCTCGGTCTAGCCGCCGCGGGTATGCTGGGAGGCTGGTTCCTCGCAGGGAGTATGCTGCGTCCGCTAGACGCGATCAGGTCCGCCGCCCGTCTGAGCGCCGAGGGCTCGCTCAGTCATCGCATCCGCCTCACCGGACCCAAGGATGAATTCCGCCAGGTCGCCGACGCCTTCGACAACATGCTCACCTACATCGAGCGCAGCGTCGGCGAGCACCAACGCTTCGCCGCCAACGCCTCACACGAACTACGCACACCACTCGCGATCTCACGCTCCCTCATCGAAGTCGGCCGCACCGACCCCCACGCCGACGCTCAGGCCGTACTCACCGAACTCGACGCAGCCAACGCCAGAGCCATCGAACTCACCGAGGCACTACTCCTCCTCAGCCGCATCGACGCCTCCCAGTTCGAATTCGAACCCGTCGACCTCGCCCTCATCACCGACCACATCACCGAATCGAATACGAAACTAGCCGATCAACACGGCATCTCCATCAATATCGACACCGAATCCAGACACATCAACGGCTCCACCATCCTCCTCGAACAACTCGTCAACAACCTGGTCCGCAACGCCATCGTCCATAACCTCCCGGTCGACGGCCATATCTGGGTCAGCGTCGGCGGCAACCCCGACCAACCACGAATCACCATCGAGAACACCGGCACCAAACTCACGGACCAAGAAGTCACCGAACTCATCGAACCCTTCCGACGTGGAAGCGGACGCAGCCGAACAACCGCCACCCACCACGTCGGCGCCGGCCTCGGCCTCGCCCTCGTCGCCTCCATCACTCGTGCACACAGTGCCGACCTCAACATCCGACCCCGTGCCACCGGCGGCCTCACCGCCACAGTGACATTCAACGCCAACACCAACCACACACCCACACCATGACCCAGCGGGCAAGCCTCCTAGCTGTGATGTCCAGGCAGGTTGTTGAGTCTGGTGATGGGTGTGGTGCCGGTGGCGGAGTGGGTTCGGTGGTGATTGTAGAAGTGGAGCCAGCCGGGTAGGGCGGTGCGGCGTTCGGCTTCGGAGGTGTAGAGGCGGGCGTAGGCCCATTCGTCGGCGAGGGTGCGGTGGAAACGTTCGATCTTGCCGTTGGTCTGGGGCCGATAGGGCCTGGTTCCCACGGTCGCAACGCAGGCGACTGCGCACGACCGTCCGGGATGCTTGGCCGAACTACCCGGACGCGTCACACCCCAGGCGGCGTGGGAGGCCACCGCGAAGGCCGAACCGCCCCGCCCAAGCCCGAGCAGCCCCTCTTCGTCCGCCCGGTCGTCAACAATCCCCGACCGTCCCTCGGCCCGAGGCCTCCAACGCATTCCGCACTCCCACCGCCCCCCAGCGAGATTGAATCTCCGTTGACGAATTGACCTTTCTTGGATCAAGGGCGGCCCTCCGGGCCGCCTGCGGCCGGGCGGCGCTCTGGCACGCCGCCACTCTGCCCGGCCGACTCGCCATCACGAACCAGGTAGATTTCTGCGGATGTGTGGCGGTCTCATGAACCGGCAGGGTATGTCTGTCCGTTCTGCGTCTTGCTGGCGGGCGGCTCGACGCCGATCAGCACGCCGGATAACCTGGTCTACCGGGACGTGGCGACAGCGGTAATCGTTTCGCCGCACTGGTGGGAGACCAACCCGGGCACCCTGCTCGTCGTGCCGATTGATCATGTCGAACACCTCTATGTCTTGCCGGACGCGTTGACCGGGCCGCTGTTGGCAACGTGTCGCCGCGCCGCCCGCGCCCTGGTCGAGGTCGAACACTGCGAGGGCACCTCGCTACGCCAGCACAACGAGCCGGCCGGCAATCAGGACGTCTGGCACCTGCACCTGCACGTCATTCCCCTCTGGACCGGCGACGCACTCATCCAAGGTGAGCACCGGCTCCGCCCCGTCGAACTGGCCGACCAGCACACCTTCGCCGCCGGGATCCGAGAAGCCATGTGCTGGCGGGACGGCGTCAGTCCATGGTGACAGACCATGTGCCCCGATGGATGGCTTGTACGTCGCGTTGCCCCGTCCCCCTCGTAGGACCAGTGTTTGGCCTCCACTCCACGCGTCAAGGGCCACAGACGAGTTCCTGACACCCGATCCGAAACGCCTTCGTGTCCAACTCAGTCCGTATGCCGGCGGAGACGTAGAGCTGTTCGTCTGCCCGTGTCCGTCGACGCCGGAAGAGTCAGAGTCGGCAGGTGTCGACCGAACGCGTCGAGTGTGATCGAGGTTGATCAAGACCGGGGCACCCGACCGTTTCGGATCGGGTGTCAGGAACTCGTCTGCTCTTACCTTTGACGCGCTCCGTTCCAGCCAAAAACGGGCGCCTACGAGGGGGGCGGGGCAGGTGTGGCGAGGGTCCTTCTAGTCTCGTTTCTAGTCTCAGTCGCCACCGTACGGGGCCGTTCGTCGACGAGATTTCGAGAGATCGGGCACCGGATGATCGGCAGCAACTACCGTGGCGGACAGCATTCCGGCGACCTGCTTAGCGAGCGCGTCGCCCTGGGTCGACGCGATCTGCAGCAACAGGCCGTACGACCGCGACGACAGCTCTCGCTCGATGCCGGCGAGGAACTGCATATGGAACGATTCGACACCGATGCTTTCCGGATCGCGTTGCAGCATGAGTCCGATTGTGTCGGTACGTGCACCCGCCAACGACCGGGCGGCGCTCGCCGGCGCCCAGCCGAGCTCAGCCGCGACGAGTTCGATGCGGGCGCGTGTGGCGTCGGACACGTGATGTCCGCCGTTGAGCGCCGAGGACACTGCGGCGATCGAGACGCCGGCACGGCGGGCGACGTCGGAGATCGTCACGCGCTTCACCCGCGAGAAGAACGCATCACCCGGAACTCCTACTCGAATCGGGAGCCGTCACTTCGCCGCGAAGAGGCGGACCTCGGCGATCTGCGGCGTCCAGGTCTGGCCATCCCGCCCCCACTTGCCTTCGGGCCAGGCGACCCGGATGTACGCCGCGTCGGAGAGTGAGCGGACGGTGTAAACCTCCCTGGCCCACCCATCCCCCGACTCCTTCGTTGTGGCGACCTGAGGCGGTGACAACTCCCAGAAGTTCTGACCGTCACTCGACGCCGACAATTCCAGCGGCATGGATTCTTGGTGGGGCCACGAATACGCCACGAATTCGACGCGATTGACGTCCGGCAGTTTCCAGGTTGCCGACTCGGCCCCGGTAATGGAATTTCGCGCCAATCGGGCGGAATCTCCGTCCAGATAGGCGCGGTTCGTCCCGTCGATCTTGAGATCTCCGGACTTCGCTGACATCAGGGAGAAGTCCTCGGCCGGATCGAAAAGATCCGGCTCGACAGCCAGCATGGCTCGATGGAGCGCCCCTTCGGTCCACACCACGCGAATCTTCTCCGCCACGAATCCAGCGACCTCGAGGGAGGTTCCGTTCGAGGTGCGTGTGGTCTTGATCGGCACCGAGCGCCAGCCCAGACCGTCATGCACCTCGACCCGCGCCTGAGCATCTCGGGAAAGACTGAACGAGGCACGTGTCGTGCCCGGAAACGACCATTCCACCATCGCACGCTCGCTGCCGGCGACGGCTCCCGAAGGAGCAACGAGCGCCGCGTCCTCATCCGCTGAAGTCTGAGTGAAGTCCGCCAACGGATCGACGAGTACGCGCTCGCCAGGTCCTGCAGTGACCACTTCCGATGATTTCTCGGTCCCCTCCGCGGAAATCGCGACCACGCGGTATCGAGCCCCCCGGACCGGCGCGGAATCGGACACGGGGGAGCCGTTGGTTCCAACCGCGCCGTCCAGTAGGAGGCTCCACGTCGACCCATCGGTGCTGCGCTCCACCCGGTAGGAAACGGCGCCGGCCGTTCCCCGCCAGGAGATCTGATTCCTCCCCCCGAGGCTGTCGATCCCGACAATGAGCGGCGGATCCATCTCCTTGTCGACGCTCAGTCCGATGCTCTCGCTGAACTCACGTATGCCCGCGATCCAGGTGCGCATTTTCTCGTTGGTGCCGGGATAGTGGAGCGTGAAGCCATCGTCATGCGGAACCATTCCGCCACGATCGTTGTTGCCGAAGAGCGACCACGGGAACACTCCGGCTACGTCCGGATTCTTCGTGGCATCCTGCAGCACCGACACATTCGCGTCGGTCCATCCGATCTCGCCCGCAATGTAGGCTTTGCCGGCCTCCGCGACCCGCCTGGCGTCCTCGGGAATCCACCGGTTGAAGTCGGTCCGGTAGTAGTGCGCGTCGACCAGATCGACACCCGGGGACGCTAGCGCGCTGTCGCTGATACCGTTCTGCTGCCCCGCTGCGACCAACTGCTTCGGGCCTCGCTGCTTGATGAACTCCGCCATCCGATCGACCCAGTCCTGCGGCACGCCATTCAGTTCGTTGCCGAGTTCCCAGGCCATGATCGTAGGGTCGTCTCCGTAGCGGATGCCGGTCAGCGGATTGACCCGATTCATGACCGTGTCCACGTAGTCCTGAAACGCCGTGATCGCGCGCTCCTCCTCGTAGAACGCCGTGATCTGGCCATCTCGGGCCCATGGGCCCGAGAGCCCGTACGGCGCGATGAAGTCTCGCCCTCCGCCGTGGAAGTAGTCCCATTGATCCGTGAGCGAGAGTACGAAACGAATCCCTTGGCTCCCGGCGTACGCGAGGGCGTAGTCGATCGTCGCGAAGGCCTCCATGTTGTATTCACCGATCTCCGGCATCAGGACCAGCGGCTGTTGGCCGTCCTGCGAGGTGGAGATCGCCATGTGTGAACGAATGACATTCACCCCAAGATCGCCGGCGGTGTCCAACGCATCCTTGATCCGGAAGTACGTCGGATACGCCACATCCGCCTTGTCGTCGCCGTCGACGTCGACGTTCTCGTCGAGACCGAGCCAGTAGAGGTTCATCCCACTGGCGCGAAACGTTCGGCCGTTGAGCGTCAGCCTGGACCCGTCCCTCTCAACGAACGCGGTGTTCCTTGACGCCGCCAGGCTATCGGCGGAAGCGGCCGCCGCGACCGCGGCCAGCTCACCGCCTGCGTCGGCTACGGCGGGCGCGTGACCGACAACCGCCACACCGAGTCCGACCGCCACCGCTGTTGCGCTGGCAAGAGCGGTCCGCCAGCGACGACGCGGGCTTGCAGGTGAAGTCATCATCATCGATTCCTCATCTCTCACAGCTTCAGGTCTTCAGCCACCAGTTCATTGGCAGTACGCAAAACGTCCGCCGTTGTAAACACGCCCGCTGGCATTTCGCCGTCGTGACGCACCCGGAATGTGTGGTCTTCACCCGGCAGGAGCGTGATGAACCCCTCCTCCGTCACGGCGTCGGGCGTCGCCTTATCAACGAGCAGTGTCAGGTCGACGACAAGCGAGACCGCCGTGACAGTCACATCCGTGCTGCCGTTCACACGGCGCTCAGTCACCCGAACCTTCGCTGGTTCGAGGCGAGCGGTCCTCGGTTCCGCGAAGAACCAGATCCCACGCTCATCTGCCGCAGAGGCGACGACGAGCTCGCGATCCGGCCGCACGGCGTGTGCGATGTCGCCGGGCAGATCGATCGCCACTGTGCCCCGAGGTGGGACGGTGAACGACGCGTGAGCGGACGCGAGCAAGGATCCGTCGAAGTCGCGACGCTCGAACACGAGATCCTCGCCCCACACCTGGTCGCTGTCGTTTGCAAGCACGACCGCGAGCGACTCGCTTCGAGGCTGGATCGTCACCAGGCGAGGCCGGAAGGCGCGAGAGATTGCGTACCAGAGTGGCTTCAGCCGGCCGCCCGAGTCGATCGCGGCCCAGCTCGTCGCGGGCCAGCAGTCGTTGAGCTGCCAGACGACCGCGCCCGCGTTTCGGGGCGCGAGGGACCGGAAGTGCTCAAGTGCGCATCCGATCGCCTTCGCTTGGTTCCATTGCATGGCCCAATGCCAGGCGTCCATGGCGTCGGGGACACGGGTGTGCGGAATCAGGCCGTTCGACAGCTTGTCGTTACCCTCGGCCGCCTTCTGGTGCACAATCATCCCCGGCGACTCGGGGGTGAGTGGGTGGTCGGAGATCGCGCCGCGCAACGTCGTCCAGGTCGGCGGACCTTGCCACCCGAATTCCGCGACGAAGCGTGGCTCGTGGTCGCGGTAGGTGAGCCAGTCCCGCTCGTTCCACTGCTTCCATAGATGAACCGGACCGTGCGCTTCGTCATTCGCGGCCCGCTCCCCCGGGCTGAACGGACTGCCCGGGATGTACGGCACCGCGGGGGCAGCCTCGGCGAGAATGCGCGGCAGCAGGTCGAAGTAGTAGCCGCTGCCCCAAGTGCGGCCGTCGAGTCGCGTCTGCCAGCCCCACTCATCGAAACCAAGCAGGGTTTCGTTGTTGCCCGAGAACAGCACGAGCGACGGGTGATGGGAGAGCCGGACGGCGTTCTCCCGTGCCTCGGATTCGATCTCGGCGCGCAGCGGCTCCTCCTCCGGGTACGCGGCGCATGAAAAGAGGAAGTCCTGCCAGGAGAGGAGCCCGAGCTCGTCGCACAGGTCGAAGAAGTCGTCCGACTCGTAGATTCCACCGCCCCAGACTCGGATCAGGTTGACGCCGGCCGCCTGGGCCTGCTCGAGCCGGGTCCGGTAGCGCGCGGCGTTGACGCGGGTGACGAAGGCGTCGTCGGGGATCCAGTTGACGCCCTTGACGTAAACAGAACGGCCGTTGACGAACAGCTCGAACGGGGTGCCGTGTGCATCGGGCTCGGTGTTCCAGGTGGCCTTGCGGAAGCCGACGCGTCGTGACACGCCGTCGAGGTCGTCCCCGTCCTCGGCGAGCACGATACTGACGTCATAGAGCGGCTGTGCACCGTATCCGGCAGGCCACCACAACTCCACCTCAGGTACGCGCACCTCGAGTACCGCGCGCGAGGCCCCCTCAGGGATTGCGGCCGTCCCAGCGCCGCCGCCAACCGCCACGCCGACAGCGACGATTCCCGCTGTGTCACGTTCGATATCGACCTCGGCCGAGAGCAGGCCGCCGCCTGCATCAGGCTCGGCGCGCAACCGTACCTCCGCAATGCGCGCGTTCGACCACGACTCCAGGCGGATGGGACGCCAGATCCCGCTCGACGGGGCAGCGATACCCCAATCCCACCCGAAGCTGCAGGCGGACTTCCGGATGGCCTCGTACGGCGACGGATAGGGGCGCGGGCGCGCACCGTACTCGAGGCTCATCGCGTTCGCGTACCGCACTGGCGACGCGAAGGTCACAACGATTTCGTTGCGGCCGGCAACAAGATCATCGCGCACATCCACTCGATACGAACGATGCTGGTTCGCTGACTCGAGGACGATGCGCCCGTTGAGCCGGACGGTCGCGACGGTGTCGAGGCCATGGCAGACAAGGTCGTGGCGCGCGTGGCCGTTCGGTGTCCATTCGAAGCTCGTCCGGTACTCCCAGTCCGTCAGGCCGATCCACTTCAGCAAGGCTTCGTTGTCGTCGACGAATGGGTCGGGGATCAGCCCGGCGGTGAGCAGGTCGGTGTGCACACACCCCGGCACGGTCGCGGGGATGTCTCGGCCGATGATCTTGATCGGCGCGTGATGCGAGGCGGCCCGGACGGACCAGCCGTCATGCAGGTCCGTATGGACAGGATCGGCGTAGGTCACTTGACGGCTCCGGCCACGAGACCGCGGTAGATCCACCGCTGTAACAGGATGAAGCCCACGATTGTGGGAACGATCCCGATCATGGTTCCCGCGGCGATGAGCTCCCATTGCGCGCCGAATGGCCCCTTGAACCGAAACAGCGCCGTCGAGATGAGCCCCTCCGACGGGAAGTAGAGGAACGGCAGGTAGAACTCATTGTAGATCGCGATGCCCTTGATGATCACGACGGTCGCGATCGCAGGCTTCAGCAGCGGTAGGACAATCCGCCAGTAGATGGTCCACCGGTTCGCGCCGTCGATCATGGCCGCCTCGTCGAGTGAGACGGGGATCGACTGCATGAACTGGATGAACAGATAGATCGCGATGATGTCGGTCCCCATGAAGAGGAACACCAGCGCCGTCCGTGTGTCGTAGAGCCCGAGCCCGTTGATGAGTTGGAACGTGGCGACCTGCGTCGTGACACCCGGGATGAGCGTGGCGAGGAGGAACAGCCCGAACACGAGCCGCTTGCCGCGGAACTCGAAGCGGTCGAGGCCGTACGCTGCCAGCGTTCCGACGAGGATTGTCCCGGCGAGAGAGATCACCAGCACGACAGTCGTGTTGACGAACCCCTCGAGCATTCGTCCCTTCTCCCAGGCCGTGACGAAATTGTCGAGGTTGAGCCAGTTTGTCGGTGGAGTAAAGGGTCCGGTCGACGCGTACTCCCCGGAGGTCTTGAGGCTCGCGAAGAGCAGGACGGACAGCGGTAACAGGACGCATACGGCGGCAAGGATGAGGCTGAGGTACTTCGCCGAGATCCCGGTCGTGGTCCGCAGCCGGATCCAGCGCGACTGCGCCGACAGTGCCTTCATCGCCGTGGTCATGTGAGATCCACCTTCTCGTCACGAAACACGCGACGCTGCAGCCACGTGATGATCAGCACGATCGAGAGCAGAACAACGGCCATGGCAGACGCCAGACCGACGTTGCGGAAGGTGAAGGCAGTCTCGAGCGTCTTGATTACGAACGTCGCGGATCCATTCGCTCCGCCGGTCATGATGAACGGCACCTCGAACACGTTGAGCGCGCCCGCGATCGCGAGGATGAAGCTCAGCGCAACGATGCGTCGGATACCCGGAAAGATCAGCGCCCAGAACTGCTGCCAGCGGCTCGCTCCGTCGAGTTCAGCAGCCTCAAACAACTCGCCGGGGATCGACTGCATCGCACCGAGGAACAACACGAAGTTGAGACCCAGGTATCGCCAAACGCTGGTCGCCGCGAGTGAGGAATTGACGATGTCGGGATTTCCCAGCCAGTGCGGCGGGTCGACGATGCCAAGCCACGACAACAGGGTGTCGAGCGTCCCTCCAGGCTGAAATAGATACAGGAACACGAATCCAACCGCGACACCGTTGAGAAGGTAAGGAAAGAACAGGATGCCACGGAAGAAGTTCGACAGCCGCGTCGGAAAACTCAGCAGCGTCGCAAAATAGAGGGCAATCGCTATCTGCACAAAGGACGCCGCAAAGTAGTACAAGCTGACTCCGAACACCGCGAAGATCTCGGGATTTGTGAAGACCTCGACGTAGTTGTCGAGCCCGACGAGATTCTTCTCGAGATCGAGGCCGTCCCAGTCGGTGACGCTGTAGTACAGCAGGTTGATCGCGGGCCAGTACGTGAACACGAGGAGAAGCGCGACGGCTGCCCCGACGAAGATCCATGGAACGAGTTGTCTGCGGACGGCGCGGTAGCGCGGAGGGTGGCCAGGCTTGGCTCCCCTTGGCGGAACGACTGCCGCCGTCGAGCTCGAGGGGCGGGTTACAGTGTTGACGGCTGTCATTCCGTCACCCCGTGACCGTTTCGATGGCCTGATTCCAGCGTTGGTTGAGGTCGGCGAAGAACGACTCCTTATCGCCCTCGGCCGCGCCGCGCGCCACATCGAGAAGCTTCTGGCGGTACAGGTAGCCCGACAAGTCGATCTTCGCCTCGTCGGCAACGTCGCGCAGCAGGCTCTCCTCTCCCGCGGGCGCAGGACTTGCCTCCATGAACTCGATCCCCCGATCGTCCAATTCGCGAAGGTTTGCCGGCAGCGGCTTCCTATTCACCGTCGACACCATGCCTTCGTCCTCCGTGAAGCCCGACTCCTCCACGAGCCACCGGATGAATGCCCATGCGGCGGCCTTGTGCTGAGAGTGCCGGCTCACGCCGAGGTTGTAGTCGCCTTCGATCATGGAGTACTGGGTTCCATCGACGCTCGATGGGAAGGCCAGGTAGCCGATGTCGTCCGCCGATGCGCCGTTCGCCTCGGCGGCGTCCTTGATCTGCGAGATCGCCCAGGAGCCCAGACCCATCGCGGCGATCTTCCCTGTGCCGAGTTCGACCTTCGACTGTTCCCAGTTTGTCGTCAGCGGGTCGTCTTCCGTGAGGCCGGCGGCGACCATGTCATACGTGAACGAATCGATCGCGTAGATATCCGTCCCTTCAGTCCACGGCGCCGGGTTCTCCGCCATGCGGATGCCGGCATCAGGGTCCTTTGTGATCGCGCCGAGGTTCGAGTACGCCTCTCCGAGGGGCCAGCCATCCTTGTAGTTCGTGTAGTACGGCACGGCGGCAGTACTGTCCTTGACCTTCTTCAAGGCATCGATCCACTCGGTTCCGTTCGTCGGAAGATCGGTGATGCCCGCCTCCTCGAACACCCGCTTGTTGTACACGATGCCGGACGCGTTGCCACCGATCGCGAGACCGTACTGCTTCCCGCCGTACGTGTGCGAACTCGTGAAGCGGTACCTCCCGGCCAGCTCCGACGTCTCGCCCAAAGGCTCAAGGAACTGTTCGAACTGCCTCGGATGCATCGTGGGAATTCCGATGACATCGCCATAGTTCTTCGTGCTCAGCCGGGTAGCCATCTCACCTTCGTAATTGGTGATCCCTTCGAACTCAATCCGAACATTCGGATGAAGTTTGCGGAACTCCCCGGCATATTTTTCGAACGTACCGTCCTCGACGAGGTCGGTGCGCCACGTGACAACCGTGATGTCGCCAGAAATCTCACCATGGATCGCGTTGTCCGGATCGTTCGCAGCACCGCCGCCGCATGCGGTCAGCAGCGCCAGCACCACGGCCGACGCGATCGCATTCGCACCCTTGCGTGTTGACATGATTCCTGCTCCTCGTCTGCCTCGCACCGGTCCGCGGATATCCTCCAAGGCCGGGATCTCCGCTGTGAAGGTCGAGGAGATCAGCAAGGAGTGTAAAACGCTTCACAGTGATCTCGTGAACCGCCGCATTACCTAGGCAATCGAATTACTTAGGCATTCGGCTCAGGTGCCTTCCGCCCCAGACCTTGAGGATGACGATCGAGTCCGCCCCCGGCTGCTGGATACCTAGGTAGGAATATGGATGACATGTGGTGGCTCGACTACGGTGAACGGCACGGAATGAACTCGTCCTCTCTGAATAGTCACGCCATAGTTATCGCAGGAGGTCCACTCACCTCCCACGGCCCAGCGAAATAGTGATCTGGAACGTACGAACAGGAGCCACACCATGACCGCACTGCAGAACAAGACCGTGCTCGTCGCCGCCGGCGCCAAGAACCTGGGCGGGCTGATCAGCCGGCAGGCCGCCGAGGCGGGCGCCGACGTCGCCATCCACTACAACTCCGAGGCGACCCAGCCGGCGGCGGAGGAGACCCTGGCCGCGGTCCAGGCCGCCGGCCGGAAGGGTGTCGTGCTGAGCGGCGACCTGACCAAGCCGGAGAACGTCGAGCGGCTCTTCGCCGAGGCGGAGGCGGCGCTCGGCCCGGTCGATGTCGCCGTCAACACGGTCGGCAAGGTGCTCCGGAAGCCGATCGTCGACACCACCGAGGCCGAGTACGACGCGATGTTCGACATCAACGCCAAGGCCGCCTACTTCTTCATCAAGGAGGCCGGCCGGCGGGTCGCCGACG
>NZ_JBHTFF010000025.1:0-77684 GCF_042666975.1 Microlunatus sp. GCM10028923 | reverse complement strand
TCGGCCCGGCCCGCTCGGCCCGGCCCGCTCGGCGCCGCCCCGCCCGCGCCCGGCCCCGGCCCCCGCCCCGTCCGGGCCCGGCCCGGCACCGGCTTCTCGGCCCCGCCCCGACGCCCGGTCCTGCTCCGCCGAAAGACACCCGGGACTCGCGTCCGCGAGGCCCGGCGCGGAGCACCTCGTTCGGCTCACTCTCCGCTCCGCCCAGGTGCGGATTCACTCGCTTCGGGATCGGCGGGTACGAGGAGTGTTCGGTCGTCGAGACCGGGGTGGGGGTGCGGGACGGGTGGGGTAAGTTGATCTTGAGCACGGGAGTCCGGTGAGCCGGGCTGAGAGGGAGTACTCGAACTCCGACCGTTGAACCTGATCTGGGTCATGCCAGCGCAGGAAGCGAAACTTGGGTGGGGCAGCGTGCCCCGGTCCCCGTGCCGACGAGAAGGCAGGGGACTTCTGTGACCAAGATCAGCGACGACCCGATGCGGTTCGGTGTCGGGGCCCGGGTGACGGTGGCGGTGATGACCGACCGGTACGTCGACGTCATTACGAACGCCTTACAGGCAACGGATCCGGGCGACCTCGTGGTGCAGACCGGTGATGTCAGCACCTATCTCGGCGGGAGTGAGGCCGAGCTGCTGCGCTACCTGACCGACCTCGCCGCCGCCATAGCCGGGACCGGAGAGCACGCCTCGATCACCGTGCAGTTGTCCCGCGGCTGCCCGGGCGAAGTGGTCTGCGAGCTGCCGGGCGGAGCGGGTCCGCGGCCCGTCGACGTACCGGAAGGCAAGGAGACCGGGCGGTTCGCCGCGGCTGAGTGGGCGCTCTATCCGCTGGCCGACGACGTCCGGGCTGGGATCGAGCCGGACCACATGCGCGACATCTACGCGGCGATCGACCTGGCCAAGGCAAACGGGACGTTCCGGGCCTCGGAGCACTTCGTCACCCGGCTCGAGGGCGACCTGGGCACGGTGCTGGCGACCGTGGTGGCCGGCTGGGTGATGGTCGGCCGCAGCGTGCAGCACGTGACCAGCCACCTGACCGTCTCGCTGAACAGCCCGTCCCATGGCTGACCGGACCAAGATCGACAAGGGACGAAAGCTGCCGCTGCGCGACATCGTGCTGATGGTGATGCTCGGCGTCGTCTTCGGCTTCCTCTACTGGGCGCTGGTCCAGGCCTGGAACCTGCTCGCGGTCGCGATGGGACCGGCCGGTGATCTTGCTCAGCACGTGCTGCTCGGCGGCTGGCTGCTGGTCGCGCCGATCGCGGTGGCGATCATCCGGCGGCCGTTCGTCGGGATCATCGCCGAGGTGATCGCGTCGGTGGTCGAGGTGGTCTTCCTCGGCTCGCCGGTCGGCCCGCTGCTGATGGTCGCGGCGGCCCTGCAGGGTGCCGGCAGTGAGTTGCCGTTCGCCATCACCCGGTACCGGCGGTTCGGCTGGCTGACGTACGCGCTCTCCGGGCTGCTCGGCGCCGGGTTGGTGTTCGTCTTCTCGGCGTTCCGGTACGCCTGGTTCGGCCAGGACATCCTGCTGCTCCGGCTCGGCCTGCAGCTCGCGTCCGGCCTGGTGCTCGGCGGCCTGCTGGCCAAGGTCATCGTCGACGCGCTGCTCCGGACCGGCGTCCTGGACCAGTTCGCCATCGTCCGCGAGGAACGCCGTGCCCGCTGAGCCGGCCGTCCGCGCCGTCGGGCTGGCCGCGCGCTATCCCGGCGGCGGCCGGTTCGGTCCGGTGGACCTGGTCGTCCGGCCCGGCGAGTACGTCCTCGTCCTCGGGCCGTCCGGCTCCGGCAAGTCGACGCTGCTCCGGCTGCTGCACGGGGCGGTGCCGCGAGCGATCGACGCCGAGGTCACCGGCGAGCTCACGGTGGCCGGCCGGCGGGTCGCTGATCATGAGATCGCCGAGCTGGCCAACCTGATCGGCGTCGTGGCGCAGGACCCGGAGTCCGGGGTCTGCCTGTCCGCCGTGACCGACGAGGTCGCGTTCCCGCTGGAGAACCTGGCCGTCGACCCGGCCGCGATCGGGCCGGCCGTCGGGACCGCCCTGGACCGGGCCGACGCGACTCGGCTCGCGGACCGGGACACGGCCGAGCTGTCCGGCGGTGAGCTGCAGCGGGTCGCGCTGGCCGCCGCCGTTGCCACCGAGCCGCGGCTGCTGCTGCTCGACGAGCCGACCTCGATGCTCGACGCGGCCGGGGTGGACGCGGTACGGAACGCGATCGCGGCCGCCCGGCGCGGCACCGGCGCGGCCTGCGTGCTGGTCGAGCATCGGCTGGACGAACTGACCGACGACGCGCTCGAACTGCCGGACCGCTGGGTGGTGATCGACTCCGACGGCCTGATCCGGCACGACGGACCGCCCGATGATCTTGGTACGGAAGCCCTGCGGGACCTGGTCGGGCAGGGCTGCTGGCTGCCGATCGAGCTGGAGCTCCGGGCCGCGTTCGGGCTGGCCGGCGGACTGGACGATCCGGTCGCCCTCGAGGCCCTGCTCACCGCCACGCGCCCTGAGCCTGTCGAAGGGCCTAACCACGTGCCATCACCCTTGCCCTTCGACCAGCTCAGGGATCGACGGGCCGTGCTCAGGGCACGAAACCTGTCGGTGGGGCGGGGCGGCCGGGCGGTGCTGAGCGAGGTCGACCTGGAGGTCCGGCCGGGCGAGGTGACGGCCCTGGTCGGGGCGAACGGGAGCGGCAAGTCGACGCTGCTGCGCTGCCTGGCCGGCCTGGAGCGCCCGCTGGCCGGCCGGGTCGACGGGCCGCGGCCGGGGCTGGTGTTCCAGAACCCGGAGCACCAGTTCGCCGCCGCCACGGTGGCCGAGGAACTCGCCTTCGGCCTGCCGCCGGAGAGCAGCTCCCGGGTGGACGAGCTGCTCCGCCGGTTCGGGCTCACCGACCTCGCCGACCGCAACCCGTACCGCCTCTCCGGCGGCCAGCAGCGCCGGGTCAGCCTGGCCGCGATGCTGCTGCACGACCGGCCCCACCTGCTCGCCGACGAACCCGGCTTCGGCCTGGACCGGCCGGCGACGATCACCATGCTGCGTACCCTCGCCGAGACGGCGGCGACGGGCCGCGGCGTGCTGTTCTCCAGTCATGATCTGCGCGCCGTCGCCGGCTACGCCGATCGGGTGCTGGTCCTCGGGCAGGGCGGGCTGCTTGCCGACACGACGCCGCTCGGGCTGCTCCGCGACGAGGCCCTGCTGACCCGGGCCGGGCTGCGCGCGCCGCGGCTGCTGCACCGGCTCGCCGCCGAACCGCTCGACGAGGCGGCGCTGCGGTCGGTCCTCACCGGGCTGGACGCGGCCGCGCTCCAGGAACGGGTGTCCCCATGACGAGCGTCCTGGGCCGCCGCAACCCGGCCGTCAAGCTCGCGTTGCTGTTCGCCGTCTCGGTCGCGACGTTGTTCCTGACCGATCCGTACCCCTTGATCATCGGGTACGTCAGCGCCCTCGCCGCGATCCGGCTCGGCGCCCGGGTCCCGTGGCGGACGCTGCTGGCGGCGCAGCTTCCGTTCCTCGCCTTCGGGGTCGGGCTGGTCGCGGTCAACGCGCTCAGCCGGCCCGGCCGGGAACTGCTGCCCGAGCTGCCGGTCCGGGTCACCGTCGAGGGCCTGACCTTCGGCGTCGCGCTGGCCCTCCGCGGGCTGGTGATCGGGGTGCTGACGATCGGGTTCCTGGCCTCGACCCCGCCGCGCGACCTCATGGTCAGCCTGGTCCGCCAGGCCCGGCTCAGCCCGCGCTATGCGTACGCCATCCTGGCCGGGCACCGGATGCTGCAGGCGATGCCGAACCGCTGGGCGACCATCAGGGCCGCCCAGGCGGTGCGTGGACCGGTCCGCCGGGACGGCCGGCCGCGCTTCGGTCCGCGCCAGTTCGCCCGCGCGGCGTTCGCGCTGCTGGTGGCGTCGATCCGCAGCTCGGAGCGCACTGCGCTGGCCCTGGAGACCCGCGGTCTCGGCGACCGGCCCCGTACCGTCTGGCGACCGGTGCCGCTGGGCACCGCCGACCTGGTCCTGGCCGGCGGCGTCGCCCTCGCGATCACCATGATCATCACCGGAGCAGCGTTGCTGCTCCCATGATCATCGACTGAGCCGGCTGGCCCCGAAGTCCGACAGGGCTGCCGGGAACGACGTCGGGCTGAGATAGCTGGTCCGGGACAGCTCCAGCGCGAAACCGCCGACGGAGCGATAGAACTCCCCGCGGTACGGCAGCACGACGATCTCGTGCAGCCCGCGCCGCCAGGCCGAGGCCAGCTCCGCGACGAACCGGTTCTCCGGCCGCTCGCGGGCCGCCCGGTTCCGGTCGGCGTCGATCAGCGTTTCTTTCCAGGAGCTGAAGGCGTCCCGGTCGAAGTACGCGCCACGCTCCATCGGCCACAGCGGCGGCTTCCCGATCCGGGTGAACAAGCCGTGCATGGTGCCGGTGTTGCGGCAGCCGTCCAGCCTGCTCCGCCAGGCCCACAGGTCACGCCAGCCCTGGTCCCAGGCGACGTCCCACTCGGCCTGTTGGACCCGGGAGAGATGCCGGACGCTGGGCGGTGGATCGGGCTCGAGTTCCGGAATCGGCGTCGATGACCGGAGCCCGTGCGCGGCCCGGAAGAACAGGTACTGCAGAAGAAATTCGTCGTCGACCGTGGTGGTGATCTTCATTTCGCTAGGCCACGGATCGTGCCAGGCAAGCGCCTGGGCGTCGGCAAACCGCATGTGGTCCCCTACCCCTTACTTTGACCAACGCTGTTCCCCGAGCTCCGCCTATCTTGCGCCAAATCCACCCCTGAGGGGAAGAACCTGCGTCAACTCTGTGGGCGATGACAAAGCCAGACCACCCCGTTGTCGAACCGGCGCTCGTCCTTCAACTCGAGTTCGAGCCGGGCTCCGTCGGGGAAGAACCGGTTGCCGCCGCCGACGATCACGGGGCAGATCAGCTGGTGGATCTCGTCCACCAATCCGGCCTTGATGGCGGCTCCGGCCAGGGTGGGGCCGTCGACGGAGAGGTCGCGGTCGGAGGACTCCTTCAGCTGCCGTACGGCCTCGGGATCGAAGGTCCGCTCGATCCTGGTTCGGGCGCTGGTCGCCTCGGTGAGCGTGCTGGAGTAGACGATCTTGTCGGCCGCCTGCCAGACCTTCGCGTAGTCGATCGCCACCTGCGGCTGGTCGGGCTCCCGGTCCGCGGTCTCCCAATAGACCATCGTCTCGTACATCCGGCGGCCGTAGAGGTAGGTGCCGAGATCGGCGTACTGCTCGTTGACGAAGGCGTGCACCTCGTCCTCGACGGCGTTCCAGCCGAAGGCTCCGTTCGCGTCCTCGGTGTAGCCGTCCAGCGAGGTGATCATCGAGTAGATCAACCGGCCCATGGTGGTTCCCCTTCCGGTAACTGCTTGCAAATCGCAAGCACAGGCAACGGTAGGCTACGATGGTTGCATTGCGCAACTAGAAGGAGTGGACATGGCCGAGGCACACCGTTCGGGTTGCCCGATCAACCTCTCACTCGAGGTATTCGGCGACAAGTGGAGCCTGCTGGTGCTGCGCGACATGATCTTCGGCGGCCGCCGGCACTTCCGCGAACTGCTCACCGGGTCGGAGGAGGGGATCGCCTCCAACATCCTGGCCAGCCGGCTGAAGCGGCTCGTCGAGACGGGCATGCTGACCCGTTCGGACGACCCGACCCACAAGCAGAAGGCGATCTACAGCCTCACCGAGCGCTCGATCGAGCTGATCCCGATCATGGCCGCGCTCGGCACCTGGGGCACCAAGTGGCTGCCGGTCAGCGACGAGCTGTCGATCCGGGCCCGGCTGCTCACCGACGGCGGCCAGCCCATGTGGGACCGGTTCATGGAGGAGTTGCGGGCCGAGCACCTGGGCGCCGTGATCACGCCCGATCCCGAGGGCAAGACGGTCCGGCAGCGCCTGCAGGAGGCCTACCTCGATGTGGTCGCCGGCAAGATCGAGGCGCCGGTCCTGGCCTGATCGCCGGGCCCCGCAGTTTTTCACGTTACGTGAAAAACTGTCGCTTCCCTCGAGATATAACTCGCGGGAAGTGACAGGAAAGTTGGTGAGGTGGGGCTCCTGTGCCGTTTCAGGGGTACGGGCTCACTGGGCGGCGCGGGCCGCAGCGAGGGAGCGGGCCCGGTCGATGATCCCGGGCATCGCCGCCTCGATCGCGGACAGGGTGTCCAGGAAGCCGGATTCGCTTCCGTACCAGGGATCCGGGACGCCCGAGCCGGGCTGAGCGGCCGGGTCGAAGTCGGTCAGCAGCGCGATCTCGGCGTCCGGGTCGAGTCGGTGCAGGCGTTCGACGTGCAGGCCCTCCATCGCGATCACCAGGTCGGCCTGGTCCAGTTCCGCGCGGTCGATCCGGTGCGCCACATGATCATCCGCGGCGTACCCGTGCCGGCTCAGGGTGCGCGCCGCCCGTTGGTCCATCGGTTCGCCGAGTTCCTCGCTGCTGGTCGCGGCGCTGGTGAACTCGACGCCGGTGAGGCCGTCCCGTTCGGCGTAGGACTGGGCGACCCGTTCCGCCATCGGGGAGCGACAGATGTTGCCCCAGCAGACGAAGATCACCCGGACCGGATCGGGCTCAGCCACGCCGCTGCTCGTTCTTGTCCTTCAGGAACGTGTTCAGGAAGAAGCTGACGACGGAGACGATCAGCGCGCCGAGGACGGCCCACCAGAAGTTGTCCACGTGCCAGCCGAGGCCGACCAGGCCGGCGATCCAGGAGACCAGCAGCAGCATCACGGCGTTGATCACCAGCAGGAACAGGCCGAGCGTCAGCAGCACGATCGGCGACGTGAACAGCGTGAAGATCGGCTTCACCACCGCGTTCAGCACGCCGAAGATCAGCGCGATGATCAGCATCGAGATGACCTTGTCCGAGGTCGAGTCGGCGGTCAGCGAGATGCCGGGCAGCAGCCAGGTCGCGATCGCCAGGGCCGCGGCGTTGGCCAGCAGGCGGAGAATCATCCTCATGCGTCGATCCTGGCACGGGTCGCCAAGATCGTCGCGTCGGCACGACGGCTACGGTGGCTCTGGTGAACTCCGACGCGAAGGTACGGGAGCTGGCCGAGCAGGCGGTCCGGAACGGGCACGTGGGCATCGTCGCCGGCGTGGTCGAGGAGGATCGCCTGATCATCGCGGGAGCGGGCCGGCTCGGCGGGGCGGGCGTGGGGATCCCGGACCGGCTGACCAGCTTCCGGATCGCCTCGGTGACCAAGCCGATCACCGCGACCCTGCTGGCCCGGGCCGTGATTCGGGGCCAGGTCGGGCTGGACCGGACGATCCGCGAACTGTTGCCGGAGTGGGAGTTGCCCGCGGATCCGTACGGGACGATCACGCTGGAGCACCTGGCCACCCACCGGTCCGGCCTGCCGCACGGTCTGCCCGGCGGTCCGCTCGACCTGGCCGGCTACATCCGGGAGCTGGCCGGACTCCGGCCGGACACGAGGTCCGGCACTCAGTACGCCTACTCGAACCTGGGCGCCCAGCTGGTCGGGATGGCCCTCACCGGCGGCACCCGGGAGCCGTTCGGGACGTTGCTCCGGGACGGGCTCGGCGTGATCCCGGGCACCGCGGGCATCGTTGATCAACTCGAGGGGGCGGGGCTGGCGCCCGGTCACGACGCGGCCGGCGAGCCCTGCCCGACCCCGGACTACCCGCTCGGCGTCGCGTCCGGCGGCCTGATCGCGTCCGCGGAGGCGCTGCTCAATCTGGTCCGGGCGCACTGGGCCGGCACCGGCGACGCCGACTCCGACGCGGCACTGCGGCTGACCACGACGCCGCGGGCGGACGCGTTCGGCGACAACCGGATCGGCCTGCTCTGGCACCTCGGCCCGGTACCGGACGGCGACGGGCTCACCGGCATCTGGCACAACGGATCGCTGCCCGGCTACCGGAGCTTCCTCGGCTTCCGGCCGGACGTGCGGCGCGGCGCGGTCGTCCTCAGCAACACCTCGAAGTCGGTCGATCACCTCGGGGCCGAGCTGCTCCGACCATGATCAGGAGTCCATGATCAGGAACTCATGATCAGGAAGCCAGCGCGGCGCGTTCGGCTCCGATCGTGGTGTCCTCGCCGTGCCCGGTCTTGACCACCGTCTCGTCCGGCAGCGCGAACAGCCGGTCCCGGATCGACGCGACGATCGTGTCGTAGTCGCTGTACGAACGCCCGGTGGCGCCCGGTCCGCCGTGGAACAAGGTGTCCCCGGTGAACACCACGCCGAGCTCCGGCGCGTGGAAGCAGACCGCGCCAGGGGCATGGCCCGGGGTGTGCAGCACGGTCAGGGTGGTGCCGGCGACCACGATCCGCTGGCCGTCGGTCAGCTCGCCGTCCGGCTCGGAGTCGTGGGTCAGTCGCCAGACCACCAGGTCGTCCGGATGCAGCAGCACCGGCGCCTCGAACCGCTCGGCCAGGTCCGGCGCGTACCGGACATGATCATCATGGGCGTGGCTGCAGAGCACGGCCAGGACCCGGCGGTCGCCGACCACGGCGGCGATCGCGTCCACGTCGTGCGGCGCGTCGATCACCACGCATTCGCTGTCGTCGCCGATCACCCAGACGTTGTTGTCGACGTCGAAGGTCTGGCCGTCCAGCGAGAACGTACCGGAGGTGACGGCATGATCGATCCGGGCGGTCACCACACCACCACCGACCGCAGCACGTCGCCGTGGTGCATCTTCTCGAACGCGGCCTCGATCCCGTCGATGCCGATCTCCTCCGAGACGAAGGCGTCCAGCGGCAGCCGGCCCTGCAGGTAGAGGTCGATCAGCATCGGGAAGTCCCGGTCCGGCAGGCAGTCGCCGTACCAGCTCGACTTCAGGGAACCGCCGCGGCCGAACACGTCGAGCAGCGGCAGCTCCAGCTTCATCTCCGGAGTCGGCACCCCGACCAGCACCACGGTGCCGGCCAGATCCCTGCCGTAGAAGGCCTGCCGGTACGTCTCCGGCCGGCCCACCGCCTCGATCACCACGTCGGCGCCGAACCCGCCGGTCAGCTGCTGCAGCTGCTCCACCGGATCACCGGCGGAGGAGTTGATCACGTCGGTGGCGCCGAGTTCCTTGGCCTTGCTCAGCTTCCGGTCGTCGATGTCGATCGCGATGATCTTGTTGGCACCGGCCAGCCGGGCGCCGGCGATCGCGGCCGAACCGACGCCGCCGCAACCGATCACCGCGACCGAGTCGCCGCGGCCGACGTTGCCGGTGTTGATCGCCGCGCCGATGCCGGCCATGATCCCGCAGCCGAGCAGCCCGGCCGCCGCCGGACGCGCCTTCGGGTCGACCTTGGTGCACTGGCCGGCCGCCACCAGCGTCTTGTCGGCGAACGCCCCGATGCCGAGCGCAGGCGACAGCTCGGTGCCGTCCTCCAGGGTCATCTTCTGGGTGGCGTTGAACGTCGCGAAGCAGTACCAGGGCCGACCGCGCTTGCAGGCCCGGCAGCTGCCGCAGACGGCGCGCCAGTTCAAGATCACGTAGTCGCCGGCTTCAAGATCACGAACGCCTTCGCCGACCGCCTCGACGACGCCGGCGGCCTCGTGGCCGAGCAGGTACGGGAAGTCCTCGCCGATCCCGCCCTCGCGGTAGTGCAGATCGGTGTGGCAGACGCCGCAGGCGCTGATCTTGACCACCGCCTCGCCCGGGCCCGGATCCGGGATGTTGATCGTGACGAGTTCGGTGGGCGCTCCCTTGGCGCGGGCGATGACGCCCCTTACTTGCTGCGGCACAGCTTGCTCCTCGCTGAACTGGTGATCTGGTCAGGATCCTCGTCAGCATCGTAGTAGGTGGTGATCGCCGCCGGCGGCGGCCATGATCATCCACTAGCGCGGGATCCGCGAGGTGCCTGCCTCGCGGCGCACCGCGCTCGCGACCAGCAGCTCAACGGCTGCAGCCGGGGTGACCACTCCGGACCTGGTCTCCGTCCACGCGAGGAAGTCGGTCACCCCGGGCGCGGGCGGCCCGCCGAGGTAGGGCAGGACGTAGGCGGGTGTGTTCGGCTCACATCGCCAGCTCTCGTCGAGTTCGCCGATGTCGACGGCGTCCCAGCCGAGCAGGTCCAGCAGGTGCGCGGCCTCGTCCTTGGCGCCCAGTTCGCCGGCGATCGGCAAGGCGCTGCGATCGGCGGCGTCGGCGGGACGGGCCAGGGTGCGGAGTTGGTGCGGTGTGATCGTGTTGAACGCCTTGACCACTCGCGAACCCGGCAGCCGGCTCTGCAGGAGTTCCGATGAGGTCGTCGCGCCGGAGTCCAGCGCTGCGATCCTTCCGTCCCGTTCGGGGTAGTAGTTGCCGGTGTCGAGCACGGTCCGGCCTGCCAGGGCCTCGACCGGCAACTTCGCGTGGGCGTGCAGCGGCACCGCGGCGACGACGACGTCCGCGGTCGACGCGGCTTCCTCGACGGTGGCTGCCCTGACGCCCAGGTCGGCGGCCAGGGCCCGGAGAGTCCGCGGGCCGCGCGAATTGCTCAGCGCCACCTCGATTCCGGCTGCTGCAGCCAGCCAGGCCACGGCGGTGCCGATCCTGCCGCTGCCGATGATTCCGAGCCTGCGGGCCATGGGTCTGCTCCGATCGTGTACGGGATCTGAGCCAGCCTGCGGTCGCTCAGCGGGCGCGACCAGCCCTCCGGTCGGAGTACTCACGGCATGATCATCTTCGCGCCCGTACGCTGGCGGCATGGACCACCGGGCGGAACTGAGCGGCTTCCTCAGATCACGCCGGGCCCGGCTCCGCCCGGCCGACGTCGGCCTGCGTCCCCACGGCAGCGGACGGCGGGTCCCCGGGCTGCGCCGTGAGGAGTTGGCCGTGACCGCCGGAGTGAGCATCGCTCACTACACGCGCCTCGAACAGGGTCGCGGAGACAACGTCTCGGACCAGGTCCTCGACGCGGTGGCGGCGGCACTGCGCCTCGACGGAGACGAACGCGCGCACCTGCACCGGATCGCCCGCCGGCCGCCGCGTTGCGAGCCGACCGTGCCGGAGGTTCCGCCCGGGACGCGGCACCTGCTGGACTCCTTCACGCTCACCCCGGCGCTCGTCCTCGGACGCCACACCCAGGTGCTGGGCTGGAACGCTCTCGCCGGGGCCGTCTTCGGGGACTTCGCCTCCATTCCCGTACGTCGTCGGACCGTCACCCACCTGCTGTTCGGCGAGCACCGTGCCCTGTACGGCGCCGGTTGGGAGGCCGCCGCCGTTCGCCACACGGCGCACCTGCGCGTTCTGTTCGGTCGCCACCTCACCGACCCCGGACTGTCCCTGCACATCGCCGACCTGCTGGAGCACAGCCCCGACTTCGAACGCCTGTGGACGGCCCACCAGGTGGCTCGAGCTCGCTCGGCGGTGCACGTGCTGCACCATCCGGTCGTCGGCGAGCTGACCCTTCATCACGAGGTCACCGCTCTCCCCGACGGCCCAGCCTGCTGCGGGCTCGATCTCTACGCCGCCGAACCCGGCTCGACCTCCGAACGTGCCCTTCGCGCCCTCGCAGGGGACCTGGACGCGCGCTGAGCTTGGCGAAGTGCATGCCGCAGGCAGGGACGTCGGGCCGCTGTCACACTCACGGGCCACGGCTCGTCACGGTGGTGTGGCTACCGATGCGAAGACCGAACAGAATGGGCGGATGGGGTTCGAGGGTGACGTGCTGGCGACCGCGTTCGAGGAGAACCGGCCGCGGCTGCGCAACGTCGCGTACCGGATCCTCGGCTCGGTCAACGACGCCGAGGACGCGGTGCAGGAGGCCTGGCTGCGGCTGAGCCGTTCCGAGGCGGAGCGGATCGACAACCTCGCCGGCTGGCTGACCACCGTCGTCTCCCGGATCTGCCTGGACCAGCTGCGCTCCCGTACCGCACGGCGGGAGGACTCGCTGGACCTGCGGCCGGTCGAGCCGACCGAGGACGAGGAGGCCGGGCCGGAGGAGCAGGCGGTCCAGGCCGACGCGATGGGCGCGGCACTGATGGTGGTGCTGGACACCCTCGCTCCGGCCGAACGGATGGCGTTCGTGCTGCACGACCTGTTCGGCGTCCCGTTCGACGAGATCGCGACCATCGTCGACAAGACGCCGGCGGCGACCCGGCAGCTGGCCAGCCGGGCCCGGCGCCGGGTGCGCGGCGGGCCGGCGGAGGAACCGCCCGGCGGGGACGGGCGGCGGAACCAGGGTCGCGAGACCGAGGTCGTCGGCGCGTTCTTCGACGCCGCCCGGAACGCCAACTTCGATCGGCTGCTCGAGCTGCTCGACCCGGACGTCGTGCTCCGCGCGGACGCCGCGGCCGTCCTGGCCGCGACCCGGTTCGAGGATCGGGGCGCGCCGCGGATCGCGGCCGAGCTGCGCGGCTCCGAGGCCGTCGCGAACGCCCTGTCCGGCACCGCTCAGGGTGCACAGCTCGCCCTGGTCGACGGCTACATCGGCGCCACCTACGCGCCGGGCGGCCGGCCGATCTCGGTGTTCGAACTCACCGTGCGGAACGGGCGGATCACCGGCATCGAGCTGTACGCCGACCGGGACCTGGTCGATTCGTTCTCGATCGAGATCATCGACTGACCGATGCCGGCGGCGGACGTGATCCACGCGGCCGTCCTGGGCCGGCTGGCTCCGGGCGGCTCGATCCGCGCCGTCCGGCCGTTCCGCCGGCACCCGCTGCCCTTCCCGGCCGAACTGACCCTGGACCGGGACGGCCGATTCCTGGTCTGCGTGGTGAAGGCGTCGACCGACTCCGACCGGCTGGCCGAGGAGGCCGCGGCGCTCCGGGCGCTGGCGCACCTCGACTTTCCGGCGCCGCGGGTGCTGGCCGACCCGTTCCCGGTCGAAACCGCGGACGGCCCGTTCGCGGTCCTGGTGATGAGCCGGCTGCCGGGCGAGGCACTGCCCTGGATCGGGGTCAGCGACATCGCCGTGGCCGACCGCACCTGCCGGCTGCTGTTCGAGGCAATCGACCGGCTGCACGCCCTGACACCGCGGGTCGCCGAGCACCCGCTCGCCGGCCGGCTGCAGCACCGGAGCCTGGACGATGAGCTCGCCGAGGCGGCCGAGCGGGACAGTCCGTGGGCCGGCACGCCGGTGGTCCGGGCGGAGGTGGCCGTACTCCGCGACCGGATCCCCGAGCACCGGCTGCCGCTCGTCTTCTCCAACGGGGACTACAACCCGCTCAACGTCCTGGTCGACGACGCCGGCGGGCTCGGCTGGGTCGACTTCGAGTACGCCCGGATCGAGGACCCGCTGATCGGGCTGCCCAAGTTCGGGTTCTGGGCCGACGACAGCGGCTGGGCCCTCGGCGCGCAGTCCGGCCTCGTCGAGCGCTTCCTCTACCGGCGCGGGATCAGTCCGGCGACCTTCCAGGTCCGGGTCGCGCTGCGTGGGCTGACCCACCTGCACGACACCTCTCCGGACGATCCGCCCCGGCTCACCCTCGAGGCCGCGACCGCCTCCCTCAGCTGATCCCGAGGGCGATCACCAGGCGGGCCAGGATGAAGATGATGCCGTTGTTGACGGCGTGCGAGATCACGGCCGGCCAGATCGAGCCGCTCCGCTCGTACAGCCAGGCGTGCACCAGTCCGAGCAGGACGGCGGCGGGCAGTACGACGTTGATGCCGTGCGCGAGCCCGAAGATCACGGAGCTGATCACGGCGGCCAGGACGAAGCCCCAGCGGCGCAGCCAGCCGAAGCCGATGCCGCGGAACAGCGCCTCCTCGCCGATCGGCGTGAGCACCGCGCCGAACAGCAGCAGCAGGGCGAACTGGGCCACTGAGCCGCCCATCGCGGTGTCGGCCAGGTTCTGCTGCGGATTGCCCTGATCGCCGGTGATCGCGACGTAGAGCAGGATGACGATCCGGTTGACCAGGAAGCCGCCCAGCCCGCAGCCGGCCCCGATCAGCAGCCACCGGCCGGTGGGCCGGACCAGTCCGAGCGCCGCCGCCGAACGGACCCGGAGCAGCAGTGCCACGAGTGCCGCGAGACCGGCCGACATCGCCGCGATGAAGACCAGCACCAGGGTCGGCCCGGCCTCACCGCTGGTCAGTGCATCGCCGCCGAATGCGGCCAAGATCACAAAGACGCCGCCGATCTGTACCGCGAAGTAGACCGCCGCCGCGACCGCGAACTCGGGCAGCCCGATCCGCCTCCCGGCGGCGTTGGCGCCGATGGTGATCTTGTTCTCCGGCGGCCGCTCGGCAGGCGGCGGGGACCCGTGGGCGGGCTGTTCGATCATGGCCAAAACCCTACGGTTGCGTAGGAGTTCCCGATCAGCCGGATTGTGACGCTAATCACTGAATCATGATCTATCGGCGTACGTAATGAATACCCCAGAGGTCGGGAATATTGTTTTGGATCGGGCACTTGCATGAGGTTGGATAGTTACCAGATTCGTACGTCTGCACGATCTTCTCTCACCGTTTGAGGACTCCTTTCATGTCTGCCGACATTTCGGCTCGCACGTCCTGCCCGCCCAACGAAGCCCCCGATTCCGCCGAGAAGGCGAACCACAACGCACCCGTTGTGCCGCCGACCTCGCTGGACCGGCCGCCACTGATGGCCCCGCCCCGTGCTGGAAAGACCAAGCGCGACGGCACCGCGCGGCACAGCCGGCTTTCTTCCCTGCTCCGCTTCGGCCCCTACCTGCGGCCGCACGTGTGGCGATTCGTCGTCATGATCATCTTCGCGGTGGCGAGCGTCGCCGCGAGCATCGTCATCCCGCTGGTCACCCGTGCGGTGATCGACGGGCCGATCGCCAACAGCGACCAGACGGGTCTCTACACCCTCGGCGCCGCGGCGATGGCCATCGGCATCGTCGAGGCGCTGGTCGTCTTCGGCCGCCGCTGGGTGATCTCCAAGGGAACCCTGGCGACCGAGAACACGATCCGGACCGACCTGTACGCGAAGCTGCAGCGTCTGCCGATGAGCTTCCACGACCACTGGCAGTCCGGCCAGCTGCTGTCGCGGATCATGAACGACCTGTCCACCATCCGCCGGTTCCTCAACTTCGGCGCGATCTTCCTGATGATCAACATCGTCCAGATCGCGGTCGTGGTCGGGCTGCTGCTCAACATGTACTGGCCGCTCGGCCTGGTGGTGCTGGCGGCGATCGTTCCGATCACCGTGATGTGCCTGAAGAACGAGCGCGAACTCACCCGGCTGTCCCGCAAAATGCAGGACGAGACCGGCGATGTCGCGTCCTCGGTCGAGGAGAGCGCGCACGGCCTGCGGGTGATCAAGTCGTTCGGCCGTTCCGAGCACATGTTCGCGAAGTTCGACGGCAAGGCCGTCCAGCTGTTCGACACCACGTACCAGCGGATCCGGCTGTTGGCGAAGTTCCGGACCTTCCTGGAGATCGTCCCCAGCGTCACCGTGATCATCGTGCTCGGCCTGGGCGCCCTGGCGGCCGGCCGCGGCGAGGTCACGCTGGGCACCCTGGTCGCGTTCATCACGATGCTGCTGTCGCTGGTCTGGCCGATCGCGGCGCTCGGCCTGCTGCTGTCCCAGACGCAGGAGGCGATGACCGCGGCGGACCGGATCGCGGAGATCTTCGACGCCGAGAACGTGATCACCGACGGCGCGAAGAAGCTCACCGAGGTGCGCGGCGAGGTCCGCTTCGAGGGGGCCGCGTTCCGGTTCCCGGACTCCGACACCGACGTGCTGCACGATCTCAACCTGACCATCAAGCCGGGCGAGACCGTCGCGGTGGTCGGGGCGACCGGCTCCGGCAAGACGGCGCTGACCGCCCTGGTGCCGCGCCTCTACGACGCCACCGCCGGCCGGATCACCATCGACGGCGTCGACGTCCGCGACCTCAAACTGGAGCAGGTCCGCTCCATCGTCGCCACCGCATTCGAGGACCCGACCCTGTTCTCGATGTCGGCCCGGGAGAACCTCACCCTGGGCAATCCGGAGGCGACCGAGGCCGAGATCACCCAGGCGATCGAGGTGGCCCAGGCTCACTTCGTGTACGACCTGCCGTGGGGCCTGAACACCCGGATCGGCGAGCAGGGCATGAGCCTGTCCGGCGGTCAGCGGCAGCGGCTTGCGCTGGCCCGCGCCGTGCTCGCCAAGCCCGGCGTGCTGGTGCTGGACGACACCCTGTCCGCGCTCGACGTGCACACCGAGGCCCTGGTCGAGGAGGCGCTGAAGCGGGTGCTGGTCGGCGTCACCGGCATCGTCGTCGCGCACCGCGCGTCCACGGTGCTGCTGGCCGACAAGGTGGCTCTGCTCAGCAACGGGACGATCAGCCACGTGGGCACCCACGCCCAGCTGCTGAAGACCGTGCCGGAGTACCGGGAGCTGCTCAGCGCCGACTTCGACACCGAGGAGGAGCTGGCCGAGATGGACCGGCTGACCCTCGAGGGGGCCGTCCGATGACCGCCGTCCAGAGCGAGACCAAGGACCGGAAGATCGCCGTCGAGGAATGGCGGGGCGTCGGGGCCGAGGAGAACGAGGACGTCCAGGCACGCGGCAGCGTCTTCCTGAAGCGCCGCAGCCGCGCCCTGCTGGGCAGCCTGCTGAAGCCGTACCGCAAGTTCATCGTGATCTTGATCGCGGTGGTGCTGGTGGAGAACGCGGCCCGGCTGAGCATTCCGCGACTGGTCCAGTTCGGCATCGACTTCGGGGTCCCGCCGCTGATGAACGGCGGCGTGGCCACCGAACTGCTCAAGGTGCTCGGGGTGATGCTCGGCGCGTTGATCATGCAGGGCTGCGCCCGCTGGTTCTTCCTGCGCAACTCCGGCCGGGTCGGCCAGGAAGTGCTGCTGGAGATCCGGCGCCGGCTCTACCGGCACTTCCAGAAGCTCGACGTCAAGTTCCATGATCGCTACACGTCCGGCCGGGTGATCTCCCGGCTGACCAACGACATCGACGCGATCATGGAGCTGCTGGCCGGCGGCTTCGACGGCCTGGTCACCGCCGTGCTGACCCTGGTCGGCGTCGCGGTGCTGCTGCTGACGATGGACCTGCAGCTCGGCCTGATCTGCCTGATCGGCTTCCCGATCTTGATCGTGCTGGTGCGCTGGTTCTCCAGGCAGTCGCAGCTCACGTACCGCAAGGTGCGCGAGCACTCGGCGATGGTGATCGTCCACTTCATCGAGACGATGACCGGGATCCGTGCGGTCGAGTCGTACCGCCGGGAGCCGCGGAACCAGCAGATCTTCGAGGACCTGTCGGAGCGCTACCGCGACGCCAACCTGACCTCGTTCCGGCTGGTCGCGATCTTCCAGCCGGGGATCAAGCTGATCGGCAACATCACGATCGGCGCCGTGCTGCTGTACGGCGGCTACCGGGTGATCCAGGGCGACATGACGGTCGGCGTGCTGGCCGCGTTCCTGCTCTACCTGCGGATGTTCTTCGAGCCGATGCAGGAGATCAGCCAGTTCTACAACACGTTCCAGTCGGCCTCGTCGGCGCTGGAGAAAGCGTCCGGCGTGCTGGAGGAAGCGCCGGGCGTCCCGGAGCCGAAGGACCCGGTCAAGGTCCGCGACTCCAAGGGCGAACTGCACTTCGACCGGGTCACCTTCTCGTACGTGAAGGACCGGCCGGTGCTGCCCGACCTGGAGCTGAAGATCCCGGCCGGCCAGACGCTGGCTCTGGTCGGCACCACCGGCGCCGGCAAGACGACGATCGCGAAGCTGATGGCGCGGTTCTACGACCCGACCGACGGCAAGGTCACGCTCGACGGCACCGACCTGCGCGAGATCGGCGACGACGATCTCCGGCAGTCGGTGGTGATGGTGACCCAGGAGAACTTCATGTTCGACGGTACGGTCGCCGACAACATCGCCTTCGGCAAACCGAAGGCGAGCCGGGACGAGGTCGTGGCCGCGGCCAAGGCGGTCGGTGCGCACGAGTTCATCGCCGCACTGCCGCAGGGCTACGACACCGACGTGGCGAAGCGGGGTTCCCGGTTGTCCGCGGGCCAGCGTCAGCTGGTCGCGTTCGCCCGGGCGTTCCTGGCCGACCCGGCGGTGTTGATCTTGGACGAGGCGACGTCGAGCCTCGACGTGCCGAGTGAACGGCTGGTCCAGCAGGCGCTGCAGACGATCCTCAAGGCCCGCACCGCGGTGATCATCGCGCACCGGCTCAGCACGGTCGAGATCGCCGACCGGGTGCTGGTGCTCGAGCACGGGCGGATCCTCGAGGACGGCAGCCCGAAGCAGCTGATGGCGACCCAGGACGGCCGTTACGCCGCCCTGCACGACGCCTGGGTCGAGTCGCTGGCCTGACCGGACGCGAACGTTGGGCGGAATTCGGCCGGGAGTTACCGGCCGGATTCCGCTACGGCGTTCTTGAGCTGGTTCGGCAGCCAGTCCAACAGGTCCCGCAGCTGGACGGCGGACCGGCCAAAGTTGGCGTACTTCTCGTCGCCGGTGCCGATCTGGTCGGCCACGACGTGGGCGGCCCGGTAGCCGAACAGCCCGGGGATGCCGAACGCGGCGCCCCAGATCAGCGGTCCGACCACGGCCCGGGCCGACTGCGGCTCGTCCTCCGGTCCACTCTCCAGGACGACGGCGGTCGCGGCGGCGGTGGCGATCGCGTGCAGCACCGGGACCTTCCGGGTCAGCCGCTCCACGGCCAGCCCGGCGAGGGCGATGCCGCCGACCACGGCGGCCGTGTGTACGGTGCCCCAGTTCGCATCGTCGGAGTAGGTACGGTCCTCGATCGCGGAGGTGGCACGCTCGAACCCCTCGACCGGCTTGCGGCGCAGGGGCTGTTCGATCATTCGCCCGGCGAGATAGCCGAGGGCAAGCCCGGCAACGCGGGAAACACGGGTGGTCGCAGACATGTGAGCCGATTGTGCCGCACGGAGCCCCGAGACTGTAGAGAGGGCACAAGTCCGGACGGTGAATGTTGGTGGGGTCCGACTCGACGGCCGGGCGGGTTCCCTGGAAATGTGTGTCTTTGGTCCCTTCGGTCCGGATCCGTACCGAAACCCCGAGGTCAGGAGGCAACGCTCAGTGTTCAGGCGCATCGCCATCGTCAATCGGGGGGAAGCCGCGATGCGGCTGATCAACGCGGTTCGCGAGCTGAATGCCGAACAGGGCACCGAGATCGAGACGGTGGCGCTCTACACCGAGGCGGAACGGACGGCGATGTTCGTCCGCGAGGCCGACCTGGCCCACCCGCTCGGCCCGGCCGCGAACCGGCCGTACCTCGACCTCGCCGTGCTGGAACGCGCGCTGCTCGAGACCGAGGCGGACGCCGCCTGGGTCGGCTGGGGCTTCGTCGCCGAGGATCCGGCGTTCGCCGAACTGTGTGAGCGGATCGGCGTCACCTTCATCGGGCCGAGCCCGGAGGCGATGCGCAAGCTGGGCGACAAGATCGGCTCCAAGCTGATCGCCGAGGAGGTCGGCGTTCCGGTCGCGGCGTGGAGCCGCGGCGCCCTGGACACGCTGGACGACGCGCTCGCGGTGGCGAACCAGATCGGCTACCCGGTGATGCTCAAGGCGACCGCCGGCGGCGGCGGCCGCGGGATCCGGGTGATCGAATCCGACGACGAACTGCGCGAGGCCTACCAGCGGACCCGGGACGAGGCCGAGCGGGCGTTCGGCAGCGGCGTCGTGTTCCTGGAGCGCCTGGTCACCGGCGCCCGGCACGTCGAGGTGCAGGTGATCGCCGACGGGCAGGGTACGGCGTGGGCGCTCGGCGTCCGGGACTGCTCGGTGCAGCGGCGGAACCAGAAGATCATCGAGGAGTCCGCCTCACCGCTGCTCGATCCGGGGCAGGTGGCCGAGCTGAAGGCGTCGGCCGAGCGGCTGGCCCTCGCGGTCGATTACCGCGGTGCCGGGACCGTCGAGTTCCTCTATCACCCGGACGAGAAGCTGTTCGCGTTCCTCGAGGTGAACACCCGGCTCCAGGTGGAGCACCCGATCACCGAGGCGACCCGCTACGTCGACCTGGTCCGGCTGCAGCTGCGGGTGGCGGCCGGTCAGCGGCTGACCGACGAGCCGCCGCCGGAGATCGGCCACGCGGTCGAGGCCCGGCTGAACGCGGAGGACCCGGACCGCGACTTCGCCCCGTCGCCGGGCCGGATCGTCCGGCTCGACCTGCCGCGCGGCCCGGGCATCCGGGTCGACACCGGCGTCGGCGAGGGGGACACCATTCCGGCCGACTTCGATTCCATGATCGCCAAGATCATCGCGTACGGACGCACCCGCGACGAGGCACTGGGCCGGCTGCGGCGCGCGGTGGCCGACACGACGGTGGTGCTCGACGGCGGTACGACGAACAAGAGCTTCATCCTCGAGCTGCTGAGCCGGCCCGAGGTGGTCACCGGCGGCGGCACCGGCTGGGCCGACACCGGGTGGATCGACCGGGTCCGGGCGCAGGGCGAGTTGATCACCCACCGGCACTCCGGGATCGCACTGGTCGCGGCCGGCATCGAGGCCTACCAGGAGGCCGAGGCGCTGGAACGCCAACAGCTGCTGGTGTCCGCGTTCGGCGGCCGTCCCCAGGTGCAGCACGAGGCCGGCCGGGCGATCGACGTGAAGCTGCGCGGAGCCTCGTACCGGCTGGCGGTGGCCCGGATCGGGCCGCGCCGCTACCGGGTCACGGTCCACAGCGGCGACGAGCTCAGCACGGTCGACGCCGAGCTGGAACGGTACGACAGCTACGAGGCCCGGCTGCTGGTGGCCGGGCAGCGGTTCCGGTTGATCACCGCGACCCACGGCCCGGTCCACTTCGTCGAGGTGGGCGGGGTGACCCACCGGGTGACCCGGGACGAGGGCGGCGTGCTGCGGTCCCCCGTGCCGGCCCTGGTGGTCGCGACGCCGGCCGCGGTCGGGACCGAGGTCGAGGCCGGCGCCCCGGTGCTGGTGCTGGAGAGCATGAAGATGGAGACGGTGGTCCCGGCGCCGTTCCGGGCGGTCGTCCGCGAGCTGTCGGTGAGCACCGGCAGCCAGGTCGAGACCGGCGCGCCGCTGATCCGGCTGGAGCCGCTCGGTGAGGAGGACCTGGCCGCTGAGTCGTCGGCCTCGGTTGATCTTGAACTGCCGGCGCCGGCGACCGAACCCGCGCCGGCCGAACGGCTGACCCGCGGGTACGAGGACCTGCGCAGCATGCTGCTCGGATTCGATCTTGATCCGCGCGACGAGGGCCGGGCGCTGGCCGAGTACTTCGCGGCCCGGTCCGAGCTGCCCGAGCCGCCGATGGACTCCGACAGTGCCCTGCTCCGGCTGTTCGCCGACTTCGCCGACCTGAGCCGCAACCGGCCGGCCGGCGAGGAACTGGACACCGAGCTCCGGGTGCACACGCCGCGGGAGCTGTTCCACACCTACCTGCAGACCCTGGACGTGGAGCGGGCCGCGCTGCCGGAGTCGTTCGTCGACCGGCTGTCCCAGGTGCTCGGCCACTACGGGATCACCGACCTCGACCGCAGCGAACCGCTGGTCGACGCGGTGTTCCGGGTCTTCCTGGCCCAGCAGCGGGTGGCGCCGGACGTACGGCTGGTGAAGTCGCTGCTGGAGCGCTGGCTGGCGGAGCCGCGGCCGGCCCCGGACCGGACCGAGGAGACCCACGCGGTCCTTGATCATCTGGTGCTGTCCACCCAGCTCCGGTTCCCGGAGATCGGCGACCTGGCCCGGTCGGTCCGGTTCCGCTGGTTCGACCAACCGCAGGTGGACGAAGCGCGGGCCGAGGTGCTGTCCGGCGTCCGGTCCGAGCTGGCCGACCTGGCCGAGCATCCGCAGGCGCGCGACTACGCGGAGCGGGTCGAGGCGCTGGCGACGATCCCGGAGCAGTTGATCAGGTTCCTCACCGAGCGGCTGGAACGCGGCGTGCCGCGGACCGAGCCGATGCTCGAGGTGCTGATCCGGCGGCACTATCTCGAGTACGGCCTGCACGAGGTCGCGAACAAGAACCTGCACGGGCGCCCGTTCACCATGGCCGGCTACGAGCTGGACGGCCGGAAGACGTACCTGGTCAGCACGGTCGGCACCGTCGAGGAACTGGCCAGCGGCCGCAGCACGCTGGTCCGGGACCTGAAGTCCGTGGTCGGCGGCCGGCCGTCCGGCTACGAGACGGTGGCCGATCTCTACCTGCACTGGCCCGAGGCGCCGACGGATGTCCAGGAGGCCTCGGACGTGCTCCGCGAACTGGTGGCGGCGCTGCCGTTCCGGAAGCGGATGCGGCGGATCGCGATCGCGGTGGCCGCCGGTGACGGCCGGCCCGTCTTCTACTTCACCTACCGGCCGCAGCGGCGGGACCTGGTGGAGGACCAGAACGTCCGCGGCGTGCACCCGATGGTGGGCCGCCGGCTCAACCTGTGGCGGCTCCGCGATTTCATGATCACCAGGCTGGACGCGCCCGAGGACGTCCTGCTCTATCACTGTGTGGCCCGGGAGAATCCGGCCGACGTCCGGCTGGTCGCACTGGCCCAGGTGCGCCAGTTCGCCGTGGTCCGCGACGACGACGGCCTGATCACCTCGCTGCCGCACGTGGAGCGGGCGATCGCCAACTGCCTGGAGGGGATCCGCCGGGCCCGTACCGAACGGCCGGACGGGGCCAAGCTGGACATGAACCACGTCTGGGTGACGGTCTGGCCGGTGATCGACGCCGAGGTCGCCGAACTCACTGCCCTGGAACGCAACATCACCCCGCTGACGGTCGGTGCCGGCATCGAGGAGGTGCTGATCCAGGGCCGGGTGACCGGATCGCACGGCGACCCGCTGCCGGTGGTCGGCCGGTTCTACAACCAGCCCGGCGCGGGCGTGCAGACGGTCGTGGAGCGGCCGCAGACCGAGCCGCTGCTGCCACTGGACGACTACGCTCAGAAGGTGGTCCGGGCCCGGCGCCGCAACACCGTGTACCCGTACGAGCTGGCCGGCATGATCGCCGGCACCGGCGGCTCGTTCGTCGAGCATGATCTGAAGCCGAACGGAACCCTGGCGCCGGTGAAGCGGCCGCGCGGCCAGAACACCGCGGCGATCATCGCCGGGGTGGTCAGCACCCCGACCCGGCGGTACCCGAAGGGCCTGACCCGGGTGGTGCTGCTGGGCGACCCGACCAAGGCACTCGGCGCGCTGGCCGAGCCGGAATGCGCCCGGATCATCGCCGCGCTGGACCTGGCCACCAAGCTCAAGGTGCCGGTCGAGTGGTTCGCGCTGTCCTCCGGCGCGAAGATCTCGATGGATTCCGGCACCGAGAACATGGACTGGGTCGCGAAGGCGCTGAAGCGGATCGTCGAGTTCACCCAGGCCGGCGGGGAGATCAACATCGTCGTCGCCGGGATCAACGTCGGTGCGCAGCCGTACTGGAACGCCGAGGCGACCATGCTGATGCACACCAAGGGGATCTTGATCATGACCCCGGACAGCGCGATGGTGCTGACCGGCAAGCAGTCGCTGGACTTCTCCGGCGGGGTGTCGGCCGAGGACAACTTCGGCATCGGCGGGTACGACCGCGTGATGGGCCCGAACGGGCAGGCGCAGTACTGGGCGCCGGACCTCGCCGGGGCGCGGGACATCCTGCTCTCGCACTACGACTACACGTATCTGGCGCCGGGCGAGTCGACGCCGCGGCGGGCCGAGACGACCGACCCGTACGACCGGGACGTGACGGCCCATCCGCACGACCCGGCCGAGGGCGGCTTCCGGACCGTGGGGGAGATCTTCTCGCCCGCCACGAACCCGGACCGGAAGAAGGCGTTCAACATCAGGACGGTGATGCGGGCCGTCTCCGATCTTGATCATCCGGTGCTGGAACGGTGGGCCGGGATGGCCGACGCCGAGACGGCGGTGGTGCAGGACGCGCGGATCGGCGGCCTGCCGGTCTGCCTGCTCGGGATCGAGTCGAAACCCGTGCCACGGCGGGGATTCCCGCCCACCGACGGCCCGGACACCTGGACCGCCGGCACCCTGTTCCCAAGATCATCGAAGAAGGTGGCCCGGGCGATCAACGGGGCCAGCGGCAACCGGCCGCTGGTCGTGTTGGCGAACCTGTCCGGGTTCGACGGGTCGCCGGACTCGATGCGCAACCTGCAGCTGGAGTACGGCGCCGAGATCGGCCGGGCGATCGTCAACTTCCGCGGCCCGATCGTGTTCTGCGTGATCTCCCGCTATCACGGCGGCGCGTTCGTCGTGTTCTCCAAGGCGCTGAATCCGAAGATGACCGTGCTCGCGGTCGAGGGGTCGTTCGCCTCGGTGATCGGCGGGGCGCCGGCCGCGGCCGTGGTGTTCGCCGGCGACGTGCGGCGGCGGACCGCCGGGGACCCGCGGGTGGTGGACCTGGAGTCCCGGCTGGCGGCGGCCGACGATGCCGGCCGGGCCGCGCTGGCGGCCGAGCTGGCGGAGCTGCGCGCTGCCGTACGGACGGAGAAGATCGGTGAGGTCGCCGACGAGTTCGACCAGGTGCACAGCATCCAGCGGGCCGTCGAGGTCGGCTCCGTCGACGCGGTGATCAGCCCGGAGGAGTTGCGGCCGCAGTTGATCAACGCGATCGAGCGCGGCCTGAAGCGGTAACCGTGAACTCGGCGTTCGACCAGATCCGTCGGCACCCGTCCGCGGTGCTGCTTGCGGTCCAGTTGATCGGCGTCCTGCTCTATCCGGCGATGGACTCCTCGACACCGGGACGGCTGGCGTTCGAGACGTTCGGGCTGTTGGTGCTGCTGCTGGCGATCTTCTCGGTCCGCGAGCTGCCCGGCCCGACCTGGGTGGTGATCACGCTGGCCTCGTCGGCCGCGGGCCTGGCGATCATCGACATCTTCTGGAGCAACCCGGTGCTCCAGGTCGCGTCGGCGGCGCTGCATGCGGCGTTCTACTTCTGGGCCACGGTGGTGCTGCTCCGCTACATGCTGGCCGACCGGAAGGTGACCACCGACGAGCTGTTCGCGGTCGGCGCCACCTTCACCCTGGTCGCCTGGGGCTTCGCGTACCTCTTCGTGCTGCTGCAGGTGCTGCAGCCGGGCTGCTTCATCGCCGCCGTCGACTCGGACCAGCCGCGGACCTGGACCGAGCTGCTGTTCCTCAGCTTCACCACGCTGTCCAGCACCGGCCTGTCCGACATCGTGCCGGTCACCGCCCACGCCCGTTCCGTGGTCATGATCGAACAGCTGGCCGGGCTGGGCTACGTCGCGCTGGTGGTGTCCCGGCTGGTCGCGCTGACCACGCTCCGGGTCAGCGGTGATCGTTGAGCAGGTTGCGGGCGATCGTGCGCCAGCCCTCGCCCCAGCCGCAGATCGCGTACATCAGGGCGACTGCGACCGGATAGACCCGCAGGGCTGAGCGCTCCCGGTCGGTGAGGTCGGACTGCGCCGCACGCTGATAGGCGTCGTCCAGGGCGGCCGGGTCGGGCCGCGGCCCCGGCGTGCGGAGCAGGTAGGCGTGCGCCACCGCCAGGTCCCAGGTGCGCGGTGCCGTGGCCAGGCCGCCGAAGTCGAAGTAGACCGGGCCGTCCGCGGTCTGCCGCAGGTTCTCGCCGTGCGGGTCGCCGTGGATCGGCTGGACCCGCTCGGCCGGGACCCAGCGCCGGCCGAGTTCGTTGATCATCGGCTCGAGCTCCTCCGGGTCCGCGATCGCGCCCTCGGCCGTGTTGCGGCGGAGCCAGCGGCGCAGCGTGCTCGGATCGACGTAGGTCGCGCGCAGGTCGCTGGTGGTCGGCGGCGCCAGCCGGAGCAGGGCACGGTGCAGTCGGCCGAGCGCGGCGAACAGCTCCTCGGGCCGGCCCCGGGTCGGCTGGTGATCCAGATAGGGCTCCACCTCGGCCCACCGGCTGCCGCACCGGAACACCGACCGGCCGCCGATCATGATCGGGACCGCCACCCGCAGACCTTGCTCGGCCAGCCCGGCCCGGATCCGTTGCAGGTCGAGGATCCGGGGCCGGGTGATGAACGGCTTGTAGCTGCGCAGCACCAGCCGGCCGCCGCCGACCCGGAGATTGAGATGATCTTCACCGCTCAGGTCGTACGCGTCGGGACCAAGGTCAAGTTCCCGGAGCAGCCTTCGGACCGCCGGGGCGTCGGCCGCCTGCTCGAACTCCCGGTCGGGATGCCGCCGAACCCAGCTCCGGACCAGCGGATGCCCGATCATCGGCAGCCCTTCACCGGAGAACCTCACCGTTCCGGAGGTCGGTCGCGGGATGATCATCGACGAGGAGGCAGGTGATCCGGATCGGGGCGGTCCGCGATGGCCGCCCGTGGCGGTTGATCATGGCGCCGCCACCGACCCATCAGTCGTGCCGGTCCTCGATCGCGGGATGCTGATCATCGGTAAGCCTCGATCAGGGGACGCGCTCGGGCGTTGATCGTCGAGGGTCACGGTCCGGAAGCGACGGGCGGGCTGTTCTCGCCGAGCCGTTCGGCAGCGCGGTGCCGGCCGGCCTCCGGTTGGACGGTGCAGCGTCGGCGGCCCGTCGCCGCTGGTCATCGGAAGGTGAGGCCCGCTACGGCGCCGACCACGGTGATCGCGGGCGGCCTGAGCCCGGCCTCAGCGGTCAGTTCGGCGATCCGGTCCAGCGGGCCGCGGACCACCTTCATGCTGGGCAGCCCACCATCGGCGATGGTGGCGGCGGGCAGGTCCGCCGGCAGTCCGTGCTTGATCAACTCGGCGGTGATCGCCGGCAGCGTGGCGACCCCCATCATGATCACCAGCGTGGTGCCGGACCGGGCCAGCCCGGCCCAGTCCAGGGTGCTGCCCGGGTGATCGGGCGGCACGTGCCCGGTCACCACGGTGAAGCCCTGGACCAGGTCGCGGTGGGTGACCGGGACGCCGGCCAGGCCGGGCACGGCCGTCGCGGAGCTCACCCCGGGCACGATCGTGACCGGGATCCCGGCCTCGCTGCAGGCCTCCCACTCCTCGCCGCCGCGGCCGAACACGAAGTTGTCGCCGCCCTTGAAGCGCACCACGACCCGACCGGCCCGCGCGTGTTCGATCAGCAGCGCGTTGATCGACTCCTGCCGGGTGGAGCGCCCGCCCGGCACCTTGCCCACATCGATCACGTCGGCCCCGGGCCGGGCCTCGGCGAGACTGGCCAGCGGCGCCAGCCGGTCGGTGATGATCACGTCGGCGCGGCGCACTGCGGCCAGCCCGGCGATCGTGAGCAGGCCCGGATCCCCCGGGCCGCCGCCGACCAGGATCACCTCGCCGCCCGCGCCGTCGGTGGTTGTCGGCGCCGGCTCCGGGCTGGACAGTTCGCGATCAACCTCCAGCCGCCGGACCGGCCGGCCCGCGTGCCGGCACCGTTCGGCAAGCTCCTGATCATGGTCGGGGTCTCCGGTGGCGGCGACGACCAGGGCCGCGGCCTCGATCAACTCCTCGGTGACCGGTCCGCGGTGCCAGCGGAGCAGCCCGCGGTCGGCGAGGTCCTCCAGGCTGACCGCGACGTCCTCGGCCGCGACCGTGACCGCCGCCCCGGCTTCGCGCAGCTCCGCCACGGTCGCCAACACCCCGGCGCCGCCACCGACCACGAGCACGGCGCACCCGGCCAACCCAACCTCGTTCACACCGCAGACGCTACCGGTGCCGACGACCCCGAAGTTCCACCCCGGGTTTCGAAAGCTCCTGCCTCCGCCAGGTAACCGCCGATCCGGCGGCGGCGTAGTAGGGGCAAGGGAGTACACCAACCAAGGAGGAACGATGCGTGTTTCAAGGGTGATTCGGCGCATGACGGCTCTCGCACTGGCGACCGGTGTCGCGATGGCGACGACGGCGCTCGCGGCTTCGGCGGACCCGGGGTGGATGAGGTACAAGGGAAAGGTCATCGCCAACGGAGGCCTGACGATCAGGTCGGCGCCGACGACGCACGCCAGGAACGAAGGCCTCGTGGCGAAGGGGACGACGGTCACGATCGCCTGCAAGGTGCACGCCACCTCGGTCGGCGGCAACCGGCTCTGGTACCGGCTGGACAACGGCAAGGGCTGGCTCGCGGCACGCTACGTGACGAACATCGGCAAGGTGCCGAGGTACTGCCCGGTCGACGACACCACCGGCGGCGGGACCGGCAGCACCACCGCGGCCGTCAACCGGCGCCAGGGCCCGCACCTCAAGGACACCAGGCTCGGCACCCTGCCGAAGGGCACCCGGATCCTCGTGATCTGCTCCGTGAAGTCGCCCGCCGCCGTCGACGGCAACAACGAGTGGTTCCTGCTCTCCGACCGAAAGAGCTGGGTCACCGCCGCCTACCTGAAGCGGGACGTGACCCAGCCTGCACAGTGGGGGCCCTGCACGTACTGACCCTTCCGAGACCGTGGAAATCTCGACCGGGTCTGGTGGCACCGAAGTTCCACGCTAAGTGCCGGGACAGGTCGGGCAAGAGGTCGGGACCGCCGGCCAGCCACGGCGCGTGAGGACGGCGGCGACCTGGGTGGCCACGGCGCAGGGGCGTTCGATGACGTCGCTCCAGCCGTACCGGAGCGTGACCAGTCCGTCCACGATCGCCTCGTTGTCCCGCTGCATGTCCCGGAACCGGCCCGAACCCGTGTGACCCCGGTGCCCGTCCAGTTCCACCAGGACTCCGTAGTCCGGGTAGCCGACGTCGTGCTTGCCCCGCCGACCGTGACGGCGCACCTGCCGTCGCCCGCGCGGCAACGCGTGGCGGCGCTCGACCCGTTGCAGATAGTGGTGTTCGAGCGGCGACTCGACGCCGTCCCCGGCATCGGTGAGCAGATCGAGCACGAGCCTTCGCTCGGTCAGCCGCCGTCGTTCGCCGACGGTGTGGCGGAGCCGCGCGGCGGTGGTGCGCCGGCGCTGGACGGCCGTGGTGAGCCAATGCAGCGTCGACCGCTGGTCCAGGCACAGATCGAGGACGGTGTCTTCCACGGTGAGGCGAGGCGGGCTGCCTGGCGAGCGGTCGGACCGGATCCCGGGCCGCTCCCGTTGGAAGGTCCAGGGCCACCGGTCGCGCAGTCGTCGGGCAGCCGGGATCATGATCGTGATCCGGTCCGGCGGATCGTCCGTCAGACCGTGCAGAGACGCCGCCGCCTCACCGCCGACGCGAGCCTCCGGTCCGCCGAGCAGGATCCCGGCCCACGCCATCGCCTGAAACGGCGGGGGCTGCCCGTACAGATAGAGGACCGATCGATCGAGGCGTCGCCAGTGCCCGTCCTCGACCAGCCGGGCCACGGAGTGCCGACTCAGTCCACCTGCGTCGGCCTGGTCGAGGCTGATCACTCCCGCCTGAGCCGCGGCCAGTTCTCGCAGCGCCGCGGAAGGCACGTTGCGCTTCTTCATGCCCCGGACTCTGACCCGACCGCCCCCACACCAGCCGCCCCACAACAAATCTGTGGATACCCCAGCGGACAACACCCGGTCTGTGGAAACTTCCGCCGTGTCTGGTGGCACCGAAGTTCCACACTGTTCAGCGGTAGGCGCGGATGCGGGCCAGGTGGGTGGGGGTGAGCCAGGGGACGCCAGGGTCGCCGACGCGGGGGGCGAGATCGGCGGCCATCGCCGCGCCGGCCCAGCGGCGGAACTCGGGGCCGGGCGGGGTCGGGTCGCCGTAACCGGCCCGCCAGTCGGCGATGCCCTGGGCCAGCAGCGGCTCCAGCGTGCCGTCCGGATCGGGCATCAGGGCGAGGATGGATTCGGTCCGGGCGCGGTCGTAGCGCGGGTCGCCCAGGGTCGCATTGGCCCAGTCGAGGACGGCGACGATCCGGTCGTCGCGGACCATCACGTTCAGCGGGTGGTAATCCAGGTGCAGCAGCCGGGCCGGTCCGGTCGCACCGGGCACGGGGTCACCGCGCCGGGCGATCCAGTCGGGACCGTCGTCCAGCGCGGGTCCGGTCCGGGCGTTGATCAGGGCCTGCAGGCGTCCGAATTCGATCATCAGCCGGCTCCGGACCGCGTCGGTCGCGGCCGGGTCGAGCAGTCGTTCCGCCAGCGGGCGGCCGTCGATCCAGTCCATCAGGTACGCCGGACGGTCGGCCTCGATCGCCACCGCGCGGACGCCGGGCACCGGGATCTCGCTGCCGGCCAGCGACCGCAGCATGGTCACCTCGCGGTTCGCCTGCGCCTGCCGATCGGGGCCCAGCACCCGGAGCGCGTACGTCAGCGCACCAGACCGGACCCGCCAGAGCAGCCCGTCCGCCCCGCCGGACACCGCCTCGACCGATGTGGGCTCGGGCACGCCCAGCCGAGGCAGGAAGTCGGCCGGATCGACGCTCATGATCACGAGGGTACGGCGAACAGCGACGGATCAGCGCACGTTCTGGCGCGGCGGCGCGAACGCCTCGCCCGTCCGGAGCGCGCGCAGGCCGCAGGTGATCATCTCGCCGAACAGGCCGATGCCGAGGGCCAGCGGGTACGGCTTCGTCTCGGGGTGCACGCCGAGCGCGGTGCCGGCGAAGCCGAGCCCGAAGCTGATCACGGCCGAGGCGGCCCAGACCACCAGCGTCTTCCAGGTGTAGCGCTGATGCAGCACGCCGTCCCGCACGAACAGCTCGCTGGACGCCCCTCGCACGGCGCCCAGGATCAGCCCGGTGCCGACGCCGAGCGCCAGCCAGCCGACGTCGAGGCCGGTCCAGCCGGTCACCTTGGTCAGGCTGTAGACGCCGATGCCGAGCATGATCAGCGGCGACGCGACCAGGTCCTTGGCGACCAGCGGCTCGCCCCGGAACCGCCGGGCGATGGTGTAGATCACCAGGCCGATGATCAGGACCGGGATCAGGATCTCGCGCATGGAAGAGGCACTCCTTTATTTATCACTAGTGCGATATAACAAAGTTAGCACAGGTGAGATAAAATGGTCGAATGCCGAAAGTGGTCGACGCGCAGGAGCGCCGCGGCGTCGTGATCGACGCCTTCTTCCGACTCGTCCGCGACCACGGGGTCGAGCGGGCCTCGCTGCGCAACGTCGCCGACGAGGCCGAGCTCAACATCGGCTCGGTCCGGCACTACTTCGCCGACTACGACGACCTGCTGACCGCGGCCGGTGAGGCCCTGGTGCAGCGGATCACGGACCGGCTGCTGGAGCACCTGGACCGGCTGCCGCCGCCCGGTGACCGGGCCGGCCGCTACCAGGTGGCGCTGGACATGCTGGAGGAGTTGCTGCCGCTGGACGAGCGCCGGCTCGGCGAGGTCACGGTCTGGCTGGCCATGGTCGAGCGAGCCCGCACCGTGCCCTCGCTCCGGCCGGCGGTGGAGCGGCTGTTCGACGGCACCCGGACCCTGATCCGGCGGATCGTGGACCGGGCCGGCGTCGACCAGCCGGCGCTGCGCACCGAGACGATCGCGGCCGTGATCGACGGGCTGGCCTTCAATGGCGTGCACTATCCCGACCGGCTGACGCCGCGGCGGGTCCGGCAGGTCCTGCGGCACCTGCTCACCGACCAGCTGGACCGCGCGGACGCCGAGCCACGATGATCTTGCGCGGCCGCCCCGGGCCGCGTTGAATGCAGACATCGGGATCGAGTGAGCGGGGGTGGGCCGGTGTCGGAGCGTCCCCGCGGTCCCTGGATCGTCGCCGGGCTGCTGTTCGTGGCGCTGATGCTGGTGTCCGCCCGGTACGGATTCCATCGCGACGAGTTCTACTTCATCGAGGGCGGCCGGCATCCGGACTGGGCGCAGCCGGACAACCCGATCCTGGTCCCGTTGCTCGCGGCAGCGTGGCACGACCTGGTCGGCGGCCAGCTGATCTTGTTCCGGATCCTGCCCGCCCTGGCCGGTGCCGGCGCGATCCTGATCGCCGCCGCGACGGCCCGGACCCTGGGCGGCACCGGGCGCCAGCAGACCCTGACGGCGCTCGTCACGGCGCTCAGCTCGTTCCCGATGGCGGTCGGCCACCTGTTCTCGATCAGTACGTTCGACTTCCTGCTCACCGCCGCCGTGATCATGCTCCTGATCCGGGCCCTCCGAACCCCGCAGCGGCTGGCCGGCTGGCTGCTGCTGGGCGTGATCACCGGCGTCGCCCTCGAGGTCAAGGTGCTCCCCGCCCTGGTGCTCGCCTGTTGCCTGATCGGCCTGCTGGTGTTCGGGCCGCGCGCGCCGCTGGCCCGGCCCGGTCCATGGCTGGCGGCCGGGATCGCCCTGCTGCTGGCCGCGCCGAACCTGATCTGGCAGGCCGGGCACGGCTTCCCGATGCGCGAGATCGCCGCCAGCATCGCGGCCGGCGGCTCGACGTCGTCGGCGGACCGGATCATGATCGTTCCGCTGCACCTGCTGCTGATCGGCCCGCTGCTCGCGGTGCTCGCGATCGCCGGTCTGGTCGCCACCTTCACCCTGCGTCGGCTGCGTGATCACCGGTGGATCGCGCTCGCGTACCTGCTGATGTTGATCATGGTCGTGATCACCGGCGGCAAGCCGTACTACCTGGCCGGCTTCTTCCCGGTGGCGCTGGCGCTCGGCGTGCTGGCGCTGTCGGACTGGCTGGCCCGGATCGCCTGGCGCCGGGCCCTCGCGATCACGCTGCTGGTGATCTTCGCCGTGCCGACCGCGGTCTTCGCGCTGCCGCTGGCTCCGGCCGGTTCGCCGGTGTTCCAGGTCGCCACGGCGGTCAACCCGGACGCCGCCGAGACGGTCGACTGGGACGGCTTCACAGAGACCGCGGTCCGGCTCGCACGGGAGCAGCCCGACGCGGCGATGATCTTGACCGCGAACTACGGCGAGGCGGGTGCGCTGGCCCGCGCCCGGCGGCTCGACCTGGCCACCCCGGCCGGGCCGGCCGGTGCGCTGCCGCCGGTCTACTCCGGGCACAACGCCTTCGGCGCCTGGGGTCCGCCGCCCGAGACCGTACGGATGGCACTGGTGGTCGGCGACTTCGACGAGGCCGACCTGGCCCGCTGGTTCGGCAGCTGCACCCTGCTGCTCCGGTACGCCTCGCCGCCGGGCGTGGACAACGAGGAGGACGGCGCCCCGTTCCGGCTCTGCGCGGAGCCGCGCCGGTCCTGGGCGGAGGCGTGGCCCGAGGTCCGTCGGCTGGGCTGAAAGGTGCTCAGGCGGGGCAGAGTCTTCCGCAATCTGTCACGCCTATGTAAATCTTCACCCGCGGACCGTCGAACGGTCTGCCGACCCGGGTCACAGGCCGTAGGTTGTCGTTTGTTTCTTTCTCCGACGTTGCGAAGGGGCGGACATGAAAGTGAAGCCGAAGCGGATCCTGGCGGGCCTCGCGGCCGCGCTCGCGCTCACGGTGACCACGGCCCTGGCCGGGCCGGTGGCGCCGCGGGCTGCCGCCGACGATCCCGCGGCCGTGATGAAGGTGGCCATCACCACCGACATCGACACCTTCAACCCGTTCCAGGCGATCCTCGCCTCCAGCACGGCGATCCTGCGTTTCCAGTACGAGAGCCTGGTGACCTGGGGCACGAACAACGAGACCGTGCCCGGCCTGGCGGACAAGTGGGAAACCTCGCCGGACGGCAAGACCTGGACCTTCCACATCCCCGAGGACCGGAAGTGGTCCGACGGCAAGCCGCTGACCGCGGAGGACGCGGCCTGGACCTTCAACGCGATCAAGAACGACAACAAGCTGCAGCAGGCCAACGGCGGCCTGGTCGAGAACGTCGCCTCGGTCAACGTCAAGGATCCGCAGACGCTGGAGATCGTGCTCACCGCGCCGCAGGCCGCGAACCCGGGCGGCGAACTGCCGATCGTGCCCAAGCACGTCTGGGAGACGGTCGACGCGGCCACCTACGAGAACGACACGGACACGGTCGGCTCGGGCCCGTACACGATCAAGTCCTACACGCAGAGCCAGAGCGTCCAACTGGTCGCCAACCCGAACTTCTGGCGCGGCGCGGCGAAGCTGTCCGGGCTGACCTGGGTCTACTACAAGAACGGCGACGCCGCCGTGCAGGCGCTGAAGACCGGCGAGGTCGACATCGTCAGCGGCCTGACCGCGGCCCAGTTCGAGTCGCTGAAGACCGAGCAGGGCATCTCCACCGTGACCGGCGCCGGCCGCCGCTACAGCTCGATCGCGATCAACCCGGGCACCATCGACGCCGAGGGCAAGCCGATGGGCGACGGCCATCCGGCGCTGAAGGATCCCGTGCTGCGCAAGGCGATCATGATGGCGATCGACCGGGAGACCCTGTTCGACCGAGTGCTGCACGGGCTGGGCAAGCTCGGCGAGACCGAGATGCCGACCGTCTATCCGCAGTACTACGGCTTCGCGCCGGGCACCGAGGCATACCCGTACGACGCCGCCGCCGCGAACAAGGCGCTCGACGACGCCGGCTACGCCAAGGGACCGGACGGCATCCGGCTCGACAAGGAGGGCAAGCCGCTCAAGCTGCGCCTGATGGGCCGCAACACCGAGCCCTCGCACCAGCTGATCGCCGACTTCCTCAAGCCGTGGCTGAAGGAGATCGGGGTCGAGATCACCGTCTCGATGGTGACGCCGCAGCAGGTGAACGACGACTCGACACTGGGCAAGTACGACCTCTACTTCACCGGCTGGGGGATCGGGCCGGACCCGGACTTCCAGCTGTCGATCAACCAGTGCAACTCGCGGCCGAACGCCGACGGCTCCGGCAACACGAGTGAGAACAACTGGTGCGACCCGGAGTTCGACAAGCTCTACCAGGCCCAGCACACGGAGCAGGATCCGGCCAAGCGGGGCGAGATCGTCAAGCAGGCCTTCAGCATGATCCACGAGTCGGGCGTCAACATGGTGCTCTGGTACGCCGACAGCCTGGAGGCCTACCGCAGCGACAAGTTCACCGGGTTCATCCGGCAGCCGGAGGGCCAGGGGCCGATCACCGGCCAGAACAGCTACTGGGGTCTCTACAGCGCGACTCCGGTCGCCGCCGAGGGCGAGCCCGGGGCTCCCGGTGCGACCGGTGGCGGCGTGCCCGGCTGGGCGATCGGCGTCGGCATCGCCGTGCTGGTCGTGATCGCCGGCGGCGCGGTGCTGCTGGTGCTGCGCGGACGCCGTACCGCCGACGACCGGGAGTGACGGCTTGAGCATCACCCCGGCCGGCGAAACCCTGGTCGTCGAGGAGGAGGGTCCGCGCGGCTCGACCCTGCCGCGCTACCTGCTGACCAAGGCCGGCGGTGCCTTGGTCAGCCTGGCCATGGTGGTCGTCGTCGGGTTCTTCGCGTTCCGGATCCTGCCCGGCTCCGATCCGGCGATCAACATGACCAGGGGCCGCCGGGTCAGTGCCGAGGAGGTGGAGCGGCTGCGGCACCAGTTCGGCCTGGACCAGCCGTTGATCATCCAGTTCTTCGACTTCGTCGGCGACCTGTTCCGCGGTGATCTCGGCTGGTCGTACGTCTACAACCGGCCGGTCGGAGAGCTCATCCTGGAAGGGATCCCGCCGACCCTGCTGCTGACCGGTACGGCCGCGGTGGTGTCGATCGTGCTCGGCCTGTGGATCGGCCAGCGGGCCGCCTGGAAGCGGGGCAGCCTGTTCGACAAGGGGCAGACCGGGCTGGCGTTGATCTTCTGGTCGGTGCCGACGTTCTGGCTCGGGCTGCTGCTGTTGTTGATCTTCGGCGGGGGCTTGAGGCTGTTCCCGGCCGGCGGCATGGTGACCGCCGGGACTACGGCGACCGGATTGGCCTGGGTGCTGGACGTGGCCTGGCACCTGGTGCTGCCGGTGCTCACCATGGTGGCCGTCGTCTACGCCCAGTACCTGATGGTGATGCGGGCCTCGGTGCTGGAGGAGATGACGGCCGACTACCTGACTACGGCCCGGGCGAAGGGCTTGCCCGAGGACAAGGTACGGACCCGGCACGCGGTCCCGAACGCCCTGCTGCCGACGGTGACGTTGATCTTCCTCACCGCGGGCGGGCTGATCGGCGGCGCGGTCACGGTGGAGACCGTGTTCTCCTGGCCGGGCCTGGGCTTCCTGACCTTCAAGGGACTCGATGCGCCGGACCTGCCGCTGCTGCAGGGCACCTTCGTCGTCTTCTCCGCGCTGGTGATCATCATGAACCTGGTCGCCGAGCTGGTCTACCGGCTGCTCGACCCGAGATTGAAGGCCGCATGAGCACCCCGATTATCTCCCGCGGCAGCGCCGTCGCCGAGCGGCGCAAGCTGCAGTTCAAGGACAACTGGACCGAGTTCACCCGGACCCGGTCCGGACTGGTCGGCGCGGTGCTGCTGTTGATCGTGATCATGCTCTCGGTGATCACGCCGATCCTGGTCCCGGCCGAGACGCTGGACGTCACCAAGATCACCGCCGCACAGAACGAACCGCCCACCGCCGCCCACCTGCTCGGCACCGACCCGGCCGGCCGGGACGTGCTCGGCATGCTGCTCTGGGGATCCCGGATCTCCTTGCTGGTGGGCTTCGCCGCGACGGCGGTCTCCATGATCATCGGCACCGTGGTCGGGATGGCGGCCGGTCACTTCACCGGGATGGTGCAGGCGGTGATCATGCGGATCATCGACTTCTTCCTGGTCATCCCCGGTCTGGTGCTGGCGATCGTGTTGTCCTCGGTGCTCAGCCGCGGGGTCTGGACGATCATCATCGCGATCGGCGTGACCAGCTGGGCCGGCACCGCTCGGGTGGTCCGCTCGCAGACGCTGACCATCGAGGCCCGGCCCTACATCGAACGGGCCCGGGCGCTCGGCGCCGGCGACGGCCACATCCTCGGCCGGCACGTGCTGCCCGCGGTGCTGCCGATCGTGCTGGCCAACACCACGCTGACCGTCGGCTCGGCGGTGATCTCGGAGTCGACGCTGAGCTTCCTCGGCCTCGGCGATCCGGGGACCGTATCGTGGGGCTCGATGCTGAAGACCGCCCTGGACACCGGCGCCGCGACCGCCGGCTACTGGTGGTACGTCATCCCGCCCGGCCTGGCCATCGTCGCCGTCGTGCTCTGCTTCACCTTGGTCGGCCGCGCCCTGGAAGCGGTCTTCAACCCGACCCTGCGGGCGCGCTGATGACCACGGCCCTGGAGTGGAAGGACGTCCGGATCACCTATCGGACGGCTCGTTCGGAGTCCGGCGAGATCGCCGCAGTGGACGGGGTGTCGCTGGCGATCGAGGCCGGCGGCACGGTCGGCATCGCCGGCGAGTCCGGTTGCGGCAAGTCGACGCTGGCCATGTCGGTGCTGCGGCTGCTGCCGCGCAACGCCGAGATCAGCGGGTCGATCGAGCTGGCCGGCGAGGACACCGGGTCGATGCGCTGGGGCCGGCTCCGCGCGGTCCGCTGGACCGAGGCGGCGATCGTCTTCCAGGGCGCGATGCACTCGCTGAACCCGGTGCGTACGGTCGGCCGGCAGATCGTCGAGGCGCTGGAACTGCACGGCGGGAAGGACTCGACGAAGGAGTCGCGGGCGGCCCGGGTGGCGGAGCTTCTCGCCCTCGTCGAACTGCCGGCGGCGCGGGCGGAGTCGTACCCGCACGAGTTGTCCGGCGGGCAGAAGCAGCGGGTCATGATCGCGATGGCGCTGGCCTGCGACCCGGACGTGATCATCGCCGACGAGCCGACCACGGCGCTGGACGTGGTGATCCAGGCGCAGGTGCTGGACGTGCTCAGCGGCCTGGTCCGGGACCGCCAGCTGACCCTGATGATGATCAGCCACGACCTCTCCGTGCTGGCCGCGGTGTGCGAGCGGATCGTCGTGATGCGGGACGGCCGGATCGTCGAGCAGGGCCCGGCGCACGACGTGATCACCAACCCGCAGCACGAGCACACCCGCGAGCTGGCCGCCGCGTTCCCGATCATCGGCGACCCGGGCTCCCGGTTCGCGCCGGGCTCGCCCACAGCCGGCGACGAGCAGTCGTCGGGGCCGTTGCTCGAGGTCGAGGACCTGGTGGTCGACTTCCACGCTCGCGGCCGGCACACCCGCGCCGTCGATCACGTGTCGATGGCCTGCCACCCGGGCGAGATCGTCGCCCTGGTGGGACAGTCGGGGTCCGGCAAGACGACGCTGGCCCGGACCATCCTCGGCCTGCAACGGCCGACCTCGGGCCGGATCTCGTACCAGGGAAGGCCGATGCCGACCGATCGGGCCGGCCTGAAGGCGTACCGGCGCACGGTGCAGTTCGTGTTGCAGGACCCGAGCGCGTCGCTGAATCCCAAGCACAGCGTGTACGAGGCCGTCGCGGAGGGGATCCGGATCCACCGGCTGCCGGGCGACGAGGCCGAACGGGTCGCCCGGGCGCTCACCCAGGCCGAGCTGACCCCGCCGGAGCGCTTCCTCGGCGCCATTCCGCAGGAGTTGTCCGGCGGCCAGCGGCAGCGGGTGGTGATCGCCGGCGCGCTGGCCCTGGAGCCGTCCTTCCTGGTCGCCGACGAACCGGTGGCCAGCCTGGACGCCTCGGTCCGCGGCGAGATCCTGGCCCTGCTGCTGCAACTGAAGCGCGACCTCGGCCTGGGCGCACTCGTGATCACTCATGATCTTGGGCTGGCCTGGAACATCGCCGACCGGGTGCTGGTGATGCACCAGGGCAAGATCGTCGAGTCCGGGCCGGTCGAGCAGGTGCTGCTGGAGCCGGCACACGACTACACGAAGACCCTGCTCAAGGTCGTCCCGTCGAAGCTCGGCCAGTCATGATCACCGCGCCGGCCCCCGAGATGCTCTGGGAGGGCAGCGATCCGGTCGCGGAGCTCGCCCGCCGGTTCGGCTTCGACGGCGCCGACGCCGCGGGCGCCTGGACGACCGCCCTGCTCGCCGACACGTACGGCCTCTCCGTCGGCTCGGTCGACCGGGTGGTGCTGAGCGCCCAGAACCTGATGATCTGGGTGACCGCCGACGACCGCCGGCTGATGATCAAGATCTGCCGGTTCGGTGGCGGGCACGACTGGCTGCTGGCCCGCGCCGCCCTGGTCGACTGGCTCGCCGATCGCGGGCAGCCGGTGGCCCGGCCGGTCGCCACCACCGCGGGTGACATGCAGGTGGTCCGGGACGGCTGGTCGATCGGCGTCCAGCCGGTCCTGCCGGGCGAGTTGCTGGACGGCTCCGACCATGATCAGGTACGGGCCGCCGGGGCGGTCCTGGCCTCGCTGCACGAGGACCTGGCGGCCTGGCCCGAACAGGCCACCCTGCAGCCGGGGAACCGCTGGGGCGTCGACGGCCCGCCGGACGGACGGGCCGACTTCCTGGCCGTACCCGAGCACAGTGCCGCAGCCGCACCGGAACTCAAGGCACGGCTGGACGGGCTGGCCGCCGACCTGCCGGATCCCCCCGGCCGGCAGCCGGTGCACACCGACTTCCGCGGCGCCAACCTGCTCTGGCTCGACGGCCGGCTGACCGGCGTGCTCGACTTCGAGGAGGCCCGGCTGGCGGCGCCGGTGATCGATCTGGCCCACGCGCTGGTCCTGCTCGGCACCTGGTATCGCGACTGGCAGCCGATCACCTCGGAAGCCCAGCAACTCTTCCTGGCCGCCTACACCGACCGCCGGCCGCTCACTGCGGACGAGCAGGCCTGGCTGCGTCCCCTGGTCGGCGCCGGAATGCTCCGCCAAGGCTGGCTGCCCGACGCCGAACGCTGGCTCGCCGGGTCCTGAGAGAAATCTGCGAAGTTCACCTGCGGCGGTGAGCAGCGCACTACAGTGCACCAATGACGAGGCCGAGGCGCCGGAAACGGATCCGAATTCCCGGTCCCCTGATCGCGTCGCTGGCGGCCTTCGTCCTGGTGATGGGCCTCGGCTGGTTCGTCCTGCGCGACCCCGGCAACAGCTTGCGGACGAGCGAGCAAACCCCTGCCGGAAACGACACCTCCGAGGTCAACGACGCCTGGGAGGTCCCGTCGAGGAGTCCGAGCGTGACGCGCACTCCGACCGCGTCTCCGACCCCGCGTGCCACCCGTACGCCGAGCGCGACCCGTACGCCGAGTGCCACGCGCAAGCCGAGCCCGACCCCGACTCCCAAGCTCACCCGCACGCCGAAGCCGAACCGGTCGACGGCCGCTCCCACCGAGACACCGACCACCCGCCGCCCCAGTACCTCCACGCCGCGACCGACGCCGACGCCGACCACCCGGAAACCGGAACCGACGGAGGAGCCGACCCGGAGCTCCGAACCGCCCGCCGACACCTCCGGCAGCCCCGAGTCCGAGGTGCTGAAACTGACCAACAAGGAACGGGCCAAGGCCGGTTGCGGCGCGTTGAAGGTCGACAAGTCGCTGACGGAAGCGGCCGAGGCGCACGCTTCAGACATGGTGGACCAGCACTACTTCGCCCACGAGAGCCTGGACGGCAGCAGTCCGTTCGACCGGATGAAAGCCGCCGGCTTCACCGGCGGCGCCATGGCCGAGAACATCGCCGTCGGCCAACGGTCCGCCGCCGACGTGATGGAAGGCTGGATGGATAGCCCCGGCCACCGCGCGAACATCCTGAACTGCGCGTACACGAAGCTCGGCGTCGGGTACGACGGCGGAACCGTCCTGCCGGACTACGGCAAGGGGAGCTGGGTGCAGAACTTCGGCGGCTGATCACAGCCCCGGAGACGTCAGGTGGTCAGGCTGGTCGCCGGCGGGTCGAACCGGCGCCGTCCGGGCCGTCGGATCCCTTGCACCACAGTGATTCCGGCGATCACCAGGGCGCCGCCGAGCAGCTGGACCGGGCTCAGTGACTCGCTCAGCAGGACGGCGGCGAAGATCACCGCGAAGATCACCTCGGTCAGGGCGACGAACGAGGCGATCGGGGCGCCGAGCCGGCGGACGGCGACGATGCCGGACAGGTACGCCGACACGGAGGTGATCAAGATCAACAACAGGGCCGGCACCCACCAGGGCAGTTCGGCGGCCGACAGGATGTGGATCGGGGCCGCCGCGGCGGCCAGCGGCAGGACGCCCAGGGCGCCGAGGCCGAGAATCAGGGTGGCCCCGACTCCGGTGCCCACGGTCGTCATCACCAGCGGCGGTACCGGAGCGTCGGCACCGGAGTCACCGAGGATGAAGTAGCAGCACAGGCAGGCGGCGGCGCCGAGACCCCAGAGCAGGCCGAGCGGATGCACGGCGGCACCGCGCACCACGTCCAGGACCAGGAACAGGCCGAGCACGGCGAGCCCGGCGCCGAGGAAGCGGCGCGGCTCCGGCCGGACCCGGGTCCTGGCCCAGTGCCAGAAGATCAACAAGACCGGGGCCAGGTATTCCAGCAGCAGCGCCACCCCGACCGAGACGTACTGCACCGCGCTGAAATAGCACAGCTGGGCCAGCGCCATCGCGGTCGTCCCGTACCCGATCATGCGCAGCCCCTGCCGCCCGGTCGGTCGCCAGAGCCGGCCCTGCGTTCCGTACCGGCGCAGCATCAGCAGGCACGGCACCAGCAGCACCAGGAAGGCACCGCCGATCCGGACCGCGACCACGGCGGCGGGCGACCAGCCGGTCTCCAGCAGCGGCTTGGCCAACGACCCGGACAGGCCGAACGCCATCGCGGAGAACAGCGCCAGCGCGAGGCCGGCCCGCGTGGCCTGCTTGCGCCCCGCTTCGAGGGCCGCTTCGGTGGTGGACATGGGCTGCCTAGGCTGTAAGGAGTGAAGTGTGGGTACGCCCATGACAGTATGTCCCGGCCATGTCAGGAGTCAATGTGATATTCGCCCATGACACCGAGACCGTGTTGCGGGCTGCCGTCTGGCTGGTCAACTCGCTCAGCCCGACCGACGGGGACCGGCTCACCGAGCGCGCCCAACTGGACGAGTTCCTCACCGCCGAGCGGTATTCCGGCGACATCCTGGGCACCGCCGAGGAGCTCCGGCAGGTGCGCGCGCTGCGGCCGCGGCTGCGCCGGTTCTGGGACGTCGAGGACCGGGACCGGGCCGCGGACCTGGTCAACGAACTGCTGGCCGAGTGCGACGCGAGGCCGTACCTGATCCGGCACGACGAACTCGACTGGCACCTGCACCTGACCCGGGCCGACCAGCCGCTGGAGCAGCGGATCGCGGCCGAGACCGCGATGGCCTTCCTCGACCTGATCCGGACCGACGAGTGGTCCCGGCTGAAGCTCTGCGCCGCGACCGACTGCGAGGACGTCCTGGTCGACCTGTCCCGCAACCGCTCCAAGCGCTTCTGCGACACCGGCAACTGCGCCAACCGCATGCACGTCACCGCCTACCGAGCCCGCCAACGAAGTCTTGGGTGAATTTCCGCCGCGACTGACCGGCGGAAATTCACCCAAGGTCCGGTTACCAGATGGACTCGGCCCACTCGGGGTGGTCGATGAACGGGTTCCGGTTGTGCTGGTAGTCGGTGTAGATGATCTCGTTGCGGCGCTGCTCGCCGGCGGAGACCGGGTCGGCGGCGTGCCAGGCCAGCAGCACGGAGAGCTTGCCGTGCAGGGGTTCCGAGCCGTTGCCGACCCGGTCGTTCAGCTCCAGGTTCGGCTTGCCGTCGTCACCCTCGTACCGGATCGCCATGTAGAACAACATCCGCGCCACGTCGCCCTTCACCTCGTCCGGCGGCTCGAACGAGTCGCCGTCGCGCAGGCAGCCGGAGCACTCGTCGACCGCGGACCCGCCGAGGTCGAAGTCGAGGTTGCCACGGTCCGCGTTGACGCTGACGTCGGTCGGCCGCAGGTGGTGGATGTCGGTGCCGGGACCGGCCGAGGTGCCGAAGTCGCCGTGGCTCTTGGCCCAGGTGTGCTCCCGGTTCCAGTCGTCCGGGTCGCCGCCGTTGGACGACTTCGGTACGGAGCGGCGGGAGTAGAGCTCGATCACGTTCGAGGAGTTGGCCGGGTCCTCGTCGGTCTGCTTCAGGGCGTCCCACACCTGGTCATAGGACAGTTGGGTGTGGCCGTCGATGATGTCGTGCAGGGCGGCCCGCAGCTCCGGCCCGGTCTTGCCCTCCGCCGGCTGGTAGTAGTCGTCGCCCGCACCCGGATCGGGATCTCCGGGATCACCGGGGTCGGGATCCGGCTCGCCCGAGCCGGCGGCGGTGATCGCCGTCGGGTTCTTCAGCCCGGCGTGCGGGGAGAAGTACGGGGTCAGGGTGCCGGTCACCGCGATCCGGTCGCCGAGCAGGCCGGCGTTGGAGCTCAGGCCCCACTCGGCGCGGAAGGCGCTGCTCAGCTGGACGTACAGCATCGCGGCGGGGTCGGTCTCGCCGGCGGTGTCGGCCAGGGCGAGGGCGTAGTCGTTCGGGAAGCCGGTGCTGAGGACCTGATCGCTGCCGACCGGCTGGCCGACGACGTAGCCGGTGACGGAGGCCGTCGAGCCGTCCTGGCCCGCAATCGCGGTGGCGACGCTTGTGGTGGCCGCCTGGGCCCGCCCTGGTGCGGCGAGTCCGGCGAGCGCGACCGCGACGGTGAAGAGCACGGTCAGCGCAGCTCGTAGAGGGGTGGTCCGGGATGTTTGATCACTCCGCGTGACGAGGGTCATACGTCAGTCTTTTACGCGGCTACGGTTTTTCGCAATGGTCGACGGCGTGTCGGTCGGGCGTTTTGGTGCCCGTTCAGACCAGCTTCACCACTAGGACACCCGAGGAGTTTTCCTGCACCCGGCAGCCACGATGTACGTTGTGGGAACGGTCGGGGTCGATGCACCACCCTCGCATGATCACGGCCCGATTCCGCGGCCGCGGAATCCCTCAAGTTCACCCGGACGCGGCCACCCCACGACCGGGTGCCGGAAAGCACGGATACCGACGTGTCCCGACGAGAGGATGTACGACGTGACCGAGGTCAGTGACGCCGAGGTCGAGCTGGTACAGCTCCTGACCCCAGAAGGCGACCGGATCAGCCATCCCCGGTATTCGTTCACCGGCGATGACGAAATGATCAAGGGTTACTACCGCGACATGGTGATGACCCGCAAGATCGACACCGAGGCGACGGCCCTGCAGCGGCAGGGCGAATTGAGCCTCTGGGCTTCCTGTCTCGGCCAGGAGGCGGCGCAGGTCGGCTCCGGCCGCGCCCTGGGAGCGAAGGACTTCGTCTTCCCGACCTATCGCGAACACGGCGTCGCCTACTGTCTCGGCGTACCGCCGGTCCGGCTGCTGGCGATGTTCCGTGGAGTTGATCTTGGTGCCTGGGACACCGTCGAGTCGCGCTTCCACCTCTACACGATCGTGATCGGTGCGCAGACCCTGCACGCGGTCGGCTACGCGATGGGGGTCGAGCGGGACGGCCTGGTCGGCACCGGCGAGCCCGGTCGTGATCTTGCGGTGATCAGCTACCTCGGCGACGGCGCGACCAGCCAGGGCGACGTGAGCGAGGCGATGGTGTTCGCCAGCTCGTACAACGCGCCGGTGGTGTTCTTCTGCCAGAACAACCAGTGGGCGATCTCCGAGCCGATCGAGCGGCAGTCCAGGATTCCCTTGTATCGCAGGGCTTCCGGCTTCGGCTTCCCGGGCGTACGGGTCGACGGCAACGACGTGCTGGCGGTCCACGCGGTGACCACCGAGGCGCTGGAGCGGGCTCGCTCCGGCAACGGCCCGACGTTCATCGAGGCGTACACGTACCGGATGGGCGCGCACACCACGGCCGACGACCCGACCAAGTACCGGCTCAGCGACGAGGTCGAGCACTGGCGGCTGAAGGACCCGATCGAGCGACTGCGGGCGTACCTGACCCGGTCCGGCGCTGTTGATCATGACTTCTTCGACGCCGTCGACGCGGAGGCGCAGCAGGTCGCGACCGAGTTGCGGGAGGCCTGCCTGAGCCTGCCCGATCCGGAACTGGGCCCGCTGTTCGACAACGTGTACGCCGACACGACGCCCTACCTGGACGAGCAGCGCGCCGGGTTCGAGGAGTATCAGGCGTCGTTCGCCGACGCAGCCGAAGGGGGGCAGGCATGACCAGGATGAGTCTGGCGAAGTCGTTGAACGCCGGTCTGCGGCGGGCGCTCGAGGCCGACCCGAAGGTGGTGCTGGCCGGCGAGGACATCGGCAAGCTCGGCGGCGTCTTCCGGGTCACCGAGGGCCTGCAGAAGGACTTCGGCGAGCACCGGGTGATCGACTCCCCGCTGGCCGAGGCCGGCATCATCGGGACCGCGATCGGGATGGCGCTGCGCGGCTACCGGCCGGTCTGTGAGATCCAGTTCGACGGCTTCGTCTTCCCGGCGTTCGACCAGATCGTCAGCCAGGTGGCGCGGCTGCACTACCGGTCCGCCGGCCGGCTCAAGATGCCGATCGTGATCAGGATTCCGTACGGCGGCGGCATCGGTTCCGTCGAGCACCACAGCGAATCCCCCGAGGCCTACTTCGCGCACACGCCCGGCCTCAAGGTGGTCACCTGCTCCAACCCGGTGGACGGCTACTGGATGATCCAGCAGGCCGTCGCCTCCGACGACCCGGTGATCTTCCTGGAACCGAAGCGGCGCTACCACGAGAAGGGCGTCGAGGTCGACGAGAAGGCGACCCCGCCGCCGCTGCACTCGGCGCAAGTGGTCCGGCCTGGCCGCGATGCCACCCTGGTCGCGTACGGGACGATGGTGAAGATCTGCCTGGACGCCGCCGCGGCCGCCGCCGAGGAGGGCCGCGAGCTCGAGGTGATCGATCTTCGGACGATCGCGCCGCTGGACCTGTCGAGCACCGTCGAGTCGGTGCAGCGGACCGGCCGGTTGATCACCGTGCAGGAGGCGCCGCTCAACCTCGGCGTCGGCTCGGAGATCTCGGCCCGGATCACCGAGCAGTGCTTCTATTCGCTGGAGGCCCCGGTGATCAGAATCGGTGGCTACGACATGCCGTACCCGCCGAGCCGGGTCGAGGAGGACTACCTTCCCGATCTTGACCGGATCCTGGACGCCGTCGACCGCTCGCTGGCCTACTGAGAGGGGTCTGATCATGAAGAACTTCCTGCTCCCGGACCCGGGCGAGGGCCTGGTCGAGGCTGAGATCGTCACCTGGCGGGTGAAGCCGGGCGATCAGGTCAAGATCAACGACATCCTGGTCGAGGTGGAGACCAGCAAGTCGCTGGTCGAACTGCCCAGCCCGTTCGAGGGAACGATCAAGGAACTGCTGGTCCCGGAGGGCCAGCTGATCGACGTCGGTACCCCGATCGTGATCATCGACGACGGCGCGGAGGTCGAAGAAGAGGGCCCGGTGGCCAACCTGGTCGGCTCCGGACCGAAGAAGTCCGAGACCAAGCGCCGGCCGCGCAAGGGTGCGGCCGCCGCCGAGCCCGGCCCGGTCCAGGCCCATGATCAGTTCGCGGCGGCCTTCCAGACCGCGGCCCCGGTGTCCCGGCGCGCCGACGAGCAGGCCCCGCTGCGCCCCGCCCCCGCCGAGCCGAGCGGCAGCCCGCTGCCCGAGCCCGGCCCGGCCCCGGCCGAACCCGCCCCGACCGGCGGCGCCGTCCTGGCCAAGCCCCCGGTACGCAAGCTGGCCAAGGATCTGGGTCTCGACCTGGCCACGATCAACGGCACCGGCGAGGGCGGCGTGATCACCCGCGCCGACGTCGAGCAAGCCGCAACAACAACGTCCCCTGAGCCTGTCGAAGGGCAAGCCACGGACGACTCGCAGTTCGGCTGGTACGCCTATGCCCCGGTCCTCGAGGAGCGGATCCCGATCAAGGGTGTCCGCAAGGCGACCGCCGCGGCCGTCACCGCGTCGGCGTTCACGGCGCCGCACGTCAGCGAGTGGTTGACCTGCGACGTGACCGCGACGATGGAGCTGCTGGACCGGCTGAAGCAGCGCCGCGATCTCGGCGAGGTCCGCTGGACGCCGCTGGTCCTGGTTGCCAAGGCGGTCCTGCTCGCGCTCGGCCGTACCCCGGAGCTGCACTCGTCCTGGGACGAGGCGAACCGCGAGATCGTGCTCCGCCGCGGCGTCAACCTCGGCATCGCCGCGGCAACCCCGCGCGGCCTGCTGGTGCCGAACCTCAAGGGCGCCCACGCCGACGACCTGGTCACCCTGGCCGGCCGGATCGACAAGCTGGTCAAGGTCGCCAAGGAGGGCAAGACGCAGCCGGCCGACACCAGCGGCGGTACGTTCACGATCACCAACATCGGCGTCTTCGGCATCGACGGGGGCACCCCGATCCTCAACCCCGGGGAAGCCGGAATCCTTTGCATGGGAGCGATCCAGCGCCGCCCCTGGGTCGTCGGCACGGGTGCGGACGAACGCATCGAACCGCGGTGGGTGACCACCCTCGCCGTCAGCTTCGACCACCGCCTGGTCGACGGCGAACAGGGCTCCCGCTTCCTCGCCGACGTAGCCCGCGTCCTCACCGACCCCGCCCAAGCCCTCCTCTTCTAACCCGCCCCGACCCTCCCCAACCGCCTCGCCGACCGGGCACAAAAGCAGGCGTGGCGCCTGTCCTGAGCCTGTCGAAGGAGCGGCGTGTCGCTGCACGTGTGCCCGGTCGGTCGGCGGTGGTTGGTCGCGAGGTGCGGCACCCCACGTCGTGGGAGCGCTCGGCACCCCGCTGCCGGGTCGAGTTGTGAGCCGTCCGGAGCGATCGGCCGACAGCGCGGAGACGTTCTGGCACAGTAGGCGCCATGAGCGGCGGCACCGATCGGTGGCGGGCCCGGCTCGGCAGGCTGCGGCCGCAGAATCTCGCGACGCTCGGCCGCGCCTTCCTTCGGGTGGCTCCGGGGCCGACGCTGACCTGTACGGCGACCACGCTGGTCCTCGGCGTGCTGCCGGTGTTCGTCATGATCACGTCCGGCCGCCTGGTCGACGCGGTGGCGGCCGCGGACGTGATCGCGGCGTTGACGGCGCTCGCCTGGTTCGGCGGGCTCTCGGTGATCACTCCGGTTCTGGCCGGGATCCACAACGTCGCCCAGGCCGAGCTGTCCCGGCGGTTCGTCGTCGAGACCGAGCGTGCCCTGGCCGCGGCGGCGCTGGCGCCGTCGACGATCGGGCACCTGGAGGACCCTCGGCTCAAGGGCCGGATCGACGGCGTGGCCGAGGCGCACCGCGAGGGGGCGCAACTGGTGGCGGTGACCGCCGTGTTCACCGTGCTGCGCTGGCGGGTCTCCGGGGTCGCGGCGGCGATCCTGCTGCTCCAGTTCTCCTGGTGGATCGCGCCGGTGCTGGTGACGGGCTATCTGATCTTCACCGGGATGTTCCGGCGCTGGCTGGCCACGATCTATGCCGATCTTGACGAGGCGGTGGCGGATCAGCGCCGCCGCCCCGAGTATCTGCGCAAGCTGCTGATGGAGCCGGCAGGCGCGAAGGAGTTGCGGATCTTCGCCGCGGTGCCCTGGCTGGACGCCCGGTACGGCGAGTCGTGGCAGACCGTCATGGCCGGCTTGTGGCGGCGCCGCGGACGTGCGGCCGGACCGCTGATGCTGGGGATCCTCGCGCTGCTGATCGCCTACGCGGCGGTGTTCGGCTGGCTGGGCTGGGCCGCGATCGCCGGCGCGCTGGGCGCGGGCACGGTCGTGGTGATCATCCAAGCCTCGCAAGGGCTGGAGAGCCTGAGCAGTTACGGCGACGTCGGGGCCCAGCTGAGCCGGGCCGGGTCCGCGTTGCGGCAGCTGGACGCCCTGGGGCGGGACCTCGGCCCGCCGGCGGAGGACGAGCCGGTCCATGATCATCCCGGCGGGCGATCGGCGGCGGCGGCGGCGTTCGAGGCGGTCAGCTTCCGCTATCCCGGTCGTACGGAACCGACGCTGCGCGACTTCTCGCTGGACGTACCCGAGGGGCAGGCGTTGGCGATCGTCGGCGAGAACGGAGCCGGCAAGTCGACCTGCATCAAGCTGCTCGCCGGCCTCCACACACCGAACGCGGGCCGGGTGACGATCGGCGGCCGCTCGCCACTGGAGGGGCGTCGCCGGGCCGCGGTGATCTTCCAGGACTTCGGCCGGTACGAACTCACGCTGCGGCAGAACGTGGCCTTCCGCGACGACGCCGACGATGATCGGGCGATCGAGGCGGCCCTGGCGGCGGCCGGCGCCGAGGACCTGATGTCCCGGCTGAAGCTCGACACCGTCCTGGCTGCCGGCTATCCGGACGGCACCGAGTTGTCCGGCGGCCAGTGGCAACGGGTCGCGCTGGCCCGCGCCCTGTACGCCCTCGACCGCGGCGCCGAGGTGTTGATCTTGGACGAGCCGACGGCGGCGCTCGACGTCCGGGCCGAGACCGAGCTGTTCGAGCGGTTGCTCGAGGTCAGCCGAGGCCGTACCTCCATCCTGGTGTCGCACCGGCTGAACAGCGTCCGGCACGCCGACCGGATCGTGGTGATCGACGGCGGACGGATCACCGAGGACGGTGATCATGCGTCGCTGCTGGCCGCCGACGGCGCCTACGCGCGGATGTTCCGGCTGCAGGCCCGGCGCTTCGTCACCGCCGAGGAGGGTGATCGGGATGCGTGACACCCTGCGGGCGCTCGGGCTGTTGATCAGCACCAGCGTCCGGGTTGCGCCGGGACGGAGCCTGCTGGTCCTGCTCGAGGTGCTGGGCTCGGTCGCCGAGATCTTCACGGCGCTGTGGATCGGGACCATCGTGGACGGCGTGATCCGGCGCCAGCCGGACCGGATCTGGTTCGGGCTGGTGGCGATGGTGATCACGATCGCCGTCGGCTGGGCGCTCGGCCTGACCGGAGCCGAAGCACGGGTGACCCTGTCCGAGAAACTCGGCTTCGCCTTCGATCGCCGGATCGCGAAGCTGAACGCGTCGATCCCCAGCATCGAACACCTGGAGCGGTCGGACTACCTTGATCAACTGGAGATCCTGCGGTCCACCCGCGGGCTGATCGGCAGCGGGGTCGCCTCCCTGCTCTGGTCGGTCAACGTGATCGCGATGGCCGCCGCCTCGATCAGCATCGCTGCGGTGATCGACCCGCGGCTGTTGTTGATCACGCTCAGCGCGATCCCGGCGATCATCGGCACCCGGCTCCGCAACCGCTGGAAGGCCCGGGCCGAAGAGGAAGCGGCGCTGCCCGGCCGTCGGGCCCGGCAGCTCGGCGGCGTGGTGCTGCGGCCGAGTACCGGCAGCGAACTGCGCGCCTTCGGCGTCCGGGCGACCCTGGGCCGGTGGCTGGTGGCCGATCTGGAGCGCTGGCGCCGTCCCACGCTCTGGTCCACCCGCCGCGGGGCGATCACCACGGCCGTGGAGGAGATCATCTTCGTCGCCGTCCTGGTGGCGGTCCTGCTCTGGCTGATCCTGCAACTGCGCTCCGGTACGGGAGCGCCGGCCATCGCCGTCGCGGTGGTCGCGGCCCGGCAGATCCAGGGGGCGGTGTTCGGCCTGGTCGGCCAGTTCGGCTCGATGGCCGACATCCTGCGCAACGTGCGCCGGATGATCTGGCTCGATGATCATGCCGCGACGGTCGGCCACGACTTCGCCGGCCGCCGGCCGACACCGGATCGGCTGCGCCACGGGATCACCCTGGACGGCGTCGGCTTCACGTACCACGGAGCCGATCGGCCTTCCCTGGCCGATCTCGAAGTACACCTTCCGGCCGGCTCCGTGGTCGCGGTCGTCGGCGAGAACGGGGCCGGCAAGTCGACCCTGGTGAAGCTGCTGGCCGGCCTGTACCGGCCCGGCAGCGGCCGGATCCTCGTCGACGGAGTCGACCTCGCCGACCTCGACATCGACGACTGGCGGCGGCATGCGACCGCGGCCTTCCAAGATCATCTCAGGCTCGAGCTGACCGCTCAGCAGGCCGTGGGCTTCGGTGACCCGGAGCGGATCGACGACCCCGACGCCGCCCGGCGCGCGCTCCGGCTGGCCGCCGCCGACGGCGTCCGGAAGGCGCTGCCGGACGGTCTGGACACCCAACTCGGGGCGCAGTGGCACGGCGGTGTTGATCTCTCCGGCGGCCAGTGGCAGCGGCTCGCGCTGGCCCGGGCCATGGTCCGGGAATCACCGCTGCTGCGGGTCTTCGACGAGCCGACCGCGGCGCTCGACGCGCAGACCGAGCACGAGCTGTTCGAGCGCTACATCGAGCAGGCCCGGGAGGGTACGGACCGGGGCGCGATCACGCTGCTGGTGACGCACCGGTTCGCGACCGTCCGCGACGCCGATCTGGTGCTGGTGCTGGACCACGGGCGGCTGATCGAGCAGGGCACCCACGAGGCGTTGATCAGCCGCGACGGCCACTACGCGGAGCTCTACCGGCTCCAGTCCCGCGGCTACCACTGACTGGGCAGCTGTGCAGCGACACGCCGCCAGAACGCCTGCTTTTGTGCCCAGTCAGCGGGCTGGGAGGAGGGGGAGGGGGAGGGGCGGTCAGCCTTTCAGGATGAGGCGGATGGTGAGGGTGCAGGTGGTCGTGGTGCCGGCGAGGCGGAGGAAGCCGCCGAAGTGGGTGAGCCGGACGAAGGTGCTGCCGGGGCCGGTCAGGGACAGGGTGGTGCCCTCGTCCAGCCAGCGGATGCCGTCGGCGCTGAGCTGGACCCGGAGGTCGATCCGGGCGTCGGCGGGGGTCTGGTCCTCGGCGGTGACGACGTAGATCGCCTCGTCCGCCCAGCCACATTCGTACGGGTAGGTGTCGAAGGAGTCGCGGAACTCCTGGCGCAGGTCGGTGACGCTGGTCGCAAAGGTGCGCATCAGTGATCAACTTCTGAGTCGTAGGAGATCATGATCGAATCGAGGTAGAGGTTGACCCGGCGGTCGGTGTCGGCCTCGACGAAGAACACCGGGTTGATCAACTGGCCGATGTTCTCGTACGGATCGGCGAGGGTCGGGCCGGCATCGTCCGGGAAGACGTACTCGCGCGGGCCGCACCGGAAGCTGTCGTAGCGGCGCCGAGCCAGGTCGACGGTCAGCGACAGCGGCATCCAGTTGATCTTGTCGTCGGTCTCGTTGTAGATCAGCTGCTGCGGACCGCCGTCGAACCAGGCGGATGCGGCGGTACTGCCGTCCGGGCTGCGCCGGCCGAACCACTGCGGATCGATGCCGGCGCGGTGCCAGCCCGGCTCGCCGTAGTTCCACTCCCGGTCGTCCGCCTCGGTCCGGGTGTAGTACTGCCAGCGTCGCCGCGGCTCGCCGCCGGTGGCGTTGACGTAGCGGACCCCGGGCATGAAGCGGTGATCATCGTCCTGCAGATCGATCATCAGGCCGAAGGCCCGCATGGCGTCGATGGCGAAGCCGGGCCGGTCCTGATCGGTGGTGTACGCGAACAGGGCCTCGACCCGGAGCCGCCGGGCCCGTGGCGGCCGGGACAGCCGCTTGATCGCCAGACTCATGCTGCCGGCCGCCGGCGGCTGGTCCGAACCCGCCGCCGGGGACCGGGTGGCCAGGCGCAGCGAGTAGGTCCCGGAGGCCGAGCCGTGGCTGCCGGAGAACGGGAAGGTGGCGCTGCTGATCATGACCGAACCCCAGTGCTGCAGGTCCACGATGTCGTCGTGCACCGCGAAGCCGGGCCGGACGAAGTTGGGACGGAGGTCGAGCCAGCCGGACGGGCCGCGATCGAAGTCGTCCGCGACCAGGATCCGCGGCAGCGGATCGAAGTATCCGTGGTTCACGTCGGTCATCCTGATCACCGAAGAACCGGACGGGTGACCGGGGCCGGATTCGCGGGGTGGCCGGGACCGGTGCGCGGGAGGAAGGCGGTGCCGGCGGCACAGATCAGGCAGAGCACGCCGCAGTAGACGCTGACCAGCCACGGGGTGCCGCCGCCGAGCCCGGTCAGCCAGGTCGCCAGCAACGGCAGGGTGCCGCCCACCAGGGCACCGGTGATCTCCCGGCTGAACGTCACCGAGGTGTAGCGGACCCGCACCTCGAACAGACTGGACATCATCGCCGCCTGCGAGGCCAGCGTCATGTCGCAGCACAGGGTGAAGATCATCACCAGGGCGGCCCAGATGATCACCGGAGTCCCGGTGTCGAGCATGAAGAAGAACGGATAGAACAGGACGGCGCCGGCGACCGATCCGATGATCATGATCGGCTTGCCACCGAACCGGTCGGACAGCCAGCCCGCAGTCGGGATGGTGACCACCTTGAGCAGGTTGGCGATGATGATGCCGACCAGGCCGATCCAGGTCGGCGCCTGCACCGAGGTGGCCAGGTAGCTGAGCGCGTACACGGAAGGCAGGTAGCTGAGCACGTTCGGGCCGATGCTCATCAGCATGGCCAGCGGGATCCGCCGGCCGCCGGCGCGGAACATGTCGAGGAACCGGGAGCGGACCACGCCGTGCTCGGTGACGGCGCCGGTGAACTCCGGGCTGTCGGTGACCCGCAGCCGGATCAGCACGCCGGCCACCGCGACCCCGATGCTGAGCAGGAACGGGACCCGCCAACCCCAACTGAGGAAGGCCTCCTCCGACATCAGCGCCTGGACGCCGAAGAACACCGCGGTCGCGACCACCGAGCCGACCGCGTTGCCGACGCTGGCGATCGACGCGTTCAGGCCGCGGTGCTGCGGTTGCGCGTGCTCGGCGGACAACAGCATCGCGCCGGCGTACTCACCGCCGGCGCCGAGCCCCTGGAACACCCGCAGGACCACGAGCAGGGCGGGGGCCAGCAGGCCGATCGAGGCGTACGTCGGCAGCAGGCCGATCAGCAGCGACGAGATCGACATCAGCAGCAGGGTGACCAGCAGCATCTGCCGCCGGCCGAACCGGTCACCGAGCAGGCCGATGATCACGCCACCGATCGGCCGGGCGAAGAAGCCGACCGCGAAGGTGGCCAGCGAGGAGAGCACGGCGATCGTCGGATCCCCGGTGGGGAAGAAGATCTTGGGCAGGACGAGCGCTGCGGCGGTGCCGTACAGGGAGAAGTCGTACCACTCCAGGGCCGTGCCGACGGTCGCCGCCAGCGTCGGGAATTTGATCGGTCTGCTCCGCTGAGCCATCACTGCCTCCGGTTCGGGTCCAAGTCGCCGATCAAGCTACGTCCGGTCCACCACAAGAGTCAAGAATTTTGCAGTTCTATCACGTGATCGCTAACGTGACGCCATGGTTACCGCAACGGACGCGAACGCGCTCCGGGACGCCGTACGCGGCGCCGACCCGGCCTTGTCCAGGTTCAATCCCCTGTCCCGCATCCTGTGCCACGACGACTTCAACACCGGCCTGCACGGCTGGGTCGAGCTCGGCGGCAACTACAACGGCCGCGGCGACTACGACTCGCTGGACCGTCACTTCCGTGACTTCCGGCCGCCGCAGCTGTCGTCCTGCGACTTCTTCGACGTCGGCACCCACGGCGCGATGTCCGGCACCTACGCGATGAAGCTGGCCACCCGGCCGCACCCCGGGCACACGGCGACGGCGATCCGCCGGCTGACCATGAGCGGCCGCGGCCTGCTCCAGATCGAGGCCTATCTGGCCTTCAAGACCGAGGCCAACGTCGGCGGCGACGAGTCGGAGAACAGCTTCGGCGACATGGCCTGGGACGGCAACCAGCATCCGTCGGAGTCCCAGTTCGGCGCCTTCACGGTCGCGACGGACCTCTGCGGCGACGGCGGCCTGCGCTACCACAACGTCGCCCGCTACCAGAACGCCGACGAGGACGGCCGGCTGGTCCGGGAGTGGCGCTACCCGGTGGTGCCCGAGCCGACGCCCCGTGATCATCACCAGGGCCGGGTCGACTATCCGTACGCGGCCGACTTCACCGCGCCGGACCCGAACGACTGGCGGGTCTTCGGCGAGCCGCAGGAGCTGTGCGTCAACGAGGTGCCGACCAAGGTGAACTGGCACTACCTGCGGTTCTTGATCAACACCGAGACCCGGAGCAACGTCGAGCTGCAGCTGAACGACCGGGTGATGGACTGGCGCGGGGTTCCGGTGCCGCCCTACGAGGACCGGTACGGCTCGCTGGAGAACCTGCTGAACTTCTACTTCTCGGTGCGTACGCTCTCCGGCCGGCGCAACTTCCTCTTCCTGGACTCGGTCCTCATCTCGGTGGATTGGTAGGCAACGACGATGCGCGAATCACAGACCGCCGTGCTGGAACGCGGCGTTGAGCTCCATGATCAACTCGTGACGGAGCCGTTCGAGACGGCCTGGGCCGGAGAGGCCCGCTGGTACGTCCAGTTCCTGCAGCCGGACCCGGGCTCCGAGATCACGATCACGGCCCAGATCTCGCCGGACGGGCTGGCCTGGATCGATCACGAGACGGCGCCGCTCACCGTACCCGCCGAGGGCCTGGTCACCCTGCCCCTGCGAGACTTCGGTCACTGGGTGCGGCTCGAGCTGCGGCGTACCGGCGGTGCGACGGCGCCCCTGACGCGGGTCTATCTTGCCCTGAAGGAATAGCCTGCATCCTGCGGACGGGGCGGACAAGGAAGGGCCGATGACTGGCGGACGGCGGACCACGCTGGGTGATCTTGCGACACGGCTCGGCCTGTCGGTCAACACGGTGTCGCGGGCCCTGGCCGGCAAGGACGGGGTCAGCGAACGAACCCGGGCCCTGGTGCTGGACGAGGCCCGCCGGGTCGGCTACGTCGCGGCCGCCGAGCCGCCGGCACCGGAGCGGGTGCGCTCCCGTACCGTCGCCGTGACGATCCCGTCCGCGACGCACTTGTTCTCGTCGGAGCTGATCGGTGCGATCGAGGCCGGTGCCCGTGCGGCCGGCTACTCGCTCGACGTCTTCACGACCGAGGAGAGCGGGGAGCAGGAACAGGCGGCCGCCCGCCGCATGATCGACAACGACCTGGCCGGGGCGATCGTCATCCCGGTCCGGAACCGCACCGAACCGTGGGCCGAGGTCCTGGCCGCCGGCATCCCGCTGGTGCTCGCCTCCCGCGAGGTGCCCGCACTGCCGTGCGACTTCGTGACGGTCGACAACACCGCAGGGGCGTACGCGGCGGTCCGGCATCTGCTGGCCCAGGGCTGCCGGACCATCGTCCAGTTCGAGGAGGACCTCGGGATCAGCACCATCGACCATCGCCGCGAGGGGTACGCCCGGGCGATGGCCGAGGTGCCGGACGCCGTGGCCCACACGATCCTGGTGCCGACCCGGCGGTTCGAGACGGCCGAGCCGCGCTGGCGGGCCACCGAGGCGCACCGGGCCGGCCTGGCCCTGCTGGATCGCAGGCTCGACTACGACGCGATCGTGGCCGGCGACGACTACTTCGCCCTCGGTGCCCTGGCTGCGCTGACCGAGCGCGGGGTACGGGTGCCGGAGGACGTCCGGCTGGCCGGCTATGGCGACCACCCGTACTCGGCCTGGCTGAACCCGGCGCTGACCTCGGTCCGGATCCCGGCCCGGCTGATCGGCGAACTGGCCGTTTCCCTGCTGCTGCAGCGGATCGCGGGCGAGACCGGGCCCCCGGTCCGCCGGCTGATCAAACCCGAGTTGATCACTCGGCGTTCCAGCACCGGCTGACCGGGGGCCAGGGTCAGTGGATCAGGCGCGGCCCCAGACCATCTTGGAGCAGTTGCTCTCATCCTTCTTCTTGGCGCCCTTGCAGACCTGGACCCCGACCGGATAGCCCTCGGGGGTCCCACTGGCGCTGTCCGGCGAGTCGAGGCCGTAGCTGGCCTGCCACGGCACCTTGAACGAGTCCGAGTCGTAGTGGATCCAGCCGTCCGGCGAGTGCGGGTCGGGCCGCAGGACCCGGACGTAGGCGTAGGCCGCCTTGCCGTCGGTCACCCCGTCGCTGACGTGCAGCATCTCCCCGCGGGCGCAGAACTTGGCGACGTAATTGCTGCCGAACTTGGCCGTGACGTTCTTCCCGCCGCTGTCGCTGCCGCAGTTCGCCCGGGTGTCCGCGGTGGCGGGCGCCGGTCCGATCGAGAGCATCGTCGCCGTCGCGGCCACCCCGGCCGCGCCGGCCAGGACGCGGGTCAGAACGCGCCGAGTCCGGCCGCTCCGCGAGCGGTTCTCGATGTCGTTGTTGATCATGCTGATTCCCTCTCCTTACCCCTGATCACGGATTTCGTAACCGTGATCAACATTGGCATTTCCGAGTACATTTCCCGCACAAAGTTGGCACACGAGAGGGTCACGTTCGATATGCATTCTGGACCATGATCAATTGCGCGGAAATGATCCGGACAGGCCGAATTGCCGGGCCCGCTCCGGCCCGGCAATTCGGTGATTATGGGGAGTGATTCCGGTTAAGAGATGATCATCGATTCGGCTCGTGATAGCCGCCGAACCAACGGTCGCAGTCGCCTGCGTCGACGAGTTCGTGGGAACTGATGCTGCCGCTCCAACTGGAGTCGTCGTCGCCGTACGGGGCGAGGCGGTTCACCCACTGCCCCGGGCGTACGCAGAAGCTGTCCCCTTCCGGGTGTCCCTCGTTGTAGCGCGGATAGTTGTAGAACTTCACGTGCCGCTTGGTCGTGTTGACGATCGATACGGTCCGGTTGTCGAAGTCCTTGATGTCGCCCTTGTCGTCGCCGTAGTCCTGGTCGTTGTCGGCATCCTTGGCGTCGTTGTCGCCGGCGCAGGTCTCCCCGCGGTAGAGGTAGAGGTTCCCCGAGTCGCCGTACTCGTCGGCCGTCTCGTGGCAGGTGTACGGCTTCGTCGGCTTCGGGTGGTCGCGTTCGCCGGTGCAGCTGGTGTCCCGGCTGCTCTGCCAACAGGAGTGTGCGGCCTGGCGTACGTCGGCGAAGTTCTCGGCGAACCGGTCGTAAACCCCGCCGTCGTTGATCTGCAGCCAGGTCTCGTCGTTCACCCGGACCGACCGGTAGGTGAAGTTGACGCTGCCGGTGAAGACGATCTTCTGATTCTTCTGGCCGTCGTAGGTTCCCTCGATCAGCAGGTTCTTCTGGTGGGTGCCGAAGTCCTGCTTGTTGTTGAACTCCCGGACCTCCGGGCCGTGGTAGTTCTGCTGCTTCCCGATCTCGGTGCGTTCCGGCTTGCGCAACAGGGTCCGCAGCGGACCGTCGGTATCGGCGTCGATGCGGTCCGCGACGATGTCGACGTAACAACCCTCGTTGTCGAGATCCCACAACCGCTTCGCGATCTTGACGCCCGGGTCGCTCAGTTCATTGCCGCTGATCGCCCAGACCGCGACCCGGACGATGGTGCGGTTCCCCGGGTCCGTACCGCCCGTGGTGCTGCCGTGGCAGTTGATCTTGTCCAGGATGTCCAGCACCGTGTTCCCGGACTTCCTCGGCGAGTGATACACCTTGTAATTCCCGAGGCCGTCCTCGGCGGGCAGCTTCCGTTCCTCGAAATAGTCGTCGTTCGCGGGATGTTCGGCGGCGAGATCGGTGAAATAGCGATTCGCGAACCAGTCATAGAGGGGTGCGTCGTTCGCGGCCGTATAGCCGCTGTTCCACATGAAGATCCCGTCATTGTCCGCGACCGGGATCTCCTTGTCCTCGAGGTTGGAGGACGTGATGAACGTGACGTCCGGAACGCCATGGGTCTCCGAGAACGTGAATTGTTTGTTGTGCATCTTGAAACTGCCGATGCAGGCCCCGTCGTCACCCTCGCCCGGGCACGGCGCGGCCCAGGAGTCCTTGGTCTTGTCGCTGCCGATCTTCTTCTGCAGGCCCCAGAACAGGGCGAAGTCGGGATGCTCGTCGTCGGCGACGAAGCGATGATCGACGATGATCTTGAGCTTGACGCCGCGCTCGATGGCGCGGTCCAGGGCGGCCACCACCTCGCCGTCGGCGAACCGGTAGCTGGCCATCCTGATCTCGGCGCCCTCCGGGGTCCCGTCGATCAGGCACTCGAGGTGCTCGTGGATCCGGCGCGGGTCGGAGTGCGGATGGTTGAAGATCGCCCCGGTCTGCGCGCAGTCGGCCGCTCTCGGTTCGGCCGCGGCCGGCCCGGTAGTGACCACGGTGCCGAACAGAACGAGCGCCGCAGTGAGCACGGCGGCGAGCAGCGGCGATCGTCCGGCGGAGGTCCGGCTCATCACAGTCTCCCGTCAGTCAGGCTGTGCGCGAAGCAGGTTCCGCAGCGTAGGCCGGGCCGTTATCGGCGGATTATCGAGCGGCTATAACCGACCCGAACCGGGCCATTCGGTTCTCGGCATGGGTCCGACCGGCCACACTGACCGGACCGCTGCTTAGCCTGACCGGGTGGACCTACGAGTGCTGGGGCCTCTCGAAGCGGTGGAGTCGGGCGCACTCGTCACACTGACCGGCAGGCGTTCGCGCCAAGTGCTGGCAGTGCTCGCTGCGGAGGCCGGAGATGTGGTGTCGACCGACAGGTTGATCGACGCCGTCTGGGGCCCTGCCCCGCCGGTGTCGGCGCGGACCCAGGTGTCGATCCAGGTGTCCGGCCTGCGCCGGGCGTTCGCCGGCGCCGGCGCACCGGCCGAGGCGATTCAGACGACCGACGTCGGCTACCGGCTCGACCCCGAGGCGGTACGGATCGATGCCCGGCTCGCCGAACGCGCCCTGCGGGACGCCGCCGCCGCGGACCGGGAGGAGGCGGTCCGGTTGCTCCGGTCGGCGCTCGGCCTGTGGCGTGGCAGGCCGTACGGCGACGTCGAGCTGGACATCCTGGAACCGGTCGCCCACCGGCTGGAGGACCTCCGGCTGCGGATCGCGGAACGCCTGTACGGCCTCGAACTGGCGCTCGGCCGCGCCCACGGGCTGATCGACGAACTGGCCCGGCTGGTCGCCGCGGCGCCGATCCGGGAAGGACTGCGCGCCCTGCTGATGACCGCGCTCTGGCGGACCGGGCGGCGGGCCGAGGCCCTGGCCTGCTTCCGTGACGGCCGGGCGGCGGTGGTCGAGGAACTCGGCGTCGAGCCCGGCTCCGTACTGCACCGTCTGCACCAGCGGATCCTCGCCGAGCCCGAACCCGAACCCGAGCCGGAACCGGAGCCGCCGCGGTCGAGCCCGTCGGTGGTGCCGTCCGAACTGCCGCGTGCCAGCCCCGGGTTCAGCGGCCGGGCCGCCGAACTGGACCGCCTGACCGCGCTCCTGCGCTGCCCCGAGGCGGACCAGACCGTGGTCGTGGCGGTGTCCGGGCCGGGCGGGATCGGGAAGTCCGAGCTCGCCGTCCAGGCCGCGCACCGGGCGGCCGCGGAGCTGCCCGACGGCCGGCTCTACGTCGACCTCTGCGGCTCGACGCCGGGTGTCGAACCGATCGCGCCGTTGGCGGCCCTGACCAGGATGATGCGCTCGCTCGGCGCCGACGAACGGTCCGTGCCGGCGGACCCGGACGAGGCGGCGGCCCGGTTCCGCTCGCTGACCGAGGGGCGCCGGCTGCTGATCGTGCTCGACAACGCCCGCGACGCCGCCCAGGTCGCGCCGTTGATCCCGGCCAGCCGGACCTGCCGGGTCGTGATCACCGCCCGGACCCCACTGGTCGGGCTGGCCGGCGTGACCCATCTTCCGGTGGCCGTGCTGGCCGAGGCCGAGGCGCTGGCGATGGCGCAGGCGCTGGTCGACCCGGCCCGCTGGGACCGCGCCGCGGCGACCGAGATGCTGCGCTGGTGCGGCGGGCTGCCGCTGGCCATCTCCATCGCGGCGGCCCGGCTCAACTCCCGGCCGGCCTGGACGCTGCGGGACCTGGCCGAACGGCTCCGCGACGAGGCCCAGCGGCTGGACGAGCTGGCCACAGCCGACCGGGCGGTCCGGATCGGCTTCGAGGCCAGCCACTGCCAACTGGACCCGCGGCAGCGGCGGACCTTCGGGCTGCTCAGCCTGCTCGAGTGCGTCGACATCGGGGTCCCCACCGCGGCCGCGCTGGCCGGGTCCGGCCCGGAACCCACCGAGGCCCAGCTGGAGGGCCTGGTCGACGTACAACTGGTGGACAGTCCGGCGCCCGGCCGATACCGGCTGCACGACCTGATCCGGCTCTACGCCCGGGAACACCTCGAAGCCGGTACGACCTCGGCCGAGCGGGACGGGCTGACCCGGCGGGCCGTGCACTTCTATCTGGCCACCGCGCGCACCGCCTGCCTGCTGCTCAACGCCGACGCGACCTGGCGGACCGGATTCGGGCCGGAGGTGCCGCGCCGGGCCGGGCTCGGGCTGCGCGACCGGGACGAGGCGTACGCCTGGCTGCGGGCCGAGTCGGCCAACCTGCCCGGCGTGTTCCGGCAGGCGACCGCCTTGCCCGGGGACGGGCCGCACCTGGCCGGCGCGCTCTGCGCCTCGATCGGCCTGGTGCTGACCCTGCGCGGCCGGGCGCAGGACAAGCTGCAGCTGGGCCGGCTCGTGCTGGCGGCGGCCGACCACGACGACGAACTGCGGGCGATCGCACACGACTGCCTCGGCTCGGCCCTGCTGCGCTGTGGTGACCCCGAGCAGGCGCTGGACCATCTGCAGTCGGCCTGCGACGGCTTCGAACGGTCCGGGAATCCGGCCGGGGCGGCCGTGCAGCTGGCGGCGATGGCGACCGCGTACCGGTTGCTCGGCCGGCTTCCGGAGGCGGTCGCGCACTCCACCCGGGCGATCGAGATCAACCGCCGGATCGCCCGGCGGACCGCCCTGGTCGACTGCCTGACCAGCCTCGGGCTGACGTACCGCCGGATGGGGGACCCGGACGCCGAACTCGCCGTCCACGCCGAGGCGGCTTCGATCGCCGAGCGGCTGCCGGAGCGGAACTGGCTGGCCAACGTGCTGGCGAACCTCGGTGAGGCGACCCGCCGGGTGGGTCACCCGGCCGAGGCCCTCGCCGTGTTCGCCCGGGCGCTGGACGCGAGCCGGCGTTCGGAGCGGACCCAGACCTTCCTGGATGCCGAGATCCGCTGGGGGATCGGCCGGGCCCACCGGGATCTCGGCGACGCCGAACGGGCCGCGGCCGAGCACCGCGAATCGGCCCGAATCCTCTACGAGTTGGGCCTGATCGACGCCGAGGAGCAGAAACGGATCGGCGGCCCCGGTGTCCCGGAGCCGCCGGAGATCATCCGTCGCAACACTTAGTGTCGGGGACCGTCAGTCGGTCTTGTCCTTGTCCTCGTCGTCGTCGTTCTCGGCGAGCTTCTCCCGGATGTCCCGAAGGTCCGTCGCCGACCGGATGTTGGCGACGGCGGCCTCCAGCGCGACCCGGACGATGAGGATCCAGAACACCAGCGGGATCAGGCCGAGCAACAGGGTCAGGACGCCGGTCACCCCGTTGTCCATGAAGTTGCCGATCACCGCGATCAGCCAGTAGGCGACGCCGGCGGCGATCGCCACGCCGAACACGATCTTGGCCAGGCCGGGCGTCGCGTACTTGCCGAACGACATGTCGAACAGCGCCGCGATCGGGTTCGCGTCGGCCGGCCGGTCCTTCTGCTGGCCGTCCTGCGGAACCGGCTGATAGCCGAAGCCCTGCTGCTGTTGCTGCGGCGGGTACTGCTGCTGTTGCTGGCCGTACTGCTGCTGCCCGTACTGCGGCTGTCCCTGCCCGTACTGCTGCTGCTGTTGATCACCGTACTGCTGCTGTTGCGGCGGCTGATTCTGCTGCTGTTGGTCGCCGTACTGCTGCTGGGCCTGCCCGTACTGGGGCTGCGCCTGGCCGTACTGCGGCTGACCCTGCTGCTGGCCGTACTGCTGGCCGCCGTACTGCTGCTGACCGCCGTACTGCTGCTGCTGGTCGCCCCAGCCGAACTGGCCCGGGCCGCCGAGCTGCTGGGTCTCCTCGGGCACCGAGCTGGAGACCGGGGAACCGGCCGGCGAGCCCCACGGGGACTGGCTCGGCGCGCTGGACTGCGAGGAGGCCGACGGCGCCGAGGACGACTGCGGCGGGTTCGACGGCACCGGAGGTACGGCAGCGCTCGGCGGCACCGGCATCGGCGTCGACAGAACGGTCGCGTCCGGGTCGGCGGCCGAGCCGGACGACGATCCGAACTGGGGCCGGTCGGAGCCGGATCCCTGATCCGGGCCCGGCCCGGAGCCGGATCCCTGACCCGAACCCTGCCCGGAGCCGGAATCGGACCCGAAGCCGGAGCCGGAGCCGGAAGCGGACCCGAAGCCGGAGCTGGAATCGGAGCCAAAGCCGGGAGCCGGGCTGTCGTCCGGCTGCTCGAACGCGTGCCTCGGCGCGGCGGCGGGTCCGGGATCGGGCCGGCTCGGCGTCTCGCTGGACTGGCCGAAGGGCGCCGGACCCGGCTCGTTCGCCGGCCCGTTCTCGGTCCGGCCCTGGTCGTTCGGGTCTCCTGGCTGTTGTGACATGTCCCCAACTATCTCTTGTTTACTTCTCCGTGGCTAGGACGCCGACTTGTTCGCGGCGACCCGCTTCCGGACCAGCGAGATGATCAACAACGTGCCGCCGCCGACGACCGCGATCCCGGCCACGATCAACAGCCAGACGCCGATGTCGGAACCGGTGTCCGGCAGCTCACCGCCGTCACCCGGGTCCTCGCCGGGGTCGCCGGGGTTCTCGCCGCCGTTGCCCGGGCCGGGCTCGTCGGAGCCCTTGACGATCATGAACCTGGTCCGGGCCTGCGACTTGCCGTCCGACCCGACCATCACGTACGGGCCGAGCTCGGTGTCCTCCGGGATCGTCACCCAGGCGGTCGCCTTGCCCTTCTCGTCCGGATCGACGGAGCCGAGCGGCACCGCTTCGCTGTCGTTCGGGGCGTCACCACGGACCAGGCTGATCTTGATCGTGTCGCCATTCAGCTCGAACTGATACAACTCGAGCTTGATCCGCTCGCCGGGGGAGGCCTCGGCCGGCATCTTGATCTTCGGGTCGAACTCGTCCGGATTGTTGTAGATCGTGACCGGATAGCTGATCGTCGTCCCGGTCGGCTCGGCCGTGATCACCAGCGTCGACGCGCCGATCGGGAAGTCGGCCGGGATGTCCATCCGAAGTTTCGCCACTCCGTCCAGGACCGTGGCGGTGCCGACCGTGCTGCCGTTGATCTTGGCAGTCAGCTTGGTGTTCTTCGGTGCCTCGGGCCCGGTGAAGTCGAGCGTGTTCAGCGGCCCGCCGGTGGTCCGGTCGGCGCTGCCGACCTGCAGGACCGAGTAGTCGGCCCGGCTGAGCTGCTGCAGGATGCCGCCGAGGGCGACGCCGCGCTTGGCGTACGACGGGGTCAGCGGCGAGGCCTGCTGCACGTACTCGGTCCAGGAATCAAGATCGATCAGCCCGGAGTCGCGCTTGTCCGCGGCGTCGGCCAGGACGTGGAAGTTGTCGCCGCCGGCGGCCAGGAAGCTGGCCGTGCCGATCCGGTACGTCGCGGCGGGGTCGTACGGCTTCCCGTCGATCATGATCGTCGTGATCCGCTTGCCCCACGCCTGCGACTCGTCGTAGGTGTAGCTGACGTTGTCGGAGAGTCCGAGCTGCAGGTACGGCCTCGACCCGGTGAACGGCGAACCGTCCGCGTTGGTCTGCCACTGCTGCTCCAGCAGCGTCTTGAACTGCTCACCGGTCAGGTCCAGCGTCACCAGCGTGTTGGCGAACGGCAGCACGGCCGCCGCCTCGGAGTAGGTGATGTCGCCCTGGTCCAGATCGGCCCGGTTGCCGCCCGCGTTCTGGATCCCGATCTGGGCGCCGCCGCGCTGCGGATCGGCGAGCTGCTCGCGGAACATGGTGGCGACCAGGTCGCTGATCGTCGACTCGGCCGCCCGGTCCTCCAGCGGTCCCTCGTCGGTGGCCACGGTGCCGCGGGTGATCGGCGCGGTGGCCTCGCCGATCACCTTGCTGCCCAGTTCGTCGGCCTTCGCCAGGGCGTCGGTGACGATCTCGTTGATCTTCGCGACTCGCGGGTACTTGGTGATCAACTCGTCGTTCGGCGTCTCGGTGATCTCCAGGTTCTCCGCCGTGTACGAGGCGACCGCGCCGGCGTCGTCGAAGCGCAGTGTGACCTTGCCGAGCAGAGCGCCGTACGACTCCGACTGCAGGATCGGCCGGGTCTTGCCCGCGACACCCGGGATCGGACCGTCCCAGGCGTAGGCCTGGTGGGTGTGCGCGGTGAAGATCGCGGCCACCTTCGCCGAGGTCTCGTTGACGATCTTGGCGAACGCGCCGCCCTTGGACACCTCGTCCTCGAGGGTCCCGTTCGGCTCGCCTTCGACGGCCCCTTCGTGGTACTCGGCGATGATCACGTCCGCCTCGCCGTTGGACTCGTCGCCGTCGCTGAGCTTCTTCGCGACCCGGTTCACCGCGTCCACCGGATCCCCGAAGTCGAGGTCGGCGATGCCGTCCGGCGACACCAGGGACCGGGTCTCCGCGGTGACCGCGCCGATCACCGCGACCGTCCGGCCGGCCTTCTCGAACGTCGCGTACTCCGGCAGCGCCGGCGTCGTGGTGCCCTTGCGGTAGACGTTCGCGCCGAGGTAGGTCCAGTCGGCGTTCTTGATCACCCGGTCGGTCAGGTCCGCGAAGCCGCGGTCGAACTCGTGGTTGCCGACCGCAGCGGCGGCCAGCTCGGCCGCGTTCAGGACGTCGATCGTCGGCTGGTCCTTCTGGATCGACGATGCGAACAGCGAGGCGCCGATGTTGTCGCCGGCGGTCAGGAACAGCGTGTTGTCCTCGCCGGCCTGCTCGCGCTGCTGCTCGACCGTACCGAACAGGGCGACCGTGTTGGGCGACTCCTCGGCGATCCGGCCGTGGAAGTCGTTCAGGTTGAGCAGGGTCAGCTCACCGGCGGCCGCGACCTTCGGGGTGGCCCCGCGGGCCGACGTAACTCCCATGATCACCGGATCATGATCACTGGCCCGGCGGGCGTCGTCGGTGTAGTAGTCGATCTTGGTCGCGCGGTATTCCGAGTACTCCAGCGCGGTCGACTCGCCGGCGTTGATGTTCCAGACCGCCGCCGTGGTCTTCCGCTGCGCCAGCGCCCGGTTGACCAGGATGTGATCGAGCGAGCCGGCCAGCCCGGAGAAGTTGTAAGAGTACTGGTCGGCCGGCGCCGCCCCGGCGAACCCGGCCTCGTAGAGGACCCGCATCGGGTCCTCCTGCGTGTAGGAGTTGAAGTCGCCGACCAGCGCGACTGAGTTCGCCCGGGTCGTCCGGCGCAGCGTCGGCAGCCAGTCCACCAGCGCCTCGGCCTGCCGGACCCGGTCGCCGTTGTAGGCGCCCTGCCCGTCGCCGGTGTCCGCGTTGTCGCCGGTCGCGCCGGAACCGCTCTTGGACTTGAAGTGGTTCACCACCACCAGGGTCGGCTCGCCGCCCGTGGCCGCGGTGAAGCTGGCCGCGATCGGGGTCCGGGCATTGCCGAACGCGCCGTCGTCGCCGGCCGCCGAGCCGAGCGCGTACGCCTTGCCGTTGAGCTTCACCTCGGCCGGCTGGTAGATCATCGCGTTGGTGATGAAGTCCTGGTCGGCGACCGGCTGCAGCTGGGTCGAGGACGGTACGAAGGCCCACTTGTCGGTGCCGGCGGCCTCGTTCAGCGCGTCGACCAGCGTGGCGGTCGCCTCGTCCACGTCCTCGCCGAGCTTGGCCGAATTCTCGATCTCCATCAGCCCGACCACCGACGCGTCCAGCTCGTTGATCGCGGTGATGATCTTGGCCTGCTGCCGGGCCAGGTCGTCGGCGTCCCAGGCACCCCGGACGTCGCAGTCGAAGGTCACGTTGAAGGTGTCGTCGAGCGACTCGTTGCCGCCGACGCAGTCCGTCCGGCCCTGGCCGGTGGTGGTGAAGTAGTTGAGCACGTTGAACGACGCGATCGAGAAGTCGCCCTCCGGCTTCGGCGCCGCCGGCGCCTCGCCCGCGTTGATCTTGGCCGGCTCGTCGCCCGCCTCGACCGGTCCGGCCGGGTTGAGCTTCCACTTGTCGTTACGCCAGTCGATGATCACCGGCTCGGTCAGCTCCAGGGTGTCGCCGACCGTGACGCCCTCGCCCGTCTTCAGGTACGGCAGCGTCTGCCCGGCGGTGCCGCGGTTGGTGCCGTCGTCGAGGTTGACCCGGCCGGCCAGGTTGGCCGCGGCCTGCTTCGCGGCGGCGTCCGACCCGGGCGCCCCGACGTCGGTCGGCTGCACCGGCAGCGCGTCGCCGGCGGTCAGCCCCAGCTCGCCGTACGCCAGCAGCGGGTAGGTGTCGCTGACCAGGAACTCCTCGTCGCTCTCGTACAGCATCGATTCGAAGTTCTCGCGGTTCTTCGCCGTGTCCGCCCAGGCCGTCGTCACCGGCTGCGGCAACTCCGCCTCGGCCTCGGCGACCGTCACCGACTTCAGCGCGAGCTGGGTCAGCCCCTTGTATTCACCGGCGGTGCCGGTCACCGTCACGGCGTCACCGACCTTGACGTCGAACGCGACATTGCCCGCGTAGACGAAGATCGCGTCGGACGCCGCAGCCGGATCCTTGTCCTCGCCGCCGGAGCCCGGCGTCTGGATGACGAACCCGTTGAACCCGTTGTCCGCCTTGGGATAGACCGCCGTCACGACCGAGGTCTGGGTGGTCACCTCCTGCCCGCCCAGCGAGGTGCCGTCACCCGTGCCCTGAATCTCGGCGATCGCGACCGGCTCGGCCGCGTGGGCCGGTGGTGCGGTCAGGAACAGGCCCAGGGCCAGCGCCACGGCCAAGAGCGATGAGAGCGTGATCCGAATCCTGCGGCCGTGACCTGACACCTGCACCTAGGTTCTCCTCCGAGTCCGCCAACGCACCCGCAACTGGGCGCGGAATTCCCCGGGAGACAACCTCTCGCGACCTGCCCCGGTTCGCAACCCACTCCGAAGAAATTCGCGCAGACGTCACCTGCACCCGGGTCCCGCCGCCGTGGCCCAGCGCGAGTGGCACGGAATTGCACTTCAACGCCAGAGGAGATCGATTTCTCGGCTTCGGCGGGGCGTTGAGATGCAATCTTGTGTCACTCGGACGGTACGAGGGTCTGGATCAGCCGGATCCTTCGAGCCCAGACGGGACAGCTGTTGATCGTCGGGCCTGCCGAACGCAGTGGTCCTAAACGCAGTGGTCCTATCGGAGCTGTTCCGCCGCCGCCGCAATGATCCCGTCGCGTTGGCCGTCGGGCGCGGTGGCCCGCGCCTCGTAGATTCCGTCCAACGCTGCGGTCTCTGCGTCGGGGTCGAACGCGTAGGCCAGCGCCGACACGGCGCGCGCCTGAGCGAACCGGGCCGAGTACTCCTCATCTCGGCCCGCGTCTTGCAAGTCGAACGCCTCATCGTCCAAGCGCTCCGCAAGCTGATCCAACCGCCGTTGCCTGTCCGCATCGGCCGTGCCCGACTGCAACGCGTTCAGCGCGTCAGCGACTCCGTCGCCCGAGACGCCGGTAGCGCCGATCACGAACTCGGCAGCGGCAGCCACCGCGGCACGCTGCCGTTCCGGTGACGCGGCCCGAATCCGATCGGCCAAGTCGCCCTCGACACTGTCGAGTCGCGTCGTCATTGGTCCTCCTTCGCGTTCTTCAGTGGGCTCGCAGGCTCAGCGCCGGCGGCGGCAACCCTATCGGCGCAGGGCGGACAGATGGGGCGACCCGCTGCGATGTGCGATGGGCGGATGTCTCTTGCATCCATGTGGTCAAGGATCGACGTCTCTGCATGGCCTCGGCCCTCGGCGATCTCCTCGCCTGCAGCCAGTTGGAGCGGTTTGCGCAGGTAGCCGTTGTCTTCGCTCGTGCCGATCACTACTCGGGCTCCGCCGCCCGTGTCGGTGCCGACGCCGACCCCCATCGTGATGCGTCCACGCCGCGCCTCCGGAAGGAGCGCCTGGAGTTCGGCGGCACGCTGTTCGGCGAACTCCCTGGGCTGATCACGGGCCGCACGAATCGCATCCGGCAGGTCCCCTTCCTCCTGATCATGCCCCTCGTTAGCGGTCTCCGGCTCATCGGCAGCTGCCTCAGCAAGAGCCTTCGCCTTGGCAGCCTCCTCGGCACGCTTGGCCGCCTGGAATCGGATCTCGGCACCTGTACGCCCCTGGGCGTCGGTCACGACGGACCGCCGAGGTTCGACGTCGCCAGTGTCAGCCTCGGCGGTCTTGGCCTCGGCTTCGTCAATCGGCTTGTTGCGCAGGAAGCGCAACTCAGCCGCAGTCATGCCGTTGGAATCCCGTAAGTCAACATCCCGGCGAGGTTGCTCCGCAGTGGCCTCTTCCTTGTCGGCCTCCCCGGATTCCACCTTCCTGTTCCACGCGGCGATGTACTCGGCCGGGTTCAGTCCGTTGTCGTCCAGCAACTCCGAGGCACCTGGTCGCGCGTCCTCGGGCGGCCGGCTGGGACTCTCGCCGGAATCCTCTGGCCGACTCGACGGTCGGTCGATCCGCATGCGATGACGATACGAGCGACAGAGGAGCCCCGCCACTGCTCCATCGGTTCAGACCGGGGCACCGAGCGGGGCGGTTCCTTCACTTCGGGGGGATGAAGGAAGTACGAATCGCCCCGCTCGGTGCGGTCCGGGCGGTCGGCTCAGAAGGCCGACTCGGGAAGGTCCATCACCGCGTTGTCGGTCTGCTCGGCGATGGTTCGTTCGGCGGTCAGTCGGGGCAGCGTGGTCCGGGCGAACCAGCGGGCGGCGGCGACCTTGCCCTCGTAGAAGGCACGGTCGGCGTCGGAGACGTTGCCGGCCAGGGCCTGCAGGGCGACCTCGGCGCCGCGCAGCAGCAGCCAGGCGCAGATCAGGTCGCCGGCGGCCATCAGCAGGCGGGTCGTGTTCAGGCCGACCTGGTAGAGGTCGCGGGGCTCGCCGGCGGCGGAGGACTGCAGCCGGGTGATCATCGCGGCGACGATCGAGCCGACGTCCTCGAGGCCCTTCTGGAGCAGCTCGCGCTCCTCCTTCAATTGCCCATTTTCGTCGTGGCCGGCCGCGAAGCCGCCGATCTCCGCGGACAGGGCGCCGAGCGCCTTGCCCTGGTCCTTGATGATCTTGCGGAAGAACAGGTCCTGACCCTGGATCGCGGTGGTGCCCTCGTAGAGCGTGTCGATCTTGGCGTCGCGGACGTACTGCTCGAGCGGGAAGTCGGCGATGAAGCCGGAGCCGCCGAAGGTCTGCAGCGACTCGGTGCCGAGCAGGACCCAGGAACGCTCCGACCCGTAGCCCTTGACGATCGGCAGCATCAGGTCGTTGAGCCGCTCAGCCAATTCGTCGGTACGGCCTTCGGAGCGCGCGACCGCCACCCGGTCCTGGATGCTGGCCGCGTACAGCACCAGGGCCCGCATCCCTTCCACGGCGGACTTCTGGGTCATCAGCGAACGCCGGACGTCCGGGTGGTTGACGATCGTCACCCGCGGCGAGGCCTTGTCGGTGGCCTTGGCCAGGTCGGGGCCCTGGACCCGGGTCTTCGCGTACTCGAGCGCGTTGAGATAGCCGGAGGACAGGGTTGCGATGGCCTTGGTGCCGACCAGCATCCGGGCGTGCTCGATGATCTCGAACATCTGCTTGATGCCGTTGTGCACCTCGCCGAGCAGCCAGCCCTTGGCCGGGGTGTCGCCGTCGCCGAAGGTGAGCTCGCACGTGTTGGAGACCTTGAGCCCCATCTTGTGCTCCAGGCCCGTGACGTTGACGCCGTTGCGCTCCCCGGTCAGCTCGCCGGTCTCATGATCGAAGTGATACTTGGGCACGATGAACAGGCTGAGCCCCTTGGTGCCCGGCCCACCCTCACCCTCGACGCCGTACGGCCGCGCCAGCACGAGGTGAATGATGTTCTCGGTCAGGTCGTGCTCGCCGCCGGTGATGAAGCGCTTGACGCCCTCGAGGTGCCACGAGCCGTCCGGCTGCGGAACCGCCCGGGTCCGGCCGGCGCCGACATCGGAGCCGGCGTCCGGCTCGGTCAGCACCATCGTCGCGGCCCACTTCCGATCGACGATGTGCTTGCCGATCTTCTTGTCCCGCTCGGTGCCGTTGCGCCACACCGCGTAGCCCATGTGCGGGCCCTCCGCGTACATGTAGATCGACGGGTTCGCGCCGAGCACCATCTCGGCCAGGCCCCAGGCCAGGCTCGGCGGCGTCGGCTGGCCGTCGAGTTCCTCCGGCAGCACCACGCGCCACCAGTCCGAGTCGATGTAGGCCTGGTACGACTTCTTGAACGACTCGGGCAGCGGCGCCGTCTGGGTCACCGGGTCGAACACGGGCGGATTGCGGTCGCCGTCGACGAACGACTCGGCCAGCTTGGTCCGCGCGAGCAGGTCGACCTCGGCCAGCATGGCCTCGGCGGTCTCTTGATCGAGTTCCGCGTACGAGCCGGTGCCGAGCACCTTCTCGGTGTGCAGCACCTCGAACAGGTTGAACGCGATGTCGCGGACATTGGACTTGTAGTGCGCCATGGGACTCCTCGCCAGGACCGAAGTTACCCGCCAGTAACCAGAAGTATGCTACTCGCCGGTAACCATCGCAAGCCAAACCGATCCGAAGACATGGTTCGAGGATGATTCGCCGGGTGGGGCACCAGGGCCCCACCCGGCGTCACTCTCTCGAATCAGGGTGTGATCAGCACGGACGGGTAGCTCGGCCACACGGGCCACAGAAGGTGGGGTTGAGTGCGGTCTTACGAGCTTCGCCGATTCACACTCCTGACCTGCCGGATTCCGGGGAGATACCCGGCAGAAGAGAGAGCTACATTCTAGGTTTCGGCGACCCGTCGCGGTAGGGGAACTTAGTCCCGTCTTGCTGCCGTACAAGCGAAATCTTGATGATCGTCCAGACTTCGGCGGGTCGACCGGCCGGCCGTGGTTCGATGGGCCCATGACGCGTTACGCAGTGCTGCTGCGCGGCATCAACGTCGGCCGGCGCAAGGTCGCCATGGCCGAGCTGCGCGAGGTCGCCGAGGCGGCCGGTTTCGAGGACGTCCGGACGCACCTGAACAGCGGCAATCTGATCATCGCGAGCGATCACGAGGCCGAGGCGGTACGGAAGCTGCTGGAGCCCGCGATCGCCGAACGGTTCGGCTTCGAGGTGCCGGTCGTCGTCCGTACCGTTGATCAACTCCGGGCGGTGCTGGCCGCGAACCCGTTCCCGGACGCCGACCCGTCCCGGCTGATCATCAACTTCTGCGCGACCGCACCGCCGCCCGACGTGCTGGACCGGATGGCCCGGCTGGCGACCGACGCGGAGCCGGTCGCGGTGGTCGGCGACGAGGTCGTCGTGGACTACCGGGACGGGATCGGCCGGAGCAAGCTCGCCGGCGCCGGTGACAAGGCCATCGGGGTCACCGCGACCGGGCGCAATCTGCGTACGGTGCAGAAGCTGGTGGAGCTTCTGACATGACGGCCCGCCTGGTCCCGGCGATCGCCGGCGCGCTGCCCGGCCTGGTCCTGGCCGGCATCGGACTGGTCCACCCGCACGACCTCGCGCCCGCCACGGCCGGCCACTGGATCACGTTGCATGTCTGGCTGGTCCCGATCTTCCCGCTGCTCGGGCTGGCCCTGCTCATCCCGGGCTGGACCGCGCCGCGCTGGGCCCGGATCCTGCTCGCGGCGTTGATCTTCCTGTACGTCGTCTACTACGGCGCCCTGGACGCGGTCGCCGGGATCGGCGCCGGCATCGCGGTGCAGCGGAACCAGGTCCGCGGGGATGTCGATCACTGGCTGCTGGAGGTCGGCAACAGCCTCGGCTGGGTCGGCAGCATCGCGTTCCTGGCGGCGGCGCTGCTGGTCGCGGCGCTGGTTTTCCGGCGGGTCCGGGGTCCGGCGCTGATCCCCGGCCTGATCCTGGTCGGGGCGTCGGTCTCGTTCCTGAACAGTCACATCTACGCCCCGCGCGGCGTGATCACCGTGCTGCTGATCGGGCTGGCGACCGGCTGGCTGACCTGGGTGGCCGGCCGCCGGTCGCCCGGGACCACTACTTCGCCTGGTTGATTCGGATCGCGTTGCCGAACGGGTCGCGCAGTCCGCAGTCGATTCCGTACGGGCGCTCGGTGGGCGGCTCGGTGAACTCGACGCCCTTGGCCGTCAGCTCCTCGTACGTCTTGTGGATGTCGTCCGTGGCCAGGCCGATCCAGCCACCGCCGGCTCCCTTGGTGACGAGTTCGCGGACCTGTTCGGCGGTGCTGTCGTCGTGCGCGGGGGCGCCCGGCCGCTCCAGCAGCAGCTCGCGGTCCGGCTGGCCGGGGACGCCGACGGTGAGCCAGCGCATGAAGCCGAGGTCCTGGTCGGTCCGGACCTCGAAGCCGAGCTTGTCGACATAGAAGGCGAGGGCCTCGTCCTGGTCGAGGACGAAGATCGAGGAAATCGTGATGGCGTTGAACATGCCTCGAACCTAAGGTCCGCGACCGTGCGGATGCTTATCCGAAACTGCTCGGTCGGAGCCAGGCCTTGGCGAAGCAGGTCGGCGCGACGATCGGCGGCAGCCCGACGATCCGGCGCCGGAACTCGGTCGGCGATTCGCCGACGATGTCGCGGAAGGTCCGGCTGAACGTGCCGAGGCTGTTGAACCCGACCTCGAGGCAGATGTCGGTGACGCTGCGGTCGGTCTCCCGGAGCAGCCGCATCGCCCGCTCCACCCGGCGCCGCTGCAGATAGCGGTGCGGCGTCTCGCCGAACGTGGCCCGGAACGTACGGATGAAGTGCGCCTCCGAGACGTGCGCCAGCCGGGCCAGCGCCGGGATGTCCAGCGGTTCGGCGTAACCGCGGTCCATCGCGTCCCGGGCACGCAGCATCCGCCGGTTGGTGTCCTCGGCGGCCTGGTTCACAACGGCCATCCTGCCGGAAATCCCGTGGACGGATCGGTGACAGCCTGGCCACACTTGGGCGGTGCCGCCAGCCTTCCTGCCCGGGATCGAACTCTCCCGTCTCTTGTACGAGGACGTGGTCGGCCACGGGCTGGCCGCGGACTTCCCAGGGCTGCCGTACGCGGCGGGACTGATCGGTCCCGGTTCCGAAGTGCTCGGGTACGACACCGAGCGGTCCACCGATCATGACTGGGGACCGCGGTTGTTGATCTTCCTCCCCGATGATCAAGCCGACCGGACGGCGGAGGTCCGGAAGGCCGTCGGGGCATGGCTGCCGGAGCAGTTCCGCGGGTTCCCGACGACGTTCCCGGAAGGTGATCACCGGGTCGTGATCAACGGGCTGGGCGACTGGCTGCGCTGGCGGCTCGGGTTCGATCCCCGGGCCGGGATCGGGATCCGGGACTGGCTCGGCGCACCAGGGCAGCTGCTGGCCGAAGTGACCGGCGGCGCCGTCTTCCACGACGAATCCGGCGAGCTGGGCCGGGTCCGGCAGGCGCTGGCCTGGTATCCGGACGACGTGTGGCGGTACCTGCTGGCCTGTCAGTGGATGCGGATCAGCCAGGAGGAACCCTTCCCCGGGCGCTGTGCCGAGGTGGGCGACGACGTCGGTTCCATGATCATCGCGGCCCGGCTGGCCCGGGACGTGATCAAGCTGTGCCTGCTGATGGAGCGGCGCTACCCGCCGTACCCGAAATGGCTGGGCACCGCCTTCCGCCGGCTGCCGATCGCGGCGGAGGTCGAGCCGCTGCTCGCCGGCGCCCTCACCGCGCGGGACTGGCCGGACCGGGAGCGGCTGCTGAACCAGGCCTACCTGGCCATCGGGCGCGCCCACAACGCGCTCGGCCTGACCGCGCCGGTCGAGCCGGCCCTGGTCCCGTTCCACACCCGGCCGTTCCTGGTCCCGGAGGGCGGGCGGTACAGCGGCGCGCTGATCGAGTCGATCGCCGACCCGGAGCTGCGCCGCCTGCCCCGGGTCGGTGCCGCGGACCAGTACCTGGACAGCACCGACGCGCTCAATGATCATGGTCTCCGTGACGCCGCCGCGGGTAGGGTCCTTGGCTCTTCTGCTCGCTGACCCGCCGACTAGGTTGGCCGGATGAGCGTTGCGGTGATGTGGTTCCGGCGGGACCTGCGGCTGGGTGATCATCCGGCCCTGGGCCGGGCCGCCGAGGACGGTGCGGTGCTGCCCCTGGTGGTGCTCGACCCGGCGCTGCTGCGGACCGCGGGCCGGCGCCGGGACCGCTATCTCGCCTCGGTCGCTGCCCTTCGCGACGCCACCGGCGGCGCGCTGGAGATCAGGACCGGCGATCCCGCGGTCGAGGTACGGGCCGCCGCTCGCCGGGTCGGCGCGACGCGCGTCCACGTCAGCGCGGACGGCACCCCGTACGGTCGGAGGCGGGACCGGCGGGTGGGCGACCTGCTGGCCGAGTCCGGTCTGGAGTTGATCATGACCGGGAGCCCGTACGCGATCGGGCCCGGGCTGGTCCGGACCGGCAGCGGCGGGCCGTACCAGGTGTTCACGCCGTTCCACCGGGCCTGGCGGGACCACGGCTGGCCCGCGCCCGCGCCGGGGATCGAGCCGACCTGGCATCGTTCGGACGTCGATCCGGCGCACCGTCGGCTTCCCGATCCGGCCGACCATGACGCCGGTGAGGAGCGGGCGCTGGCGCGGTGGTGGCGCTATCTCGAGGAGGCGATCGACCGCTACGACGCCGAGCGGGACCGGCCGGACCTCGACGCGACCAGCCGGATGTCGATCCCGCTGAAGTACGGCGAACTGCACCCGCGCACCCTGCTCGCCGACGTCGCTGCCGGGCCGTCGACCTCGGGCCGGGAGAAGTTCGTCGCCGAGCTGTGCTGGCGCGAGTTCTACGCCGACGTGCTCTGGCACCGGCCCCAGTCGGCCTGGCGGGACCTGCGCCCCGAGCTGGCCGCGATGGACTACGCGGATCCCGACGACGCCGCGGAGTTGATCACGGCCTGGAAGCAGGGCCGGACCGGCTTTCCGGCGGTCGACGCCGCGATGCGGCAGCTGGCCGCGGAGGGCTGGATGCACAACCGGATGCGGATGATCACCGCGAGCTTCCTGATCAAGGACCTGCACGTCTGGTGGCCGGTCGGCGCCCGGTACTTCCTTGATCAACTCCTGGACGGCGACCTGGCCTCCAACAACCACGGCTGGCAGTGGGTGGCCGGCACCGGGACCGACGCGGCGCCGTACTTCCGGATCTTCAACCCGGTCACCCAGGCCAAGCGGTTCGACCCGGACGGCGACTACGTCCGGCGCTGGGTGCCGGAGTTGCGCCACCTCGCCGGCGCTGCGGTCCACGAACCGTGGCGGGCCGGCGACGGTTACGCGGACGGCTATCCGGAACGGATCGTTGATCATGCCGAGGAACGCGAGGTGGCGCTGACCCGCTACCGGCTGGCCCGCGCGGCTCAGGAACGGCCGGAGTAGTTCGGCGCCTCGGCGGTCAGCTGGATGTCGTGCGGATGGGACTCGCGGAGTCCGGCCGAGGTGATCCGGACGAAGCGGCCGCGCTCCTTGAGCTCGGGGATCGTCGCGGTGCCCGCGTAGAACATCGACTGGCGCAGCCCGCCGACCAGTTGGTACGCCACGGCGGCGACCGGCCCGCGGTGCGGCACCCGGCCCTCGATGCCCTCCGGCACCAGATCGTTCTCGGCGGTCACGTCGCCCTGGAAGTAGCGATCCTTCGAGTACGAGCCGCTGCGGCCCCGGCCGGACAGCGCCGGCAGCGAGGCCATCCCGCGATACGTCTTGTACTGCTTGCCGTTGACGAAGATCAACTCGCCCGGGCTCTCGTCGCAACCGGCCAGCAGTGACCCGAGCATCACCGTGTCGGCACCGGCCACGACCGCCTTGGCGATGTCCCCGGAATACTGCAGGCCGCCGTCGCCGATCACCGGGATGCCGGTCGGGCCGGCCACCGAGGCGACGTCGTTGATCGCCGTCACCTGTGGCACCCCGACCCCGGCCACGACCCGGGTGGTGCAGATCGACCCCGGGCCGACGCCGACCCGGATCCCGTCCACGCCGGCCTCGACCAGGGCCCGAGCTCCGGCTGCGGTCGCGACGTTGCCGCCGACGATGTCTACGTGATCGGCTCGCGGCTCGACCCGGAGCTTGTTGATCATGTCCAGCACGGCGCGGGTGTGTCCGTGCGCGGTGTCGACGATCAGCAGGTCGACCCCGGCGTCGATCAGCGCCATCGCCCGTTCCCAGGCGTCGCCGAAGAACCCGACCGCGGCCGCGACCCGGAGCCGGCCCTGCTCGTCCTTGGTCGCGTCGGGATGCTGGTCCGCCTTCACGAAGTCCTTGACCGTGATCAGCCCGCGCAGTCGATCATGGTCGTCGACCAGCGGCAGCTTTTCGATCTTGTGCGCGGAGAGCAGCCGGAGCGCTTCCGTACGCCCGATGCCGACCCGCCCCGTGATCAACGGCATCGGCGTCATCACCTCACCGACCCGGCGCAGCGGATCGGTCTCGAACCGCAGGTCACGGTTGGTCACGATGCCGACCAGCCGGTCGTCCGCATCGACCACCGGGACGCCGGAGATCCGGTAATGCGCGCACAACTCCTCGACCTCGCGCAGGCTGGCCTCCGGCGAGATGGTCACCGGATCGTCGATCATGCCCGCCTCGGACCGCTTCACCTGATCCACCTGCCGAGCCTGCTGGTCCAGCGGAAGGTTGCGGTGGATCACCCCGAGCCCGCCGACCCGCGCCATCGCCACCGCCATCCGAGCCTCGGTCACCGTGTCCATCGGCGAACTCAGCAACGGCACCTTGAGCGAGATGTTCCGCGACACCTGAGACCGGGTGTCCGCTTGCGACGGAATCACCTCCGACTCCCCTGGCTGCAGCAGTACGTCGTCGAAGGTCAGTCCCCAATTCAACTTGTCCATGCGCGAGCTTAACCGAACCGTAGTAGCACTAACAACTACTACCCCGCTGACCCGGCACAAAAGCAGGCGTTCTGGCGGCGTGTCGCTGCGGAAGTGCCGGGTCGGTCAGGGGGTGGGAAGGGTGCGGCTGATGCTCGTTCGGCCGGCGGGCTCGGCCGAGCGGGTGCAGCGGGTGGGCCGGGGTTCTGGATGCTGCGGGCGAGTCGGGGCGGGCTTCCGGGTGCTGCCGATGGCCCGCGGTTCCGGGCGGGGCTATGGGTTGGCCAGGTCCCCAGTGATGCCGCCAGTCGAGGTGCGGGCCCGGTCCCTGCCGGCGGGTGGGTCGGTGCGGGTGCGGCGGGTCCGAGGCGCGTGGCGGGTGGGTCGCGGTTGGAGGGTCTGCCGGCGGTGGGAGTACGAATGCTGCGGGCGGGTCGGGGGCCGAGAGGCGCGGCGGTCGGGTCGGGTCCGCGCGGTGGGCCGGGGGCTTTGAGTGGGGTCGGCCCGGAGTGATGCCAGGAGTGAGCCGGGTCTGGAGTGCTGCCGGCTGGGCCGGATTCGAGAAGCACACCCGGGGCCCGAGGCTGACGCGGTCGGTTGCGGTGATCGAGGGCGGCTGCGATCTACCTTCTGGCTCGACCCGACAGACCGCACCAACTCCCGCCGGTGATCTGCAGAAAGTGCGGCGGCTTCGCCGAGTGGACGGCTTGACCGGCAAATCGGCGGCGGATTCACGCGGTTGTTGCAACACCGATTGGATCTGTTGGGTTCGACAGTAGTTGGTTGAGTGCTTCTGCTGGGGTGCGCCAGTCGAGGGTTTGGCGGGGTCGGGCGTTGAGTTCGGAG
>NZ_JBHTFF010000024.1:0-81909 GCF_042666975.1 Microlunatus sp. GCM10028923 | reverse complement strand
CCTAGAAGAGCCGACCGCGTGCGCGTCCTCACATCTCCCACAACACGTCGAAACCTCCACCACACAAGGGGAACCCCGCCGATCAACCCGCCTCGATCACCCACACAAGCGTGAGGAGAGGCACATAAAGCCTATTATAGGCCAAGGAACCGACAGATATCCCTACAAAACAAGGAATCTGCAGATTCTCCGGCCCTGCACTTCACCAGGATCGAGGCACGTCAGTGTCCAGCGCATTCCGAACTTCGGTGACGACGGCTTCGATGGGCTGGCTGGCATCGATGATCACGGCGCCGCGAGCGGTCAGTTCGGACTCAACGAGTTGGTGCCACCAACGCGACCAGAGCGCCGTGTCGCCGACCTTGCCGAAGACGTTGTTCCGTCGAGGGTCGGCAAGCCGGGCATTCCGCGTGGCGTCGTCCATGGTCAGCAGGAGCAGGACGTCGAACCGGTCCAGCAGGTCGAACATGTTGCGTGCCGTCCCCGCGAGCACGACCGGCCCGGTCGCTTCGGCGATCGCCGCGTCGATCAACGGGATCCGCCAGTTCCAGGAGTGGGCCATCAACCAGTCCCAGCTCGGTTCAGCCGGGAACGGAACCTGCTCCCCGGCCCGATTCTCATGGCGAGCGAATCCGTAGTCCAGGTCGATCGCGTGCATTCCTTGATCACGAAGCACCTCCGAGACGGTGGACTTGCCGGCTCCTGGGCCGCCCGCCAGCAGAAAGGACCTTGCCTCTAGCCCATCTCTCATCGTTACCACCTCCTGCCGAGGCAGCGGACTGCCCCGGCACATCACAAGAGCGCCCGAGGTCACACCGGACAATCGATCCCTGCGGACCGCGACCGGTATGACTTCAGACGCTCTTCAGCCGAGGCTGCCCGAGCTCCTGCTCCGACCCCTGGGGACCGGAGCATGACCTTCTGAAGGCACCGTTGAACTTGTGATGATCACCGTACGTGCGCACGGTGGGAGCGACAACTCATTTCCGGCTGACCCGTCGGAGATCGGCCGCGAGGTTGCCTCGGGCGGAGATCTTGATCTTGTCCAGTTCCAGCCAGGTTCGGAGCAGCTCAAGCTCCTCGGCGAGCTCCGCGGCGACCCACGGGGCGTCCTGGCCCGGCTCCACGTACGCGCTCTGCACCAACAGGGTGCCGCTCTGCCGGTCGGCCTTCAGGTCGCATCGGCCGACCAGGTTGTCGCCGAGCAGGAACGGGAGCACGTAGTAGCCGTAGACCCGTTGCTCGGCGGGGACGTACAGCTGCTTGGCGATCGGGTTGACGAAGCCGCAGAGCAGCTGCGCCGAGGCACGCATGAAGGGGTCGAACGGCGCCAGCAGGGCGCGGGCGTTGATCGTTCTCGGCACGCGCACACCTGCCGCGACATAGCCCGGGTCTCGCCAACCCTCGACCCGGACCTGGGTCAGCCGGCCCTCCTCGACCAGCTCACCAACGAGTCGCTGCCAGGGCACCTTGATGATCTTGCCGTCGGGCTCCCGGATCCGGAAACTGGTCAGCCCGAGATAGTCGCGCAGGCCCCGGCCCGTGGTGATGCCGACGGCGGCCGCCGATCGGTACAGCAGTTCCTTCTGGGCCTCATCCGCCGGCGGCGCCGGTGCTTCCAGGAACTCGGGTGGGATGACCCGCTCGACGAGGTCGTACACCCTGGTGAAGCCGCGCCGACCGGCGACGGCGAGCTGGCCGCACTCCAGCAACGCTTCCAGGGCCTGCTTGCCCTTGCTCCACCCCCACCATTTCCCGGTACGGCCGCCGCCGTCCGACAGCTCGCCGACGGTCAGCGCACCCCGCTCCGCGATCTCGTCGTAGACCGCTCGCACGTGATCATGACCGTCGACCGGCCGACCGAGCGAGTAGGTCCGGCCGGTCTCCATGATGATCATACGGTGCCGCATCAACGGAAACAGGTCGACCGGCAGCAAACAGGCGGCGTGGCTCCAGCACTCGAACAGTTCGTTCCGCCGGTACGCGAGCCGGTCGAGCGACTCGACCGGATACGGCCCGAGCCGCGAATAGATCGGCAGGTAGTGGGACCGCACCAGCACGTTGACCGAATCCAGCTGCAGCGCCAGCACCCGGCCGGCGATCTTGCGCACTCGGTCCAGGGTCGGGCTGACCGGCCGGGCTCGGCCGAATCCCTGCGCGGCAAGGGCAATCCGCCGAGCCTCTACGCTCGAGATCTCCATCCCAGAACTCTACGGGTCGGCGCTGACAGCGGCCTCCCGCTCGAGGAGCAACGCGTTCCAGAGCGGCAGGGCGATCACCCAGGAAGGGTTCCAGGTGTTGCCGGCCCCACGTTGCTGCCAGTCCGTGACGAAGAACGCCTCGCCCTGCTCCCCCACCACGTCGAAGCCCCAGTCCCCCGGCCGCTCGCAGATGCCCTGCCGCAGGGCGGTGTCGATCCCCTCGGCCCAGACCCGGAAATGATCATGACCGGTCAGCCGGCCGAGTCGCCACAGCTCGTAGGTCGGGAAGAACACGTCCAGGTGGTGATTCTGCACGCTCACGCCGGGCCAGCCGAGCGCCGTGAAGCCGCGCTGGTCGAGCATCGAGCCGGAGTCGAACCGCGGCGACCAGTGGTAGACCCAGGTGAGCAGCCACTCCGCGACCTCCTCGCCGCGGCTCAGGTAGCTCCGGTCACCGGTCAGGTCGAACAGCTCCAGCCAGAACCGGAGCAGGTACAGACCGGCCTCCTTGTCCTCACAGGCGGCGTCCAGAGTGGAGTGGGAGTACGGTCGCTCGAAGGAGGGACCGGGCAGCGCCTGGTACCGCTCACCAAGATCACGGGCGAGCTCCAGGAACTCGCCCCGGCCGCTCAGCCGGTAGGCCGCCGCGACCGCCTGGGCCGCCGGAATCCCCGCCGCGCAAGGCTCCGCGGACACCGGCACGCCCTCCGGCGTCCAACCGAGCGGCACCAACCCGTGGGCCAAACTCCCGGCCACGAACTCGGCCCCTGTGATCACCGCCTCAGTCCACGACGCCGGCGCCTCCAGGCCATGATCAGCAAGGAGCCGTACGGTGTCGGCGATGTCGCACAGGCTCTCGCCGTGCGCCCGGGCGAAGATCAGCTCGGTACCGCGCCGGTGGGCGCCGATCCAGGCTCGGTCGTCGTGGACATAGCCCGTGTAACGCAGCCCGGCCGCCGGCGCCGCGGAACCGTCGAGGTAGAAGTCGATCACGCGGCGGGCCCGTTCGAGCCGGTCCGGACGCGCGTCCCGCAGCCCGAGTGCGGCGTCGCACCAGGCGAGCCGGAGGCACTGCCCCGTCCAGCCGTAGCTGAAGTCGTGGGCCGGCCGACGCTTGCCGCCGGGGCGTTCGTTCCGCGGTTCGCCCCAGGCCGGGAACTTCAGATAGCCGGCGACCGGCCCGTCGGAGAAGGCACGGGCGTCGAGGGCGGCTGCCTTCAAGTCGATCATGGTTCCCCGGCCCGCCGGCTCGGCCTCGGGAGCCGGGCCCAGCGAGCGCCCGGCTCGGGCCAGGGCCACGAACCCGCGTCCCGGGCGGGGCAGTTCGCCGCCTTCGACCAGCAGCTTCCTGGTGATCGTTCCGCCCGGCGCGAGGGTACGGTAGCCGCGCGGGTTCGCCGCCGTCGTTGACTTGTGGACGTAGTCCAGATCGGGCACCCCGTCGAACATGATCGACCCGGACAGCGCGATGATCGCCGCCGGCTCCGTACCCGCGACGGCGCCGAGTGTGCCGTAGCTGACCCGCCCGTCGGGATCCTGTTCGGCGTCCGGCTCGTCGATGATCATCAGATAGCGGCCGTCGGACGGCTCGACACAGACGGCCGGAATCGGCAGCCGGTCGACACCGGTGACATAGCCGCCGCGGCTCACGTGCGGCACCGTCCGGTCCGGGTCGGCGGACGGGTTGTCGTGCTGGATCACCTGCGGGATGGTGATCCGCGAGTTCGGCGGCCCGGCCGGCCACTGCACCCCGACCACGAGATCATCCACCGGATCGGGCCCGTCGTTGGTCCAGCGCAGCTCCACGGCCAGCCGCCCACCGATCGACCGGAGCACGATCTCCACCGCGATCGGCTCCAGCCGCCCGGTGATCACGACCCGCGCACCTTCGTCCCGTACGGCGGCGGAGGTCAGGCCGCGACGGGTCCGCCGCCACGGCCGACCGGTCGACATGATCAACAGGTCGCCGACCACTCCGTCCCAGATCGGCCCGTCCTCGCCCAGCAACCGCAGGCCGATGCCGGGCCGCTCCGGATCGAGTTCGATCAGGCCGTTCAGCACCGCGTCACCCGTATCGCGTGGTAGAGCCGGGGCGGCAGCTCGACCGTGAACGAGCCGGTGTCGGTCCGCAACACCTCTTCGACGGTCATCGACCAGGTGTCGATCACCTCCACCCGGTACGCCCCGTCGGGCAGGTCGAACGACCGGCTCCGGAACCGGTGCGCCCCCAGGTACTGCAGATAGACCGATCCCGGCACGCCGAGCGTCGAGGCGTCCGGGCGCAGCCGCAGATAGCTCGCCGTACCCGGCAGGGAATCCAGGACTTCGTGCAGGAATCTCAACCGGGGCAGGGCTTCGCCGCGCGGTCCACCGCCGTCGACCCACCGCTCGGCGTGCGTCGGGAACCCGCCGCGGACGGCGGTCTCCCAGGCATACAGGACGACGTCCTCGGCGGTCCGGCCGCCGTCCGGTCCGGGCGCGTCGCCCTCCACCAGCCCGTCCAGCACGGCCGGCTTCGCGAAGTCGTCGGTCAGCGTCGAACTCGACCGGGCATGATCGGTGCGCACGCTGGCGTGGCTGATCCGTGGGTCGCCGAAGTCGAAGCCGAGCCCGGCGTGAACGGTGCACGGCCGGTGTCCGTGATCATGCTCGGCGAGCAGGTCCAGCGCCTCCCGCCAGACGGCCGGCTCGACCCCAGCCAGGTCGGCATCGACGGCCAGACACCACGCCACGGTACGGAAGCCGGCGAACCGTGCCACCACCCGCCGCAGATGCTCCGGCCAGCCGTCCCGGTTCAATCCGGTGCCGTCGCCGAAGATCACCAGCTCCGCCTGCCGACCGATCCCGGCCAGCTCGGTCACGGCCCGTTCCACCAGGTCCAGCTCCGCGTCGTCCGGCCAGTCGGACCGGTCCGGAGCCAGCACCGACAGACGAACCGCCGTGATCGGCGACTCCTGCAGCAAGGCCAGGGTGTCCCCTGCTTCCGGCCGCTGATGCCAGTCCGGCAGCGACGTCGGCAAGGGCAGGTGCGGGGTCCCGTCGGCGTGCGCGAACCTGGTGCCGAGGCTGCCGACCGGACCATGATCACCGTCGGGTTCCGGCTCGCAGTCCAGCGTCCCCTCGCCGATCGCGTGATCTTCCCCGTCCATGATCGTGTACGTCCAGCGCCCGACCACGCCCGGCGCGAACCGGACCAGCAGCCGATCACCGCTGCGGAACGGTTCGGCCACTGCCCGGTCCCGATCATGAACGAAGTGGATGGCCGCGGCCGGCGTTCCGGTCAGCTCGAGCTCGGCCGGTTCCCAGCGACGTACTCTCATCGGCTGATCCTCACTGCGAGATCGGTGCGGCCCAGCGGGATCCGGCAACGGCCCCGGAACACACCCGGCAGCGGTTCGACGGTCATCGCCCAGGTGTCGATCAACTCCACCCGGTGATCGACGTCGCCCAGGTCCACCTCGTAGTACGCCGGCCGGCGTTCGCCGAAGTAGTCCAGTCGATAGCCCTGGTCCCGTGCCGCGATCCAGTCGGCCGGTCCCTCGCCGATGATCTTGCGCAGGAAGGCGATCCGCGCCGGGCTCTCGCCGATCAGCGTGCCGCCGCTGGAGATCCAGCGATGATCGGTGTCCACGTAGCACTCGCCGTGCCCCACGAAGCCGCCAGCAGTCATTCCCTCCCAGAACCTCCGGGTGATCGTCCGTCCGGTCAGGTTCCCCCACCGGCGGTCGATGTCGCCCTCGTAGCCGAGCTCGTCCAGCACCACCGGCTTCGGATGCTGCCGGCGCCACTCCCCGGTGAGTCCGGCGTCCCAGTGCTGGATGCTCTGGTGCGACGTCCAGGGCTTGCCGAAGTCGTAGATCGACGCGTGCTCGAACATGGCGGTGCCATTGTGGATCGACGCCAGCCGCCGGTACGGGTCGATCCGCTGCAGGTACTGCAGCAGCCGGTCCCAGTCGATCATGGTCTTCGCCTTGTTGAAGTCGAACTCGTTGGACATCGACCACCACACGTTGCCGAAGGCGGCCAGCCGGGCGACCACATAGCGGACCAGGAACCGGTCCTGCTCCGGCGTCAGGTTGTCGACGCCCCAGTGCCCCTTGTCGTACGGGTGGAAGATGATCACGTCCGCCTCGATGCCGAGCCGGAGCAGGTCGGCGATCCGGGCCTCGAAATGACGGAAGAACTCCGGATTGAACCGGGTCGGGTCCAAGTGTCCCGGGGTGTCACCGGCGAACGCGAGCCGGGCCGGCGTCATCGCCGCCGTCGGCAGCAGGCACATCCTGATCTTGTTGAACGGCGAACCGGCCAGCGACGCCAGCGTCCGGCGCTCATGATCCTCGTCGCCGGTGTGGGTCCAGTGGTAGCAGGTGGTGCCGTACGACTCGTGCCGGGTCCCGTCGGCGTACGCGAACCGCCAGCCGCCGACCACCCGGACCGGCCCGTGATTCCCCTCCCCCGGCGGGCCCGCGACGAACTCCCCGCTACGGCCGTCCAGCTCCGGCGCATTGCTCGAGGTCCGGTACCACCAGGTGCCCTCCCGATCGGGCGAGAACCTGATCTTGTACGTGCCGTCGCCGTCGTAGAAGCCGTCCACCGCGACGATCCGGTTCCGGTACTGGAACTCGGCCGTCAACTCCACGTCGGCGTACGGGTTGCCGTCGGCCGGACCGGACAGGGTCAGTTCGAAGATCCCCCACCGCTCAACGATCATCCGCGCACACCCAGTCCGCGTCGAAGCTGACGTGCTTGATCGCCTTGCGCAGGTACGAATACGCGGCGTGCACCCGGCCGTCGGAGGTCTGCAGCAACGTCGGGTACGAGTAGCCCATCGGCGCGTCCCGGTATTCCAGATCGGCCAGCTGCAGGTTGCGCCGGAAGGGCCAGGTCGCGCCGTCGTCCTCGGACAGGGCGAGCGTGAGCGGCGTCCGTACCGCCTTCTTGCGCGGGTTCTCCGGGTCGCCGACCCAGCGGAACTGATCACGCTCCAGGGATGCGTCGTTGAAGATCAGCAGCAGCCGCCCGTCGGCCAGCCGGAGCTGGTGCACGGCGGAGTTGTTGTTCGGCAGTTCGGTCCGTTCCGGCACCGACCAGGTGATCCCGCGGTCGGTCGAGACCGAGGCGTAGATCCGGTCCGCGGCCCGGGACCGGAACAGGGCCGACAGGCTGCCGTCCGAGCGCTGCACGATGCTGGGCTGGACCCGGCCCAGGCTCTCCGGCATCTCGTGCTCGGACCAGGTACCGCCGCCGTCCGAGCTGATCGCGACCAGGCTGTGCTCCCCCGCCGTGGTGCACAGATAGGACGGCAACAGCCAGCTGCCGTCGTCGAAGATCAGCGGCGGGTTGCGCAGGAAGAAGCCCGGGCCCGGGAACAGGATCCGCGGGTCGGACCAGGTCAGGCCATGATCATCGGAGGTTCGGGCCAGCACGTGCGCCGACTTCTGATCATGCGGTTCGTTCGAGGTGTGCAGCAGCCAGATCACCCCGTCCGGTGCCGTGAACAGGACCGGGTTCTGCTCGGACCGGTCCGGGTCGGCGGCCACCAGGTCCGGCTCCGACCAGACCTCGGTGCCCTTCGGCAGCCGGGAGACCACGACGTTCGTGCCCGGCTCGCCCTCGCCCGGCCCGTTGAACCAGGCGCAGACCAGATCGCCGTTCGCGGCTTCGGCGAGGGTCACCGCATGGCTGTCGCCGGAGTGCAGGACCGGCAGCAGAGCCTCGGTCAGCGCCGGATCCGCTCCCGCTCGCAGTTGTCCGTCGAAGCGTGGATCCCGTTCCATGGTTGGCCTTTCAGGTCGTCGGGTCGATGCCGCGGAGGTCCAACTCCTCGGCGAAATGGCAGGCCGCACGACGGCCGGGGCGGACCTCGCGGAGTGCGGGGACCTCGGTCTTGCAACGATCTTGAGCGTAGAAGCAGCGCGGGTGGAACGGGCACCCGGCCGGCACCTTGGACGGGTCGGCGACCTCGCCACGCAACACGATCCGGCCGCGGCCGTCGGCCTTCGCCCGGTCCGCCACGTCCGGATCCGGATCGGGAACGGCGGACAGCAAGGCCTCGGTGTACGGGTGCAGCGGCGCTCCGTACAGCTCCGAGGTCGGGCCGGACTCGACGACCTTGCCGACGTACATCACCACCACCTCGTCGGCCATGTACTCCACGGTGCCGAGATCGTGCGAGATGAACAGGTAGGTGAGGTTGCTGTCGTCCTGCAGATCCCTGAGCAGGTTGAGGATCTGGGCCCGCACGGACACGTCGAGGGCACTGACCGCCTCGTCGGCGACCACCAGCCGCGGGTCCAGCGCCAGCGCCCGGGCGATGCCGACCCGCTGCCGCTCACCGCCGGAGAAGGCGTTCGGATAGCGGTGCCGATATTCGGCGCGCAGGCCGACCCGCTGCAGCAGGGCCGCCACCCGATCCTCGATCTCGCCGGCCGGCAGCACATGGTTCACCCGCAGCGCCTCGCCGACGATCTGGTTCAGCGTGAACCGCGGGTTCAGGGCGGAGAAGGGGTCCTGGAAGACCATCCTGATCTCACGCCGGTACGGCTTCAGCTCCCGTTCCTTCATTGCCGCAAGATCAACCACCCGCCCGTCCGCCGTCCGGTAGTTGATCATGCCGGCGGTCGGCGTGTTGGCGCGCAGGATGCACCGGCCGAGGGTGCTCTTCCCGCAGCCCGATTCGCCGACCAGGCCGACCGTCTTCCCCGCCGCGATGGTCAGATCGACACCGTCGACCGCCTTGACGTGGCCGACGGTGCGGCCCAGCATTCCCTTGCGGATCGGGAAATGCATGGTGAGGTCGCGGGTCTCCAGCAGGACCTGGTCGGCCCGGGTGCCGGGGTCATCGATCACCGTCATCGGAGTCCTCCTCCTGATAGAGCACGCAGCGGACCTGGTGGCCGTCGTCGGTGCTGATCACCGGCGGCGGCGCCGTGTCGCAGCGGCCCGGGATGAACGAGTCGCAGCGATCATGGAACGGGCAGCCGGACGGCCGGTGGTACGGATGCGGCACGATCCCCCGTACCGGCGCCAGCCGCACGTTGCGGTCCCGGCCCAGCTTCGGCACCGACCGCAACAGAGCCTGGGTGTACGGATGCCGCGGCTCGGCGAACAGCCGGCGCAGGTCGCCCTGCTCGACCACCCGGCCGAGGTACATCACGGCCACCCGGTCGGCCAGCTGGGCCGCGACGCCGAGGTCGTGGGTGATCAGCATGATCGACATCTCGAACTCGTCCTGCAGCGAGGTGAGCAGCTCCAGGATCTGCGCCTGGGTGGTGACGTCGAGCGCCGTCGTGGGCTCGTCGGCGATCAGCAGTTCCGGGCCGCAGGAGAGCGCCATGGCGATCATGGCTCGCTGCCGCATCCCGCCGCTGAGCTGGAACGGGTAGGCGTCGATGCGCTGCTCCGGCGACGGGATGCCGACCCGGCCGAGCAGCTCGATCGCCCGTTGCCGGGACTGGCTCTTGGTCAGGTTCTCGTGCAGCGTGATCGCCTCGATGATCTGGTTGCCGATCGTGTGCATCATCGACAGTGAGGTCATCGGCTCCTGGAACACCATGGCGATCCGCTTGCCCCGGACGCCGCGGACCACCTCGGGTTCGGCGGTGGCCAGATCGATCATGCCCGGCGGCGCGTCCGGCAGCACCTTCGCCCGCCGCGCCCGGTCCCGACGGGCCCGGAAACCACGGGAGGCCTGGCCGGGCGGCGGATCGGGCGGGGCGGGCACCCAGACCTGACCGGCCATGATCTTGCCCGGCCGATCGACCAGGCCGAGCACCGAGCGGGCCATCACGCTCTTGCCGCACCCGGATTCGCCCACCACGGCGAGGGTCTCGCCGCGGCCGATCTCCAGGTCGACCTCCTCGACGGCGTCGACGACGCCGTCCTCCAGTTGGAACTGCGTCCTCAGGCCGCGCAGCCGGAGCACCGGCTGCGCCGCGGACGACGCCTCACTTGTACGGGTCGGCAGCATCGCGCAATCCATCTCCGACGAAGTTCATGGACAGGACGGTGACGAAGATCGCCGCCCCCGGCAGCATCAGCCAGGGCGCGGTCTCGATCGCCCTGATGTTCTGCGCGTCCTGCAGCAACACACCCCAACTGACCGCCGGGGACTGCAGGCCTAGCCCGAGGAAGCTGAGCGACGTCTCGCCCAAGATCATCGCCGGGACACTCATGGTCAGCGACGCGATCATGTGGCTGCTGAAGGACGGCAGCATGTGCCGGAAGATGATCCGCGGCTGGCTGCAGCCGTCCAACCGGGCCGCGGTGATGAAGTCCTCCTCGCGCAGCGACAGGAATCGCCCGCGCACCACCCGGGCCATCCCGGTCCAGCCGATCACCGACAAGATCACGCTGATCGCGAAATATCGGGTCAGTGGTCCCCAACTCGACGGCACCGCCGCCGACAGTGACAACCACAACGGCAAGGTGGGGATCGCCATCAGGAACTCGATCACCCGTTGGATCAGCGTGTCCGGCTTGCCGCCGTAGTAGCCGGAGACGCCGCCGAGCAGCAGCCCGAGGACGAAGCTGACGGCGACCCCGACCAGTCCGATCGACAGTGAGATCCGCGACCCGTAGACGATCCGGCTGAGCATGTCCCGGCCGGCCCGGTCGGCGCCCCAGAGATAGAACGGCTGCCCGGCCTCGGTCGGCCCGATCAGGTGCACATCGGCCGGGATCAGCCCCCAGAAACGATATTCGGCGCCGCGGACGAACAGACCGACCGGGATCCGGTTGCCCTCGTCGACGGTGAAGGTGCGTTCGTACGTCTCCGCGTTCTGTTGCATCTGGAAGCCGTACACGTAGAGCCCGACACCATGATCGGGATGGTAGACGTGCAACTGCTGCGGCGGTGCGTAGGCGTACTGCTCGTTCTGCGCGTCGGTCGTGGTCGGCGACAGGAACTCGGCCAGCGCCACCACCAGGTAGATGATGATCACCGCCACCGCGCCGATCCGGGCCAGGTGATGCTTGCGGAACTTCCGCCAGATCAGCCGCCACTGCGACGCCGTACCGCCCCGGATCGTGATCTGGTCCGGCTGCGGCCCGCCCGCCGGCTGTTCGGCCCGGGCGGCAACCGCGATCGTGTTCTCGGCCATGATCAACCCCCTTCGTAGCTGTGCCGGATCCGTGGATCCCACCAGGCCAGGGCGATGTCACTGAGCAGCGTCCCGATCACCGTCAACGCACTCAAGATCAACACGAAACTGCCCACCAGATACATGTCCTGGCTCTCCACCGCCCCGAACAGCAACGGTCCGGTGGTCGGCAGACTGAGCACGATCGAGATGATCGTCTCGCCGCTGATCAGGCCCGGCAGCAGCCAGCCCACGGTGCTGAAGAACGGGCTCAGCGACATCCGTACCGGGTATTTGAGCAGCAGCTTCCACTCCGGCATCCCCTTGGCCCGGGCGGTCACCACGTACGGCTTGTACAGCTCGTCCAGCAGGTTGGCCCGGGTCACCCTGATCAGACTCGCGGTCCCGGAGATGCCGATGATCAACACCGGTAGCCAGAGATGGGACGCGAGATCGAGTAACTTGCCCAGATTCCACACTGCGTCGGCGTACTCGGGTGAGAACAGGCCACCGACACTCGACCCGAAATAGCGGACGCCGATGTACATGAAGACCAGGGCCAGCATGAATTCCGGCACGGCCATCCCGACGAAGCCGAAGAACGTCCCGGCGTAATCCCCCGCCGAATACTGCTTCACCGCGGAGTAGATGCCGATCGGGAACGCGATCGCCCACACCATCAGCATCGTGCTCAGGGACAGGAAGAACGACAGCCCGACCCGGTCCCAGATCAAGGTCGACACCGGCCGGTTCCAGGCGAAGGATTCGCCGAAATCGCCGTGAAAGATGATGTTGCCGATCCAGTTGGCGTACTGGACGATGAACGGATCATTCAGCCGGTAGCGCTCACGGAGCGCGGCCAGCCGCTCCACGCTCAACTCCTGGCCGCGGTTCTCGGCGGCCGCCTGGAGCGTCGAGACGTAGTCCCCGGGCGGCAGGTTGATGATCCAGAAGGTGGCGAACGAGATCGCCGCCAGGGTGATGATCATCAACCCGACTCGGCGCAGGATGTAGCGCAGCATGAGAGCCTTCCTCCGTGAAGGTCACGCAGTGAAGTAGAAGTGCTCGGGGTTGCTCGGGCCGGGCGCCATGTAGCCGACCGCGCCCGGTACCGACTCCGGCACGTTCTTCATCGTGTTCTTGACGATCCCGTACGTCTCCGCCGGGGTGCAGATGCCGACGTAGACGAACTGGTCCTTGGCGATCGCGATGATCTCCTTGCCGAGCTTGGTCGCCTCGTCGGCGTCGTAGGTCATCCGCATCCGGTCGAACAGCTCCAGTTGCTTCTTCACCGGCGGCGGCGGCTCCTCGCCCTCCTTGCCGTCGGTCGAATACCACAACGCCCAGGCGTTCCCCCACCGAGAGGCGCCGCGCGGGTTGCTCGGCACGTAGTAGTGGTTCGAGCCCTGGGTGGCGCGAACCTCGAAGTCACCGCCGGTCCAGCTGGAGGCCTCGGCCTGGTTGGCCTCGACCCGTTCCCAGTACAGCTCCTCCGACACTCGCTGCTGCTGCAGCTCGACCCCGACCGCCTTCCAGTCGTCCTTGATCAACTCGAACGCGTCGACATGATCAGGCATCGCCGAGTTGACGACGACCTGGACGATCGCCCGCTTGCCGTTGTAGAGCCGGAACCCGTCGCCGTCCCGCTCGGTCAGCCCGGCGGCGTCCAACGACGCGTTCGCCTTGTCCTTGGAGTACTCGGTGAACTGCGTGCCGAACTCCTCGTCGTAGACCGGATCGCCCTCGAGCGGGGCACCCTGCCACGGCTTGCCCTGGCCGGCGTAGACGGTGTCGATGATCCGTTGCCGATTGATCGCGTACGACAGCCCGACCCGGAAGTCCTTGTTGGCGTAGAGCTGCGCCTTCTGCTTGTCCTTCAGCGTCTGGTTGAACCCGATCACCATGGTGTTGGTACCGGTCGCGCGGACGGTGAAGATCCGGTAGTCGCCCTCCTCCTGGCCGCGCGCGACAACCGGCTTGTTGCGTACCGTGCTGAAGTTGCGCATCTGCAGGTGCAGCTCGCCGTTGACGATCTTGAGAAGCTCGACCTCGACGTCCAACAGGACCTCGCACTGGATCTTGTCGATGTAGGGCAGCTGGCTGCCCTCGGGATCGGTCTTCCAGTAGTACGGGTTCCGCTCCGCGATCACCGACGTCCCGTCGCCGAGCGCCGTGACCAGCTGCCAGGCGTTGAGCGTCGGCGCGTCCGCGTTGAACCAGTCCTCGGCCTTGGCTTCGTAGAGCTGGATCCAGTCGTTGAGGCGGGCTTCCTTGACCAGCTTGTCGACATCCTTGTTGTACTTGGGATGGAACTTCTCGAAGTAGTGCTTCGGCATCACCATCGTGACGCCGCCGGCGATCTCGTTGAGGAAGCCCGGCTTCGGCGCACTGAAGGTGAACCTGATCTTGGTCTCGTCGACGATCGTGAACTCGGCTGGGCGCGCGGTGTCGGTGCTGAGCCAGAGATCGTAGAAGCCGTCCGGGTGCATCTCCGGGAAGATCGCGATGTCCTCGTAGGTGAACCGGAAGTCATCCGCGGTGCAGGGTTCGCCGTCGGACCAGCGCAATCCCTTGCGCAGCGTGAACTCGAACACCTTGCCGCCCTCGAGCTCCTCGAAGGCCGAGCAGATGTTGGGAATGATCTCGTCGGTGCCCGGCGAGTCGGTCCACTCCCGGGCCCAGCGCACCAGCGGCTCGTACCCGATGGCCGTGGTGAGCCAGCTGGCGTCCTCCTGCGTGATCATGGCCGACTGCCAGGTGCCGCCGTATCGGCCGACACTCTCGATCGGCTCGACGACCAGCGGCTGCTCCGGCATCCGCTCCGCGACCGGCGGCAACTTGCCCGCCTCGACCTGGGCGGCCAGGCTCGGCGCTTCCTTCCCCTTCGGCGAATCGGGATTCTGCCCGCCCCCGCCATCGCGCTGCACCGGTGCGGTGTCCAGCAGACTGCAGCCGGACAAGGCGCTTCCGGACAGGGCGGCACCGGCGATCAGACCGGAGCCCGAGCCGAGCAGGCCCCGGCGCGAGAGGGTGATCCGGCGGTACGGCAGCACCGGCCGGTCCGTGATCTTGGACTGAGACATCGTTGTGCTCCTCCTTGCTGGGTGGGCGGCGACCGTCAGCGGCGACGGACGCCGGAGTGCTCGCCGGCGGCGGCGGTCTCCAAGTGGTCGATCAGGGGCAGGGCGGTCCGGTCCAGCTGCTGACGCTCGTCGTCGGTCAGCCGGGACAGCGGTGCCGCGGACCGGTCGGTGGCGATCCAGCCCCGGCGCTCCAGCAGATGCTTGTAGAGCGCCGCGGTTGCCGAGATCGTCGTCGCGCGCGGCAGCCGCAGCGCGCGCAGCAGTTCGTCCGAGCCGTCCTGAAGATCACGGACGGTGGTCCAGTCGCCCCGCCCGAAGGCCTCGAACTGAGCCACCAGATGACGCGGGACCAGGTTGGCCAGCGAGCTCATCGTTCCTTGTGCACCGACGAAGTAGCCGAGATCGGGCACCGCGGAACCGCCGGTGAAGCAGTCGAACTCGACCCCAGCCCGACGGGCGCTGCCGAGCAACTGGCGGAACCAGACCAGGTCGGAACTGCTGTCCTTGGCACCGTCGAACACGCCCTCGGCGGCCAGCTCGACGATCGCGTCGATGCCGAGGCCTGGGCCGGCCAGCCGGGGCAGGTTGTACGCGAACACGGGCCGGCCGGCCAGTCGCGCGACGGCACGGAAATGATCTTTCAGCTCGGACTGGGTGAAGTCCGCCCCGTACGGCGGCAGCACCGACAGCCGGTCGGCGCCGGCGTCCAGCGCGGCCCGAGCATGATCGAGAACGAGGTCGGTCCCGGTGTCCCCGACGTGCGCGATCACCGGCACCGCCCCGGCGACGATCTTGACGCACTCCCGGACGACGCGGGCCCGCCCTTCCACGCCGAGCGCATAGAACTCGCCGGTGGTGCCGTTCACCCAGAGACCGGCCACCCCTCCGTCGAGAAGCTTCCCGACCAGACGCTCCAGGGACGTGGAATCCAACGTCCCGTCGTCGGTCAGGGGCAGCACGATCGGCGGGAAGACCCCCCGCGGTCGTTCGCCGGTGGGTATCGATTCATCAATGAATGCCGGTGGCATACCAGTATGATGAGAGTCGTTCGATTGTGGTGTCAAGGGATTGACCGGCTGAAGTTGAAGCGCTTTCCGGATAACGGGCGGCGCGCCTCACCGACTGTCGGCGGGGATCGGCGATCCGGCATACCATGAGCGAGCTGAGTAGATTGAACGGGCAGTGGAAGGATCATCGATGGCTCGAACCGCAGCACCGGTCGACTCCGAAAGCCTGGAGAGCCGGGCGCATCAGGCGCTGGTCACCTGGCTCACCGAGGAGCATCCGGCACCCGGGCAACCGGTGCCGATCCGCGAGTTCGCCCGCAACCTCGGCATGAGCCGGACCCCGGTCCGCAGCGCCGTCGGCCGGTTGTACGAGCGCGGCCTGCTCTCCTACGACCCGATCGCCGGCTTCACCGTCGCGGTCCCGTCACTCAGCTCCCTGTACGAGCTGTTCGAGCTCCGGGTCATGATCGAATCGCACAGCATCCGCCGCTTCTGCGAGCGCCAGCCCGAGGGGCCGCTGCCCGAGCTCGAGGATTCGGTCGCCGAGGCCGCGAAGCTGGCCGAGCATGCGGTCGACGACCAGGCCGCCTACATCGCCTTCCGGGACAACGACAGCCGGTTCCACCGCTCGATCGTCGCGCTCGCCGAACTGCCCCGGCTGGTGTCGCTCTACGACGACCTGCACCTGAGCATCCACGTCACCCGGGCCGGCATGGAGGCGCCGCTGACCCACAAGCGGCTGGACACCGCGGTCGACGAGCACCGCGAGATCGTCGCCGCCCTGGTCGCAGGCGACACCGACCTGGCCCGGGAGCGGCTCGAGTCGCACATCCTCCGGGTCCGCGACCAGACCATTGTCTTCCTCACCCAACCACGCATGAATCCCGGCGGACCCGGAAGGCGTTGATCACACGTGACGAACTCGATGACCGATTCCATGATCACCACCGAAGGCGTGACCGGGCCGATCGCCCCGACCGCCGGCGCCGACGCCGCCCACCGGCCGATCCCGCCGGTGATCATCACCGGCGGCCTCTGGCAGCAGTGGCAACGGGTGAACCGGGAGGCGAGCATCCCGCTCGGCATCGGCAAGCTCGACGAGGCCGGCAACTTCGACGACCTGCGGCTGGCCGCCGGTGATCGACTGGACGCCGAGTACCACGGTCCGGTCTACATGGACTCCGACGTCTACAAGATGCTCGAGTCGGTGGGCTTCGAACTCGCCAACGGTGACGACGCGACGCTGCGCTCGTTCGTCGCGGAGGCCGTCGCGCTGATCGCCCGGGCCCAGCGGGACGACGGCTACCTGAACTCGTACTACCAGGTGGTGGCACCCGACCAGCGTTACGCGAAGCTGGAGAACAGCCACGAGCTCTACACCGCCGGCCATCTGATCCAGGCCGCGGTGGCACTCGCCCGGGCCGGTGATGATCAACTGCTGCCGGTGGCCCGGCGACTCGCCGATCACCTGGTCCAGGTGTTCCTGACCGAGCGGAAGCCCCGCCTGGACGGACATCCCGAGGCCGAGACCGCCCTGGTCGAGCTGTACCGGCTGACCGAGACGACCGCCTATCTCGACCTGGCCCGTCGGCTGGTCGAGGACCGCGGCCAGGGCCTGGTCGGGCACAGTCCGGTCGGCTCCGCGTACTTCCAGGACGCCCTTCCGGTACGCGCAATGCCGATCCTGACCGGCCACGCGGTGCGGGCCATGTATCTCGAGGCCGGCATCGTGGACGTCGCCCTCGAGACCGGTGACCGCTCACTGCTGGACTGCTCCATCGCACGCTGGGAGGACATGGTCGCCACCAAGACCGCGATCACCGGCGGGCACGGCGCGCGGCAGCTCAAGGAGGCGTTCGGCGAGGGGTACGAACTCCCGTCGGACCAGGCCTACAACGAGACCTGCGCGGCGGTGGCCAGCATCCACTGGAGCTGGCGGCTGCTGCTGGCCACCGGCGAGGCCCGCTTCGCCGACCTGATCGAGCGCACGCTCTACAACGTCTTCGCCGCATCGGTCTCGCTGGACGGCCTGGAGTTCTTCAAGGGCAACCCGCTGCAGCGGCGCCATGATCATGAACAGGTGATCGGCGATCCCCGGTACCGCGGCGGCTGGTTCTGGTCCGCCTGCTGCCCGCCGAACGTGACCCGGCTGATGGCCTCACTCGGTCACTACGTGGCGACCGGCGACGCCGAAACCCTGTACCTGCAGCAATACGCGGACTCCGAACTGACGGCCGGCCTGGCCGGCGGCGAGCTGGGACTGCGCATCCGGACCGACCTGCCCTGGCAGGGCGAGGTCATGATCACGATCGATCGGGCTCCCGAGGCGGAGAGCGGCATCGCCCTGCGGCTGCCCTCCTGGAGCGAGCAGACCGCACTCTCGGTGAACGGGGACCCGGTTCCGGTCGAGCCGGACGCCCGCGGCTACCTCACGCTGCGCCGCCACTGGCAGGCGGGCGACACGATCCGGTTCGACCTGGACCTGACGCCGCGGATGATCACTCCGCATCCCAAGATCGACGCCGTCCGCGGCTCCGCCGCCTTCGAGCGCGGCCCGCTGGTCTACTGCTTCGAGCAGGCCGATCAGGAGGCCGCCGCCGATCTCGAGCGATTCCGCCTGGCCGCCGATCCGGCGATCACCGCCCGCCCGGTCGATGATCATCCCGGGATCGGCCGTACGACGCTCCTCGAGCTTGATGCGGTCGAACTCGGCGCCGTGCCCGCGACCGGCCTGCCGTACTACTCCAGCCCACCGGCCTTGACCGAGCGCCCGGTCAAGGCAACCGCGATCCCCTACTTTCAGTGGGCCAACCGCGACCGCGCCCCGATGCGCGTCTGGCTGCCCGCCGGCTGACCAGCGACGGCCGGACCGGGAAACCGCGGTCGGAATATTCATCGGATCACTATTCATTGCTCGATCCGCACTTCGGAACCAGAGGCCCTACCCAGATTGGCGATCCTCAGCTGGACTCGGCGCGGGAGTGCACCCGAAACCTCCTTTTCGGTTGTATTCATCTAATGACTGCGCCATCCTGGTCCATGGGTCACATTGATGTGCTCAGGGTTTCGGACCGGACAGGAGAGCTGCGATGCAGGAGATCGTCCTTGAGGTCGGTCAGTCTGGCGGCGCCCGGTTCAAGACCATCGAGCTGGCGGTCGCCCATGCGCGCGAACTGAAGGTCCAGGATCCGCGGACGTGGATCCGGATCCACATCGCCCCCGGCGTCTACTACCTGAGGGAAACGCTGACGATCGACCCCGTGCTTTCGGGGCAGCCGGGGATGCCGACGGTGATCGCCGGCACCGGCCCAGGGGTCCGGCTCGTCGCCGGGCGAAGACTGCGTCCATTCTGGGAGGCCGTTGACGGCCACATTCTTGCCGCGCGGATTCCGGGGCCGGCCTTTGATCAACTGTTCGTCGACGGTCTCCGGCAGACCCGGGCCCGCTACCCGAATCTGCCACGCGCGGGCGCCAGACCGTTCGACGCGGTGGCGGGTGACGCCCTCGATCCGCAGCGGACCTCCGGCTGGACCGACCCTGTCGGAGGGATCGTCCACGCCAGGCATGCTCACCAATGGGGATCGGTGTTCGTCCCGATCATGGGGACCGACGACGGCATGGTGGAGCTAGGGCCTCAGCTGGCGAACAATCGGCCGTACGATCTCAACCGTCAAGAGCTGTATGTCGAGAACATCCGCGAGGAGCTCGATGCGCCGGGCGAGTGGTACTACGACGAGGCCGACGAATGCCTGTACTACTGGCCCGAAGACGGAACCGACGCCCAGTCCGCGCTCTTCGAGGCGGGCGGCGGAACCCGGGCCGTCCAGATCGCCGGATCACTCCGCGGACCCGTACACGATGTCCGCCTGGAAGGACTCCGGATCGAGCACGCCGGCCAGACCTTCCTCGAAGCCACCGAACCCTTGCTGCGAAGCGATTGGATGATTGCCAGACATGCGGCGGTGGTCGTTCAGAACGCCCATGACGTCGCCGTGCAGCGCTGCGAGATCTCCCAATGTGGCGGGACCGGCGTCCTGCTCGACGGCTACGCTCGCCGGGTCGTGGTCAGCGGTTGTCGCCTCTACCAACTCGGTGGGGGCGGGGTCTACGTCTTCGGCCGGGCGAGTTCGGTCCGAACTCCCATGTACGAGTACGACCACACGGCCCGGATCGCCGACACTGATCTGATCCCGGGGCCTCGGGACATCGAATATCCCGAAGACTGCGTCATCGACGACAACCTGATCCACGACGTGGGTCTCCTGGAGCTCCAATCGGCCGGAGTTTCGCTGTCGATGGCGTCCAGGATCTCCGTCTCGTCGAACACGATCTATCGGCTACCGCGCTCGGGGATCAACATCTGTGACGGCACGTGGGGTGGCCACCTGATCGAGTTGAACGACGTGTTCCAGACGGTCCTCGAGACCAGCGATCACGGCGCCTTCAACAGTTGGGGTCGAGACCGGTTCTGGGATGCCGATCCCGCCGAGACCGCCGAGCGGGTCCGCTCGGTCGAAGGTTTTGCCTCTCTCGACGCCCTGGTCGCCACAACCATTCGGCACAACAGATTTCATTGCGAACACGGCTGGGACATCGATCTCGATGACGGGTCCAGCAACTACCTCATCTACTCCAACGTGCTGCTCGCCGGGGGTTTGAAGCTGAGGGAGGGATACGACCGGCAGGTCTGGAACAACGTGATCATCGGGAATGGCGTGCACCTGCACGTCTGGTTGCCCAACAGCCGGGATCGGGTCGAGCGCAACATTCTCGGCACCGGCCATCAGCCGATCAGGCTGCGCCACCTCGGTGACACGATCGATCACAACCTCTTTGCCCATCTCGGTGATCTCTCGGCAGCTCGCGACCTGGGGGTGGATCGTCATTCCGCGGCCGGATCAGCCGACTTCATCAATCCGCAAGCCGGCGACTATCGAGTGCGCGAAGGAAGTCCGGCACTGGCTCTCGGCTTCGAGAACTTTCCGATGAACAACTTCGGCGTCAAGTCGGCCGGTTTGCGTTCGCGGGCTGAGTCCTGCCCAGTTCCGTTACCCATGACGGGCACGGCCGAGCGGGCGTCGACAAGGGAGCTGCCGCAATTGCCCGGACTCGTGCTCAGATCAGTGACGAACCAGGCCGAGGTATCGGCCCACGGTCTCGCAGCGGCCGTAGGAGTGGCCGTCATCGCCTTCCCTGCTGACTCGGATTTTCGGGACGGCGATGTCATTCTGGGATTGGCCGCCGGCGAATACACAGCTGAGCGCCCTATCGCCGATGTCGATCAACTCGGGAAGATCCTCAGCTCAACGCCATGGTTGAAGCAAACCCGGTACGTCGTCTGGCGGAACCAAGCGCGCATTACCGTTCTCCATCAACACGAACAGGGATGATCGCGAGAGTTATGAGCCGGCACCGCTGGATTGTCAGGGGTGCCGGCTAGCTTCGTTCCATGATCAACTGGGATCTGCCGCTGTCGAGGACCGGCTCGATGGCGGAGTCCGACCGGCAACGGATCCTGCGCCACCATCCGCACACCGGGCCGGGCTGGCTGGATCGACTCCCCGGTCTGATCGACCGATACCGGAGGCAATGGCGCCTCGTCCTGCGCCTCCGCTCTTTCACCGGCGGTGCGGCGAGTTGGGCAGCGCCGGTCGAGCTGGCCGACGGTGGCCGGGCCGTGCTCAAGCTCGGCCTGCCCAGTCACGAATCGATCGATCTCGCCGCTGCTTGGCGAGCGTACGATCCGCGCGGCCTGGTGCGACTGCTCGCGCATGACGCCGCCGACAACGCCTCCTTGATCGAATTGTGCGAGCCCGGCGACGCCGCCGTCGACCTGCCGGCAGCGGCGTCCGACGATGCGGCAACGGAGGTGCTGCCGCGACTGTGGGCGCCGGCTCCCGACCTCGAGCTTCCGTTGCTCTCCGAGATCGCGGCCCGCCAGGCGGCGCGGCTGCGCGACCGGGCGGACCGCCTCGGAGCCTCGCTGTACCGGGACGGCAGTGAGCTCTTCGACGAGCTGGCGGCGACGACGCCGGCCGAGTTGATCTTGCACGGCGACTTCCACCCGCGGAACGTACTGCGGTCCGTCCGCGGCTGGCTGGCGATCGATCCGCGCCCGATGATCGGTGAGCCCGGCTACGACCTCGCGAACCACCTGCTCTACCAGATTCAGGACGATCCCGACCCGGTCGGCCGGGCCGCCCGGCTCGCGGAACGGGTCGGGGTCTCACCTCGCCGTACTCACCTCTGGCTGGCCGCGAAGCTCGTCCAGTTCGTCTCCTGGCTGCATCACACCGGCCAGGCCGACTGGGCGGACGCCCGTCGGCCTACGGCGCTGCGACTCCTCGGCGCACTGTGAGTGTCAGCGACCTCCGGCAGGAGGACACGGCACAGCGACGAGGCGCAGAATGGGGGAGGATCGATGTGTCCGAAGCTAAACCGGAGGAAGCCGTGCCAGGGCTGCAGCGCAAGCGGATGTCGTACGAGGAGTGGTGGGCGCTCCCGTCGAAGCCCAAGACGGAGTGGGTCGACGGGGAGGTGGTCGTGAATTCCCCGGCTAGCTACCCGCATCAGAAGGCGTCGTTCCGGCTCACGGCGCTGCTCGACGCCTCGCTCGCCGAGCTGCAGGTCGTCCAGGAGGTCGGAGTCCAGCTCCCGAACAACCGGGTACGTGTTCCCGACATCTCGGTGATCCGGCGACCACCGGAGCAGTTCCTCGTCTCGGAGCCGCCGGTGCTGGTCGTCGAGATCCTGTCACCGAGCACGCGCGGCGAGGACACCGTACGCAAGTCGGGCGAGTACGCCGGCGCGGGCATCGAGCAGTACTGGATCCTGGACCCCGAACTGCGGGCGTTGGACCTCTACGCCAACTCCGGCAGCGGCTGGACACCCCTGCTCCACCTCGACGACCGGGAACCTCGAGGCAGTGCAGGGGTGGGCGGCAGCCGCGTCGAGCTCGACCTGAACAATTTGCTCGGCGAACGAGCCTGAGCCTGCCGATGACGGCATCGACAGGCTCAGGGTCCAAGATCAACTAGAAGTCGAAGCCGCCCTCCGCTCGCGACTTGAGGTAGGCCGGGATGTCCTCCTGCTCCGCGACGATCAGGGCCGACTCGACGGTCATCGCGTCCTTGAGGACGTGCTGGCGGAACACCATGTAGAGCGGGATGTCCCAGTACTCGGTGTTCTGGTAGCCGGTCACGGTGGCATTCTCGCCCCAGTAGACCGCGGACGTGTCGATCTTCTTCAGCTCCGGGATCGCCTCACCGAACGAGGCCACCACCGGATCGGTGGCCAGCACGGCCTTCATCGCGTGCCGGGAGAATTCGGTCTGGGCCTCTTCCGAGACCAGCCACTTGACCACCTGATAGGCCGCGTCCTTCTGCGCCGCCTGCTTGGTCACGAAGGCGGCCAGCGTGTTCGGCTGATAGGTCGTCGTCGAACCCTGGTCCAGCACCGGGACCGGAGCGACACCCAGATCGACCGACTTCATCCACTCCGCGAAAGCCTCCTCGTCGCCATCCTCGGTCATCAGCTCGTTGCCGGCGTAGATCGGCAGCTTGCGCAGCGCATCGACGACCATCGCGACCCGGCCGGGCCGGCTCATGTCGCCCTTCACCAGATCGTCGACGGTGGTGAACCCGTTGCGCGGGATCAGCAGGAACCGCTCCAGGTTGGCGCCGAGTTTGGCCCATTCCTCGGTCGACAGATCGACCGCGACGTCCTCCGGGGCCGGTTGCTCGCTGCCGGTGTCGGTGAACGGATACTTGCCGTACTGATTGAACTCGAGGTAGTTGTCCGGGTGCTGCAGATAGCCCTTGTAGGCGGCCAATCCGTCCTGCCGGGTGAGCTTCTTGGCGGCGCTGTACGCGTCGTCGTAGGTCCAGCCCGCCTTGGGATGAGGTTGATCGAACCGGTCGAAGATCGCCTTGTTGTAGAAGAGCAGATGCTCGTCGATGAAGACCGGGACGCCGTAGAGGCCGCCGTCGGAGCGGGACCGGACCTGCTCGACCGCCGCCTGGTTCAGCGGGGCAAGATCGACTTCGGCCTTGGCCAGACCGGGGGTCATGTCCTCGACCCAGCCCAGCGGCTCGAGGTCACGGTCGATCCGGTTCCGCGGATTGTCGATCACGATGTCCGGCGTCACGCCGGCCGCCTTCAGATCCTCGTACCGGACCGGCATGTCCCAGGTCGCGTACTTGATCTTGAGCTCGGGGAACGCGGCGCGCAGCTTGTTGCCGATCACCTCGTCGAACACCCGGGTCGCCTGCCGATCCTCCGTCGGCGAGTACTCGAACGGCTTGTAGTTGGCGGCGAAGATGAACAGTTCGTCGTCGAAGACGCAGAACTCCTCGTTGTACTTGTTCGGGACCAGCGTCGCGCCCGGGTCGGTACAGGCCCGTTCCGCCGCGGCACCTTCGTCGGCCACCGCACCTGGCAGCCCGATCAGGGTCAGCCCGGCCAGCACGGCGCCGAGCTTGATCAGCAGACTTCGCGGGCGCGATCGAGCCCGCAGCTTCGTTGATGACATCGTCGTCCTCTCTCTCACCACGTGATCAGGAATTGACCCGTACCTCGGCGAAGTCCGCCGAGGCGTAGTTGTCGATGGCGTTCTTCTCCTTGTTGGCGTCGACGGCCAGGCCGATGTGGACCCGGTCGGACATCGGGATCCGCTCGTAGCCGATCCGGGTCCACTGCAGCGAGTCCTCGCTCAGGTGGGCCTCGAACTCGCTGCCGCGCTTGATCAACCGGATCCAGTACGGCTTGTCGTCCAGCTCCTCGTCGTCCCAGGGGTACGGGCTGATGCTCGGCTCGTCGCCGAACCGGGCGAACCGGGACACGTGGCCCTTCAGGCCGCCGGCCGACCAGACGATGCCACCGGTGAAGTACGGCGAGTCCGGCTCCAGCGACTCCCTGATCATGAGGCCCGCGTAGACCCCTTCGTAGACCCGGCTCAAGCGGTCGATCCGGGCGATGATCTCGATCACCGACGTGCCGCCGGCGTCGATCTCCCGATGCACGAACTGGAACGCGTCCTGCTTTGCCCAGATCTTGCCCGATCCCTTGATCGTGAACGCGTCGTCGCCCTTCAGCGCCGCGGCTCCGGCGATCGGCACGTCGCCGACGTCGGTCGAGGTCCAGCTGCCCAGGTCGGTGCTGCGGTTGACGTGGACCGGCGTTCCGGTGGACTGGGTCTTCAGGCCCCGGCTGTCGGTGGCCCGGGCGGTCAGATACCAGGTGCCGTCGGTGACCCCGCTCCAGGTGACCCGATACGGCGCGGACTTCGCGACGCCGAGCGATTTGTCGCCGGCGAAGAACTCGACCGAGGCGATCGTCGCGTCGCCGTCCGCGGTGGCCTCCGCGGTGATCACCAACTCCTGCTCGGCCGCGGCGTCGGTGAAGACCTGGTTCTGGGTCGGCGAGGTGATCGCCACCTCGGGGTTCGCCGCCGTGCCCGGCTGCAGCGAGTTCAGGTAGATCTCCAGGTTGCTGTAGCCGTCCTGGCCGATCGCCGCGCCGTCGGCCGGATCCTTCGGATTGAGATCATGCGCCTTCTCCCAGTCGTCCGGGATGCCGTCGTGATCACCGTCGTCCGGCGGCTCGGCCGACTCCAGCACCGGGAACCCGCCGACCTCGGTCTGGGAGTTGATCAACCGGCCGGTCCCGTTGCGGACATCGGCCAGCAGCCGGGCGTCCACCGCGTCGAGGCGGGGCAGGTTGGCGCCGACGTCGGCCAGCACCGCCTGGTACGCCTCCTGCGCGGTCTGGGTCTTGATCTCGTTGGGGAACGGGATCGGCTCGGCCGCGTGGGTGATGCCGCCGACCGGCACGGTGATCCCGGCCAGGTTGTCCCCGGTGATGTCGGGGTGACCCTCGATCTCGTTCTCCGACACGTGCCAGCGGCCGCCCCGGCCGGGCGCGACGATCTCCGGCGCGGTCGCCGCGAGGGTCGCCGGACCGGGCTTGTAGTAGTTCGCGACCAGGTTGATCCCCTCGCACCACTCGCCACCGTAGCAGGAGGTGAAGCCGTAGTCGTAGATCACGTTGTTGCGGTGGTCCACGAGTTGATCAAGGTGCTCGACGAAGCTGAACCGCGGGTTGCGGCCGCCCTGGTGGACCAGCAGATTGTGGTGGTACGTGACGTTCTGGCCGCCCCACAGCCCCCCGTACCCGTGCCGGCCCTTCTCGTGCGCGGACATGGTCAGTCCCTCGGCGATCAGGCAGTGCGACACCGTGACGTCGTAGTTGCCGTACAGCGAGAAGCACTCGTCGACGCCCCAGCTGACCGAGCAGTGGTCGATCACCAGATTGCGCCGGCCCTCGCCCTTGAACGTGTCGATCGGCGTCCCCATCTTGTCGCCGCCGCGGACCCGGAGGTAGCGGATGATGATGTTGTCGCCGTCGACCGTGAACTCGTTGTTGATCACTGCGATGCCGTCGCCCGGCGCGGTCTGGCCGGCGATGGTCAGGTTGGAGCCGGTGATGTCCAGGCCGCCCGCCAACTCGATGGTGCCGCCGACCCGGAAGACGATCATGCGGTTGCTCTGCGACACCGCGTCGCGCAGCGATCCCGGTCCGGAGTCGGCCAGGGTGGTCACCTCGTAGACGGGGTGACCGCGGCCGCCGGTGGTGAACTTCCCGGCGCCCTCCGCCCCCGGGAACGCGGGCACGGTGTTGCCGACCACGGCCTGCTGCTGGGCCGGTGCCTTGCGTTTGCTGACCTTGCTGGGGTCCAGGGTGCTGTCGGCCGGCAGGTCGGGCTCGGCGCGGGCCGCCGGTGCCGACTGCACCTGCTGGGCGACCATGATCGCCGGCGTGGTCAGTGCGGCTCCCACCAGGAAGCCGCGGCGGCCGAAGCCGCGGATCGGTCGTTTCGGATGTGCTTCGGTCACCGGACACTCCTTTGGTCAGACGGTGCACAGAAGTTCGCGCGACGCCCCGAACGTCGCCCACCGGATTGCATGCCGGTGGTATGCCACATGCTAGGTGTCGATCTTCGAGAGCGTCAAGAGCCGCTCTCACGGCTTGTTCACAAGCATTCTGAGTCCCTCAAACCGGCATGCCGCCAAGCAGGCGACCGGGGCGCGCCCGGTTCATGGTCGACGCACAGCAGCAGCACAGCCTCGGCCAACACCATCCGGCCAGGCTTGAGGACCTACCCCGAGGACGAACGCAACGACGGAGGATCCATGGACCAGAGCGACGGTCACTACCAGGGCCGGCCCCTGCCCCGACCGGACGAGGAGGTGGTCGACCAGGGGCTCGGATTTGATCTTGGGACGTTGTTCGACCGTCGCTCGATGCTGGCCGTGCTGGGACTCGGTACGGCCGCCGCGGGACTCACGGCCTGCGGCGTCTCCGGGGCCGCGACCGAGACCACGGACGCGGCCGGGTCCGGCGGCCTGACCGAGATCCCGGACGAGACCGCGGGCCCATATCCGGGCGACGGTTCGAACGGGCCGGACGTGCTGGAGCAGTCCGGCATAGTCCGCAGCGACCTCCGGTCCAGCTTCGGCACCGGGAGCGCCACCGCGGAGGGCGTACCCCTGACGTTGACGCTGTCGATCATCGACCTGGCCGGCGGCGACCTCCCGTTCGAGGGCGTCGCCGTGTACGTCTGGCACTGTGATCGGGAAGGTCGCTACTCGCTGTATTCCGAGGGGATCGAGAACGAGAACTACTTGCGCGGCGTGCAGGTGGCCGACACGGACGGGACGGTGACGTTCACCAGCATCTTCCCGGCCTGCTACTCCGGTCGGTGGCCGCACGTCCACTTCGAGGTGTATCCCGACCAGGGCAGCATCACCGAGGCGTCGAAGGCGATCGCGACCTCGCAGGTCGCGCTGCCGCAGGACGCCTGCGACGCCGTCTACGCGACCGCGGGCTATCAGCAGTCGGTGTCCAACCTGGCGCAGGTCAGCCTGGACTCCGACAACGTGTTCGGCGACGACGGCGGGATCAGCCAGCTCGGCACGGCCACCGGCAGCGTGACGCAGGGATACCAGGTCGCTCTGAAGATCGGCGTGGACACGGCCACCGAGCCGAGCGGCGGCGGCCGGCCGCCGTCCCGATGATCAAGCCGATCCTGGAGTGCCGTACGTTTCGATCATGACCAGGCGGCCGAACGAGACGCGCGTTGTGGCACATCGCGGAGTGCATTCCGAGCCGGACGGAACATGGGAGAACACACCGGCGGCGCTCCGGGCGGCCCTTGCCGAGGGCGTGCGGATGATCGAGATCGACGTCCGGGTGACCCGGGACGACGCGGTCGTGCTGTTGCACGACGCAACGCTGGAACGGCTCTGGGGCGATCCGCGATCGATCGGCGACGTGGAGCTGGCCGAGGTGCGCGAACTGGGCGGCGGTGATCGCCGGATTCCCTTGCTGGCCGAGGCTCTGGAGCTCCTTCGCGACACCGGAACGATCTTGCTGATCGACATGGACGAGCCGGGGCCGGCGGGTCCCGCGGCCGAGGTCGTACGGGATGCGGGGGCCGAGGGGTTCACGGCCTGGTGCGGCCATCCGAACGCGATGCGGACGATCCGGGCGGCGTTGCCGGACGCCCAGGTCTGGCAGCCCTGGTACTCCACCGAGCCGCCGACCGCGGCCGACCTCGCCGAGCTGCGGCCCGCCGTCGTCAACGCCAATCATCTGCTGGTCGGGCGGCGTTGGGTCGAGGCCGTTCATGATCTTGGTGCCGAGGTCTCCTGCTGGACGGTGGACGACCCGGCGCAGGCGGCGCACCTGACCACGATCGGCGTCGATTCGCTCACGACCAACCGAGTCCGTGCGGTACGGGACGCCGTCGCCGCCGTGGCGACGGACGAACGCGGTCGCCAGGTCGCGATCGCCGCCGAGCTGGCCGGGCACGCCGCCGAGATCACCCGGCGGGTGCGGCAGAACGGCGTCGGGCCGGTCGAGACGAAGACCGGGCCGGCCGATCATGTGACCGAGATCGACCGAGCCATCGAGCGCCGGGTCCGCGCCGTGATCGGCGCCCAGTTTCCTGATCATGCTCTGGTCGGCGAGGAGTACGGCGGGGCGGCCGACGGCCGGCCGTGCTGGTACGTGGACCCGATCGACGGCACCGCCAACCTGGCCAACGGCGTGCCCTGGACCAGCTTCTCGCTCTCCCTCGTCGACCAGGGCCGACCGGTCGTCGGAGCGGTGATCGACCCCGCGACGTTGACCCCGGTCGTCGCGGCCGCGGACCGCGGGTCCTGGCAGGACGGGCACCGGCTGCGGACCTCGCCACGGCCGGCCGGCGACCCGCTGGCCGGAGCCGTGGTGGTCACCGAGCTCGCCGGCGCCCGGCCGTGGCCCGGCCTGACCGCGCTGATGGAGCGGCTGGCCGCCCGGCATTGCACGGTACGGATTCCCGGCTCCGGCACCGCCACCCTGTCCGGGATCGCCGCCGGACGTGGCGCGGCCGCGATCATCCACAGCTACAACCCGATCGATCACGGCGCCGCGATCTTGATCATCGAAGAGGCCGGCGGCACCGTCCTTGATCATTCCGGCCAGGCCGGCGTCCCGGCGATCGGCGAGGCGGTGATCGCGGGCTGTGATCCGGCGACCGCCCGGGCACTCTGGTCCCTGTGGCGCGACGCCTGACCGGAACGCTCGGCCGGGTCAGCTCAGGACGTCCTCGGCGAAGTCCAGGTCGGCCTCGATCCGCTCCGGCGTGAACTGCTCGGTGATCGACCGGTGCACCCGCGACACGGCGTGGTGTGCCTCGTAGCGACGCAGCGTCGCGGGTTCCAGCTCGGCCAGCGCGGCATCGATCCGGCGCTGCTCGGCCGGCCCGATCGTGCTGCTGCCGATGCTGCCCCACGGCAGCCCGACCAGGGCATACCGGCGGTCACCGCGGGCCACGCCGAAGTTCCAGTCCACGATGCCGCTGACCTGGCCGGTGTCGTCGAACAGCACGTTGCCGGGCGAGTAGTCGGTGTGGACGAGGTCGTCACCGGGCATCCGGAACGGCCGGCCGCCGTCGAGCTCGAGCAGCCGGGTCAGCAGCCGCCGCCCCCGCCGACCGTGCCGGCCGACCGTGTCCTCGAACGCGCCGTACCCGGGGCCGTCGGCCGGAAACGCCGGCGGTGGCGGGACCTCCGGACGGCCGCGCAGCAGACCGGCGAAGCGGTCGTTCGCCGCGATGAACGATGCCGCCGTCGTCGGATCGAGGACCTCGACGTGGCGACCGGGCAGCCGCTCCTGCACCACCGCCAGATAGCCGTCGTGCAGGTCGAGCACCAGCTGGTAGGCGGGCACCGGGATTCCCTGCTCCCGTACCTCGTTCAGCACGGTGGCCGTCAGTTGCATCGAGGCCAGCGAGGCACGCGGCCGGGTCAGTGCCGACTGGCGGCCGTCGGGCCAGGCGACGAACGCGGCGCTGCTGACGCCGCCGACCTGATCGGCGAGACCGGTCAGCACCAGGCCGCTTGCGGTGCGGGCGTTGATCTCCTCGATCACGGCGGTCGGCGCCCACGGATTCTCCGAGAGCCGGAACTCGATCGGATGATCTGATGACATGAATAAAGCCCCTTCCTGGGTTAGGAGGGGCCCTAGAGGAGGTGCCTCCCGCATTCTGTCACGGATCTCCCGGCGACACGCCGGTCTCGCGGATCCGGATCATGAAGCCCCGCTTCACGCTGCGTGCCGCGATCGGCTGTTGATCATCGACTGCCACCGGGGCGAACCTTGATCAACAAGGTCAGCGGACGAAGGAGAATGATCATGGAACGACTGGCGATCGGGGTGCTGACGCCGCACGTCGCCGCCGGGCCGGAGGTCGAGTGGCCCGCCATGGCCGGCGGCCGGGTCACGGTCCGGCGGGAACCGGTCGGCCCGGCGGGTCCGGAGCACGCCCTCGCGCGATTCGGCGACGGGTCGGTCGGTGCGCTGGCGTACGCCTCGACGAGCACGGGGTACGCCCTCGGGCACCGGGCCGAGACGGAGTTGATCGATCGGCTCGCCCAGCGGTCCGGGGTCCCGGTCGTCGCCGGCGCCGCGGCCGCGGTCCTGGCCCTGCGGAGCTTCCGTACCGAACGCGTCACGCTCGTCCATCCGCCCTGGTTCGATCTTGACCTGGATCGGCTCGGGGTCGGCTATTTCCATGATCAGGGATTCGACGCCACGGTGATCAGGGCCGCCGGCCTGCCCGGCGACCCGAGCCGGGTCCGTACCACCTCCGTGATCGACGACCTCGGCCCACGCTTGAAGGACGGCGATGATCCGGTCTTCCTGGCCGGCCACGGGTTCCGGGCGGCCGGGGCGATCGACGCCCTGGAACGGTCGACCGGTCGCCGCGTCCTGCAGGCGAACCAGGTCGTGCTCTGGGCGATCCTGGCCGCGATCCGACCGGCCTGGACGATCACCGGCTACGGGAGCCTCTTCGCCTGAAGCTCCTCGCGTACGGCCTCGAGGAAGGCGTCCCGGCCCGGATGCCGGACCCCGCGCAGCCAGCACAAGGCACTCGACGACGGCGGCAGATCGGTGATCGGGACGACGGCCAGGCCCGGGTGCCGGAACTGTTCCGCGAAGGGCAGCGTCGTCGGATGCACCAGTCGGCCACGGGCCACCAGCAGCAGCAACTCCGAGACGTCGCCGACCTGGACCTCCGCGGCCATGATCGGGCGACCGCTCGGCGTGTGACTCGGACAGCTCGCCTCCGCCACCTCGGGCGGATCGTCCGGCGAGCGGCGTACCTCGTAGTCGGCCAGGTCCTCCACCGACACCGCGGAGCGGCCGGCCAGCGGATGATCGGCGGCGACCAGAACCACCCTCGGGTCGCCCTCGGAAAGCAGCGGGCCGAGCTCGATCTCCGGCCGCTCCAGCGGCAGCCGGGTGACCGTCAACTCGACCTCGCCGCGGCGCAGCGGGCCGAGCCGGTCGGTGAAGGGCGTGCCGACGAGGCGAACCGTGCCGCCGGGATACCGGCTCTCGTAGCGCCGCACCGCCGCATTCAGGACGGCGCCGCCCGACGCCGCGTTGAGCAGCCCGACCCGGACCGGGCCCGGGCCGTCGCCGCGCTCGCGGGCCCGCAGCACGACGTCCTCCAGGTTCGCCAGCGCCGGGACAAGATCACGATGCAGCGCCGCGCCCAGGTCGGTCAGGGCCACGGTGCGGCTGGTCCGGTCGAACAGCCGGCCACCGCCCAGCTTCCGTTCCAACGCGCGGACCGACTGGCTCACCCGCGACGTCGTGAGCCCGAGCCGTTCGGCAGCCCGGCCGAAGTGCAGTTCCTCGGCGAGCGCCAGGAACACCTGCAGTTCACGCACCTCGACCTCGGGCATCGGTCAGTCCGCCATGATCAACCGGGCGAACTGCTCGGCGCCGATGTTGCCGCCGGACAAGATCACGCCGACCGGGCCGTCGCCCGAGTTGATCTTCCCGGTCAGCAGGGCGGCCAGCGGGCTGGCGCCGCTCGGTTCGAGAACGATCTTGAGCCGTTCGTACGCCCAGCGCACCGCCTCGACCAGTTCCGCGTCGCTGACCAGGACGATCCCCTCGAGCAGCCGCCGGTTGATCGCGAACGTCAGCTCGCCCGGCTGGGGCACCGCCTGGCCGTCGGCCAGGGTGTGCGGGACCGGGACCGCGATCCGCTCCCCCGCCGCCAGCGAACGGTACGTGTCGTCGCCCGCCTCGGGCTCGATCCCGATCACCCGGACCCCCGGCGACAGCTCGGTCGCGATCACCGAGCAACCGGCCGCCAGCCCGCCACCGCCGACCGGAACCAGCAGAGATCCCAGCGGGCCGGCGTCCTCGATCAACTCCAGCGCCGCGGTGCCCTGGCCCGCGATCACGTCCGGGTGGTCGAACGGCGGGATCATGATCAACCCGCGCTCCTCGGCCAGGGCCGCGCTGATCGCGTCCCGGTCCTCGGTGTAGCGGTCGTAATGGACGATCTCCGCGCCGTAGCCGGCCGTCCCGTCCAGCTTCAGCCGTGGGGTGTCCTTCGGCATCACGATCACCGCGGACGCGCCGAGTTCGCGGGCCGCCAGCGCGACCGCCTGGGCGTGGTTCCCGGACGAGTGGGCCACCACCCCGCGGCGTCGCTGCTCCGGAGTCAGCCGGGCGATGGCGTTGTACGCGCCGCGGAACTTGAACGCCCCGATCCGCTGCAGGTTCTCGCATTTCAACAGCACCGGCGCCCCGACGATCCCGTCCAGGGTGCGCGAGCGCAGCACCGGAGTCCGGTGCGCCACGCCGCGCAGCCGCTCGGCCGCGGCCCGGACATCGGCGGCGGACACGGGAAGCTCTGCTGCGGAAGGAGAATCGGCCATGGTCCGATCTTCGCAGAGTTCAGACGACCGCGGTCATGCCGCCGTCGACGAAGATCACCTGGCCGTTGACGTAGTCCGAGGCCGGCGACGCCAGGAACACCGCCGGCCCGAGCAGATCGCCGACCGTACCCCAGCGCGCCGCCGGCGTCCGGCCCAGGATCCACCCGTTGAACTCGGCGTCGTCGACCAGCGGCTGGGTCATCTCGGTGTGGATGTAGCCGGGCGCGAGACCGTTGATCTGCAGGCCCGAACCGGCCCACTCGGCGGTCATCGCCCGGGTCAGGTTACGCAGCCCGCCCTTGGCCGCCGTGTACGCCGCGATGGTCGGCCGGGCCAGTTCCGTCTGCACCGAGCAGACGTTGATGATCTTCCCCGCCCCGCGCGGGATCATCCGGCGGGCCGCCGCCCGGCCGACCAGGAAGGCACTGGTCAGGTTCGTCGTCAGCACCCGCTGCCAGTCCTCCAGCGCGACGTCGAGCATCGGTTCCCGGTGCTGCACCCCGGCGTTGTTGACCAAGATCATGATCGGGCCCAGCTCCGCCTCGATCCGCTCGACCGCGCCCTCGACGGCCTCCGGTTCGGTCACGTCGAAGTCGTACGCGGACACGGCAGCACCCTCGGACGCCAGCTCCGCCCTGGCCCGCTCCAGCCGATCCCGGTCGAGACCGTTCAGCACGACGGTCGCCCCGGCCCGGGCCAGTCCGGCCGCGATGGCGCGGCCGATGCCGCGGCTCGAACCCGTGATCAAGGCGATCCGGCCGGTCAGGTCGAACAGGTCTGCGGTCATCGGATGATCATGGGTGTCGTCCCGGTTCCGCGTCAACGGCGCCGATGCGCAAGACTGGTCCCTGCTCGGGGATCCGTACGTCTGCCAGGAGAAGTCCATGCGTTCCAGCCCCGTCCGACGTTCCATGATCATCGCCGCCGCGGCGCTCGGTACGTTGCTGCCCTGCCTCACCCTCTCCCCCGCGTACGCCGCCGACGGTGACCCCACCGCCGGCCTGCTGGACGGCACCGTCACGCTCGACGCCGGACCGCTGTCGGACCTGCGCCCGGAGGCCGACCCGACCGACGGCGCGACGGCCCGGCTGCTGGTCGTCCGCGGGGTCGTGGCCAGCGTCGCGACGCTCGAGGTCTCCGGCCTGGACCCGGCTGCGGCCGGCCGCAGCTACGGCGTCCACGTGCACACCGGCCCGTGCGTCGCCGGTGACGGCGAGGCGGCCGGGCCGCACTACAACCACGACAAGGCCACCGGCCGCGAGCCGGCGCGTGTCTCGGCCGGTACCGAGATCTGGCTCGACATCACGGTGGATCGGCACGGCCGCGGTCAGGCATCGACGCTGGTGCCGTTCGCGTTGCCGACGGCCGGCGACGGCATCGGCTCGGTGGTCGTCCACGAGCACCCGACCGACCACGCCGGCATGGCCGGTGGGCGGCTGGCCTGCCTGCCCCTCTCGGAGTAAACGCAACACTCATCGCATTAGCCTGCTAACCTGGACCGCATGTCCGGGAATCTGCGCCTGTCCGGGGTCGGCTTCGGCTGGCCGGACGGCGACCAGTTGTTCGCCGGCATCGACGCGACCTGGACGGATCAGCGGATCGGCCTGGTCGGCGACAACGGCAGCGGCAAGTCCACCCTGTTGCGCCTGATCACCGGCGAGCTGGTGCCCACCGCGGGCACGGTGCGGGCGTCCGGCCCGGTGGCGGTGCTGCCGCAGACCATCGCCACCCGGGACCGGCGTACCGTCTCCGACCTGCTGGCCATCACGGCGACCAGGACGGCGATCGCCCGGGTGCTGGCCGGCGACGCCCGGCCCGGCGACCTGACCCTGTCCGCCGACGACTGGCAGGTCGAGGAGCGCGCCCTGGCCGGCCTGGCCCGGGTCGGGATCGCGGCCGGGCCGGACTGGCTCGACCGCTCCGTCGCGTCCCTGTCCGGCGGCGAGGCGACCATGATCGGGATCGCGGCGACCCTGCTCCGCCGGGCCCCGGTCACGGTCTGGGACGAGCCGACGAACAACCTGGACCGGGCCGCGCGGGAACGGCTCTACCGGCTGGTCGCCGACGGCTGGCCCGGCCTGTTGATCATCGTCAGCCATGATCGGGAACTGCTCGAGCTGGTCGACGCGATCGCCGAACTGTACAGCGGCGGCCTGCGCCTGTTCGGCGGCCCGTACAGCAGCTATCGAGCGACCCTCGACGCCGAGCAGCAGGCCGCCGAGCGCGAGGTCCGGGACGCCCGGTCGACCCTGCGCAGGGAACGCCGCCAGCTGACCGAGGCACACGTCGCCCTGGCCCGCCGGCAGCGGTACGCGCACACCGACTACCTCAACAAGCGACGACCGAAGGTGATCATGAAGCTGCGGGCCGGGGAGGCCGAGGTGTCGGCCGGCAAGTACCGGCTGCTGCACGAGGGCAAGCTGGACGAGGCCGCGGCCGAACTCCGCCGGGCCGAGGACCAGGTGCGGACCGACCCGGCGATCCGGATCGACCTGCCCGGGACCGAGGTGCCGGAGCGCAAGGTGATCACCGAGCTCGCCCTGCCGGACCGGACCATGATCATCCGCGGCCCGGAGCGGATCGCCGTCACCGGCGCCAACGGGGTCGGCAAGACCACGCTGCTGCACGCGCTGGCCGCGGCGACCCCGGCGGTCCGGGTCGGCCGGTTGCCGCAGCGGCTCGACCTGCTCGACGATCGCCGTACCCTGCTGGAGAATCTGGCCGATTCCGGACCGGCCGACGACAACGCGATCCGGGCCCGGCTGGCCCGGTTCGGCTTCCGCGGCGACACCGTCGACCGGCCGGCCGGCGCCCTGTCCGGCGGCGAACGCTTCCGGGCCACCCTGGCCCTGCTGCTGCTCCGCGACCCTCCGCCACAATTGCTGATCATGGACGAACCGACCAACAACCTCGACCTGACCAGCGTCGCCCAGCTGGTCACCGCCTTGTCCGGCTATCGCGGCGCCCTGGTCGTCGCCGGGCATGATCACGACCTGTTCCAGGCGGTCGGGATCACCCGGCGCTGGCACTTGTCCCGGGACCATGATCGGCTCCGGCTCGACGATCGGCCCGTGGCGTGACCGCGCGGCCGGGTGGACGGACCGCGCGCAACACCCGGGCGATCTTCGATGCGCTGTTCGCGGAGCTGGTCGAGCGCGGGCACGGCGGCCTGACCATGGAGGCGGTCGCGGCCCGGGCCGGCGTCCACAAGTCGACCCTCTACCGGCGCTGGCCGACGACCGACCTGCTGCTGGCCGCGGCCCTGGCCGAGCACCCGCGCAACGCGTGGACGCCGGACCGCTCCGGCGAGTTGATCAAGGACCTGGTCGGCGTCGGCCGTGCGGTGCTGGACGGCCTGGACGACCCGGTGGTCGGGCCGATCTCGCGGGCCTGCATCGCCGCCGCCCTCGCCTCCGAGACCGCGGCCACGGCCCTGACCGCCTTCCTGGACGACCAGAACCGGCGCGCGGCGATCGTGATCACCGACGCGATCGAACGCGGCGACCTGCCGCCCACCACGGACCCGACGGCGCTGATCGAGCGGCTGGTCGCGCCGCTCTATTACCGCCGGCTGATCCTGCACCGGCCGGTGACGCCCGAGGAGCTGACCGCCGCAGCTCGGGCCACCCTCCAACCCGGAGACTGAATTCAGCCGCGCCGGGCCTCCGGATCGCGCGCGGTGTGCAGGACCCGAAGAATCTCGAGGTCATCGCCCTGCGGCTGGTAGAAGACGGCGAACGGGAACCGTCGGAGGGTGGCGCGGCGGACCGGATCGAATCCGGCCACGATCGGCGCACTCATGGAAAACACCTCAAGTCGAGCGAACAGCCGATCGAGGTCTTCGACCAGTTCGTCTCCCAGCGCCCGCCGGGCCCCCTCGTAGTAACTCCGAGCGTCGCGGAGATCCATCACCGCCGCAGGGCGGAGAAGTACCGTCACGCGTCAGGCCAGACGTCCCGCCGAACCGTTTCCCAAGGCGATCCGGCATCCGGGAACTGCCTCGCGTCGGCCAGCGCCTCAGCCAGGAGCTGCCGTTCTTGTTCGGTGGGAACGTAGACCGGCTCTCCGAAATGGCTCCGCAGAGCTTCCTGGATCATCTCCGACCGAGTGCGATGCTCAATCTTCCTGGCCCGCTCGACCATGTCGTAGAGCTCCTCCGGGAGCGTGATCGCGACCTTTCGTACTGCCATCTCTGCACCCTTCCTCGGTATGAGGAGATCATACCGAGCTGCCCTGTCGCGCCCGCACGGTTCAGGTACGGGACAATGACAGCCGCCCCAACCGGATCGAACGTCGAGGAAGCCATGGTCGAACGCCGCCTGCCCAGCCCGAAGGATCTCGCTCCGCTGATGCGGCTCAAGCGACCGGAGCTGAATCCCAAGAAGCGGCGGCTGACGAACGCGCTGACCGTCGAGGACCTGCGCCGGATCGCCAAGCGCCGCACGCCGCGGGCCGCGTTCGACTACACCGACGGGGCGGCGGAGGAGGAGTCCTCGCTGTCCCGGGCACGGCAGGCGTTCCGTGACGTGACCCTGCATCCGCGGATCCTGCGCGACGTGTCGTCGATCGACACCTCGGTCCAGGTGCTGGGCAAGAAGTCCGCCTGGCCGTTCGGCATCGCGCCGACCGGGTTCACCCGGATGATGCACACCGAGGGCGAGGTGGCCGGGGTTCGGGCGGCGGGCCGCGCCGGGATCCCGTTCTCGCTCTCCACCATGGGCACCACCTCGATCGAGGACGTACGAGCAGCCGGGCCCGACACCCGGAAGTGGTTCCAGCTGTATATGTGGAAGGACCGCGACCGGTCGATGAACCTGGTCCAGCGGGCCGCCGACAACGGCTTCGACACGCTGCTGGTGACGGTCGACGTCCCGGTCGCCGGGGCCCGGCTGCGGGACACCAGGAACGGCCTGACGATCCCGCCGACGCTCACTCCGAAGACGATCGTGGACGCGATCCCGCGGCCCTGGTGGTGGTTCGACTTCCTCACCACCGAGCCGCTGTCGTTCGCCACCCTGGACCGCTGGTCGGGCACCGTTGCGGAACTGCTGGACGTGATGTTCGACCCGACGGTCGACTTCGACGACCTGGCCTGGATCAAGGACCAGTGGCCGGGATCCCTGGTGGTGAAGGGGATCCAGAACGTCGAGGACGCCAAGAAGGTGGCCTCGCTCGGCGTCGACGGGATCATCCTGTCCAACCACGGCGGCCGCCAGCTGGACCGGGCGCCGATCCCGCTGCGGCTGCTCCCCGAGGTGGTACGGGAGGTCGGCAACGACCTCGACGTGATGGTCGACACCGGCATCATGTCCGGCACCGACATCGTCACCGCGATGGCGCTCGGGGCGAAGTTCACCCTGGTCGGCCGCGCCTACCTGTACGGGCTGATGGCGGGCGGCGAGGCCGGCGTCGACCGGATGATCGAGATCCTGACCAGCCAGATCGCCCGCACCATGAAGCTGCTCGGCGCACGCTCGATCGAGGAGCTCGAGCCCTCCATGGTGACCCTCCCTTAAAGCCCTGCGGCGCCGACGTTGCGCCACTAGAGTGAACCCTTGTGTCGTGGTCCTGGGGGTCCCTCGTCGGACGCCGGGACGCGAACCTCCGCGATCTCCTCACCGAACGGTTCCGGCTGCTGGCCCTGCTCCGGCAGGGCGGCTCCGCGACGGTCGCGATGGCCGCCACCCAGCTGCTCGCCAATCTCGGGCCGGCCGCCATCGCACTCGCAGCGGGCCTCGCCACCCACGGTGCCGAGGCGGCGATCGGCAGCGGTGACCTGGCCCCGGCGGTTCCCGGGCTGGTCGCGCTCGGCGCCGTCTTCCTGCTGCTGCAGGCGGTCCAGAACACGACGGACGGGCTGGCCACCGACGTACGGCTGCGCGTCGACGGCTGGGTACGGCAGCAAGCCCGCACCGCGGCCGCCGCGCAACCGACCCTGGTCGAGCTGGGCGACCCGCAGTTCCAGGAGGACGCGACCCGGACCGCCGATCTCGGCCGGCGGGGCGGCCGGGTCCGGTCGCCGGGCGGGGCGGCGGTCGGCCAGGCGATGTTCACGGCGCGGCTGATCGGCGGCGTGCTGGCGGCGGCCGTGCTGGCCCAGTTCTCGGTGCTGCTGGCGATCGTCGTACCGATCCTGGCGCTGCTGAACCGGGCCGTGCTGCGGCGCCAGTGGATGCATCTCGCGAACGTCGACGACGGCCAGGCGCCGATCCGGCGCCGGACCGACTACTGGGCCGGACTCGGCCAGGACCCGCGGCTGGCGGGCGAGATCCGGCTGTTCGGGCTGGGCCCGTGGATCACGCTGCGGCACCGCCGCGCGCTGGTCGCCGAACGCGGACCGGTGCTGCGCAACCGGATGACCGTGATGCGGCAGCAGACCTTGATCATCGGGCTCACCGTGCTGGCCGCCTCGGTCGGCATCCTGCCGCTCGCGTTCGCCGCCGCCGAAGGCTCGATCACCGCGGCCGAACTGGTCACCTATCTGACCGCGGTGCTCGGGGTGCTCGGCGTACTGTCCGCGATGGGTCACGAGGCGTTCGACATCGAGTACGGGCGGAGCACGGTCCGGGCCCTGGACCGGCTGCTGGCGGGCGCCGCGACGACGAGCCGGCCACGGCCGCCGGCCCGGGACGGGGCCCTGGTCGAACTGCACGGGGTTCGGTTCGCGTACCCGGAGCAGCAGACGCCGGTGCTGGACGGCTGCGACCTGACCATCCGGACCGGCGAGGTGCTCGGCGTCGTCGGGGTCAACGGCGCCGGCAAGACGACGCTGGTCAAGATGATCGCCGGGTTGCTGGACCCGACCGGCGGCGAGATCCGGGTCGGCGACGACGGGTCCGTCGGCGTGACCGCGGTCTTCCAGGACCTGCTGCACTATCCCCTGTCGCTGCGGGACAACGTCGCGCTGGCCGCGCCGGAGGCCGACGGCGGCGACGAGGCCGTCCTCGCGGCACTGGCTGCCGCCGGAGCCGACGATCTTCCGGACCGGCTGCCGGCCGGCCTGGACACCGTGCTGCATCGTGATCTTGCCGGCGGCACCGACCTGTCCGGCGGGCAGTGGCAGCGGGTCGCGATCGCCCGCGCCGTCTACGCCGTGCACGCCGGCCGGCGTCTGGTGATCTTGGACGAACCGACCGCGAACCTCGATGTCCGGGCCGAGACCGCCTTCTACGCAACGGTGGTCGAGACGCTGCCGGAGGCGACCGTGGTGCTGATCTCGCACCGCCTCTCGACGGTACGCAACGCCGACCGGATCGTGCTGCTGGCCGACGGCCGGATCGCCGAGCAGGGCAGCCATCGGGAGCTGGTCGATCATGGTGGGGAGTACGCCCGGCTGTTCCGGCTCCAGGCCTCCCGGTTCCGGGCCGAGGAGGACCGATCATGATCAAGATCCGGCTGTTGCTGGAGCTGCTCCGCCGGAGTTGGGTGGTGGCGCCGCTGTCGTCGGCCGTGATCACCGTGGTGATCATCGCCCAGTCCGCCTCGGCCGCCCTGACCGCGGCGATCCAGCGGCACCTGGTCGACCAGGTCGGCCGGCCGGCGATGCTGACCGCCGTGGTGGCGGTCGGCGTCGGGCTCGCCGTCGCCTTCGCCGCCGGTGCGGCCGGCAACCGGATCCAGGGCAACCTGCGCGGCGTGATCGCCGAGAAGCTCGACATCGACCTCAGCGGGAACGTCCTGCGCTGGGCGACTCAGACGCCGCGGATCGACCAGTACGACCGGCCGGACTTCCTGGACCGGCTGCACCTGGTCCGGACCAGCACGTCGAAGCTGGCCGGGATCTCCTGGAACCTGGTCAACACGGTCTGTGTGGTGCTCGGCCTGGCGGCCAGCCTGGTGCTGCTGGCCCGGATCAACCCGTGGCTGATGATCATGGCCGTGCTCGCCGTACCGCCGTTCCTGCTGAACGGCCGGAGCGGACGGTACCTCCGGCAGGCCCGAGACCGTACGGCAGCGTGGGAGCGTCAGGAGGCCACGCTGCACGGCTATGCCAGCCAGCCGGAGCAGGCGAAGGAGGTCCGGGTCAACCGGAGCCAGCCGATCATCGATGATCACTGCGCGACGCTGTGGGACCGGACCCGGCGCACGATCCGGGCCGCGCACCTGAAGTCGGCCCTGCACGGGTACGCGGGCTGGCTGATCTTCGCCGTCGGCTACCTGGGCGCGGTCGCGTTGACGATCTTGCTGGTCACCCAGCGGCAGGCCAGCCTCGGCGACCTGGTCCTGGTGATCTCGCTCGGGCAGCAGCTGCGCTGGCAGGTGATCAGCGTCGTGTACGGGATCTCCGAGGTCGCCGACGGCGGCCACGCGGCCGGCCACTACGACTGGCTGCGCCGGCAGTACCGCCAGGCCCGGCGGGCCGACGAGGAGCCGGTCCCGCCGCCGCCCCGCCTCGATCGCGGGATCTCCGTCGACGGGCTGAGCTTCCGGTATCCGGGTCAAGATCATCCGGCGGTCGACGGGGTCAGTGTCGAGCTCGAGGCCGGGCAGGTGGTGGCGCTGCTCGGCGAGAACGGCGCGGGCAAGACGACGCTGGCGAAGCTGCTGCTCGGCCAGTACGCACCCGACGCCGGCGGCATCCGGCTGGACGGCGTCGACCTGGCCCGGGTCGACCCGGCCGTCTGGGCACGCCGGTGCAGCGGACTGCTGCAGGACTTCGGCAAGCTGCAGGGCCCGGTCCGCGAGGCGGTCGGTGCCGGGGCGCTCCGGCCGCTGTCCCGGGCCGACCTCGACCGGGCCGTCGACGAGGCGCACGCCCGGAGCATCGTGGACGGACTGCCCCGCGGCCTGGACACCTCGCTCGGGCTCGCGTTCGGCACCCGGGACCTGTCCCACGGCCAGTGGCAGCGGCTGGCCCTGGCCCGCGGGCTGACCCGGCCGGAGCCGCTGCTGCTGATCCTCGACGAGCCGACCTCCGCGCTCGACCCCGAGGTGGAGCACCGGCTGTTCGACGCGTTCTTCAGCAGCGCCCGCCGGGCCGCCGCCGAGCACGGCAGCATCGCCTTGATCATCTCGCACCGGCTCTCCACCACCCAGGACGCCGACCTGATCCTGGTGATGGACCGGGGCCGGATCGTCGAGTCCGGTGATCACGCCACCCTGATCGACCAGGGCGGCCGCTACAGCGAGCTCTACCGGCTGCAGACCCGCGCCTACCGGTGAACCAGGAGGGTGGCGGGAATACCGACGGCCCGGACCTGAGTTGTCGCAAGGGTGACCGACCTCGCGCTCTCCGTACTCGACCTGGTGCCGGTGCGCACCGACCAGACCACGACCGACGCGATCCGGGCGTCGCTGCGGCTCGCCGAGACCGCCGACGAACTCGGGTTCCATCGCTACTGGGTGGCCGAGCACCACAACATGCCGGCCGTGGCGGCGACCAATCCGCCGGTGCTGATCGGCATCATCGCGGCGGCCACGCAGCGGATCCGGGTCGGTTCCGGCGGGGTGATGCTGCCCAACCACGCGCCGCTGGTGGTCGCGGAGCAGTTCGCGCTGCTGGAGGCCGCGTACCCGGGCCGGATCGATCTCGGCATCGGCCGCGCGCCGGGCAGCGACCCGGTCACGAATTACGTGCTGCGGACCGCGGCCGGGCGCGGCGACGCCGACGTGGAGCGGTTCCCGGACTACGTGTCCGACGTGATCGCGCTGATGGACACCGAGGGCGTCGAACTGGACCTGCAGGGCCGCCGGTACCCGCTGCGGGCCACGCCCCAGGCGACGGCGACGCCGGTGGTCTGGCTGCTCGGCTCGTCCTTGTACTCGGCCGAGCTGGCGGCCGCGCGCGGGCTGCCGTACGTCTTCGCGCATCACTTCTCCGGCGAGGGGACCCAGGAGGCGCTGCGGGTCTACCGGTCGAACTTCCGGCCGTCCGACCTGCTCGCCGAGCCGCGGACGTTCCTGACCGTGAACGCGGCCGTCGCTCCGACCGAGGCAGAAGCGCGGCGGCTGACCGTACCGCAGCAGTTGGCGATGGTCGCCCTGCGAACCGGTGGCGAGCTGAAACCGGCTCCGACCGTCGAAGAGGCAGAGCAGGTGGAACTGCCCGCCGCGCACCGGGAACTGGCCGAGGCGATGAGCGCCCGCTGGGTGGTCGGCGACCCGCCCACCGCCGCCGCGGCCCTTCGTGATCTTGCCCACACCTACGGCGTGGACGAGGTGATGATCAACCCGATTGCGGGCTCGTTCGCGGGCACCGCGGCCGACCGGGCTCCCGCCCGGGAGCAGACGCTGCGCCTGCTGGCCGGGGCGTTGACCGGGCCGGACCCGGTTCGGATTGCCTGAGAAATGCACAGGGACGGGTCAGGTAACGGGCATACCCTTGGCGGCGTGATCGAGACGTCCTCCGGCCCCGAACCCTTGCTGCCCCAGAGCCTCGGAGACCTCCGCCAGCTGCGGGAGGAATTCACCCGGTTCATGATGGAGTACAAGTTCGGCATCGACGAGATGTCGACCAAGATCAAGATCCTGCAGGACGAGTTCAGTCAGCTGCACGACTACAACCCGATCGAGCACGTGTCGTCCCGGCTGAAGGCCCCGGACAGCATTCTGGACAAGATCATCCGGAAGGGCAGCGAGCCGACCTTCTCGTCGATCCGGGAGACCATCACCGACATCGCCGGCGTACGGGTCACCTGCAGCTTCGTCTCCGACGTCTACCGGGTGTTCGACCTGCTGGCCGGTCAGTCGGATGTCAAGGTGCTCGACGTCCGCGACTACATCGCCGAGCCGAAACCGAACGGTTACCGCAGCCTGCACGGCATCGTCGAGGTTCCGGTCTTCCTGTCCGACGGCGTCGTGCCGGTGATCGTCGAGGTGCAGCTGCGGACGATCGCGATGGACTTCTGGGCCAGCCTCGAGCACAAGATCTATTACAAGTACCGGAAGCAGGTGCCGACCGAGCTGCTCCGCGACCTGCAGCAGGCCGCCGAGACCGCGCACCGGCTGGACGGCACGATGCAGCGGCTGCACGAGGAGATCCACCGGGCCGACGTCGCGCCGTCGAGCCCGTCGGCCCCGGAGGACCTGACGCCGTCCGACGAGGTGCTGCGGCAGCTCTGGCAGGCGCGTCAGCAGTCCGGGCTGGACTGACCGGTCGCGGCGCCCAGCCGCGGCGCAGGGCGGCCCGGGTCGGGTTCACAACTGCCGGCGCAGCTCAGGCCGAGGCGCGGAGCCGGCTGCGGAGATCGTTGCGCAGCCGGATCGGGTCGACGGCGAAGGATTCCAGCAACCGTTGGGACAGACTGCCCACGTCACCGAGGATGCCGAGCAGCACGTGCTCGGCTTCGATCCGGTTGTGGCCGAGGTTGATCGCCTCGCGCAGGGCCAGTTCGAGCGACTTCTTGGCGCCCTTGCCGAACGGGAGGTGGCCCCGGGCCGCCTTCCGCCGCTCCCGGTCGTCCAGGGCCCCTTCGCCGAAGCTGCGCTCGACCCGCTGCCGTACCTGATCGAGGTCGATGCCGAGCGAGGCCAGTGCCTGCGCGTCGAGTTGATCACCGGCCAGCGTGGTCAGCCGTTCCCGGGCCGCCGGATAGTCGACACCGGCCTCGACCAGCGCAGCGCGTGCCGGGCCGGAGTCGTGCCAGAGCACGCCGAGCAGGACGTGCTCGCTGCCGATCATCGGGTGCCGCAGCTCGCGGGCCACCGTCTGCGCGTGCAGGACGCTCTCCCGGGCCGAGAGCGAGAAGCGTTCGAACATGATCATCCCTTCCTGGTCAGCGCCGGCCGTGCTTCTTGTGGACCGCCTGCTTGGACACCCCGAGCACGGTGGCGATGTCCTGCCAGGACCAGCCAAGGCCGCGGGCTCGCTCGACGTGCAGGCGCTCCAACTGGTCGGCCAGCAGCCGGAGGCTGCGCACGGCACGCAGACCCTCACCGGGGTCGGCGCTCTCGATGGCCGTGTTGAGGTCAGCAGTGCTGCTCATGCCGTCATCCTAGGTTGACGATTCTGAGGGGTCAACCCTGGTTGACGGACTAGATTCTGGGACGTGGAGTTTCCGCCGGACGAGATCGTGATCAGTGACGGCGGGCTGGCCACCGAACTCGAGAGCCGTGGGTACGACCTCGGCGGCGGGCTCTGGTCGGCCCGGCTGCTGGCCGACGACCCCGCCGCGATCCGTTCCGTCCACGCGGCCTACTTCGCGGCCGGCGCCCGGATCGCCACCACCGCGAGCTATCAGGCCTCGATCGACGGCTTCGCCGGCCACGGGCGGGATCGGGCCGAGGCCGTGGAACTGCTCCGGCGCAGCGTCCGGCTGGCCGTCGAGGCTCGCGCCTCGCTGCCGGACCCGAGCGGCCGCTGGGTCGCCGCCTCGGTCGGCCCGTACGGCGCTGCGCTGGCCGACGGGTCCGAATATCGCGGCCGCTACGGACTCTCCGCCGAACGACTGGCGGACTGGCACCGCCCGCGGCTGGAGGTGCTGGCCGGGGCCGGGGCCGACGTGATCGCGCTGGAGACCGTGCCGGACCTGGTCGAGGCGGAGGCGCTGGTCCGGCTGGTCGGCGAGACGGGGGTCCGGGCCTGGCTGTCGTACACGATCGAGGGGGTGCGGACCCGCGCCGGCCAGCCACTGGCCGAGGCCTTCGCGCTCGCCGCGGAGCCCGGGATCGTAGCCGTCGGCGTGAACTGCTGCGACCCTGCCGACGCACCGGAGGCCATCGCGATCGCCAATTCGGTCACCGACCGGCCGGTGATCGTCTACCCGAACAGCGGCGAGCAGTGGCAGGGTCGCTGGACCGGGCCGACCGGGTTCACCGCGGCCGCGGCGCAGGGCTGGATCGCCGCCGGCGCCCGGATCGTCGGGGGTTGCTGCCGGGTCGGTCCGGAGCTGATCGCAAGCCTGATTGGCTCAAAGGCTGAGCGAATCTAGCCGAAATCCTGATCAGGCCTTAATCTGTCTCCACCGGGGGGTGGTGGGTCGCAGCTATGCGATCCGGGGGATTCGCCTGGGGGAAGCATGCGCAAGTTGTTCTTCGGTCTGCTCGTCGTCGCCGTTCTCGCGACTTTCGGGGGACTGCTCGCCGGTTCGTCTGAGTTCCGCGGTGCCGCGGCTCCGCCGGACTACGGCCAGCCCGACCACATTTCGGACGGGGTCCGGAAGGTCTCGCTCTGGAAGAGCGAGCGCCGCAAGGTCGAGGCCACGGTCGGGGTGGACGTCCGGTCCACGGAGGGCCGGCCGACGCATTACCGGAGCTCGATCGAGATCCGTTGTCAGGTCAGGGGCTACAACGGCGCCTGGCAGCCGCACCCGTGCTCGGCCAACTTCGGTCAGCGGCTGGTCCGGGACCAGTCCACCGTGGTCGAGAGCTGGGCCGAGGTGACGTCCGGCGACGACGGCACGATCGCCAGCGCCGGCGATTGGCAGCCGGTCACCTGCCGCGGTCTCTACACGACCGAGCTGCTGGCGTACCAGATCGGCGTCGCGGGGACCGTGCACACGGTCGAGGGCCACCCGGGCTACTTCCCGAGCAACGGGATCTGGGCCGACTGCTGAGCTTCTTGATCAGGAGTCGATCACCCGGCGCAGGTAGGCCTCCGGTCGCTCGATGAACCGGCGGTAGTGATCAACGACGTCCAGGTCCGACCATGATCGCCGGTGGAACCCGGACCCGTCGAGTTCCATGATCATCGCGCCCGGCAGCGCGGCGATCACCGGAGAGTGGGTCGCCAGCAGCAGCTGGGCGTCGCCGTTGTCGATCATGTCCGCGAGTACGCCGAGCAGGGTCAGCTGCGCCGTGAAGGAGAGCCCCGCCTCCGGTTCGTCCAGCACGAAGAACCCGCCCCGGCTGAACCGGGTGGTCATGATCATGGACAGGAACGACTCGCCATGGCTCAGCTCGTGGAAGGGTTGCTCCGGCGGCCAGGCCGGATTGTCCTCCAGGTACGTGAACAGGCCGTGCATCGTCTCGGCCCGAAGGAAGTAGCCCCACCGAGACGCACCCGCGCCGCGCACCACGCGCAGCCATTCGGAGAGGCCCGACTCGCTGACCCGGGTGCTGTGCCGAGCCCCCGTCGAACCGCCCTCCGGCGAGAGCCCGTACGCGACCGCGACCGCCTCGATCAGCGTCGACTTCCCGGTCCCGTTCTCGCCGACCAGGATCGTCGCCGGACCAAGATCAAGTCCGTCCCGGAGCAGCTGGGCGACCGGAGCCAGCGTCGCCGGCCAGGTCTCGGGAGTCACGTCCAGGTCCGGCGAGCGTTCCACCCGCCGGACCGGACGGCGCGCCACCCACCCCGGTGCCATGGTCCGACGATATTAGGTTTGGCCTGGTCGGCGAGAAGGCGGCTGTGCTAACTTCACCGGAAACGACCGGTTCTGTTCTGCAATCAGTTGTTCCCGGGGAGGGACGTCATGAAGCTGCTACTCACGTCCGGCGGCATCAGTAACCGGACCATCCAGGACGCGCTGGTGGCCCTGCTGGGCAAGCCGATCGCCGAGTGTCGCGCCCTCGCCGTCCCGACCGCCAAGTACGGCCATCCCGGCTGCAGCCCGGAGTCGGTCCGGGGGTTCATCGCCGGGGAGTACCAGCCGCCGAACGTGATGTGCGAGGCGGGTTGGAAGTCGATCGGCGTCCTCGAACTCACCGCGCTGCCCACCATCGGCGCGGAACGCTGGCTGCCCTGGGTCCGGGAGGCCGACGTGCTGCTGGTCGACGGCGGGGACGCGACCTACCTGGGGTACTGGCTGAAGGAGTCCGGCTTCGCCGACCAGATCTCCTCGCTGCCCGACCTGGTCTGGGTCGGCATGAGCGCCGGAAGCATGGCGCTGACCCCGCGGATCGGCGCCGAGTTCTTCAACTGGACCTCGCCGGGCGGTGGGGAGGAGGCGATCGGGCTGGTCGGCTTCTCGATCTTCCCGCACCTGGACTACCCGGGCTGGCCGGACAACTCGCTGGACAGCGCTCGACGTTGGGCCGAGACGATTCCCGGCCCTGCCTACGCCATCGACGACCAGACCGCGATCTCGGTCGTCAACGGGAAGGTCGACGTCCACTCGGAGGGCCATTGGGAGCTCCTCAACCCCGCTGTCCCCTGACTCTCCTGTCGCCATTCCTCCACAGGTCGAGCGCTCCAGCCGATTCCAACGTTGAACCGTTCGAGTTGAGGAGCTTTCGCGACAGTTGGCCGGGCAAGCGTGTGGCATCGTGCCTCGGGTGACGAAGCCAGAGCGCCTGGCGGGCTTCCTCGCCGAGAGGTACGGCCTGCGGATCTCGGCGGCCGAGGCCGTGCTGGGGCAGGGAGACGAGGCCTCGGTCTGGCGGGTCCTGGGATCGGGTCGGAGGTTGATCGTTCGCTCGTCTCCGGCCTCGCGAGACCTGGGCCAGTTGACCGCTGCGTACATGCTGGCCGCGGTGCTGGCCGAGACCGTCACCGAGGTGACCGCCCCGGTCCGCGCCATCGACGGGTCCGTGACCGCCCGGTGCGAAGGCCGGCCGATCAGTGTCTGGCCGTACATCGAGGGAACCTTCCTCGACCGTAGTGATCATGATCAACTGCAGGCGGCGGCGGAACTCCTGGCCCGGCTGCATCGGGCCGGGAGCGACTGGCTGCGGACGACGGGCGAGGTGCCGGAGGACAGACCGGGCCTGGGCCTGGTGCACGGGGACTTCTACTCCCGGAATCTGCTGGTACGTGACGGCCGGATCGAAGGCTTGATCGACTGGGACGATGCCAGACTCGAGCGGCTCGACGCCGAACTCGCCTGGGCGACCTGGGAGTTGGCCAAGTCACCCGACGGCGACGCGCTGCTGCTCGATCAGGCCGCGAGGTTCCTCGAGGCCTACCGCCGCGCCGACGGACCGGGCCGGCCGGGTGCCGACTTCATCTCGTTGATCAGAACCCGCCTGATCGGCGAGCTCGGCGGTGACGATCCCGACTACGACGCCTCCCTCCGCGCGGCCTTGCGCAGCCTGGCCGACGACGACCGACATCAAGTCCTGATCCAGCCGGCCGGCTGAGTCCCGCTCGAAGTCCGGCACCTATCCGTCCGCCCAACCGCGCTACGCCCCGACTGACCCCGACCCTCCCCAGCTCCGCCGACTGGGCACAAGCGCAGCGACATGCCGCCAGAACGCCTGCTTTTCTGCCCAGTCAGCGGGGGTGGGGTGGGCGAGGTTCGTCGGAGACTTGGGGCCGCGCGGTTGCCTAGCTTGATCATCGCCGCTGCCGACGGCGGCCACCGCACCTCTACCTCTTGAGGTCGCATCCTCATCAACCGAGCCCGAGCAACTCGCCCTACTGACCCCGGCTCTCCCTCTCTCCGCCGACTGGGCACAAGTGCAGCGACACGCCGCCAGAACGCCTGCTTTTGTGCCCGGTCAGCGGGGTGGGGTGGGGTGGGGTTAGACGAGGTTCGTGAGGGGTTGGTCGGTTAGGAGGGCGGTGACGTTCTGTTGGATCAGGGCGTCGGCGCCGAGGGGGCGGCCGCCGGCGGTGTGCGGGGTGATGATCAGGTTGGGTGCCTGCCAGAGCGGGTCGCCGTCGGGCAGGGGCTCGGTGGCGGTGACGTCCAGGGCGGCGCCGGCGATCTCGCCGTCGGTCAGTGCGGCCAGCAGGGCGGCCTCGTCGACGGTGGCGCCGCGGCCGACGTTGATCAGCCAGGCCGTCTCCGGCAGCGCCTTGAACACGTCGGCGCCGATGATCTTGGTGGTCTCCGGTACGGCGGGCAGGATGTTGATCAAGATGTCGGTCTCCGGCAGCACCGTGTGCACGTCGGCGGCGGCGATCACCGGGTAGCCGGCCCGCTCGCCGGCGGTGGAGGCGACGCCGGTGATCTTGGCGCCGAGCACGGTCAGGTACGGCGCCAGGGTCTTGGCGATGCTGCCGAAACCCCAGATCGTCACCCGGGCGTCCCGCAGCGTGGTCAAGCCCTGCGCGTTGTCCAGCGGCTGCCGGTAGCCGAGGGCGGTGTCCCAGGTGCCGCGGGACTGCGCGTCGAGCGCCTTGTCCAGTCGACGGGCGGCGGCGAGTGCCAGGGCCAGGGTGTGCTCGGCGACGGTCAGGTCGTGCAGGCCACGGCCGGAGGCGATCACGGCGTCCGGGCGGAAGCCCGCCGCCACCACCGAATCGGTGCCCGCCATCAGGCCCTGCACCAGCCGCACCTTGGTCAGCCGCGCGGCCAGTTCGGCCATCCGGGCGGCCGGGTTCAGCCAGAGCACCACCACGTCGGCGTCCTCGTGCTCGGCGGGCAGTTCGGCCTCGGGGTCGTACGCGACACCCTCGACCCCCTCCGGCAGCGCGGGATCGAGCGGGACACTGGTCGGCAACAACACCTTCACGGCTGGCTCTGCTTCCGTTGGGGGACAAGGTCGGGGTGCTCGCGATCCAGGTAGTCGTGCAGGATCGCCTCAAGATCATCAACGACGCCGATGCCGAGGTCGCGGGCCCGGTCGCCCTCCGTCCGCGGCACCCAGGTGTCGACGATCGCCTGGATCTCCGGGTCGGGCTCGAACGTCACCGGTGCCAAGGCCTCGGCCGGCACCGTCCGGCGCAGCACCTCGAGCATCTCGGCGAAGGTGGCCGAAACGCTCGGAAAGGTGACGGTACGGAACTCGCCGAGCGACTCCCCCGGCACCCGGTACAGGTCGGCCAGCCCGGCCACGACTCCCGCGGCCCCACCGACCGCCATCCGGGTCTCCGGAGCCACCGGCACCGCGTACGGCCGGCCCGCGAGCGGTTCCCGGAACACGGCGCTGGCCGCGGACGAGGCCGCCGCGTTGGGCCGGCCGGGCCGGATGATCACCGTCGGGATCCGGGCCACCCGGCCGTCCAGGAAGCCCTTCCGGGTGTAGTCGTTGATCATCAGCTCCAGCACGGCCTTGGTCATCCCGTACGTGGTGCCGGGCCGTGGCGGCGCGGCGTCACTGCCGACCGGGCCGCTGCCCGGGCCGAAGATCGCCACGGAACTGGTCGCCACCAGCCGAACCCCGCCATGCCGCCGGGCCGCCTCGAGCAGCGCCCGGGTGCCGTCCAGGTTGACCCGCAGGGCCAGGTCGAAGTCCTGCTCGCCCTGCCCGCTGACCACCGAAGCCAGGTGGAAGATCCCGATCTCGGGCTCGTCCAGCAGCGCCGCCAGCCCGTCGGGGTCGGCGATGTCGCCGCCGACCAGTTCGACGCCTTCCGGTGCCGTCGCGCGGGCGGCCTCGATCGCGGCCGGCTGGTCGTACCAGACGATCGTCCCGACCGGTTCGGGCGCGTCGGGCCGGCGCAGCTGCTCGGTCAGCCGCCGGCCGAGAAAGCCCGCCCCACCGGTGATGATGATCTTCCTGGACACCCGTTGATGGTAGCGACCGCGACCGTACTCCCCGATCCCGGTCCCGGCCCCCGGAACGGGAGTGAAACCCTGGTGACATGACCAGTCCGGTGCCGGAATCGTCCCTGCTCGCCCCGCTCGCCGCCGAGTACGGAGTCACCTCCGACCAGTTGACCGAGGCGTGCGCGACCGGCCGCCGGGTCGCCGTGCTGGACGACGACCCGACCGGGAACCAGACGATCAAGGACCTGCCGGTGATCACCCGCTGGAGTCCGGACGACCTGCGCTGGGCGCTGCGGCAGCAGACCGCGGCGTTCTTCGTGCTGACCAACACGCGCAGCCTGGACCCGGTCGCGGCCGAGGAGCGCACCCGGGAGGCCGCCCGCGCCTGCCTGGCCGTCGCCGCCGAAGAAGGCGTCGAGCTGACCTTTGCCAGCCGCAGCGACTCCACCCTGCGCGGGCACTTCCCGCTGGAGCCGGAGACACTCGCCGAGGAGTCCGCGACCGCCGGGCAGCCGGTCGACGCGGTGATCATCAACCCGTCCTACCTCGACGCGGGCCGACTCACCGTCGACGGCACCCATTGGGTACGGACTCCGGACGGGATGGTTCCCGCCGGCGAGACCGAGTACGCGAGCGACGCGACCTTCGGCTACCGCAGCTCGGAGCTGGCCGCCTGGGTCGAGGAGAAGACGGCCGGCCGGATCCCGCGGGACCAGGTCGTCACGATCACCGTGCAGGATCTGCGCCGGGACGGGCCGGACGGGGTCACCGCGACCCTGCTCGGACTGACGAACCATCCGCGCAACGATCCTGTCGACGTGCCGAGCCGGATCGGGCCTGGCCCTTCGACAAGCTCAGGGCACGTCACCGGGGCTGGCCCTTCGACAGGCTCAGGGCGCGTCGCCGGGGCTGACCCTTCGGCAGGCTCCGGGCACGGGTTCGGACTGTCCTGGGTGGTCACCGACGCGGTCGCCGATGATGATCTTCGCGTGCTCACGCTCGGCCTGATCGCGGCCGAACGGGCCGGGCGCCGGTTCGCCTACCGGGTCGGCCCGTCGTTCGTCCGGTCCCGGTCCGGCCAGTTCCCGGCCCCGCCGGTCGACGATGCCGAACTCCGCCCCGATCCCGGCACGGCCACGGCACCAGGCGGGCTGATCATCGTCGGATCCCATGTCCCGTTGAGTTCCCGGCAGCTGGACCGACTCACCGAGACGACCGACGCGACCCGGCTCGAACTGGACGTCGACAAGATCATCGACTCCACCGACCCGACCCACGTCGCCGAGCTGGCCGAGCGCGCCGCCGCCGAATTCGATCACCGGCACGCGGTGATCACGACCAGCCGCACGCTGCGGCGCGGCCTCGACGGTGCGCAGAGCCTGGCCATCTCGCGCGCGGTCAGCGCCGCCGTCGTCGACCTGACGAAGCTGATCATGGAACGGCGCCGCCCGGCCTTCGTGATCGCCAAGGGCGGGATCACCTCCTCCGACGTGGCGACCGAGGCCCTCGGCATCCGGCGGGCGACCATCCGCGGCACCCTGCTGCCCGGCATCGTGTCGCTCTGGCAGCCGGCGGAGGGTCCCGCGGCCGGGCTGCCGTACGTGGTCTTCGCCGGCAACGTCGGCACCGACGACTCGCTGGCCGAGGTGGTCCGACGCTTCGACAGCGCCCGATCATGATCATCGCAATCGCCTCCCGATCACCCGGGCGAGCCAGACCCGCAGCCGGGCGATGCTGACCCGCAGCCAGCTCGCCTCCCGCCGCCAGAAGCCCCGCTCATCTCGAGGTGATTCGCACACCCGTTCGATTGTACGCAGCGCGCCCGGACAAGACCAGAGGCGCCGAGGATCGGTGGACCCTATGCTGTGTCCACCAAGGAGGTTCTCGCCGTGAGTCGACGTCCGAACGTCTCGTTCCTGCCCCGCCGCTCGGTCCTAGGGATCGGCGCGGGACTCGGCCTTGGAGCCGCCGTCGCGGGCTGCACCGCCGGCTCGACCAGCACCCCCGGTGGCCCGGCCACCCGGACCCTGACCGTCGGCTTCGTCGCCGAGCCGGCCAACCTCGACTTCACCCGCACCGACGGCGCCGCCATCCCGCAGGCGCTGCTGGTCAACGTCTACGAGGGCCTGGTCAAGCTCGATCAGAACGGCGCGATCGTGCCCCTGCTGGCCAAGTCGTGGAAGGTCAGCGACGACCGCCTGAACTACACCTTCGAGCTGGTCGACAATGCGCGCTTCACCAACGGCCGGCCGTTCACCGCCGACGACGTGATCTTCAGCATCGATCGGGTGACGAAGGAGTGGACGACCTCACTCAAGGCCAAGATGGATGTCGTCGCCGAGACGACCAAGATCGGCGAACACTCGGTCCAGGTGACGTTGAAGCAGCCGAGCAACTCCTGGCTCTATTCGATGGCGACCCGGGTCGGCGCGATGTTCTCCACCACCGGCGTCGATGATCTTGCCAATCAGCCTTACGGCACCGGGCCGTTCCGGTTCGTGGAGTGGAAGCGCGGGGATTCGATCACGCTCGAGGCCAACCCGGACTACTGGGGCGCCAAGCCCGGTGTCGACCGGGTCGTGCTGCGCTACTTCAAGGACGCGACGGCGCTGAACAACGCGCTGCTCTCCGGCGGGATCGACGTGATCTCCGCCGTCGTCGCGCCGGAGTCGCTGGGCCAGTTCGGCGACACCGCGCGGTTCCAGGTGATCGAGGGCACCTCCACCGGCGAGGTCGTACTGAGCCTGAACAACGGCAGGCCGCCCTTCGACGACGTCCGGGTGCGCCGCGCGGTCCGGCACGCGATCAACCACCAGGAGCTGCTGGACACGGCCTGGGCGGGCCGCGGCCAATTGATCGGCGGCATGGTGCCGCCCAGCGATCCCTGGTACGAGGACCTCACCGGCCTCTATCCGTACGATCCCGCGAAGGCCAAGGCGCTGCTGGCCGAGGCAGGGGCCGAGAAGCTCACGGTGAAGTTCCGGATCGCCAACCTCCCGTACGCCACCGCGGCCGCCCAGGTGGTCAAGTCCCAACTGCAGCAGGTCGGGATCACGGCGAACATCGAGCCGCTGGAGTTCCCGGCCCGCTGGCTGGACCAGGTGTTCACCAAGGCCGACTACGACCTGTCGATCGTCAACCACGTCGAGCCCCGCGACATCACCGCCGTGTTCGGCAACCCGAAGTACTACCCGCGCTACGACAACGCCGAGGTACGCAAGCTGTTCGCGGAGGCCGACGCCGGCACCGAGGACGAGCAGGTCGCCACCATGAAGCAGGCGGCCAAGATCATCTCGGAGGATGCGGCGGCCGACTTCCTGTTCCTGTTCCCGAACCTGATGGTCGCCACCACGGCCGTCAAGGGCCTGCCGCAGAACGTGGTCTCGGAGTCGTTCGACCTGACCGGCCTGTCCAAGACGTGAGCCTCTACCTGATCAAGCGGATCGCGGTGCTGCTGATCAGCCTGGTCGCGGCGACGTTGATCGTGTTCGCCTTCATGGCGGTACTGCCGGGCGATCCGGCGGTGATCGCGCTCGGCGTCAACGCGACCCCCGAGGCGATCGCCGCGCTGCGGGCCCGGTTCGGCACCGACCGCCCGCTGTTCGTGCAGTACCTGGACTGGGCCGGCGGGCTGGTGGTCGGCGACTTCGGCACCTCGTACGTGAGCGAGACCCCGATCGGGCCGTTGATCATGGACCGGTTCGCGGTCACCTGCTGGCTGGTGCTGTTCGGCCTGATCCTCGCGTTGATCATCGCGATCCCGCTCGGCACCGCGGCGGCCGTCCGGCACCGGAAGCTGTCCGGCCTGATCCTGTCCGGGATCAGCCAGGCCGGCATCGCGGTGCCCGCCTTCGTGGCCGGGATCGGCCTGTTGTTCGTCTTCGCGGTGAGCCTGCGGATCCTGCCGTCGGGCGGCTTCGTCGTGCCGGCTCAGGACCCGGTCGGCTTCCTCCGGCACCTGTTCCTGCCGTCCCTCTCGCTCGGCCTGGTGCAGGGCGCCGTCCTCAGCCGCTACGTCCGCTCCGCCGTGCTCGACGTCCTCCGCGAGGACTACCTGCGGACGGCCCGGGCCAAGGGCCTGGGACCGTACCGGGCGCTCTGGCGGCACGGCAGCCGGAACGCGGCGATCCCGGTGATCACCGTGCTAGGGCTGCAGGTGGCGACGCTGCTGATCGGGGCCGTGGTGATCGAGCGGGTGTTCACGATTCCGGGGCTCGGCAGCCTGCTGCTGGACGGGGTCGCCAACCGGGACCTGCTGCTGGTCCAGGGCACCGTGATGGTCCTGGTGGCCGCCGTCCTGGTGATCAACTTCGTCGTCGACGTCGGCTACCTGGTGCTGGATCCACGGCTGCGGGGGGCCCGGTGACCGCGACCGCTCCCCCGGCCCGGGCCGCCGGCCGCCGACCGGGCCCGAACCTGATCGCCGGTGCCGTCCTGGTCGGGTTGGTCGTGATCATCGCCCTGCTCTCGTTCGTCTGGACGCCGCACGACCCCACCTTCGTCGACGGCGGGGCCCGGCTGCGGCCGCTGTTCGACCCGGTCTATCCCCTGGGCACGGACAAGTTCGGCCGGGACGTGTTCAGCCAGCTGCTGGTCGGCGCCCGGACCACCTTGTTCGTCGGGATCGTGGCGGTCGGCGTCGCGGCCCTGCTCGGCACCCCGGTCGGGATCGCCGCCGGGATGACCGACCGCTGGCCGGGCGAACTGCTGATGCGGGTGAACGACGTGATCTTCGCGTTCCCGGCGCTGCTGCTGGCGATCATGTTCGGCGCGGTGTTCGGCCCGAGCACGCTGACCGCCATGATCGCAATCGGCATCGCGACCCTGCCCGCGTTCGCCCGGGTGGCCCGTGGCCAGACCCTGCAGGTGATGCGCACCGAGTACGTCCTCGCGGCCCGGGCGGCCGGCCGGCGCGGCCCGGCGATCGCCGTCCGGCACGTGCTGCCGAACATCGCGAGCATGATCATCGTCCAGGCCTCGGTCTCGTTCGCGATCGCGATCCTGGCCGAGGCCGCACTGTCCTTCCTCGGCTTCGGCACCCCGCCGCCCACGCCGTCCTGGGGCCGGATGCTGTCCGAGGGCCAGGAACTGCTGTTCGGCGAGCCGCGGCTGACCCTGGTCCCGGGCCTGGCCATCGCGGTGGCCGTGCTCGGCTTCAACCTGCTCGGCGACGGCCTGCGGGACTGGCTCGATCCACGGCTGGAGGAAGTGCGATGACCGAGCCCACCCTCGAGGTCGCCGGCCTGACCGTGACCGCCGGCAGCACCGAGCTGCTCCGCGACGTGACCTTCACCGTTGCGGCGGGCGAGCGGGTCGGGCTGATCGGCGAGTCCGGCTCCGGCAAGTCGCTGACCGCGATGTCGATCATGAACCTGCTGCCGGAGGGGCTGCGGGCCCACGGTTCGGTCCGGCTGGCTGGCGTCGGTCCGGACCTGATCGGGCTGCCGGAGCGGCAGGCCGCCGCGATCCGCGGGCAGGAGACGTCGATCGTCTTCCAGGAGCCGATGACGGCCCTGAACCCGCTGATGCGGATCGGTGATCAGGTCGCCGAGGTGATGATCTTGCACCGGACGGCGCCGTCGCGGGCAGCCGCCAAGGCCGCGACCGTCGAGCTGCTGGCCCAGGTCCGGCTGGCCGAGCCGGAGCGGATCGCCCGGTCCTACCCGCACCAGCTGTCCGGCGGGATGCGGCAGCGGGTGGTCCTGGCCATGGCCCTGGCCAACCGGCCCAGGCTGTTGATCTGCGACGAGCCGACCTCCGCGCTCGACGTCACCGTGCAGGCCGCGATGCTGGAGTTGATCACCTCGCTGCAGGCCGAGCGGGGCAACGCACTGCTGTTCATCACCCACGACCTGGCCGTCGTCTCCCAACTCTGCGAACGGGTGCTGGTGCTGCACGACGGCGAGATCGTCGAGGCCGGGCGGACCGCCGACGTCTTCGCGAACCCCGAACACCCTTATACGCAACGGTTGTTGGCCGCATCCACACCAACGTTCCCCGAGCTTGTCGAAGGGCAGGCCGGGCTAGGCCCTTCGACAGACTCAGGGCACGAAGAAGGAGGCTCAGGGGACGAGGGGGCCGTGATCATCGAGGCGACCGGGTTGAGCCGGACCTACCGGCGGCCGCGGCGGTCGCTGTTCCAGCCCGGCGAACCGGTGCCCGCCCTGCGCGACGTGGACCTGACCGTCCGCGCAGGCGACCGGCTCGGGATCGTCGGCGAGTCCGGTTCGGGCAAGTCGACGCTGCTCCGGCTGCTGGCCGCGCTGGACCGGCCGACCACAGGCTCGATCACGTTCGACGGGACCGAGATCGCCGGCCGGCCCGAGTCGGCGCTCCGCTTCCTGCGCCGGGACCTGCAGATCGTGTTCCAGGACCCGCAGGCCTCGCTCGATCCGCGGATGCGGGTCCGGGACATCATCGCCGAGCCGATGGTCTCGCTCGGCATCCCCGGAATCGACGCGCGGGTGGCGGAACTGCTCGACGCGGTCGGCCTGCCGCAGAACGCGGCGCACCGCTATCCGCACCAGTTCTCCGGCGGCCAGCGGCAACGAATCTCGATCGCCCGGGCCCTGTCGCCGCAGCCGCGGGTGCTGGTCGCCGACGAACCGGTCAGCGCGCTCGACGTCTCGGTCCGGGCCCAGATCCTCGACCTGCTCACCGACCTGGTCCGGGACTTCCGGCTGACGTTGATCTTCGTCTCTCATGATCTTTCCGTGGTACGTCAGCTCTGCGATCGGGTGGCCGTGCTGCACGACGGCGCGATCGTCGAGCAGGGCGCCACCGCGGAGGTGTACGAGGACCCGCGGCACCCGTACACCCAAAGGCTTCTGGCCGCCATTCCCACCTTGATCACTGCGGCAAGCGAGGAGCAACGATGATCGAGATCGACGCCGACGGCGTGATCGACTTCACCCGGGCCCTGGTCCGGATCCCGAGCGTGAACGACCCGGCGCACGGCCGGTCCGAGGCGCCGGCCGCCGCGCTGGTGGCCGAGACGATGCGCGGCTTCGGCTGGCAGCCGGTGATCACCGAACCGGCGCCCGGCCGGCCCAACGTCGTCGCGGTGATCGAGGGCGGCGGCGGTCCGGGCCCGGTGCTGATGTTCGAGGGGCACACGGACGTGGTCACCGAGGGCACCCTGGCCGAGTGGACCCGGGATCCGTTCGGCGCGGAGGTCGTCGACGGCCGGCTGTACGGGCGCGGCAGCGCGGACATGAAGTCCGGCGTCGCCGCGATGATCTTCGGCGTCCGGGCGCTGCAGCTGGCCGGGCCGTTTCCCGGAACGATCAAGGTCTGCGCGCTCGCCGACGAGGAGGGTCTGATGATCGGCGTCCACCACCTGGTCGACTCCGGCCAGGTCGACGACGTCGACGGCGCGATCGTCTGCGAGCCGGAGGCCGAGGAACTCTGTCCCAGTTCGAAGGGAGCGATCCGGGTCCTGGTCGAGTTCGACGGCCGGATGGCGCACGGTGCCATGCCGGACCAGGGCCGGAACCCGTTGCAGCCGGCGGCGGAGTTCGTCCGTGCGCTGGCCGATGTCCAGGACGGGCTGCAGGCCGACCCGGGCCCGCACCCGCTGCTCGGCGCCAGCTATCTGACTCCGACGGTGATCACCGGCGGCGACCTTGATCAGATCAACGTCATTCCGGCCCGGGCGACGGTGGCGGTCGACGTCCGTACCGTACCGGGAGTTGATCATGATCGGCTCGTCGAGCGGTTGACTGGGCTGGCCGAGGCGCTGGCGGCGAAGGCGGAGACCGTCGCGACCGTGACGATCGGCGTCAACCGGCCGCCGGTGGACACGCCGCTGGACGATCCCGTGGTCACCGCGCTGGCGGCGGCCCACACCATGATCACCGGCAGCGACCCGGTCTACGGCGGCGTCCCCGGCACCACCGACGGCACCATCCTCACCGCGAAGGCAGGCATTCCCACCGTCGTGTACGGGCCCGGCGGCAAGTGGATCGCGCACCAGGCCGACGAGTACGTGGAACTGGACGACATCGTCCGCAAGACCAGGGTCTACGCCGAGGCGGCCCGGCGCTTCCTGACCCGGACCTAGAAACTCCACCGCGTCGGGATGAAGTCGGCGCTGGCCGGGAAGGCGTGCACCGTGGTCGGCGTGACCTGGTAGACCCGGTAGGGCGGGCCACCTGAGGTGGGCGCGCCGTACTCCGCGTCGAGTTCGTCGCCGGCGATCGTCGTCGCCCACCCGTACACCTCCTGGAACGCGGTGGAAGCGCGGCCCAGGGTCGGCTCGTCGAGCACCCGGCGGGCGACGCCCTCGACCACCAGGTGGTAGCTGTCGACGTCGGCGGCGACCGAGCAGCGGCCGTCCACATCCAGGTTCCGGGTCTTCTGGGTGCTGCTCTTCGACGCGATGAAGAACGTCCCGTCCGACCAGGCCGCGAACACCGGCCGGGTATGCGGCTGCCCTTCGCGCAGGGTGGTCAGCCAGCGCCAGCCGCCGGTGCGCAACCGCTGCACGACGTCGTCCCACTGCGGATCCGTCGACCCCTCGGTGACCCCCGCACCCCGGCCGCCCATCCTGATCGGCTGCGCCGTCGGCGTCTGCTGCTCCGTCATGACTCCCTCGTTCCTCTGGTTACCTTTCTAAAGCAGTTCTGACTCTAGGCTAGACTGCACACAGATTGCAACTACTTTGGAAAGCACATCATCATGGCGACCTCGCGCTCGGAATGCCCGCTGAATCTCGCGGTCGAACTGCTCGGCGACCGGTGGTCGCTGCTGATCCTGCGCGACGTGATGTTCGCGGGCCGGCGGCACTACCGGGAGCTGCTGCTGGGATCGGACGAGGGCATCTCGACGAAGCTGCTCGCGGACCGGCTGCAGGCCCTGACGGCGGCCGGGATGCTGACCCGGCGGCCCGATCCGACCCACCGGCAGAAGGGGATCTACAGCCTCACCGAGCGCTCGATCGCCCTGCTACCGGCGCTGGTGCAGTTCGGCGTCTGGGGGCATCGGCAGCTCGGCGCGGACGACGAGCTGAGCCGCACCGCGGAGACGCTGGACCGGGGCGGCTCGAAGGCGCAGCGGGCGTTCATGGCCAGGCTGCGCCAGGATCACCTTCAGGCAGGCGGGGTGTAGCGTCCGTCGACCGCGGTCCAGCCGCCGTCGACCATGAGGCAGCTGCCGGTCACGTAGCTGGCCGCGTCGCTGGCCAGGAAGACCACCGCGCCGGCGATCTCGGACGGCTCCGCCCACCGGCCCAGGGCGCTCTTGCTGGCGTACGCCGCCGACCACGCCTCGTCCGCCCGGATCTGCGCGGTCAGTGGGGTGGCGACGATGCCGGGCGCGACCGCGTTGCAGCGGACCCCGCGCGGACCGAACTCCGCGGCCGCGGTGCGCAGCAGCTGGATCAGCCCGGACTTCGTCGCCGCGTACACCCCCTGGCCGGGCTCGACCGTCGTCGCCCGGATCGAGCTGAACCCGATGATGCTGCCCCGGCCGCGCTCGGCCATCGGCCCGCCGAACGCCCGGATCAGCCGGAACGAGGCCGCGAGATTGAGCCCGATCACGCGGTCGAACTCGTCGTCGGTGTAGTCGACCAGCCGCTTGCGTACGTTCGTCGCGGCGGTGAAGACGAGCACGTCGAGGTCGGAGAACTCGGCCGCGGCGGCCGTGATCGCGGCGCCGTCCAGCACGTCCAGCGGATAGGCCTGCGCCCCGGCGAGCTTCGCCGTGTCCGCGGCCGCGTCAGCATCGAGATCGGCGGCGATCACCTCCGCACCGTGCGCCGCCAGGGCCAGCGCCGACTCGCGCCCGATCCCGTTCCCCGCCCCGACCACCAGCGCCCGCCGCCCGTCCAGCCGGAACAACCGGGCGTAATCGTCCATGATCACCATCCCCAGACCCTACTGCCCGGCGGTTCAGCGGCGTCCAACTAGGTTGGCGGCGTGACGGAGACGGGGTTGATCCGGGTCTGCACGGTCGTCCTGCGGGACGGGGCCGACCGGATCCTGACGGTACGCAAGCGCGGCACGGACTGGTTCATGCTGCCGGGCGGGAAGCCCGAACCGGGCGAGACGGCACGCCAGACGGCGGTCCGCGAGTGCCACGAGGAACTCTCGGTGATCTTGAACGCCGACGAGCTCCGGGAGCTGGGCACGTTTCGCGACGTCGCGGCGGGTCAGCCCGACCGGGAGGTCGAGTCGACGGTCTTCGATCATCCGCCGGTCCCGGTGGCCGCCCCGGCCGCGGAGATCGAGGAGCTGCGCTGGCTCGACCTCGGTACCGACCCGTTGCCGGAGGATCTCGCGCCGCTGCTGCTCTGCCAGGTGGTCCCGGCCCTGCGCCGCAACGGCTGATGGCCGGCCGAACCGCACCTGGAGTGCGGCTCGACCGGCCATCGGCTCGGAGGTCAGAACCTCAGTAGCGGTAGTGGTCCGGCTTGTACGGGCCCTCGACCGGCAGCCCGAGATACTCGGCCTGCTTGTCGGTGAGCGTGGACAGCTTCACACCAAGGGCGTCCAGGTGCAGCCGGGCGACAGCCTCGTCCAGGTGCTTCGGCAGCACGTACACCCCGACCGGGTACTGCTCGGTCTTGGCGAACAGCTCGATCTGGGCCAGCACCTGGTTGGTGAAGGAGTTGCTCATCACGAAGCTCGGGTGGCCGGTGGCGTTGCCGAGGTTCATCAGCCGGCCCTCGCTGAGCACGATGATCGAGTGCGCCTTGTCGGTGCCGGCCTCGAACGTCCACTCGTCGACCTGCGGCTTGATGTTGGTCCGCTCGACGCCGGGGATCTTGGTCAGCCCGGCCATGTCGATCTCGTTGTCGAAGTGGCCGATGTTGGACACGATCGCCTGGTGCTTCATCCGGCTCATCTGGTCGGCGGTGATCACGTTGAAGCAGCCGGTGGCGGTGACGTAGATGTCGGCGACCGGGAGGGCCTCCTCCAGCGTGGTCACCTGATACCCGTCCATCGCCGCCTGCAGCGCGCAGATCGGGTCGACCTCGGTGATGATCACGCGAGCGCCCTGTCCACGCAGGGATTCCGCGCAGCCCTTGCCGACGTCGCCGTACCCGCAGACGACCGCGACCTTGCCGCCGATCAGCACGTCGGTGGCCCGGTTCAGGCCGTCGATCATGGAGTGCCGGCAGCCGTACTTGTTGTCGAACTTCGACTTGGTCACGGAGTCGTTGACGTTGATCGCCGGGAACAGCAGCGACTCGGCCTTGGCCATCTCGTACAGCCGGTGCACGCCGGTGGTGGTCTCCTCGGTGACGCCCTTGATCGCGTTCGCCACTTCGGTCCAGTTCCGGCCGGCGGCGATCGACGCCTTCAGCACGGACAGGATGACCTGCAGTTCCTCCGGATCGTCGGCGCCCGGCTCGGGCACCTCGCCGGCCTTGCTGTACTCGACACCCTTGTGTACGAGGAGCGTCGCGTCACCGCCGTCGTCCAAGATCATGTTGGCCAGTTCGCCGTTCGGCCAGCTGAGAATCTGCTCGGTGCACCACCAGTACTCCTCCAGCGTCTCGCCCTTCCAGGCGAACACCGGGACACCCTTCGGGTCCTCCGGGGTGCCGTCACCGACGACGATCGCCGCGGCGGCGTGGTCCTGGGTCGAGAAGATGTTGCAGCTGGCCCAGCGCACCTCGGCGCCGAGCGCGACCAGGGTCTCGATCAGCACCGCGGTCTGGATGGTCATGTGCAGCGAGCCGGCGATCTTCGCCCCGCTCAGCGGCTTACTGTCTCCGTACTGTTCCCGCATCGCCATCAGGCCGGGCATCTCGTGCTCGGCGAGCCTGATCTCCTTGCGGCCGAATTCGGCGAGGCCGAGGTCTGCTACGCGAAAGTCCATGCCGGTCAGACTAGACCACCCCGATGAAGTTCCTCGCCCCCGTTGCACTCGTCCGTACAACTCGGCGGCGACCGGGCCGGATCGGCCTCAGGACGATCGTTCGTCGGTGCTCGACGGCTTGCCGAACAGGGCCGTCAGAACCCACAGCAGACCGAGGGTGGTGGCACCGACGATCGAGACGGTGCCCATCACCGGCGACCCGGCGACGGCCATGATCGCGATGGCCCCGCCGAAGACCACCGAGGCGACAATGAGGATCTTGACTGCAAATTTTCGCTCCATGTTTGACATGATCTGATGCATCCGGCACGGGCGGTGTCCGCCGGACGATGGACAACCTCGGGGCGGGGAGGCCATGGATTCCTCGAGTACGGAGCGGGTGGCTCGAGCCCAGGACGCCTGGCAGCGAAGCTATCCGTTCTGGGACGCCTACTTCGGGATCGCCCTGGTCGGCACCATCGCCATCGTGGTCCTGCAGGAGGGCCCACCGCTGACCACGGGGATCGTCGTGGCCCTGCTCCTGCTGCTGGCCGGCGCCTACGTCCTGGCCGGTCGCCGGGCGATCCGCACCCAGGTCCGGCCGACTCCGGGCACCTGGTGGTACGTGGCCGCCATGATCATCCTGTTCCTGCCGGCCACCGTGCTGATCCCCGCCGCGGCGTTCGGGCTCGGCGCCCTGGTCCCGCAGGCCTTCATGGCGCTGCGGATCCCGGTGGCCGTCGCGGTCATGGCCGTCCTGTGTTCCGGCGCCGCGTTTCGCTGGATCACCCTGGCCGGCGCCAATCCCTGGCAGGCGATCTTGATCCTGCTGATCCTGCTCAGTTCCGCCGCCGTGCTCGGCGTGGTGATCGATCGGCTCGGCGTCCAGAACACCGAACGGGCCCGGCTGATCGAGCAGCTGGATCGCACCCGGAGCGAGCTCGCGGCGGCGAACCGGCAGGCCGGCGTGCTGGCCGAACGGGAGCGGCTGGCCCGCGACATCCACGACACGGTGGCCCAGGGACTGGGCGCCATCTCGATGCTGCTGCAGGCGGCCGAGGCCGAGACCGGCGCCAACGACCACCTCACCTCCGCCCGGACCGCCGCCCGGGAGAATCTGGCCGAGGTACGGAGCCTGGTCGCCGCGCTCACCCCACCGGTCCTCGCCAACGGTTCGCTGGACGCCGCGCTCGCCGAGCTGGCCCGGCGTTGCGTACCGCCGGCCGACCTCGACCTCCCCGACGACCAGGGTTCCGGCGGACGCCGCGACCCGGCGCAGGACGAAGCCCTGTTCCGGATCGCGCAGGAATCGGTCAGCAACATCGGCCGGCACGCCCACGCCGGGTCGGCCCGGATCGTGCTGACCTCGGACGAGGGTGGCCGGACGCTGGTCATCGCCGACGACGGCGTCGGCTTCGATCCGGCCGAGCCGAGCCGGGGCTACGGCCTGTGCGGGATCCGCGGCCGGGTCGAGCAGGCCGGCGGCCGGCTGACCCTCGACAGCCGGCCGGGCGGCGGCACCACGATCACGGTCAGGCTCCCGTGGTGAGGGTGCTGGTCGCCGACGACCACGCGCTGGTCCGGCAGGGAATCCGCGGCATGCTGGCCGCCGTCGACGACATCGAGATCGTCGCCGAGGCCGCCTCCGGCGACGAGGCCGTGACCCTGGCCCACCGCCTCGCGCCCGACGTGATCCTGATGGATCTGCGGATGCCGGGCGGCGACGGCGTCAGCGCGATCCGGCGGCTCGACGGGCATCGGGTCATCGTCCTGACGACGTACTCGGACGACGCCGACATCCGGCCCGCCATCGAGGCCGGCGCGGTCGGCTACCTGCTCAAGGACGTGTCGATCAACGAGCTCACGGCGGCGATCCGGGCCGTCGCCGCCGGTCGCCAGGCCTGGTCTCCCGAGGTGACGGCCCGGCTCACCCGGCGGGCCGAGCCACCGGCCCTCTCCGACCGGGAACGGGAGGTGCTCGGCCTGGTCGGCGAGGGGCTGACCAATGCCGAGATCGGGGCCCGGCTCTTCATCGGCGAGGCGACGGTCAAGACCTATCTGGTACGGATCTTCGGCAAGCTCGGGGTCGCCGACCGTACCGCCGCGGTCGTCGCCGCCCTGTCCCGCGGCCTGCTCCCCTGACCCGACGCGCGGTACCGGTCAGCGCGCCGAAGCACCGTTCAGGTAGAGATCGACCAACGAGTCCCCGACCGACTCGATCCCGGCATCGCCGGCCATCACCCGGGCCAGGCCGTGCTCCAGCAGGGCGGCCAGCGAGCCCAGCAGGACGTCGGCGCCGACCTCCGCCCGGAAGGTTCCGTCGGCCAGCCCGCGGTCGATCAGGTCCCGGACCGGTCGCCGTACCTCCGCCTCGAGTTCACCCGAACTTCCCAGACCCTTCTTGTCCACGCTGGCCAGCACGGCGTACTTGGCGCCCGCGGTCAGGAAGGCCCGGGCCAGCCGGCCCAACGCGACCTCGACCGAGACCGCGTCGAGGTCGGCCGCCGCCACCCGAGCGGTGAGCTCGGCCGTCGCGGCCTGGATCAGACCTTCCAGCAGCGCGTCCCGATTGGGGAAATAGCGGTAGAGGGTGGCCCGGCCCACCCCGGCGGCCGCGGCGATCTCGCCCATGCTCGCCGTGAGCCCGCGCTCGGCCAGCACCGCGGCGGCCGCATCAAGGATCCCGGTCGCGATCCGGTCCTGCAGCGCGGGCTGTCGTGCCATGCCTCAGGAGATTACAGGCTGGTCCGACCTGGATTCATCTGTGTACGATGATGAGACACGCATGTCTCACGATCCAGGGAGGACCGCATGGTCACCGCCACCCGCAGCCTCGGCCGCACCGACCTCAAGATCACGCCGATCGGCCTGGGCTGCATGCAGTTCGCCGGCGCCGGGCTGGTCGCCCGCCTGTTCTACCCGCCGCTGGAACAGCCGGCCGTCACCGAGATCGTCGACGCGGCGCTCCGGGCCGGCACCGGCTGGTTCGACACCGCCGAGATGTACGGCCGCGGCCGCTCCGAACGAGCCCTGACCACCGCGCTGCGCGACCTCGGCGTCGCGCCGGGCCAGGTCCCGATCGCCACCAAGTGGACGCCAGGGCTGCGGACCGCGGGCAGCATCGTCCGCACGATCGACGACCGGCTGGCCGCGCTGCAGGGTCACCCGATCGCCCTGCACCAGATCCACCTGCCGTACGGCAGCTTCTCCTCACTGACCGCGCAGCTCACGGCGATGGCCCGGCTGGCCCACGAGCACAAGATCACCGCGATCGGGGTGAGCAACTTCTCCGCCCGGCAGCTGGAACTGGCGCACGCGGTGCTGGCCCGGCACGACCTGGTGCTGGCGTCGAACCAGGTGCAGATCAGCCTGCTGCACCGCGATGTCGAGCGGAACGGGGTGCTCGACCTCGCCCGGCGGCTCGGGATCACGCTGATCGCGTACTCGCCGCTGCGGTCCGGCCTGCTCACCGGACGCTTCCATGATCAACAAGCCCGGTCGGGCCTGCTCCCGTTCCGGCGGTTGGCCGGCGGCTTCGACGAGCGGACCCTGCGCCGCACCGCGCCGCTGATCGAGGAGTTGATCACGATCGGCCGCGCCCACGGTGCCAGCCCGAGCCAGGTCGCGCTGGCCTGGTTGATCACGTTCTACGGCGAGACGGTGGTGGCGATCCCGGGTGCCTCGAAGCCGAGCCAGGCGACCCAGGCGGCCGAGGCGATGTCGCTGGACCTGTCCGCCGACGAACTGAGCCGGCTTGATCAACTCTCCCGCTCGGCCGCGGCATGAGCCGGCGAACCGACCTGGCCTATCGACAGGCTCAGGGGGCGGAAGGGGACTCGGCGAGGCGGCGCAGGGCGAGTTCGTAGCCGGTGATGCCGAGGCCGGCGATCACTCCGGTCGCGTACGGCGTGATCACCGAGTGGCGGCGGAACTCCTCCCGGGCGTGCACGTTGGACAGGTGCACCTCGATCAGGTCCGCCGTCCGCTGGGCCACCGCGTCGGCGACCGCGATCGAGTAGTGGGTCCAGGCCGCCGGGTTCAGGACGACCGGGAACGAATGGTCGGCGGCCTCGTGCAGCCAGCCGACCAGTTCGCCCTCGTGATCGGTCTGCCGCACCTCGACCTCGACGCCGAGTTCCTTCCCGAACGCGACCAGCCGGTCCGCGAGTTGATCATGGGTGGTGGAGCCGTACACCTCGGGCTGGCGCTTGCCGAGCCGGCCGAGGTTCGGTCCGTTCAAGATCAGGATCTTGGTCATCGTCGGCTCCGCACGGTCAGTGGGACGGCGCGGCCGGGCGTTCCGGACGTGCCTGCGGCTGGTAGTCCTCGTGGTAGAGGTCCGGCTCCAGGTAGAGCGCGCTGACCATCGGGTCGGCGGCTCGGATCGCGGTCTCGGCCCGGTCGATCGTCTCGGCGACGTCGGTCGCCGTGTCCGTGCCGGTGACCGCGATCTTGGCCGCCACCAGCACCTCCTCCGGGCCCAGGTGCAACGTCTTCATGTGGATGATCCGGTCCACGCCCTCGGTGCCCTCCAGCGCGGCCTCGATCGCCTTGATCGACTGCGGCGTCGCCGACTCACCGACCAGCAGGCTCTTGGTCTCGATCGCCAGGGTGACCGCGACCGCCACCAGGAGCAGGCCGATCATGGCCGTTCCGACGACGTCGAAGTAGCCGTTCCCGGTGATCAGGGTCAGCCCGACACCGGCCAACGCGAAGACCAGGCCGACCAGCGCGGCCAGGTCCTCCAGCAGGATGACCGGCAGCTCCGGCGACTTGGCCGACCGGATGAACCGGCCCCAGGTCTGCCGGCCCTTGGACTTGCTGGACTCCCTGATCGCGGTCCGGAACGACAGTGACTCGGCGATGATCGCGGCGACCAGGATCGCGATCGGCAGCCACCACCACTGGCTCTCCAGCAGCTCGTTGGCGTGCCCCTCCTGGATCTCCTTGAACTTCTCGTACGCCTCGTAGAGCGCGAACAGACCGCCCACGCTGAACAGCACGATGGCGACGATGAACGCGAAGACGTACCGCTCCCGGCCGAAGCCGAACGGATGCTCTGGGGTGGCCGCCCGCTGGGACCGGCGCCCGCCGACCAGCAGCAGGGCCTGGTTGCCGGCGTCGGCGACCGAGTGGATCGCCTCCGCGAGCAACGACGACGCCGCGCCTCCGGTCATGGCCCAGCCCGTGAACTTGCACAGGGCGATGAACGAATTCGCCGCCAGGGCCGCGACAACGGCCCTCGTCCCACCTTCAGCGCTCACGCCGGCTTATCTTGCCAGACGGCGGCCACCTCAGACGTCGTGGTAGCGGCCGAGCCCGACGGCGAGGAACACGGCCGCGAACATCCCGGTCTGCAGCAGCGTCACGTACCGCTCGACATCGGAGCCGCCGCGGTGACCGATCGTGTTGACCCGGACGTCGTTCCGCTCCGCCACCGACAGCAGGCCGGTGTGCGCCGTCCGGACCATCTCGTCGGTGTCACCGTCGTCCAAGATCAACAAGCCGGGCCGCCGGTCCACCGGCAGCACGTCGGTGAACGGGTCCGCGAACGGATCCCGCGGCGCCGCGCCGTCCAGGATCGGCATCAGCTCCCGGGCGTCGGCGGCCAGTGCCGCGCGGCCGGTCCCGGCCCGCACCGCCTCGGCCACCCGCCGGGAGGCCCGCGCCGCGAGCACCGAACCGCCCCAGACCAGCGGGTGCGCGTCGGCCAGCCCCAGGGCCAGGTCCTTGGCCGGGTTCTCCGACAGATCCCGGTACGCCGAGCAGTCCTCCGCCACCAGGTCCATCGCGTCGGCGACCAGGTCCGGCCGGACCATCGGGCCGAGCTGGGCCAGGTGCAGCGCGTCCAGGACCACGATCGCCGCGGCCAGCGTGTCGGCCGTCGTGGTCGGCAGCAGCGTGGTGGACCGGGAGCTGGTGTGGTCGGCCACCGGGGACGACTCCGGGCAGGCGACCAGCGACATGCTGCCCCGCCGGGTCGCCTCGGCGACGCTCATGATCAGGCCCGGCTCGGCGCCGTCGCTGGCCATCGCCACCACCAGGTCGAGCGCGCCGACCCAGCCGGGCAGGCCGTGGTGCGGCCAGGCCACGAACGGCACCGGGCAGACCGGTTCCAGCATGGCCCGGATGAACCGTGCCTCGGAACCGACCGCGATCACGGCGCGCGGCCGCGGGCCCTCGGCCAGCTTCTGCCGCGGCTGCTCGGCCGCCTCGGTCTCCCGGCGCAGCCGCGCCCCGGCCTCGGCGAGCCGCCGCAGCACCGGGTCCGCCCCGCGCAGGGCCTGCTGGTCGTCCAGCCAGGCGTCATCGAAGATCGTCATCGACGGGCCTACAACCCGTCCGGGCGACGGGCCTCGTCGATCAACAGGATCGGGATCTGATCCCGCACCGGATAGGCCAGTCCGCAGTCCGGGGCGACGCAGGTCAACTCGTCCCGATCATGATCAACCGCCAGCGCACCGTGGCAGCTGGGGCAGGACAGGATCTCCAGCAGTTCCGGCGCCAGTTCGACAACCATTGCACCCTCCTCAGGTCTCGCATCGCTAACCGTACCGACTCCGACCGGTGCTCCGGGTCAGGGACGGCGGATGTGCGACAACGCCTCGTCGCGGAGCGCGGTCATGGTGGCCTGGTCGGCGGCCTCGACGTTGAGCCGGAGCAGCGGCTCGGTGTTCGACGGCCGGACGTTGAACCACCAGCCGGGGCCCGAGACGGTGAGCCCGTCCAGGGTGCTCAGCTCGCCCCGATCATCGAACGCCGCGGCCAGCCGGTCCATGATCGACTTCTGGTCGGCGACGGTGGAGTTGATCTCCCCGGACTCGACGTAGGAGCAGAATTCCTCGACCAGCTTGGAAAGTGGCGCATCGGTGCGGCCGACCAGGGCGAGCACGTGCAGCGCCGCCAGCATGCCGGTGTCGGCGCCCCAGAAGTCGCGGAAGTAGTAGTGGGCGGAGTGCTCTCCGCCGAAGATCGCGCCGTGCTCGGCCATCGCGGCCTTGACGAACGTGTGCCCGACGCGGGTGATCACGACCTTGCCGCCGCGTCGCTGGACCAGCTCCGGCACCGCCCGGGAGGTGATCGTGTTGCAGACGATGGTCGCGCCCGGTTCCCGGTCCAGCTCCTGGCCGGCGATCATCGCGGTGATCACCGACGGGCTGACCACGGCGCCGGTCTCGTCGATCAGGAAGCACCGGTCCGCGTCGCCGTCGAAGACCAGCCCGAGGTCCGCGCCGTGCTCCCGTACGGCAGCCTGGGCGTCGACCAGGTTCTCCGGCTCCAGCGGATTCGGCGGGTGGTTCGGGAACGTACCGTCGGGGTCGGTGTAGAGGCCGATCAGATCGAGGCCGAGCGAGCCGAGCACGGCCGGCAGGGTGTGCCCGGCCATCCCGTTGCCGGCGTCCGCGACGACCCGGAGCCGGCGCAGCCCGGACAGGTCGACCAGCCCGTGCAGGTAGGCCGCGTAGTCCGCCAGCAGGTCCTGCTCGGTGATCGTTCCGCGCCGGGCCGCGGGCTCGACCGACGGCCCGGTCCGGACCCGGTCGGCCAGCGCGACAAGATCGGCCGAGGCGACCGGCAGCGCGCCGGCCCGGCAGAACTTGATCCCGTTGTCCGGCGCCGGATTGTGGCTCGCCGTGAACATCGCGCCGGGCAGGCCGAGCGCACCGGAGGCGTACCAGAGCTGGTCGGTGCTGGCCAGGCCGATGTCGATCACGTCGACGCCCTGGCTCGCCACCCCGTCGGCGAACGCGGCCGCGAACTCGGGGCTGGTCAGCCGCATGTCCCGGCCGACCACCAGCCGGTCCACGCCCGGCTGCAGGCCGGTGACCTCGACCCAGGCAGCGCCGATCGCACGGGCTCCGTCGGCGTCCCAGTCGGGGTCCGGCGCGACGGCGCGACCGCGGATGTCGTTGGCCTTGAAGATTCCGGGAGTGATCACCGGACCAGATTAGTGGGACGCCCCACCGGGCGGATCAGTTGTCGGGATCGGCGAGCACGGTCAGGTGACCGCGCCGGCCCAGCTCCACGACGCCGGAGGAACGCTCCTTGGAACCGTCCTCGGGCTGGGCCTGCTCGTCGTACCCGAGGCCCACCTCGCGGACGGCGTCGGCCAGCGCCAGCAGGTCGTCGGTGTTCGGCTCCGGCTCGTCCGGGATGGCCAGCCGGATCACCTCCCAGCCGCGGGGGGCGGAGAGCGCCTCGGCATGCCGGGAACAGAGGTCGTACCCGTGCGGATCGGCGCGCGTTGCCAGCGGCCCGAGCACGGCCGTCGAGTCGAGATAGACGTACGTGAGCGTGGCCACCGCCGTGCCGGAGCATCCCGATCGGGAGCAGCGCCTGGAGGTCACAAGAACCGACGCTACCTCCGGCCGGGACGCTTCGCCGGGAGGCTCGCCGCCATGATCAAGTTCGTGCCCGAACGGTGGTCAGAGCTCGTCGTCGTCGCCGTCCGGATCGAGCTCCGCGACGCTTCGGCCGGTCAGGGCGGACAGCTGCTCGACGACGGTCCGGTAGACCAGGATCCGCAGGCCGGACCGGGTCGCGGCGCGGTGTTCCAGCGGCCGCCGGTAGACGACGACCTGGCTGAGTCGGTCCGCGTCGCCGGAGATCGCGGCGGCCAACGGAACCTCGGCTCCGGTCCAGGCCCGTTCCAGATAAGGGACATCCTCGATGCCGAAGGTGATCCCGACCAGCGCGTCCGGGCAGTGGTGGCCGATCCGTTCGACGGCCTCGTCGACCGCGTCGGCGAAAAAGTCGGCCTTCGTCGGCGACCGGAACGGCCGGGCCGGGTGCCGGCTCAGCTGGTTCGGCAGCGCCAGCGGGCCGCGCAGGCCACGCTGGTGCCGGTCGCGGCGACTGGACACGGTCAGCGCGCCGTCCACGGGTCGTAGCTGGCCGGTTGGACCCGGTCGGCCACGTCCGGTGAGGACACCGCGAGGGTGGTGATCCCGAAGACGTCAGTGTTGCTGGTCCGGCGTTGCACCAGGCCGGCGTAGACGCCCGAGTTCTCCGGGGTACGGATCACGACGTAGGCCGGCAACGGCGAGCTCAGCTGCCGTACCAGTGTGCTGGCGGCGGCGACCTGGACCTTCTCCAGCTTCACCGTCACCCCGGCCATGCTGACCACCTCGATGATCACGTCCACCTTGCCCTCGCCGAGATGGCTGAGGACCAGCTGGCTCTCGATGCCGGACTCGCCGACGAAGGGCAGCACGCCGACCTCGCGCAGCGGCAGGGCCGCGGGCTGCACCGCGAAGTCGGGCACCAGCTTGTCGCCGGTCTCGCCCGCGCTCGGCGCATCGGACCGGATCGCCCCGGTGACCGGCTGGTCGCTGGTCAGCTTGACCGCGCCGGCCTGCTCCACCAGGCCCGGGCCGAGTTCGAGCAGGGCCGTGCTCTGCGCCGGCACGTCGATCTGGTCGCCGCCGGCGGGCACGAACTCGCCCTGCAGGCCGAGCCCGGCGATCTCGACGTGGGCCGGCACGGTGCCGGGGTTCGCCACCACGAGCTTCCGGCCGCCGGACCCGTCCGGTACGCCCGGAATGATCACCTGGTTGGCCGGCGCCGCCGAGGAGGCGTGCCAGTCGGCGCCGCGCGGCTCGTCGCCCTTGGACCGGTAGTCCCGGGCCATCACCGCGACCCGGCCGCGGGAGGCGACCAGTTGCGCCGACAGCGCGCCCTTCACGGTCACCATCGTGTCCAGCGCGATCACCCGGGACTGCAGTCCGGGGATCTCGATGCCGGGGCCGCCGGGCACCGGGACCGAGCCCTTGGAGCCGAGGAACGTGACGTCCACCTGGGCCGGGGTCTCGTCCGGGTTGGTGATCACCAACTCCGTCCGGAAGTCCTTCTCGGCGCCGATCCCGGCGAAGAAGTGGCTGGCCGCCGGCTTGCTGCAGGACGCGCCGAGCAGCCCCGAGTTCACCCCGGCGCTGCCGTTGGTCAGAGTCCCGGCGCTACTCGCCGTGGCCAGGCCGCGCTCGCCGGTGACGATCAAGGTGTCCTTCGGCGCCGCCTTGGTGACGCCCTTGCCGGGGTCGGTCACCTGGAACGCCGGCTTGTCCGCGCCGACCGGGGTGCCGGACAGCGTGCCCGGCTGGTCGTTCTTCTGCTTGTTGGCAACCGCCTGGACCACCGAGCGCACGTCGTCGCCGGTCGGCGCCGCCGGGCAGACCACGTTGGTCCGGCCGATCACCGGTTGCTGGGCCGGCGGCGGATCGGCGAGCGCCGGCTGCAGCAGCGAACCGCCGCCGAGCAGGATCGCGATGCCGGCGACGACCGCCAGCAGGCCGGCGCCGCGCTGCTGGGCGCCCGGCTCCGACACCGGCTGCCAGTCCACGACCTCGGGATCGTCGTCCTGGTAGGCGCGGCCCGGGTTCTGCTGCTCCGGGTACTGGTGTTCCGACATCAGACCTCCCCTGCCCCGCCGGCCGCGGCCCGCCGGGCAGACTTCGCCGGGTCCCGGACCTCGGGGCGGCGGATCGCCGGGGCGGCCAGGATCGCGGCGACGCCGAGAGCCAGCCCCTGCAACACGAGCAGCCAGTTCGCGGTCGGCAGCCGGTACTCCAGCCGGCCGCCCTGCGGCGGCAGCAGGAACGCCTGCTGCCAGCCGTCGTCGGCCGCCGCCAGCGGAATGCCGTCCAGCGTGGCCTGCCAGCGCCAGTCGGCCGGCTCACCCAGCTCGAGCCGCCGGTTCTCGCCGCCCGGCTCGATCGTCGTCCCGCCGGCCGGCATCGGGATCCGCTTCTTCCCGTCCACCAGGACGGCGCGGCTGGGCGGCGGCTGCACCTGCCAGACCATGCCGCGGAAGTTGCCGCTGGCCGTACCGAGGCCAGGCGTGTTGCCGACCAGGGCCTGCTCGGCCTCGTCGGCGCCGGTCACCCAGACGTAGCCGATGCCGAGCCGGCTCAGCTGCGGGGCGATCTCGGAGTCGCCGGTGCCGGCGACCAGCCGCCGCACCAGGTCGGTGGCCTGGTTGCGGGCCTCCATCGAGCCGCCGAGCGCGTAGCCACGGTCGGCGTCGCCGAGCCGGGACAGGTTCTCGTCGACCACCGAGTAGCGCAGTCCGTCGCCGCCGGCGTCGATCGCCAGCACCCGGACCTTGTTCTCCGAGGCCATCGCGTTGACGACGTACGGCGGCAGGGCGTCGAGGGGTTGCCGGGTGATCGGGCCGGCCGCGCCGCCGATCGCCCACCAGACGCCGGCGCCGAGGGTGACGGCGCCGATCAGGACGCCGGCGAGCACCGAGGCGGGCTGGATCCAGGAGAAGCTGCGGTCGCCGAGGTCGGTGGCCCAGCCGTCCAGGCCGGTGGCGGCGGCGACCAGCAGCGCCGCGAACGCGATCAGCAGGTAGGTGCCCGCCGACGGCCGGGCCTGGTCGCCGATCGGCGGCAGGTTCACCACCAGCCGGGACACCACGATCGCCATGGCGAGCGCGAGCCCGCCGGCGACCCACGCCGAGACCACCGTGTACGACTTCGGCCGCCGGGCGATGCCGACGGCGGCGAGCAGCCAGATCAGGCCGAACACGATCGCGCTGATCCAGACCGGCGGCAGCCCTTCGCCACCGGGCCGGCCGAGCATCAGCTCCCAGACCCGGGTGGCGTCGCCGACCCCGGTCAGCGCGGCGTCGGGCCCGACCAGCACCCGGCCCCAACTGGTGATCAGGCTCGGCCACCACGGCGCCAGCGCGATCAGCGGGACACCGAGCGCGATCAGGATCCGGCCCGCCTTGCGCGGCACCCGCCGGAGCACGATCGCGCCGGCGATGCCGAGCACGATCGCGAACAGCAGCAGGGACGGCTCGAAGGCGATCAGCACGACCAGGACCAGGCCGGCGCCCCAGCCGCCGCGCCAGGCCTCCGGGTTGCGCGGCCGGCGCAGCACCAGGGCGCGCACGGCGATGAACAGGAACGGCAGCGCGACCGCGATCACGGCCAGGCCGAGCCGGCCCTGGTTGGTGGCGCCGAGCAGCACCGGCAGCAGCGCGTACGTACCGGCGACCCAGATCCGGAGCCGGCGGTCGACGATGAGATGCCGTACCGCGAGGAAGCCGGTCAGCAGGGACAGCGGGACGACCCCGCAGAGCAGCAGCGTGACGAACCACTCCGGCTGCCCGAAGGTGATCGTCGAACCGAGCGCGACCAGGGCCAGCCACGGCGGGCTGGACTGGCTGGCCGCGCCGATGATCGGGGCCAGGGCGGCGTTCCAGGCCGCGGCCAGGGACTCCTGCGCCGGCAGCAGGGCCGGGCCGGAGAGCGAGCCGAGCCGGAGCAGGTCCCGGGCGGCGAGCACGCTGCCGGCGATCGCGACCACCAGGGCGATCACGATCGGGGCCAGCCATGGGCTGCGCGTCGGCTCGTCCCGGCCGACGGTCAGGTAGTCGTCGGCGGTGAGGTCGTCCAGCAGCGCGACCTCGCTGGCCCCGGCGACCGACTGGTAGCGGTCCGCGACGGCTCCGGTCAGCGCCTCGCCGGCCCGCCGGAAGCCGCCCCACCAGGGCGGCCGCAGTTCGCGGACCCGGTCACCGGCGCCGGAGATCGGATCGATCGCGGCGAGCCGGCGCCGCATCCGGCTGATCCGGCTCGGGTGGACGACGAACGAACCGAGCGCGAGCAGTTCGTCCAGGGAGCGTCCGGGCGCCTTGCCAACCAGGTAGCCGATGGCGCGCAGGATGCAGCTCCAGACCAGCCGGAGCCAGGTCCAGATGACCTGGGCGCCCGGGGCGTGGCCGACCACGACGAGCATGCCCAGCAGCCGGTCCGTCTTGCCCGGCCGGCGGCCGCCGATACCGCGCCGGCGCAGGCCGGCCCGGCCGACCTGGCGGTGCACCATCTCCGCAGCCGGCGAGGTGACGACGTGGTAGCCCTGCAGGTTGGCCCGCCAGCCGAACTCGACGCCGTCCCGGAACACCGGCACCGCCGGATCCAGGCCGCCCAGTTCGGACCAGGCGCTGGCCCGGACCAGCATCCCGCAGCTGGAGACGCCCAGTCGCGGCCGCGGCTCGTCGTGCTGACCCTGGTCGATCTCGCCCGGGTCGAGGCTGAGTTCGCGGCTGCCCGTACCGGAGATCGAGACGCCGACCTCGCTGAGCCGCCGGGTGGCCTGGCGCCGCTTGGGCAGCAGCAGCTTCGGGCCGGTGATGTCGATGTCGGGATCGGTGACCACGTGGGCCAGCAGCTGGTACAGCGCGTCCGGCGCCGGCACGGCGTCGTCGTGCAGCAGCCAGTACCAGGGCTCCCGCTGATCTTCCTCGCGGGTGAAGAAGAGCCGGGTGTCGGCGGATTCGTTGATCGCGGCGGAGTCGGCGGCGAGGGCCCGGGTGACCGCCTCCCCGAAGCCGGTGCCGCGCTTGCCCTGGTAGACGGCGTCCAGGATGCCGCGCGTCATCGCGTCGTGCAGCAGGTCCAGGGTGCCGTCCGTGGAGCCGTTGTCGATCGCGATCAGCCGGGTCGGCCGGACCGAGAGGTGAGACAGCCCGGTGAGGGTGGCGGAGAGCCAGCGCTCGGCGTCGAAGGCGACCAGCACCGCGGTGACCTCGCAACGCGAGACGTCGACCGGTCGGCTGTAGTCGTCCTCCTCCCGGGCCCAGGCCCAGGGGTCCACCTCACCGTCGTCGCCGACGGTGATCGCGGAAAGCTGGGCGGTGTCGATCAGCGGGTCGAGGTCGAGTTCGTACGACGCTGCCGGGTGGTGGCCGAGACTGCGTCGAGGCTCGAGAGCATCGTCGGGAACGATATCTCTGGCCATGTGGATTGTTGGAACCTTTGCAAGTCGTGGAACTCCCGCGGACCAGCAGTTCCAACGAGCAACCGACTGGGCCGGTTCCTCGTCGGCCTACGCGGGTCGAGCGAAGGGTACTGGGTACGGCGGTCCCCCGATGCGGATCGGGACGAGGGCCGGCCCCCGGCCGACGTCGCCCGAACAAACATCAAGGGCGCCCTGGTTGGGCGCCCCATACTCTATGCCGTCTTCCCCCCGACACTCCATCCGAACGATCACGCGAGCCCACCGAGATCGGGTCCGGAGACCCTGATCGTCGCGTCCTGAGCCTGTCGAAGGGCCCCGGTCCGATCGGCCCGGGAGCCCATCGAAGGGCTCAGACGGCGCGCTTCTTGAGCTTCCGCCGCTCTCGCTCGCTCAGGCCGCCCCAGATGCCGAACCGCTCATCATTGGACAGCGCATATTCCAGACACTCCGTCCGCACCTCGCAGGAAAGACAGACCTTCTTCGCCTCCCGGGTCGAACCACCCTTCTCCGGGAAGAACGCCTCGGGATCGGTCTGCGCACAGAGCGCCCGTTCCTGCCAGCTCAGTGCACCGAACTCGTCGTCGTCGAACTCCGGCTCCTCGTGCATCTAGCTGCACCTCCTCGACCCGATACCTGTTGTCGCCCGATGCCCGCATCCCTCCGGCTCGCGGTGGCCGTTGGAGGCGATCAGGTGTTGCTTGGTGATGGGCTTGGGGAACGTGATCCCATCGCCGAACAACATATGTGAAATTACATGCCTGTCAATACCGAGAAGTCAAGTGCAGACCTGATAATGCGCACTCGTCCGGCACCGTGGGCAGACGCCTCCGCAGGGTGCGCCGGGCGAGCGTAGCGGGCGCCGGGTCGACACGCCAACCCGAACGCACTCCCCCTGATCAAGCCTCAGTTCGGCCGATCCCACCAGTTCGGCTGGGCCTGCCGGGAGTCGGATCCGCTCGGCTGGTCGCCGGGCTGCTGGGGCTGGCCCGGCTGCTGGGCCTGCTGGTAGCCCTGGCCCGGGTTCACGGCGGACCCGGCCGACGCCGGCGGCTGGCCGATCGGGCCCGTGGGCTCGTACGCGCTCGGAGCGGAGCCGGGCTGGCCAGGGTTCGGCCCAGCGACCGGCGACGGCTGCTCCGGCTGTCCAGGCTGTCCGGGCTGGCCCTGCGGTGCCTGGTATTGCGGGCTCGGCTGGGCCTGCGGGTCCGGCTGCTGTGGCTGCTGCTGTGCTGACCCGTTGGGCTGGGGTTCGTTCTGGTGCGGCTGGGGCTGGCCCGGTGCGCCGGGCTGGCCGATCGGGCCGGTGGACTCGTACCCGCTGGCCGCGGAGCGCGCGGTCTGCACGTCGGACTGGGCCGTCCAGCCGCCCGGGGCGCCATGTTGATCATGCTGGCCGGGGTGCGCCGGCTGGGTCGGCGAATAGGGCTGGTTCGGCGAATGCTGCGGCTGCCACGTCCCCGGGCCGGCCGGCGGTGCCGGTTGCTGGGCCGGCGGCGCCGAAGCCTGCGAGGACGGCTGCTGGCCCTGCCAGGCACCGCCCCAGCCCTGGTCCCCGGGGCCTTGCTGCGGACCGGGTCCCTGCTGCGGTCCCGGGCCGTGCTGGGGACTGCCCGGCATCCCGGGTCCCGGCGGCATGCCAGGTCCTGCCTGCATCCCGGGTCCTGCCTGCATCCCGGGTCCGGCCTGCATTCCAGGGCCGGGCTGCTGCATTCCAGGGCCGGATTGGGGTCCCTGCTGGTAACCCTGCGGATAGCCGGGCGGGAGCGCGGCCGGTTGCGGCCGGGGCGCCGGCTGCGGCGCGGGCAGCGACTGGAAGATCCGCCACAGTGCGATGACGAGCAGCACCGGGATCACCAGCTCGGTCAGGTGGGTCAGGAACCCGAAGACCGGGTTGCTCCTCCCGGCGGCGAGCCCGAGCACGCTGTAGAGGAAGCCGACCAGCGTCGCCACACCGACCACGATCAGGGCGATCAGGGCGAGCAGCCGGGCGTTCTGCGTCTTGTCGTGGGCGCACCAGGCGACCATCGCGACCAGGGCCGCGGCCACCAGAACGTCAAGGGTGTCGGGCCCGATCGCCCCGGCGCCCCAGAGGAAGCCAGGTCCGTCCACGCCCGGGTAGAAGAACGCCCCGATCAGCTGGGCGAGCAGGCGTAGTCCCGCTGCCGCGAGCAGGATGAGGACTACGAGTTCTCGGTACTTCTTCAGCTCCTCGAGCATGGTCTCCCTACCTCGTACCGGACCGCCGAGTCGCGGGTCGGCGAACCTGTGGCCCCGAGCTTTGCTCAGGTCACCTTAGCCCTTCCCCGGCGGCCACTTCCCGTACCGCCATCACACACGCCGAGGGACCTCGACTGGCCCCCAGTTGGCCGGTGTTACAGACTGAAGCCGTGCAGATCGCAGTCCTGGCCGGCGGGGTCGGTGGTTCGAGGTTCACCGCCGGCGTCCGACACGCCTATCCCGACGCCGAACTCTCCGTGATCGTGAACACCGCCGACGACATCACCCTGCACGGGCTGCGGGTGTGTCCGGACCTGGACACGATGATGTACACGCTGGGCGGCGGCAACGACGCGCAGCGCGGTTGGGGGCGGCAGGGCGAGAGCTGGCGGGTCAAGGAGGAGCTGGCCCGCTACGGCGTCGAGCCGTCCTGGTTCGGCCTGGGCGATCTCGACCTGGCCACCCATCTGGTCCGGACCCAGTTGCTCGACGCGGGCTACCCGCTGTCCGAGGTCACCGCGGCCCTGTGCAGCCGCTGGCTCGCCGACGACCCGAAGCTGCGGCTGCTGCCGATGACCGACGACCGCGTCGAAACCCATATCGTGATCGCCGATCCAGACTCGCCGTCCGGGCGCCGGGCGGTGCACTTCCAGGAATACTGGGTACGCCAGCACGCCGAACCCGAAGCCCTCGACATGGTGCGGGTCGGGATGGACGACGCCGCTCCCGCCGCCGGGGTGCTGACCGCGCTGGAGTCGGCGGATCTGATCTTGATCGCCCCGAGCAACCCGGTGGTCTCGATCGGCCCGATCCTCGCCGTGCCGGGCCTCGCGGCCGGGCTGCGCAGCACTTCGGCGCCGGTGATCGGCTTCTCCGGGATCCTCGACGGGGCGCCGGTGCTCGGCATGGCGCACCGGCTGCTACCGATGATCGGGGTCGAGGTGAGCGCGGCCGCGGTCGGTCGGCACTACGGGCCCCGGTCCGGTGCCGGAGTGCTCGACCTGTGGGTGATGGACGACGCCGACGCCACGTCGGTCGAACAGCTCCGGGCCGACGGGCTGCCGGCGATCAGCGCCGACCTGATCATGGCGACCCCGGAGGCGACCGCCCGGTTCGTCCGGAAGGCCGCGGCCGAGGTCGGTGTCGCATGATCACGATCTTCGCGCCGGCCGGGATCGGCGAGGTCTCCGCAGGTGCCGATCTGGCCGAGTTGATCTTGGCGGCGATGGCCTCGGACGACGCCGGTCCGCTGGTGGACGGCGACATCGTCGTCGTCACGTCCAAGATCATCAGCAAGGCCGAGGGCCGGACCATGCGGGCCGACGACCGGCAGGCCGCGATCACCGCGGAGTCGGTCGGCACTGTGGCCCGGCGCGGCGAGTCCCGGATCGTACACACCCGCGGCGGGCTGACCATGGCCGCCGCCGGCGTCGACAACTCCAACATCGACCCGGGCACCGTCCTGCTGCTGCCGGTCGACCCGGACGCCAGCGCCGCGCGGCTGCGCGACGACCTGGTCGCCCGGACCGGGCTCCGGCTCGGCGTGATCATCTCCGACACCTCCGGCCGGGCCTGGCGGATCGGCCAGACCGACCTCGCGATCGGTGCCGCCGGGGTCCGGGTGATCGACTCCTACGCCGGCCGTACGGATCCGTACGGCAACGACCTCAAGGTCAGCGCGGCCGCGATCGCCGACGAGCTCGCGGCGGCGGCCGACCTGGCCAAGGAGAAGCTGACCGGCCGACCGGTCGCCGTCGTCCGCGGCCTCGGCCGGCACGTCGTCCAGCCCGGCCCCGAGGTCCCCGTGGCCCGCGACCTGGCCCGCGCCCAGGGCGAGGACTTCTTCCGCCTCGGCGCCCGCGAGGCGACCATCCTGGCCGTCCTCACCGCCGTCGGCCAAGCTGACCGGTACGAGTCGGTCCTGGAACACCACGACCCCGAATCCATGATCATCGACGTGATCACCGGCGCTGCCCTGACCGGCGACCAGGCCGACCTGGTCCGCCGCATCCTGGCCGTCCACGCCGACCTCGGCGCCGTGATCCCCAAGGTCGACCAACTCGTCCCCACACCCACCCCCTGACTCCGCCCACTCGCCCAACACCGCGGCGTTCCCACCCCGCTCGCCCCAACACCGCTCGTCCCCACCCCCCCGCTCGCCCAACACCGCTTCGTCCCAACACCGACGGTCCCCACAAACCACGCGTCCCCACCCCCGCCAGTCCCCACCCCGCTCGCCCAACACCCTCGACGCAACGGCGTGCGGTTGTCGACAAGCCCGCGGTGTTGGGACGAGCGGTCCGTGTCGGAATGTCGACAACCGCAACGTCCCTCCGCTCGCCCCCCACACCCCTCCTCCTAACACCCGCTTCGTCCCCACACGGCGCGTCCCCCACACCGCGCGTCCCCACCCCCGCTCGTCCCCACCCCGCTCGTCCCAACACCGCGGGTTTGTCGACAACCGCACGCGTTGCGTCGAGGTCCGTTGTCGGAATGTCGACAACCGCACGTCCCTCTCCGGGTTGGGCGTTGCCGGGGCGGTCGGGCGTGACATACGGCGGGCTGGGGTTGGTGGGCCGGCTCGGTCTGGCGAGGTGGGAGAGGTTGGCTGGAGGGAGACCGCGGGGGTGCCGGGCGAGGGGTGGCCGGTCGGCACGGTCGGGCGTTCACGTCGGCGCGAACGCGAGCGCGGGGATGTTGGGCGGGCGCTGATCTTCGGCGACCAGGTTGCGGCTCGAGTCGATCAACGGATCGATCATGATCATGAACTGGCGAACGCCGGCAGCGGGATCGACCATCGCGGCCAAGTATCCGCCAATCGGCGGCGAGCAGAGGGAAGTGCGGTTGTCGACATTCCGACACGGAACCCGACGCAACGCGTGCGGTTGTCGACAAACCCGCGGTGTTGGGACGAGCGGTCGTTGGGACGAGCGGTGTGGGTGCGAGCGGTGTTAGGACGAGCGGTGTTAGGACGAGCGGTGTTAGGACGAGCGGTGTTAGGACGAGCGGTGTTAGGAGGAGGGGTGTGGGGGCGAGGGGTGGGGGGGCGAGCGGAGGGGACGTGCGGTTGTCGAACACTCCGACACGGACCTCGACGCAACGCGTGCGGTTGTCGACAAACCCCGGTGTTGGGACGAAGCGGGGTGGGGACGAGCGGGGGTGGGACGCGCAGTGTGGGGGACGAGCGGTGTGGGGACGCGCGGTGTGGGGGACGCGCCGTGTGGGGAC
>NZ_JBHTFF010000023.1:0-102638 GCF_042666975.1 Microlunatus sp. GCM10028923 | reverse complement strand
ACCGACCACCAAGTCCTCGAAGCCGAACGACTCCTCAACACCCGACCCCGCAAGATCTTGGACTTCGCCACCCCAGCTGAGAAGCTTGATCAACTACTCACCGTTGCGACGAACACTTGAAACCGCCCCCGAATCCGCCGTTTCCACCCCGGAGCGAGGGACATTCGCGACAGTCACAGATCGGACGCAACCGATGACCTGGGCCGGAAGGCCCACCGAGCAGCCGGTTGCGTCCGATCTGGGCAGATGCCCGGGCAGAAGGCGTGCTGCGCCTCCCCACCCGCCCACCGAATCGACCGGGCACCTCCGCAGCGACACGCCGCAGAAACGCCTGCTTTTGTGCCGGGTCGGCGGATCTTTTGGGGGGGCGGGTTAGAAGAGGGCGGCCATGAGGTTGCGGCGGGCCTTCTGGACTCTCGGGTCGGCGTTGCCGAGGGTCTCGAAGAGTTCCAGGAGGCGGAGGCGGGCCTGGTCGCGTTCGTCGCCGGCGCGGCGCTTGACCTGGTCGATCAGGCGGGCGAAGGCCTCGTCGACCTGGCCGCTGACGACCTCGAGGTCGGCGGCGTCCAGGTGCACCTGGAGGGTGGCGTCGGGGGACGCGGCGGCGGCCAGGACGACCTCGGCCGACGTGTTCGCGGTCCGGGCCAGCAGACCGGCCTGGGCCTTGCCGGCCTTGGCCTCGGCGTCGGCCGGGTTGGCGGCGAGCAGCTTGTCGAACTCCTCGACGGCCGCCGCGAAGTCGCCGCGTTCCAGGGCCGCGTCGGCGCCGGCGAACCGGGGATCCGGCTCGTCCTCGGCGTCCTCCTCGACCGGTCCGCCGACGGGCTCGGCCCGGCCGACGATGCCGTTCGCGACGGCGGCCTTGACCAGCTGGTCCAGTGCTGCCTGGACCTGATCGGCCGGGATGACGCCCTGGAACAGCGGCACCAGCTGACCGCCGACGACGCCGACGACGGTCGGTACGGCCTGCAGGCCGAGCTGACCGGCGAGCTGCGGCGCGGCGTCGACGTTGAGCCGGGCGATCAGGTACTTGCCGCCCGCCTCGCTGGCGGCGGCGGCGAGCGCGTCGGACAGCTGCTGGCCACTGGAGACCCGCGGCGAGTAGAACTCGACGACGACCGGGTGCTGCAGCGAGGGCCGGATCACGTCCGACTCGAAGGTCTGCTCGGAGACTTCGACGACGTAGCTGCCGCCCGCCTTCGCGCCGGATCCGCCCGGCCCGCTCGCGGCCCGTTGCTTGGCCTGCTCGGCCAGCTGGGACAGGTCGACCGCACCCCTGGGGTTGAAGCTCGACGAACTCATGGGCCCATCCTGTCAAAGTCGGCGCCGAACAGTGGAACGGGTCCGGCAGCCGATCAGCGGGATCTGGACCAGAATGGCGCCATGGCGCACCCACGAGCCGGCCAGCCGGCACTTCCCGAAGACCTGATCGACGTCGACGCCGTGATCGCCGCCTATTACGACCGCCGGCCCGACCCGGACGATCCCGCCCAGCAGGTCGTCTTCGGCACCTCGGGTCACCGCGGGGCCAGCCTCGACACGGCGTTCAACGAGGCGCACATCGCGGCGACGACGCAGGCGATCGTCGAGTACCGGGCGGCGCAGGGCGTGACCGGCCCGCTCTATCTGGGCAAGGACACCCACGCGTTGTCGCTGCCGGCCTGGCAGACCGCGATCGAGGTGCTGGTCGCGGCCGGCGTTCCGGTCCGCTGCGAGGGTACGGACGAGTACACGCCGACCCCGGCCGTGTCCCGGGCGATCGTCGTCCACAACCGGACGGCGGACGGGGCCGAGGCGGACGGCATCGTCGTGACGCCGTCGCACAACCCGCCCCGGGATGGCGGCTTCAAGTACAACCCGCCGCACGGAGGTCCCGCCGACACCGACGCGACCAAGGCGATCGCGGCCCGTGCCAACGAGCTGCTCCGCGATCCCGGGTCGATCCGCCGGATCCCCTTCGCGAGCGCGTACGCGCAGGTGGAGCGGTTCGACTACGTCGGCCGCTACTGCGACGACCTGGCCAACGCGCTGAATCTGCCGGCGGTCCGGGAGGCCGGGCTGCGGCTCGGCGCGGACCCGCTGGGCGGCGCCAGCGTCGGCTACTGGGGCTACATCGCGGAACGGCTGGACCTCGACCTGACGGTGATCAATCCGGCGGTCGACCCGCGCTGGGCCTTCATGACCCTGGACACCGACGGCAAGATCAGGATGGACTGCTCGTCGCCGGACGCGATGGCGTCCTTGATCAAGAACCGGGATGCGTACGCGATCTCGACCGGCAACGACGCCGACGCCGACCGGCACGGCATCGTCACCCCGGACGTCGGCCTGATGAACCCGAACGCCTACCTGGCCGTGGCGATCTCGTACCTCTACCAGAACCGGCCGGGCTGGAACCCGGACGCCGGGATCGGCAAGACCCTGGTGTCGTCGTCCATGATCAACAAGGTGGCCGAGTCGCTGGGCCGGCGGTTGGTCGAGGTGCCGGTCGGGTTCAAGTGGTTCGTCGACGGCCTGCGCTCCGGCGGGCTCGGGTTCGGCGGCGAGGAGTCGGCCGGGGCCTCGTTCCTGGCGCTGGACGGCAGCACCTGGACCACCGACAAGGACGGCATCCTGCTCGCTCTGCTGGCCGGCGAGATCACCGCGGTGACCGGCCGCTCCCCCAGTCAGCTGTACGGCGAGCTGACGGCGGAACACGGAGCTCCGGCGTACGCCCGGATCGACGCACCGGCCGACCGGGAGCAGAAGGCGAAGCTGGCCAAGCTGGACGCGTCGGCCGTCTCGGCGACCGAGTTGGCCGGCGAGAAGATCACCGCGACCCTCACCTCGGCGCCCGGCAACGACGAGCCGATCGGCGGCCTCAAGGTGATCACCGAGTCGGCCTGGTTCGCCGCCCGGCCGTCCGGGACCGAGGACGTCTACAAGATCTACGCGGAGTCGTTCCGCGGCCAAGATCATCTGGCCGAGGTGCAGCAGGCCGCGAAGGACGTCGTGTCGGCCGCGCTCGGCTGACCGAGGTCGTCGTCAGAGCTGCGACAGCGCCGACCGGAGCACTGGCCCGATCGGGCGCTGCTCGGTGAGGGCGTCGGTCAGCTCCTCGAGGTCGCCGGCCAGGCGGGCGCGGAGGACGTCCAGCTCCCGGCCGGTCACCTCGGCGTAGCACCGGGCGATCAGGTCGCCGAGGTCGGCGGGGTCGCGGAGCAGGTACCGGAGATCGAGCGACGGGTTGCCGGCCGCGACGCAGGAGAAGTCCCAGACGCCGGTGACGACGCCGGTCGGCTGATCAAGGACCAGATTGCCGAAGTGGAAGTCGCCGTGCAGGGTGACCGGATCCGGCTCGGGACGCGCGAGTCCGGTCTCCCGGAAGGCGTCCAGCACGGTCCGGAGGCCGGCCCGGGCCGCGGCCGGAAGGGACGGCAGCGCCTCCTCGAGCTCCGCCGCCATGGCCCGCGGGTCGAACCGGTCGATCCCGAGCTCGGTCCGTTCCGCAGGCTCGAAGCGAGAGTGCATCGCGGCCAGGAACGCCGCCAGTGACTGCGCCGTCCGCAGCCGCACCTCCTCCGGCGCCGTCCGCAGTGACTCGGCATCGGCGGTGGCGCCGACGATCGTCCGGTACGCCGCGAACTCGGCCCTGCGCCCGGTCCACGCGATCTCCGGCGTCCGGACCGGCAAGGTTCCGGCCAGCCGGTCCAAGATCACCAGCTCCCGCCGGTACGACTCCGGACCCAGCCGCGGGAACCGGTAGATCCAGCCGTCGGCCGTCCTGATCACCGCGTTCTCCCAGCCGACCAAGAGCTCGGCGCCGGTCAGGTCCACGTCGCGCCCCTCGGCCAGGACCAGCTCGACGAGTTCGGGCAGGGTACGGGTCTCGGTCAGCGGCGACGGCATGCTCGGGACCGTAATCGGCCGGATCGCGGGGCGACACCGGTTTTCCGATCGGCTGCGGATCCCGTGCGCCTATGCCAAAGTCGCGTTCATGAGCGACCCGGACCTGGACCGGCTCGCCGAGCTCTCCGCCTGCCTGGCCGGCGACTCGGCGGTCGAAGTCCTGGCCCGGGTGCTGCCGAGGCCGGCCGGTGAGGAGCTGCCGGAGACCCGGGATCGCCTGGTCCGCGCCGCCCTCGACCTGCCGCGCACCCCGGTGATCGTGCCCGCCGACCACGAGCAGGTGTCGATCACCGAGTGGCTGCGCCGGCTCCCGGTGGCCGACCGGGCCCTGATCACACTTCGGTACGGCGAGCGGCTGGCGCCCGCCGAGCTGGCCCGGAGCCTCGGCCAGCCGGTCACCCGGATCGAGAGACGGTTGGCCGCCCTGGCGGCGGAGGTGCCGCAGCCGGCCGAGGCGTACCTGAGCTACGGGCTGGACCGGCTCGCCGAGCAGGCTCCGGGTCCGGGACTGGTCGGCCAAGCAGTCCGAGCCCGACTTCAGGCGCGGACCCAGCGTCATCGCCGGTTGGCCGCACTGATCGCCGTCGTGGTCCTGCTGATGATCATGATCCCGAACGGTGCCGGGCTGCTGCGGTGGTACACCTTCGAGGCCGCCGCGGTGGTCGACGGGGTGCAGCTGCGGCATCGGGTCGATCCGCCGGACGGCTGGCGGATCCTCGCAGTCGGCCTGTCCCGGACCTTGGAGTCGACGACGCTCTTCGGCGAGGCGAACCTGTGCCACGTCCTGATCGGGGAGGTCGCGGTCCGCGGGCGGAACCTGCGGGAGGTCACCGTCCGTGGCGAACGAGGCATGCTGACCGACTCCGACCTGGGCTGGTTCTCCCAGGCCGGATCGGTCGTGGTCCGCTGCGGTCGCCCGACACCGCGGGACACGTTGATCGGCCTCGCCAACGCGGTGCGGTTCCAGGTGGGCGAGTTCCGTACCCCGATTGGTTTGTCGAGGCTGCCGGCGGGTTTCAACGCGGCCGCGCTGGACCGGGCTGAGAACGGGTCGACCCACCACCAGCTCACCGTTGACCGATACGAGTTCCGGGTCGGGCTGTCCGTGCCGCCGGACTCCCGGAACGTGCGGACCTGCGGGTCGCTGAGCCCGCCCCCGCGGCTCGACCCCAACGAATCCGAGGAGCGGCGGGTGACCCGTACCGAGACCCAGTTCCTGCGCACTCCGGACGGCATCGTCTGTGCCACCCTGCACTGGCACCTTGCGGACCCTGATCGGGGCGACCGGGACCGAGCGCAACAGCTGCTGGCCAGGCTTGCCCGCCAGGTCACGCTCGCGCCTGACCCCGCTGATCCGGCCACCTGGCTGGACGCGGAAACGGCGCTCCCGAGCCCGTAGCCAAAGTGAACTATCGGTGAACGATTGGGCGCTTTCACAAGTCTGGTTCGACAAATTGAGGTGACAACCAGCACGATGATCTCGTGCCCGTTGAGGTTTGGTTCATCCTGGCGGTCGTCATCGTTACGGCCTTGGCTTTCGACTTCACCAACGGGTTCCACGACACCGGCAATGCGATGGCGACGACGATCGCCACCGGCGCGCTCCGGCCGAAGGTGGCCGTCGCCGTCTCCGCAGTGCTGAACCTGGTCGGCGCGTTCCTCTCGATCGAGGTCGCCCTGACGGTCAGCAACAAGGTGGTCAACATCCAGGGCAGTGACGGCAGTCCGGTGGCCGGTTTGATGGGCACACCGATCCTCACCCTGGTGCTGGCCGGCCTGGTCGGGGGCATTCTGTGGAACCTGGCAACCTGGCTGTTCGGCCTTCCGTCCTCGTCCTCGCACGCGCTCTTCGGCGGCCTGATCGGCGCGGCGATCGCCGCCCTCGGCCCCGCTGGCGTCAAGTGGAACGGCGTCCTGGTCTCGGTGATCATTCCGGCCGTCGCCGCTCCGCTGGTGGCCGGGTTGGTCGCCGCGATCGGGACCAGGGTGATCTTCCGGATCGTGGCCAGCCTGCCCGAGCGACAACGCGACGCCGGCTTCCGCTGGGGCCAGGTCGGCTCGGCCGGGCTGGTGTCGCTCGCGCACGGCACCAACGACGCGCAGAAGACGATGGGCGTGATCACCCTGGCGCTGATCGCCGCGGGGACCTGGACCGACCTGCATGCGATCCCGGTCTGGGTCAAGGTCGCCTGTGCGCTGGCGATCGCGGCCGGCACCTACGTCGGCGGGTGGCGGGTGATCCGTACCCTCGGCAAGGGGCTGGTCGAGATCGTGCCGCCGCAGGGCATGGCCGCCCAGTCCGCGGCCGCCGCGATCATCCTGTCCTCCAGCCACCTCGGCATGGCGCTGTCCACCACCCACGTCGCGACCGGGTCGATCCTCGGCAGCGGGGTCGGCCGGCGCGGCGCGACGGTCCGTTGGCGGGTGGCCGGCCGGATGGCGATCGCCTGGTTGATCACGTTGCCGGCCGCCGCGGTGATCGGCGCCCTGTGCTGGTTCCTGGCGCATGCGATCGGCGGTGTCGCGGGGGTCTCGGTGGTCTTCGCGGTCCTGGTCGTCGCGTCGCTGCTGATGTACCTCCGGTCCCGCCGGCAGCGGGTCCACCACGACAACGTCAACGACGTCTGGGTCGACGGGGTGCCGCCCGCGGACCACGACGACGTCTCCTCGAAGTTGGCCCGCCTGATGGATGTCATCGTCTCCTCCGCCCAGTCCCTCTGGCAGGTCGTCGCCGTCGGGCTGGTGCTCGGCGCCGGGCTGCCGGCCCTGTTCGCCCTCGGTCTCCGGTTCTGGTACGGCGGCAGCCACAGCACCGGGCCGGACGGCGTGATCACCCGGGCGCCCGCCGCGACCGTGGCCGCGGTCGCCTGCTTCGGTGTGGTCGCCCTGGCTACGCTGTTCGGCATCGTGGTGATCATCTTCGGCAACCAGCTGTTCGGCTGATGGCGCTCGGCCTCGACGAGGTACGGGTCGGGCACTGGACCGACCCGGTCGCGCGGACCGGCTGCACCGTGCTGATCTTCCCCGAGGGCACCGTCGCCTCGGCGGAGGTCCGCGGCGGAGCACCCGCCTCCCGCGAGCTCGACCTGCTCGCCCCCGAGCGGACCGTGGCCCGGATCGACGCCGCCGTGCTGACCGGCGGCTCGGCCTTCGGGCTGGCCAGCGCGGACGGGGTGATGCGGTACTGCGCCGAGCAGGGCCGTGGGGTCCCGACCCCGGCCGGGCCGGTACCCATCGTCCCGGCGCTCGGCCTCTTCGACCTGATGGTCGGCGACGCGTCCGTACGTCCCGGGGCGGAGGCCGGCTATGCCGCGGCAGCCGCGGCCACGCCGGACGGCGAGGTCCGCGGGCTGATCGGAGCCGGCACCGGGGCCACGGTCGGCAAGATCACCGGCACACCCCAGCCCGGCGGCCTGCGCTCGGCGATACTTCGGTCGGATGACCTGGTGGTGGCCGCGCTCTGTGCCGCGAACGCGTTCGGGTCGATCGACCACGACGGCTCGGTCCTCGCGACCGATCTGGAGCAGAGCGCCGCCGCGATCCGGGTCGCCGCCAGTTTCCTGGACCAGGCCCAGAACACGGCGATCGGCGTGGTGATCACCAACGCCCGGCTGGACAAGCTCGGCTGCCTGGCCGCGGCGCAGGGCGCCCACGACGGGCTGGCCCGGGCCGTCGCTCCCCCGCACACCTCCGGCGACGGGGACGCGTTCATCGCCGCGGCCACCGGACAGGTGGACGCTCCGGTCGACCTGGTCCGGCTGCTCGCCGTCGCCGCTGTCGAGCAGGCGCTCCGGACTCCCCTGACCTGAGTCCAGGAACTTCAGCGGGACTCGGTCGGGGTCGTTGCGCCGTTCAGCTGTTTGGTGGTCAGCAGCACGCTCGCCAGGCCCGACCGGCTGGCGACGACGGCGATCCGGTCGCCGACCCGCAGCACCGGGTTGATCGGCTGCCAGGACCAGTCGGCGCCGGCGGGCGCGAAGGCCAGCACTGTGCACTCACCGTGCGCGCCCAGGGAGCGCAGCCGCTGACCCGGCGCGGCCGAGCCGGGTTGCACGGTCACCTCGGTGAAGAGCAGTACCCGCCGTCCGACCGGATAGATGATCTCCCGCCGCCGCCCCAGCGCCGCCGAGGCGAAGGCCGGCGCGGCCAGCATCGACACGCTCCGGGTCGGCTTCAGGCCGAGCCGGTGCTCGACCCGGTCGGCCAGCTCGTCGTCGTACATCCGAAGCACGACACGGACCTCGGGGTTCGTCTCCCGCGCGACCAGGCCGATCTCGAGATTCGCGGCGTCGTCGTCGGTCAGCGCCAGGACGGCCGCGGCCCGGCCGATGCCGGCCGCCGCGTGGACCGCCCGATCGGTGGCCGCGGCGATGATCACCGGCACCTTGGCCCGCCGGGCCCAGAGCACGCCCGGGGCGGAATCGTTGTGCTCGATCGCGACCACGGCCACCCCGCGATCCCGCAGTCGCGCCGCCACCGACGTCCCGATCCGGCCGAGTCCGCAGATCACCACGTGGTGCCGCGGCTTGCCCCGGATGCCGCCGGTCAGCACCGGCAGCCGGGCGCTGATCATCGCGTCGACGATCACCGCCGTCACGCCGGACGACAGCACCAGTCCGAACACCTGGATCAACACGGCGCCGAAGCGGAACCCGACCCCGAGATCGTCCACGTTGAGGCCGGTGTCGATGGTCGCGGCGAGCGCCCGGTACAGCGCGGTGAGCCAGTCCGACCCGGCGAGATGGAAATAGATCGTGGACAGCAGGATCAGCACCAGCAGACCGAGCAGAACGACCCTGACCCGGCGGTCGAAGACGTACGCCAGCGCGCCGATCATGCCCGAGCGGCGCGCCTGGATGTCCGGATCGCCGACCAGCTCGGTCCCGAGCACCAGGTCCCCCGAGGCGGGCAGCACGGCGTCCCGGCCGGACTGCGCGGTGTCGCCGAGCACCACCAGCTCGGTGCCGCCGACCCGGGACCGCGGGCCGGCGATGACCCGGCGCCCGCCGATCTCGAACGTGCTGACGGAGGTCGAGGCCAGCGCGGCCCCCACGAAGGCCGGCGCGGCCAGCTCGGCGGACGACAGCACGACGTGTTCGCCGAACAGTGGGCCGAGCCGCGAGCCGAGCTCGGGATTGGTCAGCTCGATCACCAGCCGGACCGCAGGATTGAGCTCCTCGATGGCCAACGCCACCCGGATCGCGAACACGTCGTCCTCGCCGACGATCACGGCGGCCTTGGCCCGTTCGATGCCGGCCCGGCGCAGTTCGGCCGGCCGGACCTGCAGGCTGGACAGCACCTCGGCGCCCAGCAACTCGAGGTCGGCGACGACCGCCGAGGTCGCACTGCCGTGGACGATCACGATGACGCGTTCGCCGGCGCGTTCCAGTTCCTCGGCCAGACGGATCGTCGTACTGCTGGAGCCGATGATCACCACGTGATCCTCGGCCAGTCCGGTGACCGACTCGGGATCAGGTTCGTTCGTCATGGTCGCCGAACGTGGTCCGCCCGCGCAGCCGGCTGGCCAGTTCGTCGTCGATCCCGTCCGCGACATCCGACATGATCCGTACCGCCTGCCGCAGATGCGACGGTACGAACGGGCGGGCCGGGATCGACAGGCTGACGAACACCCGGTCCCGGATCAGCTGGAACTTGACCCAGCGCGCCTCGCTGTTGAGATCGTTCAGCACCTCGGACGCACGGGACCGGCCGTCGACCTCGTGCACCACTGTGGCGAACACGATGATCTCGCGGCCGTCGCCGGCCGTGCGCAGGAACACCATCGTCGAGCCGACCCGGATCGCCACGTCGCCCTCGGCGTCGCGGATCGGCGGGTGGCCGAGCAGGTCGGTCAGCTCGGCGTCGATCAACTCGTCCAGATGCTCGCGGCTGCCGGGCAGCAGCGCGACCACCGACTCCGGCAGGTCGGCGACGTCGACCTCCGCGACCGGCCGGGAGGTGAGCACCTCGGCCAGCTGGCTCGGTGCCAGAAACACCGGATGCTGCACGCCGTACACGTCCCGCAGCGCGCCGACCGCGAGCCGGCTGATCTCCTCCGACTCGTCCTGCAGCCGGTCGGCCCAGAAGTTGCTCGAGCCGCCCGGCTCGGCCGACGGCGCGGACCAGCCCAGCTTCTCCATCGCCGCCAGCTGGTCCGGGCTCAGCTGGAACGTCTCGCCGAGACTCGCGTTGCTCGCCGCCTCGGCGCGGATCTCCCGCGGCCGGGCGGTGTCGACGGTGGAGGCGAAGCTCACGAACGGCGGCGGGCCGCCCGCGTCGGCCACCGTGCCGATGGTCAGATCCCCGGACTCGTCGATCATCGAGATCACCTCGGACAACCGGTCGGTGAACTCCGCCCAGGCCTGTGCCGTGCTCCGATCGATGTCGAAGTCCTCGTAATCCGCCACTGCTCCCCACCTCCTCAGGCGAACCTATCCAATCAACCCGCGATGATCATCGAACGGGTCCTCCCGATCTCAGCGGGAATCCGTTCCCGGGCCCGGCGCGGAGCCGGGTCCGGTCAACGCGGCGACCACCCGGGAGACCGGGGCCCGGCCCATCTTCTCCCCCAGCCAGCGGCTGACCGCGGCCAACGCGGGCAGGTCGACCCCGGTGTCGAGGCCGAGACCGTGCAGCAGCCAGACCAGGTCCTCGGTGGCCAGGTTGCCGGTGGCCGACTTCGCGAACGGGCAGCCGCCGAGCCCACCGGCCGACGCGTCGAACTCGGTGATCCCCTCGGCCAGCCCGGCGACGACGTTGGCCAGCGCCTGACCGTACGTGTCGTGGAAGTGCAGCGCAATCCGGTCCCGGCCGACCCCGGTCCGGTCCACCGCGGCCAGCACCGCGCCGACCTGGCCGGCCGTGCCGACCCCGATCGTGTCACCGAGGCTGAACCGCTGGATGCCGAGCTCGGCCAGCCGGCCCACCACGTCGGCGACCGCGGCCGGCTCGACCGCACCTTCCCAGGGGTCGCCGAAGCACATCGACACATAGCCGCGCACGCCGAGACCGTCGGCCAGGGCCCGCCGCACCACCGGCCCGGCCAGCTCGATCGCGCCATCCAGGGTGGTCCCGAGGTTCTCCGCGGCGAACCGCTCGGTGGCGCTGACGAACACCGCCACCTCCCTCGCGCCGGCCGCCAGTGCCCGGTCCAGCCCGCGCTCGTTCGGCACCAGCACCGGGTAGCGCAGGCCCGGTTTGGCCAGGTCGAGCGCCGCCAGCACCTGATCCGCGTCGGCCAGCTGCGGCACCCGCTTCGGCGACACGAAGCTGGTCGCCTCGATCGTCCGCAGACCGCAGCCGGCCAGCCGCCGGATGAACTCGATCTTGGTCGCCGGGTCCACCAGGACCGACTCCGCCTGCAGCCCGTCCCGCGGGCCCACCTCGTAGACGCTGACCCGGTCCGGCAGCCCGGCCATCGGGTACGGCGACGGAAATCCGCTCATGGCCGGACCCTACGCTCCCCGGTGCCGGCCGAAGAGGGCCGCCGGGTCAGCCGAGGACGGCGGCGAGGATCGCGATCAGCGGGATGGAGCCGAGGGTGGACAGGAAGATCGTGTCCCGGGCCAGCACGATGCCGCGGTCGAACCGGACCGCGTGGGTGAACACGTTCTGCGCCGTCGGCAGGCCGGCGATCACGGTCACCGCGAGCACGCCGAGCGGGTCCAGGCCGACCACGAACTTGGCCAGCAGGAACCCGATCAGCGGCTGCACGATCAGCTTGAGCCCGACCAGGGTGCCGATCTGGACCGGCGGCTCGCCGCGGCCGGGCAGCGGCCCGAGCCGCAGCGAGATGCCGTACGCGAGCAGCATGGCCGGCACCGCCATCCCGCCGACCAGGTGCAGCGGGTCGTTGATCACCCGGGGCAGCTGGAAGCCGGTCACGGACAGGATCAGGCCGATCAACGAGGCGATCATCAGCGGGTTCCGGAACGGCTGCCCGATCAACCGGAGCAGCCGGCGGCGCCGGGACCGGTCGGCCTCCTCGGGTCGGGTGGTCAGGTCGAGCACCGCGATCCCGATCGGCTGCAGCACCAGCAACTGGACCAGCAGCATCGGCGCGATCAGGGAGGCGTCGCCGAGCGCGTACGCGGCGATCGGCAGGCCCAGGTTGCCGGCGTTGACATACGCGGCGGAGAAGATGCCGATCACGGTTTCGGCCCCGCTCCGGCGCCAGACCACCCGGAGCAGGATCAGCGCGATCACGCCGGTGACCATCACGCTGCCGATCGACGCCATCAGGTTGGCCGAGAACAGCGTGCTCACGTCGGTGCCGCCGAGCACCGTGATCATCAGTGCCGGACTGGCGACGAAGAAGGAGATCCGGGACAGCAACACCTGCCCGGACAGCTCGACGATCTTGAAGTGGGCCAGGCCGACGCCGAGGACGATGATCACGATGATCGTGACAAAGCCCTCGAGAACTCCCAGCACTTTCGACTCCTGACCCGGTGATCTGAACCGGGTCAAGTGTCTCCTATGCCGATCCGGCGCCTTCCTTGGAGTCCCGGAACAGCAGCCAGAACCCGACCAGCACCACGGCCGCGATGGCCGCCGGGATGATCCAGATCTGGAGCCAGTTGTGCGACGCCGTGCCGGTCGCGAACGAGTCCACGATCGGTCCGGAGATCAGCGAGCCGATCAGCAGGCCGACACCGTACGTGGCGAGGGTGATCAGGCCCTGCGCCGACGCCCGCAGCCCGGGACCGGCGAACCGGTCGGTGTAGACCTGGCCGGCCACGAAGAAGAAGTCGTAGCAGACCCCGTGCAGCAGCAGCCCGACCACGATCATCCAGAACAGGGCGCCCTCATCGCCGAAACCGAACAGGACGTAGCGCAGCGCCCAGGCCGCCATACCGATCGCGAGCGTGATCTTGACGCCGAGTCGTTTCAGCAGGAACGGCATCACCAGCAGGAACGCGACCTCGCTCATCTGGCCGATCGTCTGCAACCCGGCGGCACCCTGGATCCCGATCTCGTTGAGGTACAGGTTCGTGAAGTTGTAGTAGAAGGCCAGCGGGATGCAGATCGCGATGGACGAGACGAAGAACACCGCGAAGGTCCGATTCTTCAACAGGGCCAGGGCATCCAGGCCGAGGATGTCCCGGGCCGTGCGCTTCTGGCCGCGGCCCTCCGGCGGCGTGTGCGGCAGCGTGAAGCAGTAGATGCCGAGCAGGATCGCCATGATCGACGCCATCTTGAACGTGAGGTCGAGGCTCTTGGTGGACTCCCAGGCGAGGAAGCCGATCAGCAGCCCGGCGATGATCCAGCCGATGGTGCCGAAGACCCGGATCGCCGGGAACTGCGTCTCCGGGCTGTGCAACTGCCGGAAGGCCACCGTGTTGGCCAGCGCCAGGGTCGGCATGAACAAGATCATGTAGATCAAGATCACGACGAAGAACGGGCCGAAGTCGGTGATCAAGGACGCGATCCAGAGCAGCACGCCACCGGCCAGGTGCAGCACGCCAAGGATCCGCTGGGCCGGGAAGAACTGGTCGGCGATCAGGCCGACGATGAACGGCGCCAGCACCGCGCCGAGGGACTGGGTCAGGAACGCGAGCGCGATCTCCGCGCCGGAGGCCCCCATCTGCTGGGTCAGGAACGTGCCCAGCGTGACGAACCAGGCGCCCCAGACGAAGAACTCGCCGAGCATCAGTCCGGACAGCCGAACCCGGATGCCCATCGACAACCGGGTCGGCCCGGTGCCGCCGCCGAGCTTCGGCAACTCGATCTCTTCGGAACCCGCCATGATCAAGCCCCTCTCGCAGCACTGCGATGATCTTGTGACCTGCGCCTCATCGTACGGGAAGGCGCCTGCCCGAGGCAGGCCTTCCGGCAAGTCTCCGGCGCGGTTCACGCCTCGGGTCGCCGGCCCGCCGGGGCCGCTCCTCGGACCTGGCGGCAAGACGACTGTGCCCCAGATCACGTTGCGGCCGCGTCAAAACGGTGCCGGACCAGGTGTCTAGCTCCATGAAGCAGGGCAACGGGCACTCACTCGGCCCGGGCTGCGGGGCCCTGCCTCGTCCAGACGGCACCGATCGCTGGAGGTGAACCTGGTGAGGCCCGACGACCCAGGTTCGGCCGGCGGACGATCCGGCAGGAACAGCTCACCCCGCTCACCGAGCCCACAGGCATGGCCCGGCCGAGCGGAACCCAGATAGGAAACCCGAATGTTCACCGAACCACGACGCGACAGCTGGCGCCACGAGTCGTTTCAGGCATGGATCCTGGGCCGCATGCTGACCCGGCGAACCGACGTCGAGGTGGAACTCGTCTACCGCGGGCCGGGCCAGAGCTGGCGGCATGGCTGGCATGTCCGCTGGCACAACGGCCCGACCGAGCTGAGCATGCGCAAGTTCAGCTCCGACCTGGTCGCCCGGTCCGCCACGATCGACCTCGGTACGCTGCGGCACGACCGCACCCCGAGCGGCGTGGCCGCGGCGGCGGCCTGGCTGACCTGGGTGTCCGCGCTGCCGGCGGAGGCCGACCCACAGCTCGGCCGGTTCCTGCACAGCACCGAGGATGCCTTCGACTGCACCGAATACCCGGAGTTCACCGATCCCGTCACCGCGCGCCGGGCCGAGGTCCTGGCCGCCATGCCGTCGTCGGACCTGTCCGGATTCGGGCTGCCCGAGGCGGCCGTCGCGGCGGTCCGGAACGGGGTGCCCGCGCTGCTCGCCCTCCTTGATCAGCGCAGTGATCAACAAGCCGTCGAGCGACCGGGCCTGGCACCCGCGATCGACCTCGCCACCGAACGGTCCCGGCGGCGCGCCCGTCGCTACGACCGGCCGTCCAAGGTACGGGTGTAGCTGATCACTCCATGATCAGCTGACCGCAGCGGATCACCTTTTCTGCAAGGCTTCCTGGTACTCCTCGCGCTGCTTGTCGCCGGTCTCGCTGCGCCAGCGGCCGACCTGGGCGTCCCAGTCGGCGACCGTCTTCCGGCCGACCACGATCTCCTTGATCAGGTCGTTCATCGCCGTGGCGGCGGTGGCACCGGAGGATGCGGCCGCGTCGGAGTAGAGCCCGAGCACCGGGTTGGTGGCCCCGGTGGGCAGGATCTGCTTGAGGTAGTCGTACTGCTTCCGGACGATCGCCTCGTTCTTCGGGGTGTAGAGGACCGAGGCCCCCTGACTGCCGACGTAGGCGATCCCGGGCGGGACGTCGGTGTCGGTGGCCGGCAGCCGGATCGGGTCGGACCCCTCGCGCTCGAAGTGCTTGCCCTCGAGACCGTACGCGAGCAGGAACTGTTCCTCGGTGCCGAACGGCGAGGCCAGGAAGTCGCAGAACCGCAGCAACTCCTTGACCCGCTCGTCGCTGCCCTTCTTGATCGCCACGTACGCGCCGTAGCCCGCGACGCCGAGGTGCTTCACCGCCGGCCCGCCGCCGTCCCACTTCGGCAAGATCATCGCGCCGACGTTCCAGGCCGGGTACTGCCGCACGAAGCCGCCCCAGCCGGTGAACGCCTGCAGGTAGATCGAGGTCCGGCCGCTCTGCCACCAGGTCACGTTGCCGGAGCCGACCGAGGCGGAGTCCGGGTGCAGGTAGTTCTTCTGGTACATCTGCGCGACCTGGTCCAGCGCGTCCTTCATCACCGGCAGCTCGTAGACGTGGGTCAGCGTGCCGCCCTCGTTCTGCCACTGGTTCGGCGCGCCCATCATCTCCAGCATCGCCGGCACCATCCAGCCCGCCGGATCGGCGCCCATCGCGTAGACGGAGTTGCGCGCGTCGGTGATCTGCTCGCACAGGTCCAGGAAGTCCTGGCCGTCCCGCAAATCGGGCGTCTCGGTGATCCCAGCCTTGGCGAACATGTCGCCGCGGTAGGTGGCGATCGTGCCGGCCGGCGGCCGCGGCTGGGCGATCCCCCAGAGCTTGCCGTTGACCTGGCCGATCTTCCAGGTCTCGGTCGGGATCGCCGCCAGCCCCGGATACTCCTTCGCCGCGTCGCCGGCCAGGTAGGGCGTGAGATCGGTGAAGTACTTGTCCAGCACGCCGGGCAGCCCCGGCACGCCGACGATCTGCACCAGATCCGGTACGTCGCCGCCGGCCAGGGTGACCTGGAGCTTGGCCTGGTAGTCGGCCGAAAGGGTGCCGGTCACGTCGAACGTGAAGCCGGACACCTCCTCGAGCTTCTGCCACCAGGGATTGCTGCTCTTCGGGGCGATGGTCGCGCCCGTCTGCAACAGCGACGTGATCGGGCCGGAGACCTCCGGCACCGGGAAGCCGTCCCGCTTCACCGGTTCGGGATAGGAGAAGTAGCCGGGCGGCACCCCTCCCTCGATCTCCGGCAGATCCGGTTTCACCGTGAACGGGACCCGGGTCGGCAGTTCGCCGCTGCCCGCCTCCCGACTGCTGGGCTGTCCGGACTGGTCGCTGCATCCCGACAGCCCGGCGGCGACCGCCGCCGCGGTGACCGAGGTGCCGACCAGAAATCCTCGCCGATCCACGTCCGCTCCTTGGAGTTGGCTACTTCTTCTGCAGCGCTTCCTGGTACTCCTGCCGCTGTTCATCGCCGCTCTGCTTGCGCCAGCGGTCGACCTGGGCGTCCCAGTCGGAGACCGCCTTGCGCCCGATCACGATCTCGTCGATCGTCGCCTGGACCTCGGTCGCGGCAGCGGCACCGGACGTCACGGAGGCCTCGGAGTAGAGACCGAGCACCGGGTTCTGGATCCCGCCGGGCAGCACCTTCTTCAGGTAGTCGTGCTGCTTCTGCACGATCTCCTTGCTGTTCGGCGTGTAGATCACGGCCGAGCTCTGGCCGCCGATGTAGCCGATGCCGGGCGGGGAGTTCGTCGTCGCGGCGGGCAGGGCGACCGGGTCGCCGCCGCCCTCCTTCTTGAAGTCGGTTCCCTCGATGCCGAAGCTGATCAGGAACTGCTCCTCGGTGCCGAACGGCGAGGCCAGGTAGTCGCAGAACTTCAGCAGTTCCTTGACCCGCTCGTCGCTGCCCTTCTTGATCGCGACGTACGCCCCGTAGCCGGCGACGCTGAGCTGCTTGGCGGCCACGCCGCCGCCCTCCCACTTGGGCAGGGTCAGCACGTCGAGGTTCCAACCGGGGTTCAGCTTCGCGTACCCGCTCCAGCCGGCGAACGACTGGAGGTAGACCGACGTCCGGCCGCTCTGCCACCAGGTGTAGTTCTCCGCGCCGGCCGCGGCCGAGTCCGGATGCAGGTAGCCCTTCTTGAACATCTGCGCGACCTGGTCGAGGGCGTCCTTCATCACCTCGGTCTCCCAGACGTACGTGAGCTTGCCGCCCTCGTCCTGCCACTGGTTCGGCGCGCCCATCATCTCCAGCATGGCCGGCACCATCCAGCCGGCCGGCCGCGCGCCCATGGCATAGATCGAGTTCTTGGCGTCGCTGACCTGGCCACAGAGGTCGAGGAAGTCCTGCCCGTCGCGCAGTTCCGGCGGCTCGTTGATGCCGAACTTCGCGAACAGGTCGCCGCGGTAGCTGGGGATGGTGCCGGCCGGCGGTCGCGGCTGGGCGATGCCCCAGATCTTCCCGTTGACCTGGCCGATCTTCCAGGTGTCGGTCGGGATCGACGCCAGACCGGGGTATTCCTTGATCGCGTCGCCCGCCAGGTAGGGCGTCAGATCGGTGAAGTACTTGTCCAGCACGCCGGGCAACCCCGGCACGCCGACGATCTGCACCAGATCCGGTACGTCGCCGCCGGCCAGGGTGACCTGGAACTTGGCGGTGTAGTCGGCCGAGACGACGCTGGCGATGTTGAAGTTGAACCCGGAGGACTCCTCCAGCTTCTTCCACCACGCGTTGCTGTCCCGCGGCGTGACCGCCGCGTTCCCCTGCAGCAGTGCAGTGATCGGCCCGGAGGCGTTCTGGTGCGGGAAGCCTTCCCGCTTGACCGGCTTCGTCGGGTACGCGAAGTAGGCCGGCGGCACACCGCCCTCGATTTCCGGGAGGTCCGGCTTCACGGACTCGAAGGGCACCCGGGTCGGCAGCTCACCACTTCCGGCTTCACGGCTGCTGGGCTGTCCGGTCTGGTCGCTGCACCCGGACAGTCCGACGGCTACGGCCGCGGCGGTCAATGATGTGCCGAAAAGAAATCCACGTCGATCCATTTCAGCTCCTTTCTGGTAGCTCCATCATCGTAGATAAGGTCAGACACATTAGCTAGTTAAGTGTGTCCCAATGTTGTTACAGTGATTCGACGACGCGGTCTCGCTCGATCACTTCTGAGGACATCGATGCGCCCCCTGCCCACCTGGGCCGAACTCAACGCCGACTATCCCGTTCCGCTGACCAAGATCATCGACGTGCCCGGTCCGGACGCGTTCACCATGATCAACCGGTCCGGAACGACGTTCCAGATCAGTTGCCCGGATTCGCCGCCGGGCCGGGCCGCCGGCCAGCGGCTGGCCGAACGGCTCCGGGAGGCCAGTCGCACGGCCGGGCTCGGCACCACGGTGCCGGAGCCGGTCGCCGCGGGCTGGCCGGCCGGCGAGCCCCGGACGCCGCAGGAGTTCCGCGCGGGTACGGAGTCGCTCCGGATCATGATCGGCAACCTGGACAGCAACCCCGACTTCGCCGGGCTCTACCACCGCCAGTGCCTCCCGGTGGATCCCACCTTCCCCGGCCACGGCGGCGCCTACCTGCGCACCTTCACCGATCCGTGGGGCCACGGCGTCGACGCCTTGATCATCGGGGTCAGCGACGACGAGGACCTGGACACCGCGCTGGAACTGCTGGAGCCGTACCTGATCATCGAGCCGGGCCGGGTCGCGATCGCCCGGGTGCACCAGGTGGTGATCGCCGACGAGCTGCGGCGCCGGTATCCGCAGCTGTCACCGGACCACGACGGAGAGGGACTCGGCGCCGAGGAGTTCCGGGCCGCGGCCGTGCAGGCGTACCGGACCAGGACCCATCGCGGGATGACGCCGTACCTGAACCATCTGGCCCTGATGTATCAGCTGACCGGCGACCCCGGGTTCACCGAGCGCTACCTGGCGATCTTCACCGACATGATCACCGAGACGGCGGCCTGGCAGCCGGACCAGTGGGGACGCTGGGGCTTCGACGCCGACTTCGCCGCGGTGGGCATGATCGCCGGCTGGCACGCGATCAAGGACTCCCCCACCTTCACCGCCGAGGACCGGCGGCAGCTGACCGCGCACCTGCTGGCCTACCTCGGCAACAGCGAGGAGCAGTGGGTGATGCACCAGGCCACGGCGAGCCATCCGGCCCGACACAACCACTTCACCTTCGCCGCGCTCGGGCTGCTGTTCGGCGCGACCATGATCGCCGGGAGCCACGATCCGGACCGGGCCGAGCGCTGGCTGGCGATGGCCGACGAGTGCTTCGGCCCGCAGCTCACCGCGACCAAGCCGACCGAGGACTGCGACAGCTACGGCTGGCTGACCCTCGCCCACACGCTGCGGTACGCCCTCGTCCGACCCCACCCGGCCTACGTCGAGGACGCCTGGTGCCGGGCCACGCTGGACCGCGGCATCACGGCCATGGACAACCTCGGCCACCAGGTGCCGCACGGCGACGCGTCGCGCTACGACGGCAACTACACCGAGCTCGCGTTCTGGGCGCCGGCCGCCTGGCTGCTGCAGGATCCGGCGGCCCGCTCGCTGGTGTCGCGCAAGCTCAGCTCCCGGCCGGAGCCGGCCCACCTCGGGATCGACCCGATCGGGCACGACTACGGGTCCTCGGCCTGGCGCCGCGACGACACCCTGTTCACCGTGGCGCCGATCGACGTCCGGCCGCTGGAGCCGGCCTTCGTCGAGAGCGTACGACTGCCGGCGCCGGCCGACGGGTTCGACAAGCTGGCCCTGCGGGACGGGATCGGCGAGGCCGACCGCTACCTGCTGCTGGACGGTGTCGGCGTCGGCGGGCACGGCCACGTCGACGCCGGGGCGATCGTCCGGCTCACCTCGCGGAACCGGCTCTGGCTGGAGGACGCCGACTACGACAAGATCTCGGCGAACTTCCACAACACCGTGTTGATCTTCCGCGACGGCGAGACGTCGGCCCGGCCGCCGTACGCGAGCCTGCGCTGGCAGTTCCATGATCAACGCGCGGCGATGGCCACCGTCGGCCTGGCCGGCCTGGCCGGCTGCGACTGGAACCGTTCGGTGATCATGCTGCCCGGGCTAGGCTTCCTGGTGGTCGACACGATCACCGCCGGCACCGCCGGGCCGGTCGAGACGCACTGCCTGTGGCGGACCGTCGGCCGCACCGAGCAGGACGGTGACCGCTGGACGACGATCATGGGCGAGGAGCGCCTCCGGCTGATCACCGCGGCCCCGGCCGGCACGTGGCGGACCGAGCTCGCCGCGGAGCCGTACCGGCGAACGAACTGGCCGGACTATCGCTACGCCGAGCCGGAGGTCTCCGTGCTCCGCCAGGTGTCCGCGGCCGACCTCCGGGCCGGCGAGTCCCGGACCCTGGTCCACCTGCTGGCCGACGGCCCGGGCGAAGCTGCCCTGGAGCGGTCCGGCGACCTGGTCCGGATGATCATCGGGAACCAGTCCCGGCAGCTCGATCTGGGTGCCCTCGCCGCCGGCGACGGCCCGCGCGTGATCACCGACGCCGCCCCCACCGCCAGTCCGACCCGATCATTCCCTGAGCCCGCACTCCCATCGTCCCCTGAGCCCGTACTTCCAACGCTCCCTGAGCCCGAACTTCCAACGCTCCCTAAGCCTGTCGAAGGGCAGGCCACCTCGCACCCCGAACCCGGCTGGTCGTTCGAGCACCCGGCCACCGCGACGTTGATCACCGACCTGGCCGGCGACGGCACCGACCGGCTGTTGCTCGGCGACGCGACCGGGGTGTCCTGCTACCGCGAAGATCAACTTCTCTGGCGCGCGGACACCGTGGCGCCGGTGACGGCGCTCGGCCGCGGCGGCGGGCCGGACGGGTCCGGGATCATCGTCGGCCAGGCCGACGGCCGGCTCGCCGTGCTCGCCCCGGACGGCGCACCGCTGTGGCGGCAGACGTTCCAGCCGCACATGGGTCACCCGGCGACGGTGCGGGCCGCGTTCTCCGCCCGGCTCGACCCGGACGGGCCGCCGTCGGTGATCATCGCGACGGAGAGCTGCCACGTCGAGGCGTTCACCGGCGACGGCGACTTCCGCTGGCGCTACGAGGTGGTCCATGCCGCGTCCGCGGCCGGCCCGGCCGACCTGGACGGGGACGGCCTGGACGAGATCATCGCCGCCACCGAGTACTGGACCTGGCACGCCGTCCGCCCGGACGGGACCGCGCTGTTCCGGACCCGTGGCGTCGAGAGTTCCGGCGGGTCGGTCGTCGCTTCCGTACCGAATCCCGGCGGGGCCGGAAGGCTTGCCGTGTTCGGCGGCTGGGACGGGCACCTGACCGCCTACCGCCCGGACGGCGAGCGGGCCTGGGACCGCGCGTTCGGCGACGTGATCACCGCGGTCACCAGGACCGGCGACGATTTGATCATCGGGACCAGGGCGGGCTTCCTGTACCGGGTCGCACCGGACGGATCGACGCGCTGGCAGCGCGGGGTCGGATCCGCGGTGGTCGCCGCGACCGTCGCCGGCGGCACCGTCGTCGTCGCCACCACCGGCCCGGTGCTGCGATTCGGCCTCGACGGCACCGACTCCGGCCACCTCAAGCGACCGGGTCCGGTGCTGCAGGTCGCACCGTTCCGCGTCGACAACGGCACCGGTTTGTACCTCCGCGACGGGGCCGGCGGACATGCCTGGCTCCCGTACCTGAGCTGAAGAATCGCACGCCAACACCGGGCCGCTGGCCCGGCCGGATGGCTGCACGGAATATCGCCCGGAAGCCCTTGACGGCGCCCGCACCCGATTCGTAACGTGAGGTACACGCTATTCATACGTATTAAGGATGTCAATGGCCGCTCAGCGACGACGCGCGACCCAGAAGGACATCGCGACCCGGCTCGGCATCTCCCAGTCGACGGTGTCGCTGGTCGTCAGCGGCGGCCCGGCCAGTGACCTGATCGCCGAGGGCACCCGGCGACGGGTGCTCGAGGTCGCCACCGAACTCGGCTACGCCGTCAACGCGTCGGCGCGCAACCTGAAGGGCGGGGTGAACCGGCTGCTCGGCGTCTACACGTTCGAGCCGGTCTTCCCGGTGGACCAGCGCGACTTCTACTTCCCGTTCCTGCTCGGCGTGGAGGAGGCGACCGCCGAACACGGCTACGACCTGCTGCTGTTCAGCTCCGCCAGCGCCGGCGGCGACCGGCGGATCTACGCCAACGGCGTGAACCGGCTCAAGGTCGCCGACGGCTGCGTCCTGCTCGGCCGCCGGTTGCACCAGGACGACATGGCGGCGCTGCTCCGCGAGGACTTCCCGTTTGTCTTCATCGGCCGCCGCGACGTGCCGGGCCACGACCTCTCCTATGTCGGCGCCGACTACGTCGGAGCGACCCGGACGGTCGTGCGTTCCCTGGCCGAGCTCGGGCACCGGCGGCTCGCGTACCTCAAGGTCGCCCATGATCAGGAATGGACGAAGGACCGCGAGACGGGCTTCCGGCAGGGCGTCGAGGAGCTGGGCCTGCCGGCGGACGGGATCCTGCTGCATCCGTTGGAGGATTCGGACGTCGTCGCCGAGTCCTTGATCGAGGACTGGCTGGCGGCCGGGATCACGGCCGTTCTGGTGGAACCGAGCCAGGACGACACCGCGATCTCCGCCGTGGAGCGGGCCGTCACCGCGGTCGGGGCGCGGATCCCGGAGGACCTGTCGGTGGTCGTGCTCGGTGATCCGCCGCTGGTCAACGCGACCGCCCGGGACTGGACCCGGTTCGCCATCCCGCGCGAGCAGATGGGCCGGGCCGCCGTCCAACTGCTCCTCGAACTGCTCGCCGACGAGGCCGGCGCGGCGCGGCAGCTGATGCTGGACTGCATCCCGATCCCCGGGGACTCGGTGGCGGCACCCCGGACCCGGCCGGTGGCACGGTCGTGAGGAGCCCCGATGCGACCCCACGACGCACCTTCCTGGCCGGGGCCGGGACGATCACGGCGGCGATCGTGACCGGTTCCGCGGGCGCGGCGGCGGCCGAACCGACCGACGACTCCCCCGGTACCGCCGACCGGCCGGGACGCCTCGAGCAGACGACGCTGTGGATCCGCGGCGAGAACGGCTGGGTCGACTTCCGGGTCCACGCGGTCGACACCACCCCGGCCGGTGTCGTGCTGGCCTTCAGCGAGGCCCGGGTCGGCACCAGCGCGGACGACGGGCCGAAGGACCTGGTCCTGCGCCGCAGCCTCGACGGCGGCCGGACCTGGGAGCCGACGACGTACCTGGAACGGCAGGACGGTGGCGGCTGGGCCAACCCCACTCCGGTGGTCGACCGGCGCACCGGCCGGATCACCGTCTGGTACGCCTGGAACGACCGCGGCCAGGCGTCGCGGGTCTTCCGCCGCTGGTCGGCCGACGACGGACTCAGCTGGAGCGACCCGACCGAGGAGACTCACCTCTTCACCGGCAACCCGGAGGGCTGGACGTTCCATCTGCCCGGTCCCGGCCGCGGGATCCAGCTCGCCGACGGCCGGCTGCTCGTCGAGGTCTGGCACCGGCGGCCGCTGGACCTGCCCGCCGCCGAACGGGACTACACGGCGAGCGTGATCTACAGCGACGACGGCGGCCTGACCTGGGCGCGCGGCGGCACCGTCCCGGACGGCGCCGGCCTCGGCCTGAACGAGGCACGGATCGCCGAGCTGGCCACCGGCGAAGTGATCATGAACTCGCGACTGGGCGGCGGCGTGAGCAACACCAGCCGCGCCGCGGCCCGGAGCCGGGACCGTGGGCTGACCTTCACCGAAGCCGCGATCGAGACCAATATCCCGCCGCACGCGGGGATCACCGTCGGGTTGGCCGCCCGGGTGGACCGGCACGGGGTCGAGCGGGTCGTCTACACCAGCCCGGTGGCCGGCACGGCCCGGGACACCCTGTATGCGCGGATCAGCCACGACGGCGCCGAGTCCTGGTCCTGGGGCCGCGTGGTCGACGACGCCCGGGTCGGCTATTCCGATGCGGTCTGGCTGGACGACGCGACGGCACTGGTGCTGTACAGCCGGCTCGGCGGCTCCGGTGCCGAGACGCTCGACGTGGTGGCGGGCCGGTTCGACCTCGGCTGGCTCAGCCAGGGCCACGACGACGTACGGACCGGGCCGGTCGGGCTCCGGCATCGGCATCAGGCCGAGGGGCTCCGGGCCGAGTCCACCGTTCCCCGGGCACCGATGATCATCGACCCGGCGGCCGGCGGCTCCGCCGTGCTGGCCGTGCCTGCGGCGGCCCGCCAGGACGGGCACACCATGATCATCGTGCCGCCGACGTCCGGCCAGCGCCGGCTGCGGTGCCGGTTCCGTGCTCCCGGGCGGGAATCCGGCGCGGCGGTGATGATCAAGGTCGACGGCCGCCGCCGGGGCGGGGTCGTCGCCACGTCGACCGGCGACCCGTACCTCGAGGTCGAGCTCGGGATGATCATGGTCCGGGCCTGCCGACCGGTGCGGATCGAGTTCGTCGCCGTCGATCCCGGTCCCGACGCCGGCTACGCGTTCCAGGTCGACGAGCTCCGGCTCGACCCCTAAGCATCCATCGCATCCATCACTCTTCGCTCGGAGGCACAGTGCAGAAGGTCATTCAGTACGAACGAGGCCTGGAGAAGTTCAAGCCGTTGCGCAACATCGTCACCTACGACGACTTCGATCGTGGTTTCAACGGCTGGTTGGACCTGACCCCGAACTTCGTCAACGACGACTACCGGCACCACCCGTCGGAGGTCGACCTGGCCAGCTGGGCGCCGTCCATGATCAGCGCGGCGCCGATGCGGTTCGCCGCGACGCACGGGTCGATGGAGGGCACGTACTCGCTGAAGCTGAACACCAAGCCGGTCGCCAACCGCTACGAGGAGAAGCCGGCCGACGGCAGCATGGGTGTCGCGCTGAAGCGGCTGTCGAACTTCGACCCGGACCTGCGGCACGTCCAGATCGAGACCTGGTACGCGTACACGCCGCAGCAGGACCGGCTCGGCTTCGGCGAGGAGGACCTGCGGGCCTTCGGGTTCTACTTCGACATCCAGGACTCCGAGTACCGGTGGATGCCCGGCGTCCGCTACGTCAACTCCGTGAACGGCGAGCTGACCAAGAAGTGGCAGTACTGGAAGGTCGCCGACGGCGTGACCAAGAAGGACTGGTGCTACGGCCGCGAGGACGGCTGGCAGCGGCCGGGCGTGGACAACCTCTGGTACGGACGCCGCTTCCCGGACGGCTCGGCCGACGCCTTCCAGTGGGTGCCCGACGGCGCCCAGGACCTGCTGTACAACGAAAGCCCGGACAAGATCAACTGGCTCTACTTCCGGCTCCTGATCGACTACCAGGCCCGCGAGTACGTCGAGCTGCAGAGCATGGACCGGACGTTCGACCTGCGCGGCCTGGCGCCGACGCTGGTCAGCCCGTACAAGAGCATCACCAATCTGATCAACCCGATCTTCTTCGTCGAGACCGACACGAATCGCAGCGTAAACCTCTTCCTCGATTCCGTCGTCTACTCCACCGACTGACCACGCCACGGAGGCCAACGCAGTGCTCAACTTCGCCACGTCCGTCATCGAACGCCGGCTCACGATCAGCGACGTCCACGCGACCCATCCGTACGAAGCGGGCTGGGCCGCCGAGGCCGTCTTCTTCGTCCAGGTCGAGGGTGATCATCCGGACCTGTCCGTCCAGGCCCAGATCTCCCCCGACGGCCTGCACTGGGTCGACCGCGGCGAGTCCCGCGTGATCGCGGCCGAGGAGGAGATCATCGCCATCGAGCTGGCCAACTTCGGCGGCTGGCTCCGGCTGACCTTCGCCGGCGCGACACCCGAACAACCAGCCAGGGTCCTGGTGCACCTCGCCCTGAAGGGCTGATCACCCGTCCCGATCACCACGCATGCAGTACCGACTCAACGAGGAGTGAGGCCATGAGAACCCTTCGGCCTGTGGCGGTTGCGACCGCCGCGATCCTGACCATGATCATCGCCGGCTGCAGCACGACCAGCACCGGCCCCGCGACGCCGGGCTCCGGCGAGCCAGGCGGCGGCGAGCTCGCCGTGGCCGGCCAGTTCCCAATCGAGTCCATCGACCCCAACGGGAAGCTGGCCATCGACGGCGGCACCCGGGTCGCCTCGATCCAGCTGTACAGCCCGCTGCTGCGCACGATCGGCCCGGGCGAGTTCGAGGGCGTCGCCGCGGAGAAGTGGGACGCCGGCGCCGACGCCAAGACGTTCGAGTTCACCCTGAAGGAGGGGATCGCCTTCTCGGACGGCTCCCCGATCACCGGCCAGGACGTCGCGGCCGCCTTCACCCGGACGGTCGAGTCGGACGGCCCGTACTCGGCCAACTTCATCGGCGTCCAGGTCGAGGCCACCGACCGTACGGTGACCTTCACCGCGCCCGCCGCCGACCCGGCCCTGCCGGCCAAGCTGACCGGGCTGATGATCACTCCGGCCAGCGCCACCGTGCAGAGCTACGAGGGCAAGCCGGTCACCTCGGGGCCGTTCGCCGTCGAGTCGTTCTCCCCCGGCGGCGACCTGGTCATGATCCCGAACGAGCACTACTGGGGCGACCAGCCGAAGGTCGACCGGATGACGATCCGGTCGATCCCGGAGCTGGCCACCCGGGTCACCGCGCTCGGCACCGGCGAGCTGGACGTCATCTGGGGCATGTCCGACGACGACGTCCGCCAGCTTCGCGCCAACCCCGAGATCAAGATCGAATCCGCGGTCGGCTCCGCGGTGATCACGATGTGGATGAACGCCTCGACGCCCGCGCTCAAGGACGCGAAGGTACGGCGCGCGCTGTGGCAGGCGGTCGACTTCGACAAGTTGATCACCCAGCTCTATCCGGAGAGCGGCAAGCCGGCGGACTCCGTCCTGGCGCCGACCGTCTTCGGCTACGCGCCGCAGCAGCCGGTCGCCCACGACCCGGACGCCGCCAAGCAGGCCCTGGCCGACGCCGGCTTCGACTTCGAGAACACCACCTTGCGGTTCCACTTCTCGCAGGCCCAGTTCAAGCAGTGGGTGCAGTCGGTCGCCTCCGATCTGGCAGCCGTCGGGGTCAAGGTCGAGGTGCTGGAGAAGGAGCAGGCCGTCTACACCGAGGACCTGCTGGCGCTGCGCTGGGACATCAACATCCAGCAGGTCGGCACCCTCGGCCTGGACGCCTCGTACAACCTCGGCCGGCTCTACCCCTGCGCCGCAAAACGTACCGGCTACTGCAATCCGGACCTGGATGCGCTGCTGAAGAAGGCCGGCAGCTCCACCGATCCGGCCGCCCGCGAGCAGGCCTATGCCGACGCCACCGCCCTGATCTGGAACGAGGCCGTCGGCATGTACCCGATGTTCGTCGACAACGTCTTCGCGACCCGGACCACCGTCGCGGGCTTCGTCGCCGACGGCGAAGGGCTGCCGCGCTTCGACAACGTCTCGGTGACCGAATGACCACCACGAACCCACGCCAACATCGATCGATTGGAGCAGTGCGATGACCGACGACGACATCAATCTCAACCGCCGCAGGATGATCATGGCCGGCGCGGCCGGGATCGGCCTGCTCGCCGCCACCAGCAGCGCGGCGAAGGCCGAACCGCCGAGCACCACGAACGAGGACGGCACGCCCGTACTCACCCCGCAGCATTTCGGCGCCGTCGGCGACGGTGTGGCCGACGACAGCGACGCCATCCAGGCCGCTATCAACGCGGCCCGGAAGCAACAGAACAAGATCGTCGTACTGCCGCCCGGGCAGTACAAGGTCACCAAGACGATCGTCGTCGGTGATCACGAGTACGAGACTCCCGGCGAACACCTGAACCGCTTCGTGCTGCGCGGCTACGGCATGTTCGGCGAGGAGCCGTCCAAGATCATCTTCCACCAGGACGGGATCGGGATCCGCTGGGAGGCCTCGCTCGGCGGCATCCACGGGGTCGCGTTCGACGCCCCGGCCAAGACCGCCAACAACGTCGCGCTGCACATCGCCCGGACGGCGAACACCGACGACACCGACGTGATCATCGTCGAGTGCTCGTTCCTCCGGTTCCAGCGGGCCATGGAGAGCGTCGGCCGCGGTTTCCTCTTCACCAAGAACAAGGTCGCCGTCTGCTCGACCGGGATCACCATCTCCTGGCCCACCGAGGGAGTCCAGGGGTCCGGCGTGCACCTGCTCCCGTACGGGCTGCGCAAGTGGCTGATCACCGACAACCACTTCCACTCCAACTTCGACGCGATCGTGTTCAATGGCGCCCCGGACGGCGACTTCCGCGGCGCGGTGATCAGCAACAACCTGCTCGACATCGGCCGCCGGCTGTTCAAGGGCAGCCTGATCAACTCGACGATCACCGGCAACGTGGTCGAGAACGGCACCGGCAACGCGATCATCGAGATCAACTCCGGCGGCCACAACCTGACCATCAGCGGCAACGTGATCGGCGGCTTCGACACCACGCCCGGCGCCTGGGACCCGCCCCGGTACGCCATCCAGTTCGGCGGGTCGGTCGAGGCGAAGAACGTCACGATCTCGGCCAACTCGTTCAACTGGATCGCCGGCTCCCCGATCCGGTTCGACCGGCCGGCCGACAAGATCAGCATCACCGCGAACTCGTTCGATCACTGGAACCTGAGCAAGGCGTCGGCCCACGCCGCCGTGCTCGCCATGGCCGACGCGACCCGGTTCGCGGTCAGCAGCAACGCCTTCTCCACCGGAGGGAATCCGGACGGTGCGCCGATCAAGATCACCGGCGCGCTGAGCGAGTCCAACGTGATCGGCAACGTGTTCGAGTCCTCCGCCCTGGTCGCCGCCGGCACCATCGCGGCCGACTCGTTCGTCGAGTCCGAACCCGGGCGGTTCTCCCGGCTCCAGCTCGCCGCGCCGAAGGGCGGCGCCGCCCGGGTGGTGAGCACCGCCACCGAGGGAGTCGCGGCCAAGGAACGCCTCGGCGGCTACCTGGTCGAGAGCGCGCTGGCCGCGGGATCCGGACCCGGCATCAAGGGCGGCATCGACGTGGTGGCCGTCAACGACGGCGGCTCGGCAGCCACCAACCTGCTCTGCTCGACGAACTCGACCAACGAGGTGGTGTCCTTCCAGGCCAGCGTCGCCGGGCTGATCCCGCCGGCCGACAACGCCCGCGACCTCGGCAGCGCGGACGCCGGGCTACGGTCCGTCTACACCCACGCGACCCGGCTGCACCCGTACACGGTCGCCACGTTGCCGCCGGCCGGCGACTCTCCCGGCGCCCTGATCCAGGTCGGCGACGGTCACGACGGCAAGCCCTGCCTGGCGCTGTCCGACGGCACCGCCTGGCGCCGCATCCCGCTCGCCGACCCGATCGCCTGATCGTGCCCTGAGCCTGTCGAAGGGCCGGGCCATCTCGGACCTCGCCCTTCGACAGGCTCAGGGACCGTCGGGGTTCAGCTGCAGCCGCTGGTCGAGCCGCAGCCTTCGCAGACGTAGCAGCTGCCGCTGGGCCGCATCTTCGTCCCGCAGCTGAAGCAGAGCGGGGCGTCGACGCTGGTGCCGGAGATCGACTCCACCAGTTCGGCGGTCGTGTGCACCGACGGATCGGCCGGAGTGGCGGCCGGGGTCGCGTCCGGCTCGGCCTCGCCGTCCGTACTCTTCAGCGACTCGGATTCGCTCACCGAGTCGTCGGCCGGCAGGTAGGAGCCGGTCTCGACCTGGCGGGCGCGTTCCTCGGCGGTGTAGATGCCGAGCTCGGCGCGGCGCTCGACCGACAGATGATCAAGGGCCAGCCGCCGGAAGATGTAGTCCATGATCGACTGCGCCATCCGGATGTCCTTGTCGTCGGTCAGACCGGCGGGCTCGAACTTCAGGTTGGTGAACTTCTGGATGAACGTCTCCAGCGGCACCCCGTACTGCAGGCCGATCGAGACCGCGATCGAGAACGCGTCCATCACGCCGGCCAGGGTCGAGCCCTGCTTGCCGAGCTTGAGGAACACCTCGCCCAGCCCGTCGTCCGGATAGGAACCGGAGGTCATGTAGCCCTCGGCGCCGCCGACGGAGAACGAGGTGGTCAGGCTCGGCCGGGTCTTCGGCAGCCGCTTGCGGATCGGCCGGTATTCGATCACGGTCTGGTCGGCCGGCGCGTCCTTCTGCTTCGCCTTGCCGTCGCTGAGCGGCTGGCCGACCTTGCAGTTGTCCCGGTAGACGGCGAGCGCTTTGAGGCCGAGTTTCCAGCCCTGCAGGTAGACCTCGCCGATCTCCTCGACCGTCGCCGTCTCGGGCAGGTTGACCGTCTTGGAGATCGCGCCGGACAGGAACGGCTGCACCGCGGCCATCATCCGGACGTGGCCCATCGGCTTGATCGCCCGCTCGCCCATCGCCGTGTCGAACACCTCGTAGTGCTCGGTCCGCAGCCCGGGCGCGTCGATCACGTGGCCGTGCTCGGCGATGTATTCCACGATCGCCTCGGCCGTCTCGTCGGCGTAGCCGAGCTTCCGCAGCGCCCGCGGCACCGTCTGGTTGACGATCTGCAACGACCCGCCACCGACCAGCTTCTTGAACTTGACCAGCGAGAAGTCCGGCTCGATGCCGGTCGTGTCGCAGTCCATCATGAAGCTGATCGTGCCGGTCGGCGCCAGCACGCTCGCCTGTGCGTTCCGGAACCCGTTGGCCTCGCCGGACTTGATCACCGCGTCCCAGGCCGCCGTCGCCCGCTTCTGGACGGACGAGTCCAGCGACCCGACCGGCCGCAGCGCGTCGTTGGCGGCCTGGTGCTTGCGCATCACCCGGCGGTGCGCCTCGGCGTTCCGGCTGAAGCCCGCGTACGGACCGACGGCGCCGGCGAGCTCGGCCGAGCGATGGTACGAGGCACCCGTCATCAGCGACGTGATCGCGGCGGCGAGCGCGCGCCCGCCCTCGGTGTCGTAGCCGTGGCCGGTCGCCATCAGCAGCGCACCGAGGTTGGCGTACCCGATGCCGAGCTGGCGGAAGTCCCGGGTGGTCTGGCCGATCGCCTCGGTCGGGAAGTCCGCGAAGCAGATCGAGATGTCCATCGCGGTGATGATCAACTCCACCGCCCGCTCGAACCGCTCCGCGGCGAAGGTGCCGTCGTCGGCCAGAAACTTGAGCAGGTTCAGGCTGGCCAGATTGCAGCTGCTGTTGTCGAGGCTCATGTATTCCGAGCAAGGGTTGGACGCGTTGATCCGGCCGGACTCCGGGTTGGTGTGCCAGTCGTTGATCGTGTCGTCGTACTGCAGCCCGGGATCGGCGCACTCCCACGCCGCCTTGGCGATCTTGTCGAACAGCTCGCGGGCGTCCACGGTGTCGACGATCCGGCCGTCGGCACGGGCACGCAGGCCGAACTCCGTGCCGTCGTCGACGGCGCGCATGAACTCGTCGGTGACCCGGACCGAGTTGTTGGCGTTCTGGTACTGCACCGAGTTGATGTCGCGGCCGCCGAGGTCCATGTCGAAGCCGGCCTCACGGAGCGCGCGGATCTTCTCCTCCTCGCGCGCCTTGGTCTCGACGAACTCCTCGATGTCGGGATGATCGACATCGAGCACCACCATCTTCGCGGCCCGCCGGGTGGCGCCGCCGGACTTGATCGTCCCGGCGCTCGCGTCGGCGCCGCGCATGAACGAGACCGGCCCCGAGGCCGTACCGCCGGAGCTGAGCAGCTCTTTGCTGGAACGGATCCGGGACAGGTTGACCCCGGCGCCGGAGCCGCCCTTGAAGATCAGCCCCTCCTCGCGGTACCAGTTCAAGATCGAATCCATCGTGTCGTCGACGGACAGGATGAAGCAGGCGCTGACCTGCTGCGGGGCCGGCGTGCCGACGTTGAACCAGACCGGCGAGTTGAACGAGAAGTACTGGTGCAGCAGCAGCCAGGTCAGCTCGTGCTCGAACGCCTCGGCGTCGCCCGGGGTGGCGAAGTAGCCGTACTGCTCACCGGCCCGGCGGTACGTCCGCACCACCCGGTCGATCAGCTGCCGGAGACTCCGCTCCCGGTTCGCCGAGCCCAGCGCGCCGCGGAAGTACTTCGTCGCAACGATGGTGGCCGCGTTGGCGCTCCAGAAGTCGGGGAACTCGGTCCCCTGCTGCTCGAAGATCGCCTCGCCGGTCTTCCAGTTGGTCTGGACGATGTCCCGGCTCTCCCAGGTGACCTCGGAGTACGGGTGCACGCCGGGTGTGCTGAACACCCGATCGATCCGCAGTCCCCGCGGCGCCGGTCCGGCGCCGTGGGGAATCGACTGTGTGCGCTCCGTCATTGCGTATGGGTTCCTCTCGTCGTGCCCCTCAGGAGTTGGTCCGTCCCGGGGTGAGCTTGTGGGGAGTGAAGTTACTGACCTTGTTGTCGGCGACCTCATCCGGGATCAGCGGTTCGATGCCGAGCGGTTCGGACTCGATCCGCAGCATCGCGATCTCGGACTCGAAATCCTCCAGTGAGTGGTACTGCTTGTAGACGCTGGCGAAGCGGAGGTACGCGACCTGGTCCAGCTCCCGGAGCGGGCCGAGGATCGCGACGCCGACCTCGTCGGCCGGGATCTCGGACTGTCCGCAGGCGCGCAGCGTGTCCTCGACCACCTGGCCGAGCCGGGCCAGCTGGGTCTCGTCGACCGGCCGTCCCTTGCAGGCCTTACGTACCCCGGAGACGACCTTGTCCCGGTTGAACGGCTCCACGACGCCGCTGCGCTTCACGATGACGAGCTGCATCTGCTCGATCGTGGTGAAGCGACGCGAGCAGGACGGGCACTGGCGGCGACGGCGGATGCTGCAGCCATCTTCCGCGGTGCGCGAGTCCAAGACCTTCGAGTCGGTGTGTCGGCAGTACGGGCAGTGCATTCGGTTGTCCTCTCCCCGGGACCCGGCTACCACTATCTGTGGGCCGTGGTCCGTCCCCTGACTACTACATCTAGACCCTATGGCTCACCTGAGCGACACGCAAGGGATCTTAGGGAGTAAATGACAGGCGAGGGATTCGCGGTCTGGTATGGCCCGTCAGAGCAGGTTGCGCAGCAGCAGGTACGCCACCGAGACGACCAGGCCGGCGATCAGCCACCGGGTCGCCGTCATCCGCTTGAGCAGGGCGCCGACCCTCGCCGGCGGCCGTACCTTCGGGCCGCCGACGGCCTCGACGATCCAGAGCACGCCGACCACGGTGAGGCCGATCAGGCCGAGGAAGATCAGTGGGTTGTACGCGAACGCGGCCGCCAGGTCGCCGTGCAGCAGGGCGCTGCCGAGCCGGGTGCCGCCGCAGAGCGGGCACTCCCAGCCGGTCAGCATCCGGAGCGGGCACGGGATGCCCTGGCCGGTGGCCGCATAGAGCGCGCTGAGCGCGACGCCGCCACCAAAGAAGCCGGCCAGGTACTTCAGTCCGGTCGCGGCGCGGAACGGTTCGGACGTCGCGATGGCGGGGACAGCATCGGCTGCGGAGACAGCGCTCCGATCGGCCCGCTGGGTCCCGTGATGTCCGGCCATGCGGCCCATTCTGCACCCCGTGAGTCCGTCCCCGGCGGGCGGCGCTCAGCTAGTCCTGCAGGTGTTCCCGCAGGAATTCCACCGTGAGCCGCCACGCCTCCGCCCGGCCCGCGGTCGTGGCCGCCGGGTCACCGCCGAGTTCGAACGCCACTCCCGGGCCCGGCGAGACCGTACTGGTGATCGGTGGGCCGGGCGGCCCGGCGATGCCGTGGCCCGCACCGGGCAGCACGACATTGCGCCAACTCCGTGGATGCCGCGCCGCCTCGAGCCGGGCGGCGGCAACCGCGTGATACGCGGCGGAGTCCCACATCGCGTCGCGTTCGCCGGCGATCAGCAGGATGGCTGCGTCGCTGCGCTCCACCGGAACGCTGATCAGGTCCAGCGCGGCGGCCTCGGCCGGCAGCGGCGCGTACTGAGCGGCGAGGCCGACCGGCCCGCCGCTTGCCACGGCCGACGTGAAGTCCGCGGAGACCCGGTTCGGCAAGGCCGGCAACGGCACCCCGCCGACCGTCCAGGCGACGGTCGGCGTGCCCATGATCACGTCCACCGAGCCGAGCGTGTAGTCGATGCCCTGGGTGACCACGCCGCTGCCCACGACACTCACCGCGGCGGCGACCCGTTGATCATGGCTCGCCACCAGCAGCGCGGCCTCGCCCCCGCGGGAGCCGCCGAGGATTCCGACCCGCCGGACGCCGGTGCCCAGCAGGAACTCCACCCCGCGGGAGAAGTACTCCAGCGGAAGGTCCTTGAGCACCGGCGGCACGCCGGGCGCCCCGAAGTAGGCCAGGGCGAGGACGGCGAAGCCCTCACCTGCCAGCACCATCGCGTCGTGTTCGTGCAGTCCACCTTCCGACCCGCCCACCAGGACCACACCGCCCTCGGCAGCACCGTCCGCGGGAGTGATCAACAGGCCGCTGAGTCCCGCCGCTCGGGGTTGATCACGATCGACCGTCACGTCCATGGCGGGAGCCTACGGATCGATTCCGACACTCCCCGGACGCCGGGTAAAGGAGCCGAATCCCTGGCGGACCGCACCGGCGCTTGGCAGATTGTCCTGATGACGACAGGCAACCTCACGGTGCGCGGGCTGGACGGGTCGACCTGGGACGCCTTCGCGGAACTCGTCGAGCGCAACGGCGGCGTGATGGGCGGTTGCTGGTGCCAGAACAACCACCGACAGCCCGGTCTCGCCACCCCCGAGGACAAGCGGGCGGCCAAGGAGGAACGGGTCCGCACCGGCCGGGCCCACGCGGCCCTCGTCCTCGACAGCGACGGTCTGGCCCAGGGCTGGGCGCAGTACGGAAGCCCGGCGGAGTTGCCGGGCCTGACCCATCGGCGGGCCTATGCCCAGGATCCGCCGCCGCCCGCCGACTGGCGCATCATCTGCATCTTCGTCGACAAGCGACACCGGAAACGCGGCGTGGCTCGCGCCGCGCTCGGCGGTGCGCTGGACCTGATCGCCGCGGCCGGCGGTGGCCGGATCGAGGCGGTCTCGCAGACGACCGCCGGCCGCAAGGCACCCAGCGGCTTCCTGTTCTCCGCCACCGTCGAACTCTTCGAGGAGTACGGCTTCACGCGGTTCCGCCAGGTCGGCAAGCATTCCTGGATCATCACCAGGACCCTCGACCCCGCCCGACTGTCCTGAGGAGCAGGAACAACGCTCGGGCCGCCCTCGTCCAGACAGCAACGAGCGCTAGGCTCCCGTGCTTGAGCCGCCACGACGGCGGCGTCCCGACGCGGGAGGGCGCACAGTGAGCCAGCCACCGATCGAACCCGGGCACCAGCCCGATCCCGGCACGGCCGGAACCGACCCGGCCCCGCCCCGCGAACCAGCCCCACCGTGGCCATCGGTCCAACAGCCGCCGACCCAGCCGGCGAACCCCGACCAGCCAGCGCAGGCCATGGCCGACCCAGACCGCTCAGCGGCCCCGGCCGGCAGCCCGGACCAGTCAGGGCGCCCCGTGACCAACACGGATCAGGCACCGACCCAGGATCAGGCAGCGGATCCCGCGGGCTTCTCGAACCAGTCGCCGGTCGTCGACGATCTCGGCCAACGGCCGCACTCCGGGGACAGCACGAGCCAAGTGTCTGATCTGCCCGGGGATCATGATCACCAGCTGTCTCCGCCAGCAGCGGAGGACGGCAGTGAGCCTGCCGCGTTCGCACCGCCGACCCGCCCGGGGACACCTGAGTTCTCAGCCGGTGCCGCTGCGGAACCGCCGACCCAGGAGAGCCCTTGGGCCCGCCCGGCCGCTGCCCAGCCCGAGCCCGAACAGCAAGATCCGGCGCAATCCTGGTCTCAACCCGGATCGGTTCCATCCGGTGCACCGCAAGCCGGACCGTCCCAGCCCGGTTCGACCCAGCCCGAGACGGCAGGACCAGGGCCGAGGCCATCCGAGTCCGGTCAGCCGTGGGCGCCGGAGCCCGGGGAGAACTCCTGGGTTGCGCCCGGGCCTGCTCCTGCCGAGCAGCCCTGGACCGGCGGCGGACCGGGGCCGAACCAGGCACCGCCGTACCAGCCGGGACCGGGAGCATTCGCCCCACAGGGCCCGCCGGCCGCACCGCCCGGGCCAATGCAGCCGGCGCCGGTTGCGGGCCGGCCGTATCCGATGCCGTTCCCACCCCGGCCGCAGCTCCGCACGGACTACGCGCACTGGGGCAAGCGGGTCGGGGCGAACCTCATCGACTCGATTCCGTCGCTGATCTACGTGGTCGTCTTCATGATCGGCTACATGAACGTGATCTTCACGATGTTCGCGTCCATTCAGACCTCGGGCCGCTTCAACCCGGATCTGTCGGGCCTGACGGTCTGGATCGTCGTTGTCGTGGTGCTCTGGTTGATCTCTCTCGGCTGGACGATCTACAACCGATGGATCACGGCCGGGCGGACCGGCCAGTCACTCGGCAAACGGGTGATGAAGATCAAATTGATCGGCGAGCAGAGCGGGCAGCCGATCGGCGCGGGTTACGCCTTCTTGCGGGACATCGTGCACGTCATCGACGGTGCCGCCTACATCGGCTATCTCTGGCCACTCTGGGACGACAAGCGGCAAACCCTTGCCGACAAGGTCATGCAGACGATCGTCGTCGACCAGCCGGCCGAGCAGGCCGGGCCGGTCAGCGAACGGCCGACTGCGCCGTAGGCCGGTAGTCGTCGCTGGTGACCCGCGCCACGGTCGCGCCGATCACGGTCAGCGCCGCGGCGGCGATCAGCAGCCCGACGACCATGATCACCGCGATCCCCCGGCTGGTCAGCCGCCACTGCACATCCAGGTCACGCACCGGCACGACGCCCGCGTCGCGGCAGGAACGCACACCCGCCACGGGGACCTTCCGCACCTGCGGACCGCGGATCGCGGTCACCGGCTGCGTCACCGGCCGGCCCAGCCGGGCCGATCCACGGCTGGGACGACGAACGCGAGTCCGGGTCGGATTCGCGATCAAGGCTGCTGTCGCCATCGCCTTCTCCCTCTGTCAGCTCGAACTGATGTTCGATAGAACGTGTGTTTGATAATGCCCATTCGTTGCCGTCGAAAGCAAGCACATTCGCACGCGTGTTCGGGTGTGTCTTCCGATGAACTTGAGTCAATCAGCGACCACTGACAGTCCGCCCCGGACAAGATCGCCGACCGGGTTCGGGGCTCCCCCAGGTGTTCGAACGGACCGACACGCCGGTCGAACAGATGTTTGAATTTGTCGTACCGCTTCTCTACTGTCAGGTGCATGGCGAAGCGCGACGACAATGCATCGGACAAGAAGCGGGGCCCGGCGACGCGGTCACGGGCGACCGACGACGCGTCGAAGACCCCCACCACCCCGGCGCGCCGTCGTGGCCGGCCGCGCGACGCCGACGTCGCCGCCGAACTCGGCGCGACCGTCAGCTCGCTGCCGGACGGCCCGATCGACGCCGCCGGGCTGACTCCGCGGCAGCGCCGCGTCCTCGAGGTGATCAAGGAAACGGTCGAGGCCCGCGGCTACCCGCCGAGCATCCGGGAGATGGGCGACGCGGTCGGGCTGGCCAGTTCGTCCAGCGTGGCGCACCAGTTGAAGGTGCTCGAGGCCAAGGGGTTCCTGCGCCGCGACCCGAACCGGCCGCGCGCGCTCGAGGTTCTGCTGCCGGGCGATCCGGCGGCCGCCGCGGTGGCGCGGCCGGTCGCGTCGGCGACCCAGTCGGAGTTCGACGAGTCGGAGGTCGGCAACAGCTTCCCGGCGCCGGTGCACGTTCCCGTCCTGGGCCGGATCGCGGCCGGCGGCCCGATCCTGGCCGAGGAGCAGGTGCAGGACGTGTTCGCGCTGCCCCGTCAGCTGGTCGGCGACGGCGAGCTGTTCCTGCTGGAGGTGCGCGGCGACTCGATGGTCGACGCCGCGATCTGTGACGGTGACTGGGTGGTGGTCCGGAAGGCGCAGACCGCCGAGAACGGCGACATCGTCGCGGCCCTGCTGGACACCGAGGCGACCGTCAAGACGTTCAAGCGCACCGGCAGCCAGGTCTGGCTGATGCCGCACAACCCGGCCTACGACCCGATCGACGGCAACCACGCCACGATCCTCGGCAAGGTCGTCGCCGTGCTCCGCCGGCTCGGCTGATCGCCGGCGTCGCTAGACGACGCAGAACTCGTTGCCTTCGGGGTCGGTGAGCATCACGTGATCGAGATGCTCGCCAACCAGGAGCCGGGCCTGCACAGTGGCGCCGGCCGCGACGACCTCGGCAACCTTGCGTTCGATGCGCTCGCGCCGCACCGCCTGATCGACCTGACGCCCACCGGACACCTTGAGGTCCGGATGCAGCCGGTTCTTCGCCGTCTTCCGCTCCGGCACCGTCACGAAGGAGCACGACGCCCGCGGCCCGCCGGATCCTGGATTGCGGCCAGCTCGTTCCACTCCTCGCGCGGGACCTCGTGCTCGGTCAGCCAGGCCTCCCAGCTGTCCCAGCCCGTCGGTGGCGGAGCCGGCTCGTACCCGAGCGCCCGCGCCCAGAAGTTCGCCTGGGCGCCCGCATCGGCGCAGTCGAAGGTGAATCCGAGCCCGGGCGGTTCGGCCGCAGCTGAGTCCATGATCCGACGCTAGCCGCGGCCGCCGACAGTTCAGGCCGTCCCGGGCGGCGTCGTCAGCCGGCGCAACGCCTGCACGGCGACCTCGCGGTCCCGGGTCGGCCAGAACGACGGCAGGGACGCGCGCAGGAAGCTGCCGTACCGCGCCGTGGCCAGCCGCGGATCCAGGATCGCGACCAGGCCGCGATCGCTGATCCGGCGGATCAGCCGCCCGGTGCCCTGCGCCAGCAGCAGCGCGGCGTGCGTCGCCGCCACCGCCATGAAGCCGTTGCCACCGGCCTCGGCCACCGACCGCTGCCGGGCCAGCAACAGCGGGTCGTCCGGCCGCGGGAACGGGATCCGGTCGATGATCACCTGGATGCAGGTCGAGCCCGGCACGTCGACGCCCTGCCACAGCGACAGCGTGCCGAACAGCGAGCTCTCCTCCTCGGCGACGAACCGCCGCTTGAGCTCGGTCAGCTGGGCGTCACCCTGACAGAGGATCGTCTGCTTCGGCAGCTGTTTCCGGACGTACGTCGCGGCGGCCTCGGCGGCCCGCCGGGACGAGAACAGCCCGAGGGTACGGCCACCGGCGGCCCAGACCAGTTCGGCGATCTCGGCCAGCGTCGCGTCCGCCATGCCGTCCCGGCCGGGCGGCGGCAGATCGGTCGCGATGTAGAGGATGCCCTGCCGCGGATAGTCGAACGGCGAACCGACGTCGAGCCCGCGCCACGGCTGTGGCCCGTCGGGATTCTCGCCCTCGGTGTCCCCGTCGCCGGACGGTACGGAGTCGTCCCGTTCCTCCGGCCGCAGCCCGACCGACGCCGCGACCGGTCCGAAGTCGCCGCCGAGCCGCAACGTCGCCGAGGTGAGCACGACCGTCCGCGCCCCGAAGATGCTGGACCGCATCAGCCCGGACACCGAGAGCGGCGCCACGCAGGCCTCCCGGCCGGTCCGCTCCCGCTCGGTCACCCAGATCACGTCGTACTGGCTCATCCCGGCCATCCGCTCGGCGATGTCGAAGATCTCCTTCACCGCCGCGGCCGCCTGGCGCTGCTCCGGATCGGTCTTCTCACCGCCGCTGGTCAGGTCGCTGACCGCCCGCCGGGCCGCGACCCGTACCGTCGCGCAGGCCAGGCCCAGCGGCGAATCCGCGTCCTCGATCCGTTCCAGCGGCGACTCGTCCAGAGCCGCCCGCAGCGTGTCCGCCGATTCGAGCAGATCCAGCGCAACCTCGTCCTCCAGGTATCCCGCCGCGCGCCGGCCGACCCGTTCGATGGCCTGCGGGCTCAGCTCGGCGGACGCCGCGCCGGTCACCCGGGAGACCAGCTCGTGCGCCTCGTCGATGATCACCGCGTCGTGCTCCGGCAGCGCGGTCTCGCCGTGCATCGCGTTGATCGCCAGCAGCGCGTGGTTGGTGACGATCAGGTCGGCGGCCCGGGCGACGTCGCGGGACCGCTCGACGAAACAGGAGTCACCGTACGGACAGCGCTGCACGCCGAGGCATTCCCGCACCGGGATCGACACCTGCTGCCAGGCCCGTTCCGAGTGGCTCGGTGCGCCGTCCCGGTCGGCCAAACCGGTCCGGTCGTGCTCCTCCTCGATCCATTCCCGCAGCCGGAGCACCTCCGCGCCGAGCGCCGACTCCGGCTCGGCCGTCCCGGCGCTGGGCAGGGTCGAGGCGAGATCGTCGACGCCGAACAGCGCCGCCTGGTCGTCCGCTCCCCCGCTCCGAGCCCGGTACAGGCAGGCGTAATTGGTCCGGCCCTTGAGCACCGCGTGCCGGGGCTGCTTGCCGGACACCTTCTTGACCGCCTCGAGCGCGGCCGGGATGTCGTTGTCGGCCAGCTGGCTCTGCAGGGCCAGGGTCGCGGTGGCGACCACGATCCGGGTCGCCGAACCCTCGACGAGCTTGATCAACGAGGGCGCCAGGTAGCCGAGCGACTTGCCGGTGCCGGTGCCGGCCTGGACCAGCAGATGGCGGCCCGAATCCAGGGCGGCGGCGATGGCGTCAGCCATCTCCACCTGACCGGGACGTTCCTGGCCGGAGATCCCCGAGACGGCGGCGTCGAGCACCTTCCGGTGCCCCGGATCCGTCGTCTCGTTCTCGCGTACCTGCGCCGTCGGTTCCGCCACCACCCGACAACCTTAAGGGCCCTCGCCGACAGTGGGCCCTTCGACAGGCTCAGGGCACGGAGTTGGGACGGCTCAGGGCACGAAGTTGGGACGACTCAGAGGACGGAGTGGGGACGGCTCGGGGTCCAGGGTTCAGCCGGCCGGAGCGACCTGATACGGCTCCAGCATCCCGGCCAACTGGGCGTTCACCCGGGCCCGGATCAGGCTTCCCTCGGCCTGGTGGTCGACGTCGATCAGCTCGCCGGCCTGGTGGATCCGATTGACCAGATCCCCACGCTGGTACGGAATCAGGGCGGTCACCTCGATCTCCGGGCGCGGCAGTCCCGCCTCCACCCGGGCCCGCAACTCGTCGATCCCGCGGCCGGTCCGCGCCGAAACGATCATGGAGTCCGGATACTGGCTGCGCAGCGCGACCAGCTGGTCAGGATCGGCCCGGTCGGCCTTGTTGATCACGATCAGCTCGGCCACCTTGCCGGCGCCGATGTCGTTGAGCACCGTACGGACGGCCTTGATCTGACCGACCGGATCGGGGTCCGAGCCGTCGACGACGTGCACCAGCAGGTCGGCCTGGGCCGACTCCTCCAGGGTCGACGCGAACGCCTCGACCAGGTCGTGCGGCAGGTGCCGGACGAAGCCGACCGTGTCGGTCAGCGTGTAGACCCGGCTGTCGGCGGTCTCGGCCCGCCGGGTGGTCGGGTCGAGGGTCGCGAACAGCGCATCCTCGACCAGCACGCCGGCGCCGGTGAGCCGGTTCAGCAGGCTGGACTTGCCGGCGTTGGTGTAACCGACGATCGCGACCGACGGGATCTCGTGCCGGCGCCGCTCGGCCCGCTTGGTCTCCCGGGTCGAGTCCATCTCGCGCAGCGACGCCCGCAGCTTCGCGATCCGGCTGTGGATCCGGCGCCGGTCGGTTTCCAGCTTCGTCTCACCGGGACCACGGCCGCCGATGCCGGCGCCGCCGCTGGCCCGTCCGCCGGCCTGCCGGGACAGGTTGCCGCCCCAGCCGCGGAGTCGTTGCTTCAGGTACTGCAGCTGGGCCAGTTCGACCTGGGCCTTGCCCTCGGCGCTCTTGGCATGCTGGGCGAAGATGTCCAGGATCAGCGCGGTCCGGTCGATCACCTTGACCTTGACCCGATCCTCCAGGTTGCGCAGCTGGGCAGGTGCCAGTTCGCCGTCGCAGATCACGGTGTCGGCGCCGGTGGCCACCACGACCTGGCGCAGCTCGTCGACCTTGCCGCGACCGATGTAGGTCGCCGGGTCCGGTCGCTGCCGGCGCTGGATCAGGCCCTCCAGGATCTCCGAGCCCGCGGTCTCGGCGAGCAGCTTGAGCTCGAGCAGCGAGTTCTCGGCGTCCACCTCGCTGCCGGTGGTCCAGACGCTGACCAGGACCACCCGTTCCAGCCGGAGCTGGCGGTATTCGACCTCGGTGACGTCGGTGAGTTCGGTGGACAGCCCGGCCACGCGGCGGAGCGACAGCCGGTCCGCGAGGTCCCACTGCGCTCCGTCGTAGCCGGCGTCCTCAGGATCGGGTTCGTCGCTGGGGTACGGCTCGGGTGCGGTGTCGTCGACGTACTCATCGTCGAGGGAGTTCTCTGCGGCAGATGTCATCGTCAACCCAGAATCTCACGCCGGGCAAATCCCGACCACCGAATTCGGCCCAGGGCGAAGGATCAGTCCTCGGCCAGGGTGAGCTCGCCGTGGCCGACGATCACGGCCGGCCCGGTCAGGAACGCCTGGTCGCCGCCGTCGCCGCCGGTCAGTTCGACCTCGACGGTGCCGCCGAGCACGTCCACCCGGTACGTGACCGGACGCTCGACCACGCCCTCCCGCTCGGCGGTGGCGGCCGCCACGGCGACCGTGCCGGTGCCGCAGGACAAGGTCTCGCCGACGCCCCGCTCGTAGACCCGCATCTCGACATGGCGGTCGCCGACGATCCGGACGAACTCGCAGTTGACGCCCGCCGGGAAAGCCTCGGCCGGCTCCCAGACCGGAGGTTTGGTGAGGTCGAGCACCGCCGGGTCGTCGATGAACGCGACCGCGTGCGGGTTGCCGACGTCGACCTTCGTGGCGGGCACCGGCTGGTCCAATCCGGCCGCGGTGACCTTGACCGCACCGGCGTCGACGGTGACGACGCCGACATCGACCCGGACCCGGCGGTCGGGCAGCAGGGTGGCCTCACGCACCCCGGACCGGGTCGCGATCGGGATCACCGGCCCGTCGGCCAGCCCGTTGTCGGCCAGGTAGCGGGCGAACACCCGGACCCCGTTGCCGCACATCTCGGCCACCGACCCGTCGGCGTTGCGATAGTCCATGAACCAGAGGTCGGGATCGCCGTCCCACTCGTCGATCCGGCCCGCCTTCACCGCGCGGAGCAGCCCGTCGCCGCCGATCCCGGCCCGGCGGTCGCAGATCGCGCGCACCTCGCCCGGACTCGGGTCGTGCATGTCCTCCCGGTCCAGCACGATCACGAAGTCGTTGCGGGTCCCGTGGCCCTTGGTGAAGGAGAAGCTGTGCACCGTCTCAGTGTTCCACTGCGGCCAGCGCGGACGGGACCAGGTCGGCCGCGTCGTACGGCAGCCAACGGATCCGCGGGTCGCGGCGGAACCAGGCGTCCTGCCGGCGGGCGAACTTCCGGGTCGCGGTGATCGTCGCCTCCATCGCGCCGGCCTCGTCGGTCTCGCCGTCCAGGTACGCCAGCATCTGGCGGTAGCCGAGCGCGCGGGAGGCGGTCAGCCCGTCCCGCAGACCGCGGGCGGCCAGCTCGCGTACCTCGTCGACGAAGCCCGCCTGCCACATCGCCCGCACCCGGTCCGCGATCCGCCGGTCCAGGGTCGGCCGGTCCACGTCCAGGCCCAGCATCGTCAGGTCGGGCAGCACCGCGGTGTGGGCCGGCAGCGTCGCCTGGAACGGCCCGCCGGTCAGCCGGATCACCTCGAGCGCCCGGACGATCCGGCGCCCGTTGCGCGGCTCGATCGCCGCCGCGGCCGCCGGGTCGGCCTCGGCCAGCCGCGCGTGCAGCGGTTCGGGTCCGGTCCGCTCCAGCTCCGCCTCCAGTTCGGCCCGCAGCGCGGCGTCCGTACCCGGGAAACGGAAGTCGTCCACGATCGCCCGGATGTAGAGGGCCGAGCCGCCGACCAGGATCGGCAGCACGGAACGGGACCGGCAGTCGGCGATCGCCGCCCGCGCCAGCTCCTGGAACTCGGCGACGGTCGCGGTCCGGTCGATGCCGTAGATGTCCACCAGATGATGCGGTACGGCAGCGCGCTCGGCCGCGCTCGGCTTGGCCGTCCCGATGTCCATCCCGCGGTAGACCAGCATCGAGTCCGTGTTGACGATCTCGGCCGGGCGCCCCGCCGCGATCAGCCGCTCGGCCAGCGCCACGGCCAGCGCCGACTTGCCGGAGGCGGTCGGTCCGACCAGCACCACTGTCACCCGAGCAGTGTGCCCGATCGGCCGCGCGGAAGCGGACGCGACGTACGGCGAGGGCACTGGCCAGGTGGACACCGGAAGCGGTAGAAAGGTGGCGTACCGGCAGGTGTCCGCTCATGCGGGGAGTCGCCTGCCAACGCCGTCAGAGTGGCGGTCGGTACCAGAGCAGGAACGGAGGACGGAGTATGGGTATCTTCGACAAGGCCAAGGAAATGCTGGGCGACAACCAGGAAGCGGTCGACCAGGGCATCGATCAGGCCGCCAACTTTGTCGACGAGAAGACTGGCGGGCAGCACTCGGAGCAGATCGATCAGGGTGCCGACTTCGTCAAGGACCAGGCCGGGAACTTCCTCGGCGGTGGCAACCAGGACGAGCCGGAACAGCCCGCCTGATTCTCGCCAGAACTTAGGCCAAACAAACGAGGGGTCGTCCCTGGACGGCCCCTCGCTTCATGCCCGGACCCGGTCGCGCTGCCCCGGCTCCGGGCGTTCGTCCGTCAGAGACGGGCCAGGTTGGCCCGGAGGTGATCGACCAGCCGGGTCCGCTCCTCGGCGGACTCGCGGGCCGCCGTGTCGGCCAGTTCGGCCCGCTTCACGCCGTCGCCGAGTTGCTTGTTCGCCTGGTCCAGGCCCGCCTTCGCGGACTCGACCGCCTCGTGCCGGGCGCGCAACTGCAGGCCACACAGGACGCCGAGGATGACGGCCGCGACGACCGCCAGGACGGCGAGCACGACCTGCCCGGTCAGCGCACAGACCAGGGCCAGCACCGCGCCGACGGCGGCCGCGATGCCGAACCCGTACAGCTTGCTGGGCGGCACCTTGCCGGACTCCTCGATGTTGCGGACGATCTGCTGCCAGCGCTTCTGGTCGGGGCCGGCGGCGGTGACCGCGACCGACCCGTAGTAGGTACGGATGTCGACCGAGGCCGCCGGCCGGGCCGCGACGGTGCCCAGCGGGTCGATGAAGGTCTGCAGTCCGGGCCCGACCCAGCGGAGCAGGGTCCGCTGCTCGGGCGAGCCGACCGGCAGTTCCTTCAGGTAGTGCACGATCCGGTCCAGCGCGTCGGCCGGCGCCGGGCCCTGTTCCGCTTCGGGCCGGGTCTGGCCGGGGTTCTCGATCTGCCAGCGCAGGTCGCGGGCCCGGGCCAGCAGGGCGCCCTCGCCGCCGTACCCGCTGCCGATCAGGGCCGCCACCAGACCGCGCAGTGATGCCTTCGGATCACCCTCACCCTGGGGCGCGTCGCCCGAAGCGCCGGCCGGCTTGGCGGGCTGCCCGCCCTCCGGCGACGACTGCTGGGCGTCCGGTGACGGCGCCGTCCCCTTGTCGGCCAGCTGGCCGCGGATCCAGGTGAGGATGAAGTCGTCGTTCGTCACACCGAGGACCCGCTCCAGGGTCGCCCGCCAGCCGGCCGGGTCGGTCCGCTGCAGCAACGGCCGGAACGACGGCTCGAGCGACTCCAGCGCCTTCGGCCCGAAGACGCCGGCGACCACCGCATCCAGCAGGACGACCTGGTGGCCGGTCAGCTCCCGGTCGGTGATCAGCAGTTCCGGCAGCCGGTCGGCGACCCGCTCGCCGTGGCCCAGGGCGCCGGCCGCGGCGACCACGTACAGCCTCGACTCCGGCGCGGCGCCGACGTCCGTCTTGCCGGCCTCGGCGTTGCCGCCGGCGATCTCGATCACGGTGTTGGTGGCGTGCGGCAGCCAGTAGTCGACGCCGCGGGGGTCGACCGGGCTGACCGGCAGGCCGTTGGAGAGTTGCTCGATCACGGACATCACGTCGCGCCGGATCGCCGTGGTGTCCGGATAGCCGGCCAGTTCCTCGCGGACGTCGCCGAGCTCGACGTACGCGTCGAAGGCCTTGGACAGGGCGTTCAGCCGGGACTCCAGCGAACCCTGCAGTTTGGCCAGCTGACTCTGCATCCGGCTGGCCCGACTGGCCGCCGCGGACGCCTGGTAGGACAGCGTCTCGACCTCGTCGCGGAGCATCCGGTCACGGCCGTACTCGCTGGCCCAGAACCAATCCCAATCGTCAGCCACGGCGGTCATTCTTGCATCAGCCGGTTCAGCCGGGCGGATCACCGCCCGGCCGATATCTTCAGCCGGCGCCAGCGATGGGCGGAGCGGTCGGGTCGGTCGCGCCGCCGGACTGCTCCCGCTGGATGTACTCCTCGATCGCCTCGATGTTGTTCCGGGAGCGGTTCACGACGGTCACCAGGTCACCCATCGTGGCGACCTCCTCGACCTGTTCCTTGACGAACCACTGCATGAACTGGTCGGAGGCGAAGTCGTTCTCCTCGCGGGCGATCTTGGTCAGTTCGTTGATCTGGCCGGTGACCCGCTTCTCCTGCTCGAGCGCCAACTCGGCCGGCGCGACGATGTCGGCGAACTCGTTGACCGGCTGGTCGACGGCGGGGATCTTCACGGGCGCGCTCTGATCGATCAGATACTGCACCATCATCATCGCGTGATCCCGCTCCTCCATCGCCTGGTTGAAGAAGAACTGGGCCATCTGGGGCATCGTCAGGCCGTCGTAGTAGACGGCGCAGGCGATGTACTGCTGGTGAGCGGAGAACTCGTGTCCGATCTGGACATTGAGCTGCTCCACGAAACGCTCTGCTGGCATCTGTATTGCTCCTGGTCGCTCTGGGTTTGCGCCAGTGACCGTCAGGGGGATGGTCACCCGCGCCCCCATCGTGACACGGCCCACTGACCGTCCGCGGGACCGTACGCAGATCCGCCGCCGGAGCGTCGGCTCAGCTGCTCGGCGCGCCGATTCCGGGCATACCGAGCCCCACCACCGGACGGTCCGTAACGCCGTCGGCGGCGCGGGCCTGCCGGGCCGCCCAGGCGTCGCCGCCCCGGGTCCGGCGCAGTCCGGTGATGCCGTCGTCGGCGGTCAGGTGGTGCGGCGCCGCGTACGTGATCACGGCGTCGGCCACGTCGCCCGGCCGCGGCCGCAGCTCCGGGTCCTCCGGAACCGCGACGTGGACCAGGCGGTTGTCTCGGGCCCGGCCGGACAGCCGCGCGGTGGCGGCGTCCTTGCGTCCCTCCCCCTCGGCGAACATCACCTCGACGGTGCGCCCGAGCTGGGTCTTGTTCTCGGTCCAGGCGACGTCCTCGACCACCTCGATCAACCGTTCGTACCGCTCCTGCACGACCGGCTTCGACACCTGGTCGGGCATCGTCGCGGCCGGGGTGCCGGGCCGGATGGAGTACTGGAAGGTGAACGACCCCGCGAACCGGGCCGCCTTCACGACGTCGACCGTCGCCTGGAAGTCCTGCTCGGTCTCGCCGGGGAAGCCGACGATGATGTCGGTGGTGATCGCGGCCTCCGGCATGGCGGCGCGGACCTTGTCGATGATCCCGAGGTAGCGCTCGCTCCGGTAGGAACGGCGCATCCGGCGCAGCACCGCGTCGGAACCGGACTGCAGCGGCATGTGCAGCTGCGGCATCACGTTCGACGTCTCCGCCATCGCGGCGATCACGTCGTCGGTGAAGTCCTTCGGGTGCGGCGAGGTGAACCGGACCCGGTCCAGGCCCTCGATCTCGCCGCAGGCCCGGAGCAGCTTGGCGAACGCGGCCCGGTCGCCGAACTCGACCCCGTACGCGTTGACGTTCTGGCCGAGCAGGGTGATCTCCTGGACACCCTCCGCGACCAGCGCGCGGACCTCGGCCAGGATCTCGCCGGGCCGCCGGTCGGTCTCCTTGCCGCGCAGCGCCGGGACGATGCAGAACGTGCAGGTGTTGTTGCAGCCGACGCTGATCGAGACCCACGCCGCGTACGGCGAGTCACGCCGGGTCGGCAGCGTCGACGGGAACGTCTCCAGCGACTCCTTGATCTCGACCTGGGCCTCATCGGCGATCCGGGCCCGCTCGAGCAGCACCGGCAGCGAGCCGATGTTGTGGGTGCCGAACACGACGTCCACCCAGGGCGCCTTCTCGACGATCGAGTGCTGATCCTTCTGGGCCAGGCAGCCGCCGACCGCGATCTGCATGCCGGGATGTGCCTTCTTGGTCGGCAGCAGGTGGCCGAGGCTGCCGTACAGGCGGTTGTCGGCGTTCTCCCGGACCGCGCAGGTATTGAAGACGACCACGTCGGCCTGGTGCTCGTCGCCGGCACGCCGATAGCCCGCGTCCTCGAGCAGCCCGGACAGCCGCTCGGAATCGTGGACGTTCATCTGACAGCCGTAGGTACGGATCTGATAGGTGCGGGGCGGTGCGGTCGACATGATGCGACCAGGGTAATGCCGCTCCGATGAGCCCGGCGACTTCACCGGCCGGGCCGCGCCCGGTGCCGATCGGAGGTCCGCGTCGGATGGCCGAACGGACGTCGACGTCGGGTCGAACGACCCTAGCGGCACCTGCCGAGGTCGGGCCTACCGTGAAGGCAACGGGCTGACCCCTTCCGAGTATCCGCAGACCGGAGGGGGTCGGCCTTATGTCAATCCACCCATGTGCGGGACCAGGAGAAACGAGGACCCGGACATGTTCATCCAGGTGTTTCAGGGACAGGTGTCGGACGCGGCGCGGATGCGAACCCAGTTCGACAAGTGGGTCACGGAGGTGGCGCCCGGGTCGGTCGGCTGGCTGGGCAGCACCGCCGGCGTGACCGACGACGGAAGATTCATCGCGCTCGCGCGCTTCGAATCGGAGGAGGCGGCCCAGCAGAACAGCGACCGCCCGGAACAGTCGGCCTGGTGGGACGAGACGGCCTCGGTGTTCACCGGTGAGCCCACCTTCCAGAACAGCACGACCGTCGACAACGACCTGGCCGGCGATCCCGGAACGGCCGGCTTCGTCCAGGTCATGCAGGGCCGGTCGAGCGACCCGGACCGGGTTCGGGAGCTGATGGCGAGCGACTCGACCGACTGGCGGGACTACCGCCCGGAGATTCTCGGTACGGTTTCGATCGGCCACGACGACGGTGCCTGGACGATGGCGATCTACTTCACCACCGAGGAAGCGGCCCGCGAGGGCGAACGCAAGGAGCCGCCGCCGGAGCTGGCGACGATGATGAAGGAGCTGGACTCGCTCTCCCTCGGCGAGCAGGTCTTCTTCGACCTCAGGACGCCCTGGCTGGACGCCCCGCGATGAATCGGCGAGCGGATCTCCGTGGCGGGCCGGCGCCATGGAGGTGAACACGCTGCACCAGCGTTCCCTCGACTACTTCGCCGCCCGCGTCAACGCGGTCCGGCAGGACCAGTGGGAACTGCCCACGCCCTGCACCGACTGGACCGTGCGCGACCTGGTCAACCACGTGACCGCCGAGGATCTCTGGACGGTCCCGCTGCTGGACGGGGCGAGCATCGAGGAGGTCGGCGACCGGTTCGAGGGCGACGTGCTCGGTGAGCGCGCGACCGGGTCGGCCCTGGCGTCGATCGAGGCCGCGGCCACGTCGATGGCGGCACACCTGCGCCGGGGCGGCACCGTGCAGCTGTCCTTCGGGGAGACCCCGACGACGGAGTACGCGATGCAGCTGGCCGCCGACCACCTGGTGCACGGCTGGGACCTGGCCGTGGCCACCGACGGCGACGCCACCCTGGACGCCGAGGCGGTACGGACGATCGCCGACTGGTTCGACGGCCAGGAGGAGCTGTACCGCGGCGCCGGCGCCGTGTCGGCGCGCCGCCCGGTCACCGGCGACGCCCAGCACGACCTGCTGGCCCGGTTCGGCCGCGACGCGGCGTGGGGTCCCAACCACCGGACGCTGGTGCGGTTCAACGCCGCGTTCGGCGCCGCCGACCTCGACGCCGCGCTCGCCCTGGTCACCGACGACGTGATCTTCGAGTCCACGTCACCGGCGCCCGACGGGCAACGACTGGCCGGCCGCGCCGCCGTCCGGACGGCCTGGGCCGAGGTGATGGGAACCGCCGGGATGGCCTTCACGGAAGAGGAATCCTTCGTCTCCGGCGACCGCGGCGTCGTCCGCTGGAACTACGCCTGGGCCGGTTCCGCACCGGGCCACGTCCGCGGCGTCGACGTACTCCGTTTCCGGGACGGCCTGATCTGCGAGAAGTTCTCCTACGTCAAGGGGTGACCCGTCTGATCAAGGGATCTGGTGAACCGGCAGCGTCCGGCCCGGGCGAGCGCCCGAGCCGGCGGACAGTAGAGTTTCGGCCCGTGACGTACCCCACCGGCGAGCAGTACGAGATCAGCTCCGGCGACCATCGGGCGGTGATCACGGAGGTCGGCGCGACGCTGCGCACCTACCGGGTGTCCGGCCGCGACGTGGTCCGCGGCTTCGAGGAGAAGGAGGTCGTGCACGGCGGCCTCGGCCAGCAGCTGCTGCCCTGGCCGAACCGGATCCGGGACGGCCGCTATCCGTACGACGGGGTCACGCAGCAACTCGCGCTGACCGAGCCGGACCGGAACAACGCCATCCACGGACTGGTCCGGCATGTGCCGTGGACGCTGGTCGAGCTGGGTGCCGACCGGGTGGTGCAGCGGACCCGGGTCTTCCCGCAGCCGGGCTGGCCCGGGACCGTCGAGGCGACGATCGGCCACAGCGTGTCCGAGGCCGGCCTGCTGGTCGAGGTGTCGGTGACCAACATCGGCGATGGCCCGGTGCCGTTCGGCTATGCCGCGCATCCGTACCTGACCGTCGGGGAGTCGACGGTCGACGAGGTGTCGGTGACGCTGCCCGCGGCCCGCTACCTCGAGGTGGACGACCGGCTGCTGCCGATCGAGGTCCGGCCGGTGGCCGGGACCGACTACGACCTGCGCGCCGGCGACCCGCTCGGCGAGGTGAACCTGGACACCGCTTTCACCGAACTGGCCGGCGACGGCGGCACCTGGTCGGTCCGGCTCGAACTCGGCGAACGCTGGGCCGAGCTCTGGGCCGAGTCCAAGTTCGGCTGGCTGCAGGTCTACACCGGCGCCGACCGGCGGGACCTGTCGATCGCGGTGGAGCCGATGACCTGTGGCCCGGACGCGTTCAATCCGGGCGTCACCCATGACGACGTGATCGTGCTCCGGCCGGGCGACTCGTTCGCCGGTCGCTGGGGCATCCGCGGCGCCTGACGACGTCGTGCGCCGTAACCGAATTTCAACACGAAATTCCCACCTCGCCCCGAGGTGGTCGAATAGGGTCGGGCCATGACCGAAACCGGTGAAACCGTTCCGGCCGAGCCTCAAAGCGAAGCTGCGGTTCGCGACGGCGCGGACGGCGGACTCGATCTGACGGACCCGACGCAGGGCGATTCCGTGGCCCCGCGACAACTCGGCGGGCCGCTGGTCGTCCTCGACGACGTGAACAAGTATTTCGGTCAGCTGCACGTCCTCCAGGGCATCAACCTCACCGTCAACCAGGGTGAGGTGGTCGTGGTGATCGGCCCGTCCGGCTCCGGGAAGTCCACGCTCTGCCGGGCGATCAACCGACTCGAAACGATCAAGGACGGGTCGATCTCGATCGACGGCAAGCCCTTGCCCAGCGAAGGCAAGGAACTGGCGCGGCTGCGGGCGGACGTCGGGATGGTGTTCCAGGCGTTCAATCTGTTCGCGCACAAGACGATCTTGGAGAACGTCACCCTCGGGCCGATCAAGGTGCGCCGGGTTCCCAAGCGTCAGGCCGAAGCGCGGGCCCGGGAGATCCTGGACCGGGTCGGCGTCGGCAACCAGGCGGACAAGTATCCGGCGCAGCTGTCCGGTGGGCAGCAGCAGCGGGTCGCGATCGCCCGGGCGCTGGCGATGGAGCCGAAGGTGATCTTGTTCGACGAGCCGACCTCGGCGCTCGACCCGGAGATGGTGAACGAGGTGCTCGAGGTGATGGTCGACCTGGCCCGACAGGGCATGACCATGATCGTCGTCACGCACGAGATGGGGTTCGCCCGCAAGGCGGCCAACCGGGTGATCTTCATGGCCGACGGGGCCATCGTCGAAGAGGCGGACCCGGACACGTTCTTCACCGCACCGAAGAGCGAACGCGCCAAGGATTTCCTGGGCAAGATCCTGACCCACTGACCGAAACCGAACCATCGGCCGGGCGGCCGGTGAAGCTGGAGGAAACCATGAAGATCATGAAGGCCGTTGTCGCGGTCCTGGCGAGTCTCGGCCTGGCCGCGGCGTTCGCCGGCTGCGTCAACGACACGCAGACCGGCACGCCGGGCGGAAACCCGGGTGGCGGCGGCAAGGTGGTGATCGGCATCAAGTTCGATCAGCCCGGTCTCGGACTGAAGGTCGGCGAGGAGTACACCGGCTTCGACGTCGAGGTGGCCAAGTACGTCGCGAAGGAGCTCGGCTACTCCGACATCGAGTTCAAGCAGTCGCCGAGCGCGCAGCGGGAGACGCTGCTGCAGAGCGGCCAGGTGCAGATGATCTTCGCCACGTACTCGATCACCGACGACCGGAAGAAGAAGATCTCCTTCGCCGGCCCGTACTTCATCGCCGGCCAGGGCCTGCTGGTCCGCGCCGACAACACCGACATCACCGGGCCGGAGACGCTGAACGGCAAGAAGCTCTGCTCGGTGACCGGGTCGACCCCGGCCGAGAAGATCAAGAAGGACTACGCGACTCAGGTGCAGCTGGCCGAGTTCGACACCTACTCCAAGTGCGTCGAGGCCCTGAACGCGGGCCAGGTCGACGCGGTGACCACCGACGACGTGATCCTGGCCGGCTTCGCGGCCCAGGAGCAGTACAAGGGCAAGCTCAAGGTGGTCGGCAAGCCGTTCACCGAGGAGCAGTACGGCGTCGGGATCAAGCAGGGCGACACCGAGCTCTGCACCAAGATCAACACCGCGCTGGAGAAGATGGTCGCGGACGGCGCCTGGAAGAAGGCGCTGACCGACACGGTGGGTGACTCGTTCACGCCGGACGAGACGAAGAACCCGCCGAAGCCGGCCGCCTGTTCCTGATCCGCAACCTGTGTTGGCCCGCCGCCGAGTCGGCGGGCCAACCGCTTTCTGTGACGACGATCGGAGGTGATTCATGGGTGACCTGCTGGCCGACTACGACGTCGTCGGCGCATTCTTCATGACGATCAAGCTCACCCTGGGCGGTGCTATCGGGTCCTTGATCATCGGCACCGTGATCGCGATCTTCCGCGTCTCACCCGTGCCCGTGCTGCGAGGTGCCGGCGCGGCGTACGTGACGCTGATCCGGAACACGCCGCTGACCTTGATCGTCTTCTTCTGCCTGTTCGGCCTGGCCAACACGCTGCAGATCAGCCTGGCCGACCCGAACTCGCCGACCTCGCTGGCCGACAACGCGTTCCGGCTCGGCGTGGTAGGGCTGTCGGTCTATCACGCGTCGTTTGTCGCGGAGGCGTTGCGAAGCGGCATCAACACGGTGCCGCCGGGCCAGGCTGAGGCGGCCCGATCGATCGGCCTCGCCTTCCTGCCGACGCTCACCTCGATCGTGCTGCCGCAGGCGTTCCGCGGCGCCATCGCACCGCTCGGCAACACCCTGATCGCCTTGACCAAGAACACCACCGTGGTCGCGACGATCGGCGTCGCCGAGGCCGCGTACACGATGCGGGCCATGATCGAGTTCGACGGCTCGCAGCTCTATCTGATCTTCCTGATCATGGCGGCCGGGTTCGTCATCCTGACGCTGCCGCTCGGGATCCTGTTCACTTGGCTGTCCCGACGACTGGCGGTGCAACGATGAGCGCAGCTCCCACCGTTCTCTTCGACGCCCCGGGCCCCAAGGCGCGGGTCCGGCACCGGATCATCGGCGTCGCCGGCCTGCTGCTGGTGGCGGGTGTGCTCGCGGTGATCGTGGTCGCCCTGGCCAACCCGGCCAACAACCAGTTCTCGCCGGAGAAGTGGTACCCGTTCCTGCTCCGCAGCACCTGGACCGAATACCTCATCCCCGGTCTGCTCTTCACCCTCGGGTCGGCGGTCACCGCGGTCGTGCTGTCGATCATCGCGGGCATCCTGCTCGGGCTCGGCCGGCTCGCCCCGAACATCGTGGTCCGCGCCGTCTGCAGCGTGTTCGTCGAGTTCTTCCGGGCCGTGCCGGTGCTGATGATGATGCTGTTCGCGTACTTCTTCGGCCTGTACGTGCTCGGGCTGACCGGCTACATCGGGCTGTTCTTCGGCGTCGTCACCGGCCTGTTCTTCTACAACTCCTCGGTGATCGCCGAGCTGGTCCGTTCCGGCGTCGGCTCACTCCCCCGCGGTCAGCGCGAGGCCGGGCTGGCGATCGGCATGACCGAGATGCAGACCCTGTTCACCGTCCAGCTCCCGCAGGCGATCACGGCCATGCTGCCGTCGATCGTCAGCCAGCTGGTCGTGATCTTGAAGGACACCGCGCTCGGCACCTGGATCACCGCCTCCGACCTGCTGCAGGCCGCCAGCAACATCGGCTCCGCGTACGCGAACACGATCCCGGCACTGCTCGTCGCGGCCGTGATCTACATCGTGATCAACTACCTGCTGACCCGGGTCGCCGGCTGGCTGGAGCAGCGGCTGAAGCGCTCCGGGCGGATGTCTCGGCGCAAGCCCGAGGTGGCAGTGATCGGGGCGCCCGACCCGGCGCCGGTGGCGGCCTCGCCCCGCTGAAGTACCGAGAGGGATTGGGTGATCACGCGGTGGGGTTCGGGGGTCTGTGCGCGGACAACCATCCGCCCGCGGTGATCTTGGGTTCGGCTGCCGCGATTCTGCGTCGCGGGCTCCCGCCAGGCCCGTCCACGTCCGCGCACAGACCCCCGAACCCCACCGCTTCCTTGCACTCGCCCATGGAAGGAAGGTCCTGAGCCGGGCGCTGATCATGATCGATGGATTCGGGTCGCCGATCGGTGATCACTTCACGAGGGTGGGGCCATGTCGGCTCGGGAGGGTACGGCCGCGTCGGTTCGGGAGGGTGCGTCCGGTTGCCGTGAGGAGGTCGTGCTCGGGCCTTGCCCTTCGACGGGCTCGGGGAACGAGGGTCAGCGGGCGGTTTCGGTGGCTCGGGACTCTCGGACGACGGTGATCCGGATCTGGCCGGGGTAGGTCAGTTCCTCCTCGACCTGCTTGGCGATGTCGCGGGCCAGGACCTGGGCGGCGATGTCGTCGACCGTTTCGGGGGCGACCATGACGCGGACCTCGCGGCCGGCCTGCATGGCGAACACCTTGTCCACGCCGTCGTGGCCGGCGGCGATCCGTTCCAGCCGTTCCAGTCGCTGGACGTAGGCCTCGACGCTCTCCCGGCGGGCGCCCGGCCGGCCGCCGCTGATGGCGTCCGCGGCCTGGGTCAGCACGGCCTCGACGGTGTGGGGTTCGACCTCGTTGTGGTGCGCCTCGATGGCGTGCACGATGTCGGGGTGCTCGCCGTAGCGACGGGCCAGGTCGGCCCCGACCAGGGCGTGCGAGCCTTCGGTCTCGTGGGTGAGGGCCTTGCCGATGTCGTGCAGGAAGGCGGCCCGGCGGCAGATGGCCACGTCGAGCCGGAGTTCGGCCGCCATCAGACCGGCCAGGTGGGCGCACTCGACGAGGTGCTTCAGCACGTTCTGGCCATAGGAGGTACGGAAGCGCAGCGTGCCCAGGATCGGCACCAGGGCCGGGTGCAGGTCCGAGATGCCGACCTCGGCCAGCGCGTCCTCGGCGGCCCGCAGGCACTGCTCGTTGATCTTGGACTTGCTCCGCTCGTGCACCTCCTCGATCCGGGCCGGGTGGATCCGGCCGTCGGCGACGAGGTCGGTCAGGGTGAGCCGGGCGGTCTCGCGGCGCACCGGGTCGAAGCAGGACAGCAGCACCGACTCCGGGGTGTCGTCGATCATCACGTTGACGCCGGTGACCTGCTCGAAGGTGCGGATGTTGCGGCCCTCGCGGCCGATGATCCGGCCCTTCATCTCGTCGCCGGGCAGGTGCACGGCAGTCACCACCGACTCGGCCGTCTGGTCCGACGCGAGCCGCTGGATCGCGCCGACGATGATGTGCTGTGCACGGGAGTCGGCCTCCCGGGCCGCCTCGCGTTCGATCTCGCGGGTGACGATCACGGCCTGCCGCTTCGCATCCGACTCGACGATGCCGACCAGCTCGGCCTTGGCCTGCTCGGCGCTGAGGCCGGCGATCCGTTCCAGCTCCGCGGTGCGTTCCACGTCGGCCGCGGCGAGCTTCCGCTGGCCCTCGCGCAGGGAGGCCTCGGCCCGGTCCAGTTCGTGCGCTCGCGCGTCCACCTGGCGCGCCTCGGCGTCGATCCGCTCCTCGCGGTCGGTGAGCCGTTGCTCGCGGCGTTCCAGTTCGACCCGCTGCTCCTTCAACTCGGCCCGGCGGACCCGGAGCTCCGCCTCGGCCTCGGTGCGCTGGGTCTTGGCCAGTTCGAGCAGGTCGTCGGCCTTGGCGCGCACCTGGTCCCGGTAGGCCCGGGCGTCGTCCCGGACCTGCCCGGCCCAGGTCTCGGCCCGGGCGGTGGCGGCCTGCGCCGCCTCGTTGGCCGCTGCCATGGCAGCCTCGTTGGCAGAAGCCTGGGCGGACCGCTCGGCCTCGGCCGTACGCACGCTCGACTTCCGCAACACCAGGACGGCGACGATCACGGCCCCGATCAGGATCAACAGTCCGGCGAGTACCAGGAATTCGAAGGTTCCCATGTCGCACTCCCCTCTCCACGCTGACGCGTGGGCTCAGGAGGGCGCTGCAGATCGGCCCGGTCGAAGGGCAGGCTGCCGCGGAGTGCGGTCACGCCACGTTGGGAAACCTTCGATCAGACCTCGCTCGACGAGCGACCTTGCGATATTGCGCATTCATCAGTCACCGCACGCTCACCGGAGCGTGGTGTGTTGTTCATATCGATCAAGCTTGCAGTTCAACCCTCACTTGGCAGCGTAAGTGGGCGTCCATGAACGGTCAAGCATCGCCCCACCCGGTGGCCGACGGTGTCGTCGGTCAGGACTCGGAGTTGTCCGCGAGGACCTCGGCCAGCACCTGGGACGTGACGTGCGAGGGGAATCCGCGGCGGGCCAGGGCCCCGGCCAGGCGCCGGTAGCGGACCTTGGGCTCGAGCTTCGTCATCGCCCGCGCCTTCTTCTCGGCGAGGGCCCGGGCCGCGCCGAGTTCGTCCGAGTCCTCGACCTCGGCCAGTGCCTCGTCGATGTGGTCGCGGTCGACGCCCTTCGCGGACAACTCCCGCCGCATCGCCGACCGGGACAGCTGGCGCCGGGACTGCCGGCTCTCCACCCAGTCCCGGGCGAACCCGCGGTCGTCGACCAGCCCGACCTCTTCCATCCGGTCCAGCACGGCGTCGGCCGCATCGTCCGGCACGTCCCGGTCGGCCAGCGCATCCGCCAGTTCCTGACGGGTCCTGGCCTGGCCGGTCAGCTTGCGCAGCACGATGGACCGGGCCGTGGCCTCCGGATCCGCGTCCGGACCGTCGTGGCGTTCCTCCGGCTCCTCCGTACGGCGGCGCCCGTTCAGCCGCCGCGAGGACGTGCGGGCCGAGCGCGATCGACCACGGGCAGGCTCCGCCGCTTCGGACGACGGAGCCGCTTCTGTGGAGGGCGGGCCACCGTGATTCAGCCCTTCGACAGGCTCAGGGAGCGGAGGGCCCTGCCGCTCCGCGCGCGGCTGAACCTCGGGCTCGGGCACCGGGTGATCACGCGCGGCGAGCCACTCCCGCGCCTGCTGGACCGGGTCGGCCTCCAACTCAGAACTCCACCTCGCCGGTCACCGGATCAATACCCTCCGGCACCTCGGCGGGATCGTCGACGCGGGCGCCGATGCCGAGCTTCTCCTTGATCTTCTTCTCCAGCTCGTTGGCGAGATCGGGATTGCTGCGGAGGTAACCGCGGGCGTTCTCCCGGCCCTGGCCGAGCTGATCGGCGTCGTAGGTGAACCAGGCCCCGGCCTTGCGGATCAGGCCCGCCTCGACACCGAGGTCGATCAGGCCACCCTCGCGGCTGATGCCCTGCCCGTACAGAATGTCGAACTCGGCCTGCTTGAACGGCGGCGCGACCTTGTTCTTCACGACCTTGACCCGGGTCCGGTTGCCGACCATCTCCTGGCCGTCCTTGAGGGTCTCGATCCGGCGGACGTCGAGCCGCACCGACGAGTAGAACTTCAGCGCCTTGCCGCCGGTCGTCGTCTCCGGCGAGCCGAACATGACGCCGATCTTCTCGCGCAGCTGGTTGACGAAGATCGCGGTGGTGTTGGCGCCACTGAGGGCGCCGGTCATCTTGCGCAGGGCCTGGCTCATCAGCCGGGCCTGCAGGCCGACGTGGCTGTCGCCCATCTCGCCCTCGATCTCGGCCCGGGGCGTCAGCGCGGCCACCGAGTCGATCACGATCAGGTCCAGCGCGCCGGAACGGACCAGCATGTCGGCGATCTCCAGCGCCTGCTCGCCGTTGTCCGGCTGGCTGACCAGCAGGGCGTCGGTGTCGACCCCGAGCTTGCCGGCGTAGTCCGGGTCGAGCGCGTGCTCGGCGTCGATGAAGGCGCAGATGCCGCCCGCCGCCTGGGCGCTGGCGATCGCGTGCAGCGTCAGGGTCGTCTTACCGCTGGACTCCGGGCCGTAGATCTCGACGATCCGGCCGCGCGGCAGGCCGCCGATGCCGAGCGCGACGTCGAGCGAGATCGATCCGGTCGGGATCACCTCGATCGGTGCCCGCACCTCGTCGCCGAGGCGCATGACCGTGCCCTTGCCGTGCTGCCGCTCGATCTGCGAGAGAGCCGTTTCGAGGGCCTTCGCCCGGTCCTTCTCGCGATCCTTGGTGGCTGCTGCTGCCATGGTGTTCCCTCCTCCGAACCCGTCGGGGTTCGCCCGTGCCGCTTCGTGTGTAGCTTTCGTTCCGGACTCTAAGCAGAACCGCTGACAGTCGTTCAGCGCCTCGAAAATCTGTGGATGACGGAAATGGTTGCCGCCCCTCGGTGGATAACTTAGGCGAACACACGTTCGAACGGCCAACCGACACGCCGACCTCGTCCCGCGGGACGTCGGATTCGTTCAAGCACCGCCCGGTACGGCGGCAGCAGACTCGTCCCCATGACCACTGCCACCCTGTTTCCGACCGCCGTCGAGATCGTCACCGACACCGTCCGCGGCCTCGATCGGCTCGACCTCGCGGCCCCCACCCCGTGCGCGGAGTTCGATGCCGCCGGGCTGATCGGCCACTTCTCCGGGACGGCCGAAGCGCTCGGCCGGATCGGCCGCGGCGAGCCGCTGGACGCCGAGAATCCGTGGGGCCGGGGCGGACCCGCGACCGAGGACTGGAACCTCCGGCTGGCGGCGAGCCTGGACCGGCTCGGCGAGGCGTGGGCCGAGGCCGGGGCGTGGCAGGGATCGGTCGACTTCGGGACCAGCGAGATGCCCGCCGAGGCGGTCGGTCAGATGGCCTTCGCCGAGGCGCTGCTGCACGGCTGGGACCTGGCCCGGGCCGGCGGCCGTACGTTCACGGTGCCCGAACCCGTCGGCGCGGAACTGCTCCGCTTCGTCGCCGGGACCGCCGAACTGGGCCGCACCATGGGCGCCTACGGCGACGAGGTCACGGTGCCGTCGGACCGGCCCTCCTTCGACCGCGCGCTCGGCCAGGCCGGCCGGAACCCGGCCTGGCCGCAGCCGACGACCCCGGAACCCGGCGCACCATGATCACCGCGGCGGCCAGCGCCAGGCACAGCGGCGAGTAGACCGCGACGTCCCGCCGGCGGTACTCCGGGTGCCCGGTCCGCAGCAGCCCCGAGCCGACCAGTCCGCCGAGGCCGCGCAGTCCGAGCACGGCCGCGATGCCGGCGGTGCCGAGATGGCCGAGCCACCGGGCCCGGTCGTCGGTCGAGGTCCGGGCGAGTACGAGGGCGCCGGCCGCCGTCAGCGCGCCCGTCACGGCGAAGCAGGCGGCCGGCGGCGGCACCCGCTCGGACCCGACCACCTGATGGGCCAGCGACACCCGGTCGCGGGCCGGCCAGCTGACCCCGACACCCCAGGCGGCGTGCAGTCCCCCGATCGCCGCCAGCGCACCGGCCGTCACGCCGGCCAGCACTCGCCGCCGGCGCCGGTCGCGCGGATCGTCGACCGGTGGCACCTCGGTCAGGCCGGCGGCACGGGCGGGCGGGATCCGGTCGAGCACGTCGCGGAGCGAGTTCATGATCAACTTCCTTCCATACGGTGCTGTACGGAAAGCCTACGCCCGGGCGAGGATCCGTTCCCAGCGCCGTACGGTCTCGACGGTCGCCGGCAGCCGGTCCAGGCGGTCGCGGATCCGATCATCGTCGTCGGACTCGTCGAAGAACCGGCCCAGCGCGGTCGCGATCTTGGACAACTCGTAGCCGATCAGGCGATCCAGGATGCCGGCCCGGACGGGCAGCGGCTCCCCGCCCGCGGCCAGGTAGGCGGCCTTCGACCGCCGAAGTTGATCAAGGTCCGGATCCGCGCCGGCCCGCGCGGCGAACCGGACGAACACGGCGGCGGCCTCCAGCGGCGCGCTCTCCGGACCGACCGTGTCCCAGTCGATCAAGATCGGCCCGGACTCGGTGATCAACACGTTCCACGGCTCGACGTCACGATGGCTCAGCACGTACGGGCCGGTCGCGGCGAACGTGCGCACCACCCGGTCGGCCAGCTCGAGCACCAGGTCGAGCCGGCGGCGCAGCACGGGCGCCCAGGACGCGCCGCGGTCCTCCCCCTCGGCCAGCCAGCCCCGCCAGGCGCCGGGCGGCACCGGCGGCTCCTGGCCGTACCACCAGTTCGGCTCCGGCACGAAGTCCAGCCGCCGCTGCCCGTGGATCCGGGCCAGCGTCCCGCCCAGCCAGTCGGCGACGTCGTCCCGGTCGGCCAGCGGCCGGTGCTCGACGTACGGAAAGGCCCGCAGCAGGCCGATCCCGTCCAACCTCACCACGCTGCCGAACCAGGCCCGGACCGGCCGGACCGGCGCCGGGGTGTCGATCCCGGCCCGCACGGCGAGCGCCTCGAGCTCCATCGCCGTCTCCAACTGGTCCCGCCACGGCAGCTCGGTCTCGGCCCAGAACCGCTTCAGCAGCACGGGTCCGGCGCCGGTGCCGACCTTCCAGGCCTGCACCTGACCGCGGGACCGGACCGGTTCGGCCGGCCCGACCGGTGCGACCAGGCCGAACGCCTCGGCGACCCGCTCGAGGTCGATCATCCTCGGACGGACTCGTGCAGCTGGGGCCGGTAGCCGCCCCGGATCGCGGCGACGGTGGAGAGCGGGGTGAGCACGTCGGCCGGTCCGTCGAACGGTTCAGTGCGCTCGTCGTACCCGGCCGGGGTCCAGCGCCACAGTCGCGCGCCGGCCCACAGCCAGGATTCGCCCTGCCACTGCACGAACACCCCGTCCGGCAGCAATTCCAGCGGTGTCGGCCGGAGCAGCCGGATCCCGTCCTGCGGGATCCGCTGCGGGTGCAGCGCCCGGTCCAGCTCGTCCGCCGACGGCAGCCCGCCGAGCTGGTGGCCGGCCGCCCATGCGGTCCGGAACCGCTGATAGTCGGGGCGCCGGCACTCGGCGCACGGGCGATGCCCGGCAGCCAGGGCGCCCGCCTCGTCGAGGAAGAACAGTTCGGTGAACCGGCCCGGTCGCAGCAGCGGGCGACGGCGGTCCTTGAACCGCAGGACGCAGATGATCCACCGGCGTCCCTGGTGCCGCCGGACCAGGTCCAGCCGGTCGTTGTGCAGCACGCCGCGGTTGCCGTACCAGGCGCCGCGATGTTCGGTCGCGATCAGCTCGCCGGCGGGCGTCACGCGGTTGCGCAGGGGGTGGGTGCGCAGGTCAGCGTTCACGGGCGGGCAGCTCGAGCGCGGCCCAGACCGCGCGCCAGATCGTCTTCGCCGGCACCCCGGCCTCCAGGGCCTGAACCACGGTCCGGCTGTCGAGCTCGGCCACGTTGTGCTCGGCCGCCCAGACCCGGGCATAGGAATCGCCGAGGTGGCGATTCAACCTGTTCCAGAGCTCGGTCTCCTTCATCGGCGCACCTCGCCCGTCTGCTTCACCACGCGGTCACTGTACGCGGCGCCTCGGACAGTCCGTTCGGCGCAAGGACCGCGTCAGAGCTCCGCGATCCCGAAGGCAGTCGCGAGTACGGTCCGGCCGTCCTCGGTGATCCGCAACGTCCGGCCCCGGGCGGTACGGCGACGCAGCCAGCCCAGCTCGAACAGCCGGCCGCACAGCGCCGCGCCGAGGGCACCGGCCAGGTGCGGCCGGCGCTGGGTGAAGTCGAGACAGCCACGGGCGAACTGCCGCCGGGCCGACCGGGCTGCGGCGACGTCCACGCCGAGTCCGCCGAGCAGCTCGGCGCCGCCGCCGGAGAGTTCGTACCCGGCGGCGAAGGTGCCCCGCGCGACCAGGGCGTCGTGCACGGCGACGCCCAGCCGCCCGGCCAGATGGTCGTAGCAGGTCCGCGCCAGGCGCAGCGCGGCGTCCTCCTTGGCCGCCCGCAACGAGTCGATGTCGGCCCGGCTGCGGTCGAGCAGGGTGAGCGCCTCGATCGCGTCGCCGACCTCGGGCGAGGCCAGCCGGTAGTAGCGGTGCCGGCCCTGACTGACCACGTCGACCAGACCGCCGTCGCGCAGCCGGGCCAGGTGCTCGCTGGCCGTCGCCGGACCGACGCCGGTGATCCGGGCCAGCTCACCGCTGGCCAGCGCGACGCCGCCGAGCAGGGCGTCCAGCATCGCCGCCCGGGTCGGATCACCGATCAGCCGGGCCACCGTCGCGAGGGCCGTCATGGCAGCCACGCTAGCCCGATGATCATTCGGTGCCGGCCGAAAGGTCACCGGCCTAGCGTTCCCGGCATGGTGAGACATCTGACCCGGGAGACCTTCGACTACGCGACGCCGGTGACGCCCGATGACCGGGACCCGGCGGACCTGATCGACGCCGCGGTCGCGACCGTACTCAAAGCAGCCGAGGAGTGGCTCGGCTGGGACGGCCGGCCGGTGTACCGCGACGGCAACGCGTGGACGCCGCACAAGGCACTGCGCCGGGTCGCCGATCATCTGCTCGACCACCTGGCCGAGCTCGAGTGCCGGCTCGCCGGCCTGCCGACCATCCCCGACCGCTGGCACGGCCGGATGGTGACCACGGACGCCGACTTCGCCCGGTTCACCGAGCTCGACCTGGACGAGGCGACCAGCCGGCTGACCCGGCTCGCTGCCTGCTACCGGGCCCGGCTGGCCACGATCGGCGACGCCGAGCTCGACCTGCGGCCGGCCGCCGAGGTCTGGACCCTCCGTGAGGTGACCCATCACGTGGCCGGCGTCGCGGTCTATGCGGAGATGCTGGCACCCGGCGAGTGACCAGGATCAGGCGTCCCGCCAGGTCTGCGGCGGCACGCCGTGTTCGCGCCGGAAGACCCGGGTGAAGTAGCCGGGGTCGCCGAACCCGAGCCGGCCGGCGATCGCGGCGACGGTCAGGTCGGTCTCGGCGAGCAGCCGGCGGGCCTCGATCATCCGTCGCTCGGTGATCCACTGCTGCACGGTCCGGCCGGACCGCCGCCGGACCACGGTGGTCAGGTGCGCCGGGGTGATCGCGACCGCGTCGGCGACGTCGCGCAGCGAGATCGGCTCGGCGTAGCGCTCCTCGATCACGGCGAACACGTCGGCCAGCAGGGGTTCGTCGCGCAGCCGCAGCCCGCCGGCCACGTCGGCGGCCAGCCGCAGGACGTCGACCAGGAGCAGCGTCAGCTGGGCCAGCGCGGCCTCGGCGAAGCCCTCCCGGCGGTCCCGCAGCTCCCGTTCCAGCGCCCCGAACCGTTCGGCCAGTTCGGCCCGATTCCCTTCCGGTACGGGGATCCGCTGCAGACCGCCGCCGGCCCGGACGAAGGGAGCGAGCAGCGGATGATCATGCCAGGCGCGCAGCGCGCTGGCGTCGACGGCGTCGGGCGGGAAGAACGCGGTCCACACCTCGAGGTCGCCCTCCGGCGCCGGCCGGTCCGGTCCCCCGTGCTCGACGTCGATCACCTCGCCGGGCGCGACCAGGAACAGGTCCCCGGGCCGCAGCCGCCAGTCCCGGCCGTCCAGCCGGACCAGCTGGCTGCCGGTGACGACGAAGCCGAGCACCAGGAAGTCGTGGGCGTGCGGCAGGGCCCGGTCCGGCAATTCCGAGCGGTGCTGCCGGTAGACGCCGACCGGCGGCAGCCCGGGCACCCTGCGATAGCCGTACACGGGCCGCCCGGCGATCTGCCGGCCCGTGTTCTCGGAAGCGAAAGATCGTCCACCCCTTACGGGCAATGATCCATGGTTTGGTTCCATGCCACCGGAAAGACTCGTCGCTACCACCCGATGATCGTCCCACACGAGGAGCAGTGACCATGTCCGACCAGGTCCACGAACACCGCCACTTCATTCCCGCGATGGGCCAGCAGCGCCTGCTCCCGGTGTACGACTTCACCGGCTGGCTGGCCGGCGTCCCGCGGATGCACCGGACTCTGCTCGACAGCGCGGCGATCACGCCCGGCCTGGCGGTGCTGGAGATCGGGTGCGGCACCGGCAACCTGATCATCCGGGCGGCCCGGCAGCATCCCGGCGCGACGCTGACCGGGCTCGACCCGGACCGGATCGCGCTCGCCAACGCGGGGCGCAAGGTCGCCCGGCGCGGCCTCGCGGTCCGGCTCGACGTGGGCTACGCGGACGCCCTGCCGTACCCGGACGGCAGTCAGGACCGGGAGCTGTCGTCGCTGATGTTCCACCACCTCGACGAGGCCGGGAAGGACGGTGCGCTGCGGGAGGCGCTCCGGGTGCTCCGGCCCGGCGGGGAGCTGCACCTGCTCGACTTCACCGGCGGCGGCCACGGCCCGATGCCGGAACGGATCCGGGCCGGCGCCGACGACCGGATCCCGGACCGGCTGCGGTCGTTGGGCTTCGCCGACGTCGCCCGGACCGCCGAGGTCAGGGCCCGCTGGGGCTTCGGCACCTGTTCGATCTTCCGCGGCGTCCGATCGGCCTGAACCCTTCCACCACGCCGGGCATATCGCGGGCGTATCGAAAACCGGATACGCCCCGAGAACGCCCGGCCCGGTTGGCTGGCCGGCATGGCTCTGACCGTCGCTCCGATCAGTCCCACCGAGCACCTGCAGTTCATCCGGGCCCAGCGGTCGGTCAGCTTCCTGCAGACCCCGGCCTGGGGACGGGTCAAGACCGAGTGGCGCAGCGAATCCCTCGGCTGGTACGACGACGGCCGGCTGGTCGGATCCGCTCTGGTCCTGCACCGCCCGGTGCCGCGGCTGGAGCGCTTCACGCTGGCGTACCTGCCGGACGGGCCGGTGATCGACTGGACCGGCGACCTGGACGCCTGGCTCGACCCGCTGGCCGCCTACCTGATCGCCCGCGGTGCGTTCGCGATCCGGCTGGTGCCGCCGGTCCGGACGAACACCTGGACCGCGGCCCAGGTCAAGGCGGGCGTCGCCGACCCCGGCGTCACCCGACTCACCCAGGTGCCCGGCGAGGCGGCCGATCCGGTCGGCGCCCGGGTGGCCGGCTGGCTGAACGACGCCGGCTGGCTGCCGCAGAACCCGGAGACCGGCTTCGGCGCCGGCCAGCCGCAGTTCCGGTACGAGCTCCCGCTGGCCGGCCGGACCGAGGCCGACGTGCTGCGCGGCATGAACCAGCTCTGGCGGCGGAACATCAAGAAGGCGGCCAAGGAGGGCGTCGAGGTGACGGTCGCCGGCGACGCGGCCGACCGGGAGCTGAAGGCGTTCCATGATCTTTACGTGCACACGGCCGAACGGGACCGGTTCACGCCCCGGCCGCTGCACTACTTCGAGACCATGTACGCCGAGCTGAGTGCCGAGGACCCGGACCGGATCCGGCTCTACCTGGCCCGGCATCGCGGCGAGCTGGTCGCCGCCACCCTCGGCGCCCGGGTCGGCGCCCACGCCTGGTACTCGTACGGCGCGTCGTCGACCGAGAAGCGCGAGGTGCGCGGCTCCAACGCCTGCCAGTGGGAGATGATCCGGGACGCGCTGGTGGCCGGCTGCGACGTGTACGACCTGCGCGGCATCACGCCGACGCTGGACGCGGACGACCCGCACGTCGGGCTGATCCAGTTCAAGGTGGGCACCGGCGGCCAGGCCGTCCGGTACGTCGGCGAATGGGACCTGCCGCTGCGCCCGGTGATCTACCGGGCGTTCTCCTGGTGGATGGCGCGCCGGCGCTCAGGACACTAGCGCGGCGGCGACCTCGTCGAGGTTGGCGCCGCGGGAGGCCTTGATCAACACCACGTCACCGGCGCCGAGATTCCGGCGGAGCCAGTCGACCGCGGCATCGTTGTCCGCCAGCGCCACGGCCCGCTCGCCCGCATCGCCGGCGGCCGCCCGGGCCCCGTCGGCGATCGGCCGGGCGAGTTCGCCGACCGCGACGACCACGTCGGCCCGGTCCGCGGCGTACTCCCCCACGGACCGGTGCTCGGCGTCGCTCTCGTCGCCGAGTTCGAGCATCGCGCCGAGCACGGCGATCCGGCGCCCGCCCTCGACCGCCGCCAGCGCGTCCAGCCCGGCCAGCACCGATTCCGGGTGGGCGTTGTAGGAGTCGTTGATCATGGTCGCGCCGCCGGCGAGCTCGTGCAGCTCCAGCCGCCACTTCGACAGCTTCGCGTCGGCCAGCGCCGCCGCGGCCTGGTCCAGAGACAGTCCGGCCGCCAGTCCGGCTGCCGCGGCCGCGGCCGCGTTCAGGGCCTGGTGGGCGCCCAACAGCGGCAGCGTGACCCGGGCCGACGCCCGGGCCGTGCGCAGCTCGAAGGTCGGCCGGGCCAGCCGGTCCAGGGTCGGGTCGATCACCCGTACGTCGGCGTGCTCGGCCAGTCCGAAGGTCAGCACCGGCCCGTCGGTGAGCGCGCGCATCGCGACCACCCGGGGATCGTCGGCGTTCAGGATCGCGGTGCCGCCCGGCGCCAGTCCCTGGACGAGTTCGCCCTTGGCCTTGGCGATGCCGCCGCGCGACCCGAACTTGCCGAGGTGGGCCCGGCCGACGTTGAGCACGACGGCGAGGTCGGGCGCCACCAGCCCGGTCAGGTCGGCGATCTGGCCGATGTGCCGGGCTCCCATCTCGAGGACCAGGAACCGGGTCGCCGGATCGGCGCGCAGCATGGTCAGCGGTACGCCGAGCTCGTTGTTCCGGGAGCCGATCGTGGCGATCGTCGGGCCGGCACTGGCCAGCACCGCTGTGAGTAGGTCCTTGGTGCTGGTCTTGCCCTGCGAACCGGTCACGCCGGCCACGGTCAGACCGTCCCGGAACTGCCGGACGACGTGGGCGGCCAGGGTCTGCAGCGCCGCCTGGGCGTCCTCGACGACGACGGTCGGCAGGTCGGTCGGCCGGGAGCCGAGCACGGCCACCGCACCGGCCCGGCCCGCCTGCTCGGCGAAGTCGTGGCCGTCGACGTGTTCCCCGGCGAAGGCGACGAACAGGCCGCCGGGTTCGGCCTGCCGGCCGTCCAGCACGGCCGGCGCGGTCACCGTGATCGCCGCGTCGCCCTTGACCGTGCCGCCGATGACGGCGGCGAGCTCGCCGAGACTGAGAGGAATCATGCGCGTCAGCCTCGGCAACGGGGTGTATCGCCGGCGTATCGAAAACCGGATACGTGCCGGCAACACGCCGCTGTCTTCAATGACGGGCATGACCTTCAGCGAAACAGTGCGCCGGTCGCCGGCTCCGGTGGCGCGGAAGGTGGGTCTGACCGTGTACGGCTGCGGGCCGGACGAGGCGGACCTGTTCCGCGCCCTGGCGCCGCGACTCGGCGTCGCCGTGGAACTCACCGACGAGCCGGTGTCCGAGGACAACAGCGCCCTGGCCCACGGCCGGCGCTGCATCAGCGTCGGCCACAAGACCCCGATCACGCCGTCCACCCTGCTCGCCCTCCGCCGGCTCGGGGTCCGCTACCTGTCCACCCGGAGCATCGGCTGCAATCACCTGGACGTCGACTACGCGGCCCGGATCGGGATCACGGTCGGCACCGTGGCCTACTCGCCGGACAGCGTCGCCGACTACACGCTGATGCTGATGTTGATGGCGGTCCGGAACGCGAAGGCCATGATCCGCCGGACCGACCTGCACGACTACCGACTGCACGAGACCCGGGGCCGGGAGCTGCGCGACCTGACCGTCGGCGTGATCGGGACCGGGCGGATCGGGACGGCGGTGCTGCAGCGGCTGCGCGGCTTCGGCTGCCGGACGCTGGCGTACGACCTCCGGCCCAAGATCACCGGCGACGCCATGATCAGCGGCGAGCCCATGATCAGCGGCGAGTACGTGCCGCTGCCGGACCTGCTGCGGCAGAGCGACCTGGTCACCCTGCACACCCCGCTGACCGACCAGACGCACCACCTCCTTGATCAGGACCGGATCGCGACCCTGAAGCCCGGCGCCTACGTGATCAACACCGGCCGCGGCGGGCTGCTCGACACCGCGGCACTGCTGGCCTCGTTGGAGAGCGGCCGGCTGGGCGGGGCCGCGCTGGACGTCCTGGAGGGCGAGGAGGGGATCTTCTACGCCGACCGCAGCGGCGGCCCGGTCGGCAGTGATCAACTGCTGCGGCTGCAGGCCCTGCCGAACGTGATCATCAGCCCGCACACCGCCTACTACACCGACCATGCCCTGCGGGACACGGTCGAGAACTCAATGATCAATTGTCTGGAATTCGAGAGCAGGAGTCAGCATGGCTAAGTTGAAGCTCGGCATCGTCTTCGGCGGGCCGTTCGAGGAGCATCCGATCTCCGTGAAGTCCGCCCGGGAGGTCGCCAAGAACCTCGACCAGGAGAAGTACGAGCCGTACTTCATCGGCATCACCAAGAGCGGCGGCTGGCTGCTCTGCGACGGGCCCGAGGACGGCTGGGACGACGGCAACGGCCGCCCCGTCGTGCTCTCGCCGGACCGGACGGCGCCCGGGCTGTTGGTGCTGCACCAGGACCGGTACGAGACGATCCCGCTCGACGCCGTGCTGCCGGTGCTGCACGGCCGGCACGGCGAGGACGGCGCGATCCAGGGCCTGCTCGAACTGGCCGGGCTTCCGTACGCGGGCTGCGACATCCCCAGTTCCGCGCTCTGCATCGACAAGCCGCTCACCTATGCGGTGGTCGGCCACGCCGGGATCGCCACCCCGAAGTTCTGGATCCTGCCCGCCGGCGAGGAGCCGGACGCCGCCGCGCTCCCCTATCCGGTCTTCGTGAAGCCGGCCCGGTCCGGTTCCTCGTTCGGGGTCAGCAAGGTGGCCGGTCCGGACGAGTTGGCCGACGCGCTGGCGACGGCGCGCGAGTTCGACGGCAAGGTCGTGATCGAGGAGGCCGTGGTCGGCAGCGAGATCGGCTGCGCCGTGCTGGGCAACGACGGCGAGTTGATCACCGGCGAGGTGGACCGGGTCGCGCTGACCCACGGCTTCTTCAAGATCCATCAGGAGGAGAGCCCGGAGACCGGTTCGGAGAACGCGTCGTTCATCGTCCCGGCCGACATCCCGGTCGAGTCGCAGGAGTTGATCAAGGAAACCGCGAAGGCGATCTACCGGGCTCTCGGCTGCCGCGGGCTGGCCCGGGTGGACCTGTTCCTCACCGAGGACGGGCGGGCCGTGCTGAACGAGGTCAACACCCTGCCCGGCCTGACCTCGTACAGCCGCTATCCGCGGATGATGGCCGCCGCCGGGATGTCGATGACCGAGTTGATCGATCGGCTGGTGGCGCTGGCCCTCGCCGGCAACGGGCGATGATCGACGACTTCGTCTACGTCGACGAGGCCGTACCCGGAATCCGGTGGGACGCCCGGTACGCCACCGGCGACAACTTCACCGGCGCACCGGTGGAGGGCTATCGGGCGAACCGGATCATCGGCACCAAGGCGCTCTGCGTCGCCCTCGATCAGGCGCACGAGAAGGCGGCCTCGATCGGCTTCGGGCTGCTGCTCTGGGACGGGTACCGGCCGCAGCGGGCCGTCGACGCCTTCCTGCGCTGGTCGCGGCTGCCGGAGGACGACCGGACGAAGGCGCGGCACCATCCGAACCTGGACCGGTCGGAGCTGTTCGAGCACGGTTACGTCGCCGCCCGGTCCGGCCACACCCGCGGCAGCGCGATCGACCTGACGCTGGTCCGGCTCGCCACCGGCGAACCCGTACCGATGGGTGGTGATCATGATCTGATGGATGCCGTCTCGCACCACGGGGCGGCCGGCATCACCGAGGCCGAGGCCCGGAACCGCCAGTACCTCCGGTCGATCATGTGGTCCTGCGGTTTCGATGCCTACGATCGCGAATGGTGGCACTACACGCTGCGCGACGAGCCCCATCCGGACACCTATTACGACTTCCCCGTCGCCTGACCCGAAAGGAAGGAAGGCATGCACGTCCGACCGGCCCATCCCGACGATGCCGCGACGATCGACGAACTGCTGCACCAGCTGGGGTATCCGCAGGAGGTTCCCGGGAACACGGCGGCCCGGCTCAAGTCCTGGGCGGACCACCCGGACGGGGCTGCGTACGTCGCCGAGGTGGACGGCACCGTGCTCGGCGTCGTCGCGGTGCACTGCTGCCCGTTCCTGGAACGCGACGGCTCCTGGGCCCGGATCGTGGCCCTGGTCGTCTCGCTGGAGGCCCGCGGGATCGGCCTGGGCAGCCGGCTCGTCGCGGAGGCGGAGGCCTTCGCCGGCAGCCGCGGCTGCGTCCGGATGGAGGTCACCAGCTCGGACCGCCGCCGCGACGCCCACGCGTTCTACCGCAGTCTCGGCTACGTCGACCAGTCCGGCCGGTCGTCCCGCTTCCTCCGCGACCTGCCCGGAGAACCGCCGGAACAGCGCTGATTCGGATCCCGCCCCACCTTGATGGAAAGGTGGGCCGGGTGAGGTGGCCGATCAAGCCCTGGCGGGAGCGCAGTCAGCCGGAGCGGTTCGACGCGTACATGCGCTGGTCGCTCTATCCGTTGTCCGCCCTGCCGCCACTCTTCTACGCCGCCCAGCTGGCGACCGGCGACCCGATCGGCTGGCCGGCCTGGGCCGCCCTGCTGCCGCACGTCGCGGAGACGGTGCTCAACCTGATCATGCTGCGCCGCACGCTGGCCGGTGACCGGATCCTGCCGCCCCTCGCCGCGGCCCAGGTCCTCTGCGGTGTCGCGGCCCTGATCCTGCTCGGGCTGACCTGGGCTCCGGACCGGCCCGGCCTGCTCTTCGATCCGATGATCTTCGCCGCCCAGCTGCTGGTGATCGCCGGCCCTCCCGCCAGCTGGGTGCCGGTCCTGCGTCCCCGCTCGATCCTGCTGATGGGACTCGGCTGTGTGGTGATCATGATCGGCGTCCGGCTGCCGTACGGCGGTCCCGCCGCAGTCGTCGGCGGGTTCGGCGCGGTGGTCAGCCTCCCGCTCTGGCTCGGCGTGTACGGCTCCTCGGCCTGGATGATCCGGGTGGTCCGGGAGCTGGACCGGGCCCGCGGCACCGCGGCCCGGCTGGCGGTGGCCGAGGAACGGCTGCGGTTCTCCCGGGACGTGCACGACGTGTTCGGCCGGGTGCTCGCCACGGTCGCGGTGAAGAGCGAACTGGCCGCCGAACTGACCGGACGTAGGCCGGACGACGCCACCGCGACGATGCTGGAGGTACGCCAGCTGGCACAGAACTCGCTGGCCGAGGTGCGCGCGGTCGCGGCCGGCTACCGGCAGGCCGATCTCGGTCAGGAACTCCGCGGCGCCCGGGCCCTGCTCGACTCCGCCGGCATCAGCTGCGCCGTGCTCGGCGAGGACCTGGAGCTGCCGGACCAGGCGGCCACGGCCTTCGGCTGGGCGGTCCGCGAGGCGGTGACCAACGTGATCCGGCACTCCGCCGCCACCCAGTGCACCATCTCGATCACCCGGGCCAGCGCCTGGTCCCGGCTGGAAGTGATCAACAACGGTGTCGACGCCGACCCCGGCGACACCGGCTCCGGCCTGCTCGGCCTGGCCGAACGGTTGGAGCCGCTCGGCGGAGTCGTCGAGCGGCGCCGCTCGGGTGCTACCTTCACGCTGCTGGTCACCCTGCCCACCAAGGAAGTTTCATGATCACGGTACTGCTGGCCGACGACGAGAACCTGATCCGGGACGCGCTCGCCACGCTGCTCGACCTGGTCGATGATCTTGAGGTGGTCGGCCAGGCCGCCTCCGGAACCGAGGCGCTGGCGGTGGCCGCCAAGGTGCACCCGGACGTCGCCGTGCTCGATCTGCAGATGCCCGGCCTGGACGGCATCGAGACCGCCCGCCGGCTGGCCGCCGAGCAGCCCGGCTGCGGCCTGGTGATCGTGACCAGCCACGGCCGGCCCGGCTACCTGAAGGCCGCGCTGACCGCCGGGGTGCGTGGGTTCGTCCCGAAGACGACCTCGGCCAGGGTGCTGGCCGAGGTGATCCGGACCGTCGCCGCCGGCGGCCGCTACGTCGACTCCGACCTGGCCGCCGACGCGATCGCGGCCGGCGAGTCCCCGCTGTCGCCCCGGGAGGCGGACGTGCTGGAGCTCGCCGCCGAGGGCGCCGACGCCGAGGAGATCGCCGCCCGCAGCCACCTGTCGGTCGGCACCGTCCGCAACTACCTGTCCTCGGCCACCTCGAAGCTCGGCGCCGGCAACCGGCACGAGGCGATCAAGGTCGCCCGCCGGCACGGCTGGATCTGATCAGCCAAGGCGCATATCGAGGTACACTCATTGGTATGACAACGTCTCGCGTCACGATCACGCTGCCGGAGGAGCTACGCCAACTCATTGCCGACGAGGCCGACCAGCTCGGCCTGCCGTTCTCGGCCGTCGTGACGACCGCGCTGGCGGCATGGGCGCGAGGCCAGTTGATCGACGCCTGGCTGAGTGAGTACCAGGCGGAACACGGCACGTTCACCGAAGACGAGCTCAAGGCCCTCGCCCAGGACGCGGGAGTTCCCTACCTGCCTCCCGCACCCGCGGCGCGGAGCGTCAAGTCGACGGCTGCATGAATCTCGTCCTCGACGCCGGGGCCCTGATCGCTGTCGACCGAGCCGACCGGCGGATCGCGGGCCTCATCCTGCTGGGTCGCCGCGCGGGTGCGGACGTGATCACCACAGCGCCCGTGGTGGGACAGGTTTGGCGTCACGGAAGTCGACAAGTCCGCTTGGCGCAGTTCCTGGCCCGCGTCGATGTTCGCGAGGTCGGCCTGGATGATGCCAAGGCGGCCGGAGCCCTTCTCGGCAGAGCCGGATCATCGGATGTCGTCGATGCGCTCGTGGCGATGCTCACCAGGCCGGGCGATCAGTTGTTGACCAGCGAACCCGACGATCTTGCTCGACTGACAGGGGTACGTGACGGCGAGGTTTCGACCGTCACTGTGTGAGGTCTGGCGTCGGGTACGGGGACGTGCCTCCCCGGGCGATGAAGCGCTCGACCTCGGTCCGCAACACCTGCAGCGGTACGGAGCCGAGCGACAGAACCTGATCATGGAAGTGCCGAAGATCAAACGCGTCGCCGAGCTCCCGTTCGGCCCGGGCCCGGAGATCCAGGATCTCCAGCTGGCCGAGATAGTAGGCGCAGGCCTGCCCGGGCCAGGCGATGTAGCGGTCCACCTCGGTGATCACCTCGTGGCCGCCGATCGCCGTGTTGTCCCGAAGGAACGCCTGAGCACGGTCCCGGGACCAGCCGAGGGCGTGCAGGCCCGGATCGATCACCAGCCGGACCGCCCGCCACATCTGGTAGCCGAGCATGCCCATCAGTTCGTACGGGGTCTCGTACATCCCCATCTCGACGCCGAGCCGCTCGGTGTAGAGCGCCCAGCCCTCGCCGTAGGCGGACAGGTAGTCGTTCCGGCGGAACTCGGGATGATCTTGCTGCTCCAGCGCCAGCGGGATCTGGAACGCGTGGCCGGGGGCGGCCTCGTGCAGGGTGAGCGCCGGCAGCGAGTAGAGCGGCCGCTCGCGCAGGCCGTATGTGTTCAGCAGGTAGCGGTCCACCCCGCCGCGGCCGAAGGTGTAGAACGGCGCCAGGTCCGGCGGCACCTCGACGATCGCGAACCGCTGCCGCGGCACCCGGCCGAAGTAGCGGTGCACCACCGCGTCGAACTTCTTGGCATGCCAGGCCGCCTCGCGGAGCAGTTCCCGCGGCTCGTCGACGTAGAACTGATCATCGGTCCGCATGAACGCCAGCAGTGCGTCCACGTCGCCGCCGAAGCCGGTCTGCTCGGCGATCACCCGCATCTCGGTCCTGATCTTGGCCACCTCGCGCAGCCCGATCTCGTGGATCTCCTCGGGCGTCAGGTCGAGAGTGGTGTATTCGCGCAGCTGGGCGGCGTAGTAGTCGGCGCCGGCGATCTCGACGGCGGAGATCGCCTCCGGCAGGTTCGGCAGATAGGTCTCGGTGAGGTAGTCGACCAGCCCGCGGAAGGCCGGCTGGACCTGCTCCCCGACCAGCCGGATCGCCTGCGCCCGCAGGGATTCCGCCCGCGGTCCGGTCAGCCCGTCCAAAGTGGTGACGAACGGCAGGGTGGCCGGGTCGGTGGCCTCGGCGATGGTCCGGGCGGTCGTCTCGCGGCCGGTCATGGTGATCTTGGGCGGGCCGAAGCCGCGGGCCAGACCGGCGCCCAGGTTCTCCAGCTGCTGCTCCAGGTAGGCCGGTACGTGCTCGAGCTGGCTCAGCCAGCGCTCGGCCTGATCCAGCTCGGTGATCGGCCGGCGCCCGCGGTCGATCAGGTCGTTCCAGAACGAGCTGTCGGCGTTGGCCGGCGCCTCCCAGGTCCGGAACCGCTGCCGGTTGATCAAGGTCTGCAGCTGGTTGTCGTAGACGGCCTGATTGGTCCGCTCGGCCTCGGAGAGGGTGGCCGGGTCGATCTGCCGGACCGCGGCCAGGGTCTCCTCCCAGCGCCGCTGCCGGCCTTCCTGGGCCGACGGCCCGACGTCCGGCAGGAACGGATCCGTCTCGGTCGACCGCCAGCTGCCGTGGCCGAGTTCGCCGGTGCGCCAGGCCCATTCGTCCGCGTACAACCGTTGCAGGGTTGCGTCCCCGGTCGGCCCGGTCCCCGATGGCTCGGTCATCACTCTCTCCTGGATCGTCGCTCGCGTTCCCACTCGGGCGGGATGGTCGGTACCGCGGCCAGCAGGGTCCGCGTGTAGTCGTGCCGCGGCTCGGCGAAGATCTGGTCCCGCTCGCCCTGCTCGACGATCTTGCCGTCCTGCATCACGCAGACCCGGTGCGCCACCTGCCGTACCACCGCAAGATCATGGGAGATGAACAGGTAACTGAAGCCGAAGTCGGCCTGCAGCTCGGTGAGCAGCCGGAGCACCTGCGCCTGCACCGACACGTCGAGGGCGGAGACCGGTTCGTCACAGATGATCACCCGCGGGTTGCAGGCGATCGCCCGGGCGATGCCGATCCGTTGCGCCTGGCCGCCGGAGAACTGGGCCGGGTAGCGCTGCGAGTGGTCCGGGTTCAGCCCGACCCGCTCCATCAGTTCCTTCACCCGCGGCACCGCCGCGGCCAGTGACGAGATCCCCTGGTAGCGCAGCGGCGCCGACACCAGCTGCTCGACGTTCTGCCGCGGATTCAAGCTGGAGAAGGGATCCTGGAAGACGAACTGGACGCTGCGCCGGAACTCCCGCAGGGCCGGGCCGGTGGCCCGGGTGACGTACTGCTCACCGATCCGGACCTGACCCTTGGTCGGATCGATCAGCCGGCCGATCATCCGGGCCGTGGTCGACTTGCCGGACCCGGACTCCCCGACCAGGCCGACCGTCTGGCCCTCCAGGATCTCCAGCGAGACGTCGTCGACCGCCCGGAACGTGCGCCGGCTGGTCAGCACTCGGCCGCGCAGGGCTACCCGGTAGTCCTTGATCAGGTTCTCCGCGGCCAAGATCACCGGCGGCGTCGTGGTGGCCGTCACGCGTCCCCTCCGCCCTGGCCGGGATCGACGAGCCGCGGCGTCGCGTCGATCAGCATCTTGGTGTAGGCCGACTGCGGGTCGGTGAACAGCTCCCTGGTCGTGCTCAGCTCCTGCCGGACGCCCTGGTTCAGCACCAGCACCCGGTCGGTCACCCGGCTCACCACGGCAAGATCATGGGTGATGAACAGCAGGCTCGCCTTCGTCGTCTCCCGGACTTCCTTGATCAGCTCCAGCACCTGCGCCTGCACCGTCACGTCCAGTGCCGTCGTCGGCTCGTCGGCGATCACCAGCTCCGGCTCGCAGACCAGCGCCATCGCGATCATGATCCGCTGCCGCATGCCGCCGGAGAACTGGTGCGGATAGCTGTGGTACGTCCGCGCCGGGTCCCGCAGGTGGACCCGCTCCATGGCCGCGATCGCCGCCTTCCGGGCGTCGGCGCGCGACCCACCGCGGTGCGCCCGGTACGCCTCGGCGACCTGATCACCGACGGTGTAGTAGGGGTTCAGCGACGACAGCGGGTCCTGGAACACCATCGAGATCCGCATCCCGCGGATCCGCCGCAGCTGCCGGTCGGACCGGCCGACCAGCTCCAGCTCCTCGCCGCCCGGTCCGGTCAGCCGGATCGAGCCGGTGACCAGTGCGGTCGGCGGCAGCAGGCCCATGATCGCCAGCGCGGTCATCGACTTGCCGCTGCCGGACTCGCCGACCAGGCCCAGCGCCTCGCCGGACTCGACCGTGAACGACAGGCCGTCCACGACGATCGCCGGCGTCCCGTCCGCGGTCGGGAACTGGATGGTCAGGTCCTCCACGGTGATCAGTTGGTTCATGCGGAACGCACCCGGATCCTGGGGTCGAGCACCGAGTAGAGCAGGTCGACGACGATGTTCGCGGTGATCACGAAGAACGCGGCGACCAGCGTGAAGCCCATGATCACCGGCTGGTCGTTGGTGCTGATCGCGTCCCGGGCCATCTTGCCGATCCCGTTCAACCCGAACACTGACTCGGTGATCAACGCGCCTCCCATCAGCGTCGCCACGTCCATCCCGAAGATCGTGATGATCGGCGTCAGCGACGGCCGCAGCACGTGCTTGCCGACCACGGTCACCGGCGGCAGCCCCTTGGCCCGCGCGGTCCGGACGTAGTTCTCGCCCAGCGTGTCCAGCACGTTGGACCGGGTCAGCCGGGTGTACATCGCCGCGTACATCAGCGCCAGCACGATCCACGGCATCAGATAGCTGTCCCACCACAACGCCGGGTCCTCGCTGAACCGGACCGTGGTCGGGAACGGCAGCACGCCGAGCTGCACCACCAGCACGAACTGCAGCACCAGGGCGACGAAGTAGTTCGGCAGCGCGATGCCGGCCAGCGCCACCGCGTTGAACGAGCGGTCGACCCAGGTCCCCTCCCGCAGCGCGCTGAGCACGCCGGACAGCAGACCCCAGACCAGCCAGAGCAGCGCGGCGCCGACGGCCAGGGTGACCGTCACCTCGATCCGTTCGCCGATCATGGTGCCGACGTTCTGCCCGCTCTGGAAGCTGTGCCCGAGACAGGGCGCCGCGCAGTGCACGCCGCCCGGTCCGCTGCCGTACCAGCGACCGGCGACGAGGCCGAGCAGGAAGGTCCCGAACTGCATCCAGAACGGCTGGTCCAGCCCGAGTTGATCACGGATCGTCGCGATCCGTTCCGGGGAGCAGGTCTGGCCGCAGATCAGCACCGCCGGGTCGGGCGACAGCAGGAAGAAGATCGCGTACGTGAACAGGCAGACCCCGAACAGGGTGAGCAGGGCCCAGCCGATCCGGCGCAGTACGTAACTGATCATGATCAGGCCCCTTCCCGCCGGGCCATGATCCGCTGCACGTGATCACCGATCACCATGCAGGACAGCACCGTACAGGTGAGGAAGAGGCCGGGAATGGCGAAGAACATGGGGTTCGTGGCGGACCACTGGACCGCGCCGGCGATCATCTGGCCCCAGGACGGATCGGGCGGCCGGACGCCGACGCCGAGGAAGCTCAGCCCGGCCTCGGTGGCGATGTACTGCGGCAGCATCAGCGTCGCCACCACGATGATCGTCCCGGACAGGTTGGGGATCACCTCGGCGAACACGATCCGGAAGGGCCCCGCCCCGGACGCCACCGCCGCCTCGACGAACTCCCGCTGCCGCAGCGACATCGCCTGGGCCCGGACCACCCGGCCCAGCTGCGGCCAGCCGAACAGGCTGAGCACGGTGACCAGCATGACCATCCGGTTCGCCTGCGGCACCGCCGACAGGATCGCGATCATGAAGATCAGCGACGGGAACGCCATCAGGAAGTCCATCACCCGGCCGATCACCGTGTCGACCACTCCGCCGGCATAGCCGGCGACGGTGCCGAGCAGCACCGCGATCGCCACCGTGAGCACCGTCGCCAGCACCGCGATGCTCAGCGAGAACCGAGCCCCGTAAGCGATCCGGGCGAAGATGTCCCGGCCGTTCAGCGGCTCGACGCCGAACCAGTGCTCGGCCGAGATGCCGCCCAGCGGGCCGATCGGCAGCCCGCCGAGACTCGGGTCGATCGCGTCCTCGTCGAAGGCGTACGGATCATGGCCCGAGATCGCCGTCAGCACCGGGGCGAAGATCGCCATCAGCACCAGCAGGGCGAGGAAGATCAGGCTGATCACCGTCGCCGGCCGGGACAGCAGCAGCCCGGGCAGCCGGCGACGCCGCGGCAGGCCGGGCGCCGCCAGACCCGGTCCGCCCGCGCCGTCGCTGTCCGGCCCCGGGCCGGTCAGCCGGGTCGGGGTGCTCACCTGTCGCTGACTCGGTGGATCACGGGTTCTTCAGGCCGAGCGAGGTCAGGTCGACGTACCCGGTCATGCCCGCGTGGGCGAAGGCCCCGCCGATGTTCGGGCCGATCAGCTGGAGCGGGGTGTCCCGGACCAGCGGCACCACCGGCGCGAGCTCCATGATCTCCTTGTTCAGCTGGGCCACCGCGGCGTTCTGCTCGTCGATGTTGCTCATCTTGGCGATCTCTTCGAAGCGGGCGTTGATCTTGGGATCGTCCAGCTGGCTGTTGTTGTTGTTGCCGGTCGGGTACAGCCGCTTGCCGTCGAACAGCGGAGACAGCAGGGTCTCACCGGTCTGCCCGCCGCCGCACCAGCCGGTGATCCCGATCTCGTTCTGCTTGGCGGTCGTCTGGATCACCTCGTAGTAGGTGGAGGCGTCGATCACGTTCAGCGTCGCGTCGATCCCAACCTTGGCCAGCGAGGCCTGGATCGCCTCGGACTGCGCCTGCCACTTCGGCAGCCCGCGGACGTCCATGGTGACCTTGAACCCGTCCGGATGGCCGGCCTCGGCGAGCAGCTGCTTCGCCTTCTCCACGTCGCCCTTGAACTCCGGCGTCGGGAACAGGTCGAACTCCTCCCGGCCCGGCACGCTGGGCAGCAACATGTCGGTGGCCGGCTGGGTGACCAGCGGACCGCCGGTCACGGTGATCACGCTCTGCTTGTCGACCGCGTAGTTGATCGCCTGCCGGACCTTGAGGTCGTCCAGCGGCTTCTTCGACATGTTCAGGTAGAGATAGAACGTGCAGCTCGGATGATCACGGATGGTACGAGCCTTGAGTTCCGGGGTCTGGATCTTGGCCAGCGTCGCCGGCTGGATCGAGTAGACGCCGACCGCGTTCGCGTCCTCGCCCTGTCCGGCGAGCATCCGGTCGTCCACCGTGGCCGCGTCGATGCCGAACAGGAACTCGTACCCGTCCGGCAGCGCCGGCCGGACCGGGTCGGTCTCCGGCTTCCACTGCTCGTTCCGGACCAAGATCAACTTCGAGCCGCGCTGGTAGCTTTCGAGCTTGTACGGCCCCGAGGCGATCGGCTTCTCGTCGATCGCCCGGACGTTGGCCACCTTGCCGGCCGGGAACGGCGTGAACGGCGGCGTCATCGCGACCACCGGGAAGTAGGCCACCGGACGGTTCAGGTGGAAGGTGATCGTCTTCTCGTCGACGACCTCGATCGACTCCAGCCCCTTCGGGTCGGAGTAGATGCCCTTGTAGTCCGAGGCCCCTTCCAGGTATTGGATGTGGAAGTCCGAGCCGATTCGCAGCGCCGGGTCCATCGACCGCTCGAGACCGTACTTGAAGTCCTTGGCGGTGATCGGCGTCCCGTCCTCGAAGAAGATGTCGTCCTTCAAGGTGTACGTCCACTCGGTGGCGTCCTCGTTCGGCCGGCCGGTGTCGGTCGCAAGATCAGGAACGATCTTGGTGCCGCCCGGACCGGGCTCGTTGGCCGCCGTGACCAGGGTGCGATAGATCAGCCGGTAGAAGTTGTTCACGCCGCCGTCGTTGCCCATCGACGGGTCGAGGTGGGAGAACTCGGGCTGGCCGAGCACCCGGACCACGCCGCCCTTCTTCGCCTCGCCGGTGACCACCGCATAGCCGTCCTGGTCGAGCTGCACGCCCGGATCGGTGCTCGGTCCGCCCTGCTGGGCATTCCGGCCGCCGGAGCAGCCGGCCAGCAACAGACTCACCGCAGCCAGCAGAGCGACCACAGTACGGGTGGGGCGCATACGTCCTCCTCGAGAGACCTGGGTACCCGCCGTAGCTTAAAGGGTTCATTCCGTTCGCGTCGCCCTTAATCCAACAGATTGATCAGCATCAAAACGGCAACGCCCGACCCACTGGCGCCGCCACCGACCCCCAGGAAGATCGGCGAGCGATCCCGTTCGCCCTGGCCGGGACCATGATCGCGACACCGTCCGTGGCGCCGCGTCAGCGCCGCGTCAGAGAGCCGGAACAGACTGCCGGATCATCAGATCCGTTCCTTGTGGAGGTATTGCCCAGATGTTGACCCGACGGACCTTGGGCCGGCTCGCCATCGGAATGACGGCAGGTCTGGCGTCCGGATGCTCCCTGGTGCCGACGGCGTTCCGGCCCGCCGGCTCCCAGCCGGCGCCGAACGAGCCGTTCGGCGATTTCACGGTGACCAACTACCTGTCCGGCGCCATCTGGGAGGAGCTGCGGGTGTTCACCGACGGTGCCGCCGTGCAGGTGTCCAGCGGCGGCGGAACCGGCGGGAGGCTCGACCCGCAGCTGATGGAACGGCTGCGGTCGCTGGTCGGGTCGGATGACTTCCAGCGTGACCTGACGCGTCCCTTGGACAAGATCGAGTCCCGGGTCTGCGACAGGGTGAGCAACGACACCGGGTACGCCTTCCGGATGGGCGGTCTCAGCGTCGATCTGCCGTGCACGAACAACGATCGGCCCGCGCTCGACGAGTTCCTGACGATGATCAAGCCCTACCTCTTCTCGCACGCCCAGTTCGAGGCGAAGCTGCCCAGTGGCCAGCCGGACCTGCCGAAGGTCGTCGTGCATCAGGAGTCCGACGGCCAACGGGTCGGCACCCAGTGGGAGGTCCGACCGGACGGCACCATGCTGGAGACCGACGACGCGGGTGAGCAGACTGAGGTGACGCTGACGGCACCGGCTCTGGACGCGCTCCGGCTGATCCTGCGGACCGAGCCCTGCGCCTCGACGGAGCAGCCGTCGCTGTCGTTCGTCTACGTCGTCCAGGTGGCGGATCGGGCACCGGTCACGGTCTCCCAGTTCTCCGGCGAGGTCGTCAAGGACTGCGTGGACCATCACGCGATCGCCCAGATCATCGCCGGCGTCCGGTAGCCCGACCGCTGTCAGCGGTCGGGTGCAGGATGGGGACCATGTCCGAGCAGGTCCCCGATCCGCTGGCCGCGTTCGCCCCGGCGACCGCGGCCTGGTTCACCGACGTCTTCGCCGCGCCGACGCCGGCCCAGGCGGGTGCCTGGTCGGCGATCTCGGCCGGGCAGAACGCGCTGGTGATCGCGCCGACCGGCTCCGGCAAGACCCTGGCCGCCTTCCTCTGGGCGCTGGACGGGCTGATCCGGGAGCCGGAGCCGCCGGTCAAGGAACGATGCCGGGTGCTGTACGTGTCGCCGCTGAAGGCGCTGGCGGTCGACGTCGAGCGCAACCTGCGGGCGCCGCTGGCCGGGATCGGCCGGACCGCGGCCCGGCTGGGCGAACCGGCCCCGGGTGTGACGGTCGGGATCCGGTCCGGCGACACCACCGCGTCGGACCGCCGGAAGCTGGTCACCCGGCCGCCGGACATCCTGATCACCACGCCGGAATCGCTGTTCCTGATGCTCACCTCGGCGGCCCGGGAAACCCTGACCGGCGTCCGTACGGTGATCGTCGACGAGGTCCATTCGCTGGCCGGGACCAAGCGCGGCGCGCACCTGGCCCTGTCGCTGGAACGGCTGGCCGAGCTGACCGAGCGGCCGCCGCAACGGATCGGGCTGTCGGCGACCGTACGACCGCCCGAGCGGGTCGCGCGGTTCCTCGGCGGCGATCAGCCGGTGACTGTCGTCGCACCGCCGGCGGACAAGACGTGGGACCTCGAGATCGTCGTCCCGATCGAGGACATGAGCGACCTGCAGGCCGCGGCCGCGCCGAGGGCTTCGGTCTCCGACGAGCCGGAGGCCGCGGACAGCCGCCGGCCGCCGTCCATCTGGCCGCACGTGGAGAACCGGATCCTCGACCTGATCGGCCGGCACCGGACGACGCTGGTGTTCGCCAACTCGCGGCGGCTGGCCGAACGGCTCACCGCCCACCTCAACGAACTGCACGCGGAGCGCCTCGGCGAGGCGACCGAACCACATCAGCCGCCGGCCCAGATCATGGCCCAGTCGGGTGAGTCGGCCGGCCGGGACGGTTCGACGACGCCGGTGGTCGCGCGGGCCCACCACGGCTCGGTGAGCAAGGAACAGCGGGCGCAGATCGAGGACGACCTGAAGTCGGGCCGGCTGCCCTGCGTGGTGGCCACCTCGTCGCTCGAGCTGGGCATCGACATGGGCAGCGTGGACCTGGTCGTCCAGGTCGAGGCTCCGCCGTCGGTGGCCAGCGGGCTGCAGCGGGTCGGCCGGGCCGGTCACCAGGTCGGCGCGGTCTCCCGGGGCATCTTCTTTCCCAACCACCGTGGCGATCTGATCGAATCGGCCGTCGTCGTGGAGCGGATGCGGGCCGGCTCGATCGAGGCCGTCGCCGAGCTGCGCAATCCGCTCGACGTGCTGGCCCAGCAGATCGTCGCGATCACCGCCGGCGGCGAGGTGGCGGCCGACGACGTCTACCGGCTGGCCCGGCGGGCGGCCAACTTCGCCGACCTGCCTCGGAGCGTCTTCGACGCCGTGCTGGACATGCTCAGCGGGCGCTATCCGTCGGAGGACTTCGCGGAGCTCCGGCCGCGGCTGGTCTGGCAGCGCGACACCGACCGGCTCAGCGCCCGGCCCGGCGCGCAGCGGCTGGCCGTCACCTCCGGCGGCACCATCCCGGACCGCGGCCTGTTCGGCGTCTTCCTGTCCGGAGAGGACACCGGGCCCGGCCGCCGGGTCGGCGAGCTGGACGAGGAGATGGTGTACGAGACCAGGGTGGGCGACGTGTTCACCCTCGGCACGACGAGCTGGCGGGTGGAACAGATCACCCACGACCGGGTGCTGGTCTCGCCGGCTCCCGGCCAGCCCGGCCGGCTGCCGTTCTGGAAGGGTGACGCGCCGGCCCGGCCGGCCGAGCTCGGGGCGGCCTTCGGCGGCTTCGTCCGGGAACTGGCCGGGCTGAAGCCGGAGCCGGCCACCGACCGGCTGCGCCAGGCCGGGCTGGACGACTCCGCTGCGCGCAACCTGGTCGGCTACCTGACCGAGCAGCAGCAGGCGACCGGGGCGCTGCCGACCGACCGCACCGTGATCTTCGAACGGTTCCGCGACGAGCTCGGCGACTGGCGGGTCTGCCTGCACTCCCCGCTCGGCCTCGGCGTGCACACCCCGTGGGCCCTGGCGATCGAGCACACGGCCCGGGAACGGTACGGCGCCGAGGTCCAGGCCACCGCGACCAACGACGGGATCATCCTCCGGATCCCGGACACCGACGCCGACCCGCCCGGCGCGGAGTTGATCATCACCGACCCCGACGCGCTGGAGCAGATCGTCACCGACGAGGTCGGTGGCTCGGCCCTGTTCGCCTCCCGGTTCCGCGAGTGCGCGGCCCGGGCGCTGCTGCTCCCCCGGCGCGATCCGCGGGCCCGTTCTCCCCTGTGGCAGCAGCGCATGCGGTCCGCCCAGCTGCTCGGCGTCGCGGCGCGCTACCCCGAGTTCCCGATCGTGCTGGAGACGATGCGGGAATGCCTCACCGACGTGTTCGAGCTGCCGGAGTTGATCAAGGTCCAGCAGGCGATCGCGAGCCGGGAGCTGCGGGTCGTCGAGGTGGAGACCGCCGAGCCGTCGCCGTTCGCGCGTTCGCTGCTGTTCGGCTACGTCGGCGCCTTCGTCTACGAGGGCGACGTGCCGCTGGCCGAGAAGAAGGCGGCGGCGCTCGCCCTGGATGCGACCCTGCTCGCCGAACTGCTGGGCAAGGACGGCCTGCAACAGCTGCTCGACGCCGAGGTGATCGCCGAGATCGAGGCCGACCTGCAGGGGCTCAGCGAGGAGCGCCAGGCCTCCACCACGGAACAGCTGTACGACCTGATCCGCACCGCCGGCCCCTTCCGAACCGACGAACTGGCCGACCGCAGCGGAGCCGAATTCGATCATGAAGGCGCGATCCGGGAGTTGATCACCGCGCGCCGCCTGGTCGAGGTGCGGATCGCCGGCGCCGAACTGGTCGCGGTGATCGAGGACGTGCCGCGGCTGCGGGACGGCCTCGGCATCCCGGTGCCGCCCGGCGTCGCCGCCGCGTTCGCCGAGCCGGTGCCGCAGCCGGTGGACGACCTGGTGCTGCGCTGGGCTCGCCAGCACGGCCCGTTCGTCGCCGAGACGATCGCCGACCGGTACGGGCTGCCCGTCGGCGTGGTCACCGACGCCTGCCGCCGACTGATCGACGACGGAGCGGTCGTGGCCGGCCACTTCCTGCAGCTGGGTGACGAACAGCAGCACCTGCGGCAGTACTGCCATCAGCGGGTGCTGGCCTTGATCAAACGACGCACGCTGGCCCGGTTGCGCCGCGAGGTCGAGCCGGTCGAGCGGGTCGCGTACGCGCGGTTCCTGATCGACTGGCACGGCATCGGCTCGACCGGCGGGCCGACCGCACGGGGCACCGAGGGCGTCCTCGCCGCGCTGGAGTCACTGGCCGGGTATCCGGTGCCGGCCAGCGCGGTCGAGTCGGTGATCCTGCCGGCCCGAGTGGCCGACTATCAGCCGGCCCTGCTGGACCAGCTGATCACGGCCGGCGAGGTGAGCTGGGCCGGCGACGGCGCGATCGGCGAGTCGGACGGCTGGATCCGGTTCCTGCTGCCGGGGCTGGAGGCACCGCCGCCGCGGCGCGAGCCGGAGGACCAGCGCGCGCTGGCCCTGCTGTCGGTGTTCCACCCCGGCGGTGCGTCGTTCCTGGGTGAACTGACCCGCCGGCTCGGCGACGACGACGAGACCGCCGGCTACGAGGACGCGCTCTGGGAGCTGGTCTGGTCCGGCCTGGTCACCGGCGACACGTTCGCCCCGGTCCGGGCCCGGGTCACCGGCGGCGTGCACCGGAGCCGGCCGGCCCCACGCAGCCGGACCCATCGCGGGCAGCTGCGGTCCCAGTTGCGAGCCCGGGTGGCCGCCCGGATCAACGCCTCCCCCACCACCGCCGGCCGCTGGTCTCTGGTCGAACGCACCGAGACCGATCGCTCGGCCCGGTTCACCGACCAGGTGTTCGGCTGGCTGGACCGCTACGGCGTGGTCACCCGCGGCGCCGTCACCGCGGAGGGCACCGAGGGCGGGTTCGGCGCCGCCTACCGGGCGCTGGCGATGCTCGAGGAGTCCGGCCAGTGCCGCCGCGGCTACTTCATCGACGGACTCGGCGCGGCCCAGTTCGCGCTGCCCGGCGCCGTCGACCGGCTGCGCGCGGCGTCGGCCGAGCCGGAGCAACCGGACGCCATCGTGCTCTCCGCCTGCGACCCGGCGAACCCGTACGGGGCGGCGCTGGGCTGGCCGGACCGGGCCGGGCACCGCCCCGGCCGCAAGGCCGGCGCCCTGGTCGTCCTCGTCGCCGGCGAGTTGATCTTCTACGTGGAACGCGGCGGCCGCACCCTGCTCAGCTTCACCGACCACTCCGACGTACTCCAGCCGGCCGCGGCCGCGCTGGCCTCCGCGGTACGGCGCGGCCAGCTCGGCAAGCTCACCGTGCAGCGCGCCGACGGTGATCATGTCTTCGGCTCCGAACCGGTCCGGAAAGCGCTTCAAGAAGCGGGTTTCGTGATGACGCCACAAGGTCTGCGGATCCGGCCCGAGGTCGGCTACACCGGTCGTTGATCATGAAAGACGATCATGACGGTCGACCGCGTGCTGATCTTGATGAAATGGCCGCGGAAGCGATTCCCCAGGTTGGTTTGGCGCGTTCGGTGGACAGCCACCAGGAATGGGGGTAGAGATAGAGGACTGATCGATCCGGCGGGCGATCGGGCCCGTGGGGAAGCGAGCGTGACCATGACTTCGCATTCGAAACGACTGTTGGCGGCGATCACCGGGTGTCTGGTCCTGGTGCTCGTCCTGGCCGGCTGCCTGCGTGACCCGAACGCCGGCTCGCGCAACGGCGGCTCGGGCGGCGGCGAGAGCATCGCCGACAACAACACCGTCGACGGCGACAAGAAGGTCGAGATCCTCGGTGCGTTCGGTGGCGCGGAGAAGGCCTCCTTCGTCAAGTCGCTGCAGGAGTTCCAGCAGCGCACCGGCATCACCATCGAGTACGTCGACTCGTCCGACTTCACCACCATCATCAAGACCCGGGTGCAGGGCGGTTCCGAGCCCGACATCGCGCTCTTCCCGCAGCCCGGAGGCCTGCTCGAACTGGCCGCGCAGAAAGAGATCGCGCCGATCGACACGTACCTCGACTTCGATGCCATCGACCGCACCCTGGTTCCCGGCTTCCTGGAGTCGGCGAGGCTGAACGGCCGGGTGTATGGGGCACCGATGCGGATGGCCGTGAAGAGCGTGGTCTGGGCGCCGAAGGCGTACTCGCAGGACGGCTATCCCACCGACGTCGATTCGATCCAGGACCTGGACAAGGTCGCCGCCGAGATCCGCGGCAAGGGCATCGCTCCCTGGTGCATCGGCTTCAACGCCGACCAGTCGACCGGCTGGGTCGGCACCGACTGGATCGAGGAGTACATGCTCCGGATGTGGGGTCCGGACGTGTACGACGACTGGACCAGCCATCGGATCCCCTTCAACGACCAGCGGGTCCAACAGGCGTTCGACGAGTTCGGCAAGTTGATCAAGACGGAGGGCAACGTCTTCGGTGGCGCGGACGGCGTGATCAACACCCCGTTCGGTGACGCGATGAACCCGGCCTTCCAGAACCCGCCGAAGTGCCTGCTGCACCGGCAGGGCAACTTCGCCTACTCCTTCTACCCCCAGGAGGTGCAGGCCGACCTGGACAACCGGGTCGACGTGTTCAAGTTCCCCCGCTACGACGGCGAGTACTCCGGCAGCCCGGTGCTCGGCGGTGGCGACCTGGCCGGCCTCTTCAACGGCAACGACCCGGACGCGGTCGAGGTGATGAAGTTCCTCAGCTCGGACCAGTTCGGCAAGGAGTGGGCGTCCGACGGTGGATGGTTGTCGCCGCACAAGACGTTCGATCCGAGCAACTATCCCGATGACACGACGCGCAAGATCGCGGCGTTCGCCTCCGACGCGGACGTGTTCCGGTTCGACGGCTCGGACCTGATGCCGAAGGCGGTCGGCTCGGGGACGTTCTGGACCGGCATGGTCGAGTGGGTGCGCAACACGAAGTCGACCAAGCAGGTCACCGACGAGATCGAGGCATCGTGGCCGAAGTAGCCGCGGACGCGGCGAGCGAAGAGCGCACGGCCGGCCAGGGCACGGGCGGACCAGGCGCTAACGGCCCGGGCCCAGCGGCAGAGCCGGAAGGTCCGGCCCAGCGCGACCACCGACTGCCCGCGGTGCTCCGGATGATCATCGCCGTAGTGGGCATCTGGGTGTTGATCGCCGGCATCGGGTCGTTGTTCCAGGCCTTCGTCTACTACCCGCAGTTCTTCCCGAAGGTGCTGCAGGGACTGCTGGCCGTCGTGCTCGGCGTGCTCGGTGCGGCAGCGGTCTTCTACTTCATCAACATGTTGGTCGAGGCACTGCCGAAGCGGGTGTCCGCAGGCCTGATGCCGTACGCCTTCCTGCTGCCGGGCGTCGGTCTGATCGGCCTGATGCTGCTCTACCCGACCGTCCAGACGATCAACTTCAGCTTCGCCAACGCCGACAGCACCGCCTATGTCGGGCTGGCGAACTACGTCTCGATCTTCACCAATGTGGCGTTCTTGTCGTCCTTGATCAACAACCTGCTCTGGCTGCTGATCGTTCCGGCGGCGGTCGTCTTCTTCGGCACCATCGTCGCGGTGCTCGCCGACCGGCTGCCTGGCGCCGCGGAGAACGTCACCAAGAGCCTGATCTTCCTGCCGATGGCGATCTCGTTCGTCGGCGCGGCGACCATCTGGGGCGCCATGTACGCGTACAACCCGCCCGGCCAGCCGCAGACCGGCCTGCTGAACGCGCTCGTGACCGGCGTCGGCGGTGACCCGGTGTCCTGGCTCAGCCAGACCCAGCTGAAGCTGAACAATCTGCTGCTGATGGTGATCCTGATCTGGATCCAGGCCGGGTTCGGCATGGTGCTGCTGTCGTCGGCGATCAAGGGGGTTCCGGAGGACACCATTGAGGCCGGCCGGATCGACGGCGCGAACGAGCTCCAGATCTTCCTGCGGATCGTCATCCCGCAGATCCGCGGCACCATGATCACCGTCTTCGTCACTCTGGTGATCCTGGTCCTGAAGATCTTCGACATCGTGTACGTGATGACGAACGGCCGGTTCGACACCAACGTGATCGCGAACCTGTTCTTCCAGGAGATCTTCGCCAACTCCCAGTCCGGCATCGCCTCGGCGATCGTCGTCGTGCTGCTGATCGTGATCACCCCGGTGCTGGTCTACCAGGTCAGAGCCTTCCGTCAACAGGAGGCCATGCGATGAGTGAGGCACCGTCGATCAAGCCGCGGAACATCCCGGCCTGGATCATCATGATCTTGCTGGTCGTGCTCTGGTCGATTCCGACCATCGGCCTGTTGATCACGTCCTTCCGGCCGGTCGACGACCAGGTCTCGACCGGCTGGTGGACCGCGCTGTTCAACCCGTTCGGCAGCGGCTGGACGATCGAGAACTACCGTGACGTGCTCTCCGGCGGCGGGGGCGGCGGGATGGCCAACTCGTTCCTGAACAGCATCGTGGTGGCGGTCCCGGCGACCATCCTGCCGTTGATGTTCGCGGCCTTCGCCGCGTACGCCTTCACGTTCATGAGGTTCCCCGGCCGGGACGTCCTGTTCATCGTGATCGTCGCCGTCATGGTGGTGCCGATCCAGGTCGCCTTCGTACCGATGCTCGACCTGCTCGGCCCGAACAACCTGAACATCAACGGCCAGTATCTGGCGGTCTGGATCCTGCACACCGGCTTCGGCATGCCGTTGGCGATCTACACGCTGCGCAACTACATGGCGACCCTGCCGAACTCGGTGATCGAGTCGGCCAAGATCGACGGCGCGACCCACTTCCAGACCTTCTGGCAACTGATCGTGCCGATGTCGGTGCCGGCGATCGCCGCCTTCGGCATCCTGCAGTTCATCTGGGTCTGGAACGACCTGCTGATCGCCCTGCTCTTCCTCGGCTCGGGCGAGAACTCCACCGTGATCGTGACGCTGCAGGGGCTGCTCGGCACCCAGGGCCAGGGCTTCGAGCTGCTGCCGGCCGGCGCCTTCGTCTCGATCGCCGTGCCGATGCTGGTGTTCTTCGGCCTGCAGCGCTTCTTCGTCCGCGGTCTGACCGCGGGAGCCGTCAAGGGCTGATCCATTGGGGCTCCATTGACAATAAAATGTCACTAGACTGGCTCTAGTGACGTTTTATAGGAGCTCAGATGGCGAAGAAGGAGAGCGTACCCACGCGCGCGGCCGCTGACGCGCTCGCGGTCCTCGGATCGCAGATCCGGCTGGCACGGCACGAGCGGAACTGGACCGCCGCCAATCTGGGAGCACGCATCGGAGTCACCGCCCGGACCGTGACGACGATCGAGCGGGGCAGCCCCGGAGTTGCCGTCGGCACCGTGTTCAGCGCCGCCGCCGTGGTCGGGCTGCAGCTGTTCGGGACCGACAACGAAGGGTTGGCCCGGCTTCGTCGGCGGGGCGAGGAGCGGGTTGCTCTGATCCCCAGCCGGGAGTACGCGCCTCGGCGCGGTGAGGACGACGATGGCCTCGACTTCTGACCGGACGGACGCCTACGTCTGGGTGTGGCTTCCCGATCACAGCGAGCCGGTCGTCGCCGGTCGGGTCCAGCGGCAGGCCAACCGATATCGCTTCGGCTACGGCCGCAGCTACCTCGAACGGTCCGATGCCATCAGTCTCTACACCCCGGAGCTGCCGCTCCGGCCGGGGTGGCAGGACCCGAAGGGCAACCTCTCCGTGGCCTCGGTCCTCCGTGACGCCGGACCCGACTCGTGGGGTCAGCGGGTCATCCTGGAACGCCTGCTCGGGCAGCACGGCCGAGACGCCGACCCGGGCGACCTTGATCAACTCACCTACTTCCTGGAGTCCGGGTCCGACCGCATCGGCGGTCTGGACTTCCAACGGAGTCCGGACTCGTACCAGGCCCGCGGCTCGAGCGCCTCGCTCGACGAACTGCATGCGGCGGCCGACGCCCTTCAGCAGGGATTCCCCCTCAGCGACGAGCTCGCGGCGGCGCTGATCCGCGGCACGTCGATCGGCGGGGCTCGGCCCAAGGCACTGGTCAACGATGGCGAGGCACGGCACATCGCCAAGTTCTCCTCGGCCGGTGATCACTATCCGGTCGTGAACGCAGAGGCACTGGCCCTGGAGTTCGCCCGCCGGGTGGGCATCGACGTGCCGGGCTCGTCCCTCGTCTCCTCGCTGGGCAAGGACGTGCTGCTCGTCGAGCGGTTCGATCGACTCGGCGACGGCGGGCGTCGTCTCATCGTGTCCGCCTTGACGATGCTCGGCCTGGACGAGATGGAGGGCCGGTACGCGACGTACCCGGAACTGCTGGACGTACTGCGCGCGGACGGCGCCGATCCGGAGGTCGGTCGACGGCTCTTCGAACGCATCGTGTTCAACGTGGCGATCGGCAACAACGATGATCATGCTCGCAACCACGCGGCCTTCTGGAACGGCGAGACGCTCGACCTCACGCCGGCCTTCGATCTGTGCCCGCAACCGAGGTCTGGCGAGACCTCAGCACAGGCGATGGCCTTCGGCTGGGAAGGGCAGCGGGACAGCACCTTCGCCGCCTGCCTCGACGCGTGCCGCGGGTACGGGCTCAGCCGCTCCGAGGCACGCGACATCGTCGACCATCAGGTCGAGGTGATCACCCAAGGCTGGAACGAGGTGTCGGATCTGGCCAGGCTGACCAAGGCTCAGCGAAATCTGCTCTGGGGGCGGCAGATCCTCAATCCGTTCACCGGGTACTGAAACGACCGGAATCAGGCGGCGGCGACGCTCGCCACCGGGCGAATCGTCGGCACCTTGGCCAGCAGTTCCTGGCGGGCCATCTTCTCGCTCACGGTGCCGAGCACGACCGACAACGGGAGCTCCAGGGCGCCGCAGATCGAGGCCAGCAGTTCGCTGGACGCCTCCTTCTGGCCGCGCTCGACCTCGGACAGGTAGCCCAGGCTGACTCGGGCCTCCTTGGAGACCTCGCGCAGCGTCTTGCCCTGCCCGACCCGTTCTTCACGCAAGGACTCGCCGATCAACTCGCGCATCAGCACTGGCCTCAACGAATCCTCCGGTCGCATACCGAAACTCTACCCACCCCGTCCGACAACTCACGCACACCACTCCCGAACACCACGCGAGCCGCCCGCATTCCGAGATCGTGACCGGAATCGAGCGCGCCTCGCCGGAATCGGGCCGGCCCGGCCGGATCAGGGCGAAGTGCGCTGGATTCCGGTCAGTCGGTCCAGCAGCAACTCGAGCGCCGCCGCGCAGGTCTGCCGGCGGATCGCGGCCCGGTCCCCGGTCAGGGCGAGCCGGTGCGCCTCGGCCGGCCGATCGGGACCGGCCAGCCCGACGAACACGGTGCCGGGCGGATGACCTTCCTGCCGGTCCGGTCCGGCCACCCCGGTCGTGGACAGGCCCCAGGTCGCGCCGCAGCGGCGGGCGGCGCCGGTCGCGAGTTCGGTCGCGGTCGTGGGAGCGACGGCGCCGTCCCGGGCCAGGGTCTCGTCGGACACCCCGGCCAACGCGGCCTTGAGGTCGGTCGCGTAGACGATCAGTCCGCCGCGGTACGCCTGCGAGGCGCCCGGGACGCCGGTCAGCAGGGCGCCGAGCGAGCCGCCGGTCAGCGACTCGGCGGTGGCCAGAGTCTCGCCCCGCTCAGTCAGCCGGGCGATCACCGCGGCCGCCAGCTGGTCGGCGAGGTCGGTCACTCGGCTGGCTTCCCGGCGGCCCGCAGCCGGCGCGCCTCCAGGACGTAGTCGATGCCGGTGATCACCGTGAGCACCAGTGCCGCGCCCATCACGGTCCAGGAGATCGGCAGCGCCCAGCCGGGCAGCGGCAGCAACGCGATGATCAACGCCGCGGCCTGGACGACGGTCTTGATCTTGCCGCCGCGACCGGCCGCCATCACGCCGTACCGCAGCATGACGAACCGCATCACCGTGATCCCCCACTCGCGGACCAGGATCACGATGGTCACCCACCACCAGAGCTCGCCGATGATCGACAACCCGATGAACGCCATCCCGGTCAGCGCCTTGTCGGCGATCGGGTCGGCCAGCTTGCCGAAGCTGGTGACGATCTTGTACTTCCGGGCGAGGTAGCCGTCGATCCAGTCGGTGCCGATCGCCAGCGCGAACACCAGCGTCGTCGCGATCCGCCAGCCGGGCTGATCAGGATGGGCCAGCAGCATCCAGGCGAAGACCGGGACCAGGATGATCCGGAACACCGTCAGGGCGTTCGGCAGATTCCACGGCGAGGCCTCGCGACCCTCGGCGGGAGGATCGGCAGTCACGCCGGCTCACCGGCGTCGGCGATCAGGTCGACCCCGTCGGTCCCGACCACGGTCGCGGAGACGATCATGCCGGGCCGCGCGTCGGCCAGCCCGGTGACGGTCGTCGCGCCGTCCACCTCCGGGCCCTGGTGCTCGGACCGGCCGATCACCTCGCCGTCGACGACCTCCTCGATCAGCACCCGGACCGACTCGCCGATCCGTTCCTCGGCGCGGGCCGCGACCAGCTCGTCGGCCAGGTCGGTCAGCCGGTTGCGCCGGTCCTCGATCTCGTCCTCGCTGAGCTTGCCGTCGAAGCCGGCCGCTTCCGTACCCTCCTCGTCGGAGTACCCGAAGACGCCGATCGCGTCCAGGCCGGCCGCGATCAGGAAGTCGGACAGGACCTGGACGTCGTCCTCGGTCTCACCCGGGAAGCCGACGATCACGTTGCTGCGGATCCCGGCCTGCGGCGCCAGCGCCCGGATCGACTCGATCAGTCCCAGGAACGTCTCCGCGTGGCCGAACCGCCGCATCCGGCGCAGCACCGGCGCCGACGCGTGCTGGAAGGACAGATCGAAGTACGGCACCACGCCCGGCGTGGTCGCCATCGCCTGGACCAGGGTCGGCCGGGTCTCGGCCGGCTGCAGGTACGACACCCGCACCCAGTCCAGCCCGTCCACGGCGGCCAGGTCACCGAGCAGCCGCTCCAGCAGCCGGATGTCGCCCAGGTCCTTGCCGTACGAGGACGAATTCTCGCTGACCAGGAACGCCTCCCGGACCCCGTTCTCGGCCAGCCAGCGCGCCTCGGCGACGATCTCGTCCGGCGTCCGCGACACGTACGCGCCGCGGAAGGAGGGGATCGCGCAGAAGGTGCAGCGCCGGTCGCAGCCCGAGGCCAGCTTCAGCGGTGCCGACGGCGCGCCGTCCAGCCGCCGCCGGACCACCCGGGGACCGCTGGCCGGCGCCAGGCCGGTCGGCAGGTCCGGCGCGGCCGGGGCGTGCCCGGGAATCGCGGCGCCGCCGGCTGCGGCCTGCCGGTCCACCGGCGAGATCGGCAGCAGGGTGCGCCGGTCCCGCGGCGCGTGCGCCTGGTGCTGGTTGCCGGACAGGATGGACTGCAGCCGCTCGGCCACCGACGCGTAGTCGTCGAAGCCGAGCACCGCATCGGCCTCGGGCAGCGAGTCGGCCAGTTCCTTGCCGTACCGCTCGGCCATACAGCCGACGGCGACGACCGCCTGGGCCTTGCCGTCGGTCTTCAGGTCGGCGGCGGCGAGCAACGTGTCGACCGAGTCCTTCTTGGCCGCCTCGATGAAGCCGCAGGTGTTCACCATCACCGCGTCGGCGGCCTCGGGGTCGTCGACCAGCCGGAAGCCGCCGACCTCGAGGCGGGCCGCCAGTTCGGAGGAGTCGACCTCGTTCCGGGCACAGCCGAGAGTGATCAGGTGAACCGAAGTCAGGGAGTCGGGGCGGGTTTCTGCAGTCATGACCGGACCAGTATGACAGCGCCGCGCCAGGGTTCCGGCATCGCTCACCCGGGCTCCCCGCGCCGTGGTTCGGGCAGCAGAACCGCGCCGTGGCGAGAATCCCCGGGCGGGAGGCCCGCCGCGCCATTGACACGGTCCGCCCGACGAATTTGAGTGACGTTCACCGCCGTACCACTCAACTAGGGGGACCTGCACCATGAAACCTCGATTCGTTCTCGCGGCGGCCGCCACTGCGGCCCTGCTCACCACTGCCGTCGCCGTCTCGGCGCAGGCCGAACCCAACCCGGGCGCCGGCGCCGACCGGCCCCTCGCCCAAGCCCTCGCCGACGCGCCGCGGGACCGGCTGCCGACCCCGTTCGAGAAGTCGAACGGCGCCAGCTGGACCAGCCATCCGCAGAGCCTTCGCTACTACCGCTCACTCGACTCGGCCAGCGACCGGGTGAAGGTCGAGAACATCGGCCGCACTACCGAAGGTCGCCCGCTGCAGCTGGTCTCGGTCGGCGCGCCGGCGCCCAAGCCGGTCGCCGAGGCGGCGAAGGGATCGGTCGCCCTGTTCGTCTGCTCGGTGCACGGTGACGAGCCGTCCGGCCGGGAGGCCTGCCTGCAAATGGCCCGCGATCTCGCCCTGAGCAGCGACGCGGCGGTGACCCGGTTCCTGGAACGGACCACCGTCCTGTTCGTCAACGCCAACCCGGACGGCTGGGTCGCCGACACCCGCGGCAACGCCGACGGCACCGACGTGAACCGGGACTACCTGGGCGCCGCGACTCCGGAGGCCAGGGCGGTGCTCGAGGTGATCCGGGACTGGAAGCCGGACGTGCTGAACGACCTGCACGAGTACGGCCCGCGCGAGCACTACGCGACCGACCTGCTTCATCTGTGGCCGCGCAACCGCAACGTCGATCCCGGTGTCTACGACCTGGCCAAGGAGATGAGCGAGGACTACGCCTCGGCCCAGGTCACCTCGCTCGGCTACACCTCCGGCGTCTACGGGCAGTTGATCAAGGACGGCGAACCGTACCTGCAGGTCGCCGGGGACAGCCAGGCCAGGATCCTGCGCAACTACGCCGGGCTGGCCAACGTCGTCGGCATGCTCAGCGAGACCGCGAACGAGCCGCTGAACGACGCCGAAGAGGCCGACTCCGCGCTGCTGAACCGGCGCCGGGTCACGGTCAACTACAACAGCGCGCTGGGCAGCATCCAGCTGGTCCAGGAGAACCGTGACCTGCTGGTCAGCGAGACCGCCGCGGCGGCCGAACGCCAGACCGAGGCCGGTGCCGAGGGTTCGGGCGTGATCTACTTCGGCGGCCAGGACGACATGATCCCGACCGATGCCGACCAGGTCGAGCCGCACCCCATGTGCGGCTACCAACTCACCGGCGAGCAGTACGAGAAGCTGAAGCCGACGCTGGCCCTGCACGGCGTGATGTCCGAAGCGACCGACGAGGGCCGGCTGGTGCCGCTCGGGCAGCCCGCCCGCGGCCTGATCCCGTTGCTGCTGGACGCCCGCAGTGAGTACGGGCTCGTTGACGCGACACCCCTCGAATCCTGCTGACCTCGTGACCCGCGGTGGTTCGGCTGTCGATCCACCGCGGGTCCTGCCAGGATGAGGCGGCATGACACCTGAGGTGAACGGATCGATAACACCAAGAGTCAGCGTGATCGTGCCTGTCGTCCAACCGGCCGACCTGGCCGGACTGCTGGGTTCGCTGGATCGTCAGTCGCTGCGGCTGGACGAGTTCGAGGTCGTCGTCGCGGTGCCGGCGTCGGCCGGGCCCGAGGCGACCGGACCGACGGTGAGCGCGGGACGACGGCCGAATCTCCGGATCGTCGCGGACGAGACCGCCGCGTCGGAGGCCGAGCTGGCCGCGGCGGCGATCCGGCGGGCCACCGGCGACTGGGTGCTGACGGTCCGGCCCGAGGACCGGCTGCTCCCCCGCTCCCTGGAACTGCTGACCGTCGAGGCGCCGGAGGCCGACCTGGTGGTCGGGCGTTCGGTGGGGCTGGCGGGTGCGTTCACCGACCCGGTCGTCTTCGGTCTCGCCGCCTCCACCGAAGACCTGCTGGCCGCTGCCGTACGGGAGCCGGCGGTGCTGATCCGGCGCGGCCTCGCGACGGCCGCTCCGGTCGCCGTCCTGCCGGGCGGCCGCGCGCCGCTGCTCGCCGCCGAGCCGGCGGTCGCCGTCCTGGCCGACTATCCGGCCCTCGATCTTCGCGGGCGCGGCCGCTGGCAGCCCGAGCCGACCTCCGATCCGTCGCTGCTGTCCGGCGCCGTCGCGGACCGGCTGCGCAGCCTGGACACGCAGCACCAGCCGGTGAGCCTGGCCTGGGATCGGCCGACCCTGCGCTGGACCGACGGCCGGCTGCAGATCGAGGCAACCGGCCGGGTGTCCGGCCTGGCCGCGGGCGATCCGGAACCGGCCGGGGTGCTCCGGGTCCGCGAACCGGCCAGCGGGGCTGAGCTGATCCTGCCGGCCCGCACTCAGTGGCTCAGCGCCGGCGATGCCGACGGCGCCCGCGGGGTACGGCTGCAGGCCGACCTCGACCCGCGGTCCGGCTGGAACGGCCGGCCGCTGGATTCGGCCATCTATCAGCTGTACGGCGATCTGGTGGCGATCGGGATCCGCGCCCAGGCGCCGCTCCGGGGCGGCGCGCCCAGCGGCGCGGTGCTCGACGGCCGGCCGGTCGGTGTCGTGACGATCGACGACCGGCTGCATCTCGATGCCGGCTGCGTCCGGGCCAGCCTGGTCCAGCAGGCCGAGGCCGGGGACGCGAGCATCACCGACTCGGCCCGGGGCACCCTGCTGCGGCTGACGCTGCCGCGGATCGTGGCCGAACCGGGTACGGAGCTCGCCGGCGAGATCGGGCTGGGCGGTCTCCGGGTGCCGGCCCGGATCGTCGAGCAGGACGGCGTCGGTGTGCTCGAGGCGTACGTCTCCGGGCTCAGCGGCCAGGTCCGGCTGTCGACCCGGTTCGGCACCGCTCGGACGCCGCTGGACCTGCTGCTCGACGTCTCCCCGATCGGCCGGATGCAGGTGATCCCGCAGCCGGTCGCCGCGCCGAAGGCCGCTCCCGTACCGCCGAAGGTCGCTGCCGTACCGGCGAAGGCTCCGGTCGCGAAGCCCACCGCGCCGAAGCCTGCCGCGGCAGCACCGAAGCCCTCGGCCAAGCCGGTCGGCTCGGCGGCAGTGCTGACCGCGCCCCGGACGGCCAAGGCTGTCTACCGACGGATCCGCCGGTTGATCAAGTCCCCTACGCAGTAACGAAGTCCGCGCCCAGGCGAGCCGCAGCGACCCGCTGCAGGTTCGCCTGGATCGCGGCCGGGGTCTCGGCCGAGCGGGTCGCCTCGAACAGCTCGGACTCGAGCAGCCGGTCGGCCGGGAAGACGATCGAACGCTGCAGCACCTGATCCGGCACCGGCTGCGGGTCGGCCCGCCGGTAGTCGGCCAGGATCTCGTCGTAGTGATCGGCCAGCGTGGTGTCGGACGGGTCGAGGCCGAACACCAGCAGCAGCCCGGTCGGCTGGGTGTCCACGCCGACGACCGTCAGGCCGGGCCGATAGCGGGCCAGCACGTCGATGATCCAGAACACGTCGCCGGTCCAGGCATCGGTGTGCCGGACCCGGGCCGCCTCGTCCACCGTCCGCGGGAACATGTCGTCGATGATGATCACGCCGTGCGGGCTGGAGGTGCGCTCGGCGTTGATCAAGTCGCGCAACGCGAACTCGAACAGGTGCAGGCCGTCGATGAACGACAGCTCGAACGGCTGTCCTCCCGTGGCCTGCAAGGGATCCGGGCGGTTGAAGTACTCGTCGCTGGTGGTCCGGAAGACGGCGACGTCGTTGTCCAGCGGAGCCGTGATCGCGAAGGCGGGATCGATCCCGACCGCACGGCACTCGGCCAGCCGAAGACTCTTGCCGCTGGCGACGCCGATCTCCAGGTAGGCGCCCGGACGGTGCCGGTGGTGGACCTCGGTCAGGAAGTCGATGTAATACATCCGGCGCAGCCTACTGAGCCGAGCGCCGGCCCGCACGCCACCGCGCGGGACCGGCGTGATCAGGAAGAGCGGAGATTCTCCATCACGGCTTCGAGGTCGTCCGGTTTGACCAGCACCTCGCGCGGCTTCGACCCCTCCGAGGGACCGACGACGCCACGTGTCTCCAGGATGTCCATCAGTCGGCCGGCCTTGGCGAACCCGACCCGGAGCTTGCGCTGCAGCATCGAGGTCGACCCGAGCTGCAGGTTGACCACCAGCTCCACCGCCTGCAGCACCAGTTCAAGATCATCACCGATGTCCTCGGCGACCTTGGTGCTGCTCTCCGGCTTCTCGGTGACGTCTTCGCGGTAGATCGGCTTCAGCTGCTCGGTGACGTGCTTGACCACCGAACGGACTTCGGTCTCGCTGACCCACGAACCCTGGATCCGGATCGCCTTGCTGGAACCCATCGGCAGGAACAGCGCGTCGCCCTGGCCGACCAGTTTCTCCGCGCCGGGCTGGTCCATGATCACCCGGGAGTCGGTCATCGACGAGGTCGCCAGCGCGAGCCGGCTCGGCACGTTGGCCTTGATCAGACCGGTGACGACGTCGGTGCTCGGCCGCTGGGTGGCCAGCACCAGGTGGATGCCCGCGGCCCTGGCCAGCTGGGTGATCCGGACGATCGAGTCCTCCACGTCGCGCGGCGCGACCATCATCAGGTCGGCCAGCTCGTCGACGATCACCAGCAGATACGGGTACGCGGTGATGACCCGCTCCGACCCCTCGGGCGGGGTGACGGATCCGGCCCGTACCGCCTTGTTGAAGTCGTCCACGTGCCGGAAGCCGAACGCGGCCAGGTCGTCGTAGCGCAGGTCCATCTCGCGGACCACCCACTGCAGCGCCTCGGCCGCCTTCTTCGCGTTGGTGATGATCGGCGTGACCAGGTGCGGGATGCCCTCGTACGCGGTCAGTTCGACCCGCTTCGGGTCCACCAGCATCATCCGGACCTCGTCCGGCGTGGCCCGCATCATGATCGACGTGATGATCGAATTGATGAAGCTGGACTTGCCGGAACCGGTCGCGCCGGCCACCAGCAGGTGCGGCATCTTGGCCAGGTTGGCGGTGACGAAGCCGCCCTCGACGTCCTTGCCCAGGGCGACCGTCATCGGATGTTGATCATTGCGGGCCATGTTCGACCGCAGCACGTCGCCGAGGGAGACGACTTCCTTGTCCGTGTTCGGGATCTCGATGCCGATCGCCGACTTGCCCGGGATCGGCGACAGGATCCGGACCTCGTTGCTGGCCACGGCGTAGGAGATGTTCTTGGACAGCGCGGTGACCTTCTCCACCTTCACCGCCGGGCCGAGCTCGACCTCGTAGCGGGTGACGGTCGGGCCGCGCGTGTAGCCGGTCACCTTGGCGTCGATCTCGAACTGCTGCAGGACGCCGGTCAGCCGGTGCACGACCGAGTCCGACGCCTCGGTGCGCGCCTTGTGCACGCTGCCCTGCTTCAGCACCTCGGAGTCCGGCAGCAGATACTGCACGTCGCCGGACAGCTGCAACTGCTCGACCCGCTGCGGGATCGGCGTGTGCATCGGCGGTTCGAGATCCTGATCTTCGCCGTGCACCGTCACGCCCGGCGGCAGGCCGGCCGTGACCGGCTTGCGGTCGCCCGGCTCGTCGACGATCACGGTCGGCTCGTCGGCACCGAACTCGTCCGGTTCCGGTTCGGGTTCCGGCTCCGGCGCGGACTTACGGCCGGTGGTCAGTTCGCCGGCCGGGGCCGGCTCGGCCTCGATGGTCAGGACGGACTCGTACGGCTCCTCGCTGCCGTACGCGACGTCGTCGTCATCGTCGTCGCCGGGGCGCTGCATGAACTCACGCAGCGACCGGATCCGGTCCGGCAGCTGGTGCAGCGGGATCCCGATCACGACGATCAGGCCGAACAGCAGCAGCAGTACCAGCAGCGGCACCGCCACCCACACGGTGAGCAGGTCCGCCAGCAGGGTCGACGAGATGTAGCCGAGGATGCCGCCGGACTCGCGCAGCAGGTCCGGCCGGTCGGTCCGCGGCAGGCCCTTGGCGATGTTGATCAAGCCGAGCAGCCCGAGCAGGATCGCCGACCAGCCGATCATCTGCCGGCCGGCCGGCCCGTTCCGGTCCGGGCGGCGCAGGGTGCGCCAGGCCATCAGGCCGAAGAGCAGCGGAGCGGCGTACGCCAGCGTTCCGATCACGCTGGTGACGCCGGTCTTGATCACCGGGCCGACCGGAGCCGGCAGGCCGAACCAGAACTGGGCGGCCAAGATCACCGCGACGCCGACCAGGAAGAGCCCGACGCCGTCGCGCCGGAGTTCAGGATCGAGCTCGCGGGCGTCGTTGCCGATCCGCCGGATGCCGTTGCCCAGACCGCGGGCGATGCCGAGCCACAACGAGGCCAGACCGCCGCCGATCACCTGCGGCAGCGACCTACGCTGTGGTTGCCGGCTCCGAGCCGAACCTCGTCCGGAACGGGACCGTGCGGAAGACTTTCCGGGCACGTTCCTCATTCTCGTCGACTGGCTCTTGCTCGCCGACTGTTTCTTGCTTCCGCTCGACCGCGAGTTCGAACCGGAGCGGGAACCGCTGGTGGTCCGAGACCGCGACGGGGAAGACGCGCGGGTCGCCATGGTCGCGAGCCTACGCGATCGCGGCCTCCGCGCGGCCCGGTACACGCCGCCCGGCGTCAGTGGTCGAGGTTACTGTTCGAATCATGGGTTGGTACGTGCCCCGGGCGGTGGCCCCGGATCTCGCCGAACGGCTGGTCTGCTCCTGGACCGCCGAGATCGAGGGCACCCACCGCCTGGTGCCGGACGGCTGCATCGATCTGATGTGGCTGGAGGGCGCCGGCGTGGTGCTCTGCGGGCCGGACACCAGCTCCTGGACCTTCTCCCTGCCGCCGGGCACGAAGTCGGTCGGGATCCGGTTCCGGCCGGGCCTGGTCGCCGACCTGTTCCGGACCCCGCTGAACGAGCTGCGGAACCGTCGCGCCGGGCTGGCCGACCTCGCCGGCGCACAGCTCGGCCGGACCGTGACCGAGCGGCTGGACGAGGCGGCGGACGGGGCGACCCGGGTGGCCGTACTGGAGGACCTCGCCCGCGAGTTGCGCCGGCGGACCGACGACGCCGACCCCTGGGCCGGCCGGATCGGCATGGCCCTGGCCGGCCGGAACTGGCGAATCAGCGACCTGGCCGCCGAGACGGCGATCACCGAGCGGCAACTGGAGCGACGCAGCCAGCGCTACTTCGGCTACGGCCCGGCCACCCTGCGCTCGATCCTCCGGCTGCAGCGGTTCATGCGGCTGGCCCGGAGCCGCCCGTACGCGCAGCTCGCCGAGCTCGCCGCCGAGACCGGCTACGCCGACCAGGCCCACCTGTCCCGCGAGTGCCGCACCATCTCCGGCCAGACCCCGACCCAGTTGCTGGCCGGCCAGGCCCCCGACTGGCACGGCGGTCTCCCCCTCTTCCTCGGCACCCCGCGCGACCCGCACGACCGGCCCACCCGGCGCAGAGCGTCTGACTGAGCCCGCAGGTTGGTTCGGCGACTGGTCTCGGCCTTGCCGCTCAAATCGGACCCAACCGCGAACCTCGACACCGGATTCGGCCCTCCGAACGCCGGTTGCGCCCGATCTGAGCGGACGCCTCAACGACGTGCGGATCGAGGGAGGCGGCCGGGACAGATCACGCCGAACGGCTTCGAGCAAGAGGATCCGGACCTGGACGGTGCAGCTGGCCGGGTCGCGCTGCGCCGCCGCTCACCCCGTCAGCCGTCCCCGCATAACCCGGGGATCCCGCCGCCCGACGTTGACCTGCGGCGCAGCAAGGGCAGCCGTCCGGGGCGAAACGCGGCGACAGGGCAGGACCGCAGCAACACCGCGGCCCCGCAGCAACACCGCGGGAACGCGGCAACAGGGTGGCGCGGGGCGACGGGCGACGGGCGGGGACGCTGCAACAGGGTGACCGGGCGACGGGCGGGGACGCAGCAACAGGGTGACGGGGCGGCGGGCGACGGGACGGGAATATGGAGACAGAGCGGGAACGCGGCAAACAAGGTGGCAGGGCGACGGGCGACGGGGCGGGGAACACAGCAACGGGGCGACGGGGCCGGAACGCAGCAACAGGGTGACGGGGCGACGAGCGACCAGGCGACGGGCAACCAGGCGACGGGCGACCGGGCGACGAACGGGGCGACGGGCAACCGGGCGACGAGCGACCGGGCGGAAATGCGGCGACAGAACGGGAAAGCGCCTGGGCTTGACCCTCGGCGCCCGGTGAAGAGGGGCCGCGCCGGGTCGGTTGCGGCGCGGCGTGCAGCGGTCCCGGATCCCGAAGGCAGCGGTCATCTCACTCGACTCTGCGACCGCCCGCCCCGAGCCGGCACCGAACTCGCCGAGTGGACGCCTTGACCGGCTGATCGGCCCTTCCAATCACGCGCTGATCGCAACACCTGTTCGTGGAGGTGTGGGATGGCTCGTATTGGTCGGCCGACTGTGCCGGGCGAGGTGCGTCGGGTGTTTTGGTCCGGGATTCGGTCTGGTTTGACG
>NZ_JBHTFF010000022.1:0-135300 GCF_042666975.1 Microlunatus sp. GCM10028923 | reverse complement strand
GGCAGCAAGCACCGCACGCGACGACAGGCCGACAGATCCAGTCAAAGGCAAACCAGACCAGGCACAAGTCGGGTCAGACCCACCGCCGCGAACGGCACTTGACGATCCTCACAGACACAAGTGCAGCAACACGCTGGCAGAACGCCTGCTTTTGTGCCCGGTCAGCGGGGTTTGGTGGGGGGCGGGGCGGAGGATTTTCGGACGACGAGTTGTGGGATCAGGCTCTCGCCGGACACCGTCGAGGGGGCCGCGGCCGGATCGCTGAGCAGGCGGGCAACACAGCGGCGGCCGAGCTCGGCGAAGTCCTGCCGGACCGTGGTCAGCGGGGGCCAGAAGTGGCGGGCCTCGGGTACGTCGTCGAAGCCGACCACGCTGACGTCGCCGGGCACGTCCCAGCCGGCGTCGCGGAAGGCATGGATCACGCCGAGGGCCATCTGGTCGTTGGACGCGAAGACCGCGGTCAGGTCGCCCTGCCAGGCCAGCTGCTCGCCGGCCCGGTAGCCGAAGTCGGCGGTCCAGTCGCCGAGGATCGGCGCAGTCGCGGACAGATCGGCGTCGGACAGCTCGAGCAGGAAGCCCTGCATCCGGGCGTCGGCCTCCAGCCACTCCTGCGGGCCGGCCAGGTGGTAGATGTCGCGGTGGCCGAGCTCGATCAGGTGCCGGGTCGCCGCCCGGGCGCCGGCCAGCTGGTCGACGAACACCTCGTGCGGGTCGTCCTTGGACCGCGATTGCAGCAGGACGTACGGCAGATCGAGGGCCAGCTCGTCCAGCGCGTGCAGGACCCGCTGCTGCGGGGCGATGATGACGATCCCGTCCACCTGGTAGTCGGCCTGCGCGGAGAGCGCGGCGCGGATCTCCTCAGGCTCGGAGCTGATCAGGTTCGTCGTGTTGACCAGGTAGCCGACCCGGCGGGCCGCCTCCTCGATGCCGACCACCGCCGCACCCGGACCGTACTGGCTGCGCTGCGAGGCGACCACGCCGATCGTGCCGGAGCGGCGGGTGCCGAGCGCCCGGGCGATCCGGTTCGGCCGGTAGTGCAGCTGCTCGATCGCCTCCTCGACCTTGCGGCGGGTTTCGGGACGGAGGCTCGGGTGATTATTGATCACCCGCGATACGGTCTGGTGGGACACACCGGCCAGCCGGGCCACGTCGCGGATGCTGGCCGGCTGCTCACGCTGACCCGAGGCGGTCAACGATTCCCCGAACGCTCGATGTGACCGATCACATGATCACTATAGGGCCGGTGCCCCGAGCGCGGCGATCGGCCGATCACCCGGGCCAACCCCAGCCGCTCTCCGATTTGGGCCGATCAAATCCTGAATTTAGGTGCGTACCGAATTCACGCAGGGCGCGTGCGACATTAGGCTGGTGCCGGCCGGAGCATCAATGAGGAGAGTGAGCCACAAGTGAGCGAGCCGCAACACAGCGAGGCGCAAAACAACGAGAGTTTGGCGAACCTGCTGCACGAGGACCGCCGATTCCCGCCGCCGGAGGAGCTTGCCGCCGCCGCCAACGTGACGGCCGAGACCTACGCCGCGGCCGAGGCCGATGGCGACGGTTTCTGGGCCGAGCAGGCGAAGCGGATCAGCTGGGCGCAGGAGCCGACCCAGGTGCTGGACTGGAGCAACCCGCCGTTCGCGAAGTGGTTCGCCGACGGCACCCTGAACGCCGCGTACAACTGCTGCGACCGGCACGTCGAGGCCGGCCTCGGCGACCGGGTCGCGTTCCACTTCGAGGGCGAGCCGGGTGACACCCGGACGATCACGTACGCCGAACTCACCACCGAGGTGAAGAAGGCGGCCAACGCGCTGCTCGAGCTCGGCGTCAAGGCCGGCGACCGGGTCGCGCTCTATCTGCCGATGATCCCGGAGACCGTGTTCGCGATGCTGGCCTGCGCCCGGATCGGCGCGCCGCACACGGTCGTCTTCGGCGGCTTCTCCGCCGACGCGCTGGCGTCCCGGATCCAGGACTGCGGCGTGGAGGTCGTGATCACGGCCGACGGCGGTTACCGCCGGGGCGCGCCGTCGCCGCTGAAGCCCGCGGTCGACGAGGCGCTCAAGTCCTGCCCCGAGGTCCGCTCCGTCGTCGTGATCAAGCGGACCGGCCAGGAGACGGCGATGGCCGACGGCCGCGACGTCTGGTGGGACGACATCGTCGGCAAGCAGTCCGAGGAGCACACCGCCGAGGCGTTCCCGGCCGAGCACCCGCTCTACATCATGTACACCTCGGGCAGCACCGGTAAGCCGAAGGGCATCCTGCACACGACCGGCGGCTACCTGGTCGGCTGCTCGTACACGCAGTGGGCGACCTTCGACCTCAAGCCGGAGACCGACGTCTACTGGACCGCGGCCGACATCGGCTGGGTGACCGGCCACTCCTACATCGTGTATGGGCCGCTCTCCAACGCCACCACGTCGATCTTGTACGAGGGCACGCCGGACACCCCGCACAAGGGTCGCTGGTGGGAGATCATCGAGAAGTACAAGGCGAGCATCCTGTACTGCGCGCCGACCGCGATCCGCACGTTCATGAAGTGGGGCGCGGACATCCCGGCGAAGGCCGATCTCTCCTCGCTGCGCATCCTCGGGTCGGTCGGTGAGCCGATCAACCCGGAGGCGTACGTCTGGTACCGGGAGCACATCGGCGGCGACAAGACCCCCGTGGTCGACACCTGGTGGCAGACCGAGACCGGCATGCACATGATCTCGCCGATGCCCGGCGTGACCAGCGGCAAGCCGGGTGCGGCGATGAAGGCCGTACCGGGAGTCAGCGTCGACGTGGTCAACGACGAGGGTCAGCCGGTCGGCGACGGCGAGGGCGGCTACCTGGTGATCACCAAGCCGTGGCCGGCCATGCTGCGCACCCTCTGGGGTGATGATCAGCGCTACGTGGACACGTACTGGTCCCGCTTCGAGGGCAAGTACTTCGCCGGTGACGGCGCGAAGAAGGACGAGGACGGCGATCTCTGGCTGCTCGGCCGGGTGGACGACGTGATGAACGTGTCCGGCCACCGGCTGTCCACCACCGAGATCGAGTCGGCTCTGGTGTCGCACCCGAGCGTGGCCGAGGCGGCCGTCGTCGGCGCCACCGACGCGACCACCGGTCAGGCGATCGTGGCGTTCGTGATCTTGCGCGGCGATGCCACCAACGGCGGCGAAGATCAGGTCACCGAGCTGCGTAACCATGTGGCCAAGGAGATCGGGCCGATCGCCAAGCCGCGGCAGATCATGGTCGTCGAGGAACTGCCGAAGACCCGGTCCGGCAAGATCATGCGGCGGCTGCTGCGTGACATCGCCGAGAACCGTGAACTCGGCGACGTCACGACGCTGACCGACTCGACGGTGATGGATTTGATCAAGACCAACCTGGCCACGGCGCCCAGCGAGGACTGATCGTCGGACGCCCACCGCTGCCATCGGGCAGCGGTGGGCGCCGAGAACCGGCTGATCTAGAGTGGCCTGCGATCACGACCACGCAGGAGATCTGATGGATTCGGCCGGCCCCGACCGGGGACAGCGTCGCGCGCTCCGGATCGCCTTGATCATTCTGGTCCCGATCATCGTCCTCGCCGGGTTGAGTCTGTTCACGTTCGGCGTGGACGACCTCCGGCTGCTGCAGGTCCGCGGACTCAGCGGCGTGGCCGGCGCCGACGACCGCGACCGCCTGATCCGGCTGGAGCCGGACGTCACCACGGGGCAGGCGCGAGCCGCGTACGACCGCGCCCTGGGCCTGCCGGAGGGCTGGAGTCTCAGCCTCGGCCTCGCCCGGCTGCCGGTCTCCCGGGCGGACCGGGATCACCAGCGGGCGACCGGGATGAGCCCGCCGATCGACGCCCTGCTCGCGTACGGCGCGCTGGACGATCCGCGGATCGAGGAGATCATGATCTCCGGCGAGCGGACCGCGGAGTTCCGGACCGGCGCGGAGCCGATCGCCCTGCTCCGCGACCTGCTCCCGGTGATCACCACCGAGGGCCGGTCCCGGTCCTTGATCGACAGCCTGACCCTGCCCGGGACGGTGACCGTGACCCTGGCAGCGGCCGCCCTGGCCGAAGCCGACCGGACCGACGCCTTCCTGGCCGCCGCAGCCGACCTGCCGGCGCTGCGGTCGATCGCCCTCGGCGACCGGGCCGAGGTCGTCCTGGTCGCGAACTCCGAGGCGGAGCTCGCCGCCACCTGCCGGGCGGCCGCCCGGACGCTGTCCGCTCACCGGGTCCGCGCCGAGCTCAGGATCGAACTCGCCCGGGGCAACCTGGACAGCGCCGCACGGTCGTGCTGACGTAAGGTAGCCCGCAGGTGTGCCGGGAAGTCTGGTCGGCGATTCTGCTATCGACCCCGGGAGTCTTCTGTGATCGCTCGTCGCCCACGGCTGGTGTTGTTCGGGCGGACGAGTGACGCCGACGCTCGCTCCGTCGCCGACGTCCTACGCCAGGAAACGGCCGGAGGGGCGCTGATCCTGGTCGCGGCCGCGGTCGCGCTGATCTGGGCGAATCTCGGCCCGGAGAGCTATCAGGCCATCCTGCACGTCAAGCTCGGGCCGCTCGACCTGCACCACTGGGTGGCCGACGGACTGCTGACGATCTTCTTCTTCGTGGCCGGACTGGAGCTGAAACGGGAGTTCACGGTCGGCACCCTGTCCCGGCCGGCGAACGCACTGCTGCCGATCGTTGCCGCGGTCTGCGGGATGGCCTTCCCTGCGATGATCTACCTGGCCATCAACGTCCTCGCGCCCGGCGGCCGGCCGGAGGGCTGGGCGATCCCGATGGCGACCGACATCGCGTTCGCGCTGGCCATCCTCGCCGTCGTGGCGCCCGGGCTGCCGGCCAGCCTGCGGGCGTTCCTGCTCACCCTGGCGATCGTCGATGATCTTGGTGCGATCCTGGTGATCGCGGTCGCGTTCACCGCGGAAGTGCAGCCGCTCTGGCTGCTCGGTGTGGCCGGCTGTGCGGTGCTGTGGGCGCTGCTGCAGTGGCGTCGGGTCCGCGGCTGGTACCTCTATCTGCCGATCGGCCTGCTCTGCTGGTGGCTCACCCTGTCCAGCGGCGTGCACGCCACGATCAGCGGAGTCCTGCTCGGCCTGCTGACCCGGGCCCGGGAGCGCGACGACGATCTCGCCGGCGACGCCGGCACCCCGGTGGACCGTTGGGAGCACCTGTGGCGGCCGGTCTCGGCCGGGGTCGCGGTGCCCCTGTTCGCCTTGTTCTCGGCCGGTGTCGCGCTCTCCCCCGAAGTCCTGCGGACCATGATCACCGAGCCCGCGGTGATCGGCATCGTGGCCGGCCTGGTGGTCGGCAAGGTGCTCGGGGTGATCGGCGGTGCCGCGATCACCGCCCGGTTCACCCGGGCCGAGCTGGCGCCGGACCTGAAGTGGTCCGAGGTGTTCTCGGTGTCGATCTTGGCCGGCGTCGGCTTCACCGTGTCGCTGTTGATCTCCGATCTCGCCTTCGGCGACGACGCGGCGATGGCCGACCAGGCCAAGGCGGCCGTCCTGATCGGGTCTCTGCTGGCCGCCGGCCTGGCCGCGATCTCCCTGCGTCGCCGTACCTCGGCGCGGCGACGAGCCGAAAGCTGACCTCGCCCGGCCGGACCGGCCACACCGCGGCGAGCGGTTCCGTTAGGCTCCCGCAGGAAGAGCAGTGCCGGTCCGCTCGCGGAGCGTGCGGGGGATCTGAAGGGGGTCGTCCCCCTTCACCAGTGATTCGAGAGGAGCAGATCATGGCAGAACCAGCGGTGGGCGACATCGTCAAGAGCATCACCGAAGACGTCAAGGTCCTGATCCAGGGCGAGGTCGAGCTGGCCAAGCGGGAACTCTCCGAGTCGGCCAAGCGGGGTGGTATCGGCGCCGGAATGTTCGGTGCGGCCGGCTATTTCGTGATCAACGCGCTGACGCTGCTCTACGTCGCCGCGGCGCTCGGCCTGTGGGCGCTGACCGGGATCCACGTCGCGCTCTGTTTCCTGATCGTCGCCGGCGTGCTGTTGCTGATCGCCGCCATCCTCGGCCTGATCGGCTACACCTCGGTCAAGAAGATCAAGCCGCCGGAGGCGACCATCGCCGAGGCGAACAAGTCGATCGACGGCGTCAAGGCGGCCGCCGAGCGCGGGCTCGCCGCCGTCAAGACCCCGCTGCCCGAGCGCACCGCGATCAAGGCCGGGCCGGACTTCCGCTGACCGGCTGCACCCCTTCCGTCACCGGTACGGTCAGCAGCGGCAGCACCACCTCGTCCACCAGGGCGGCCACCTCGAACGGCCGGCCGTCCAGCAGGATCCGGTAGCGCAGGATCGCCGGGCCGGCCTCCACCCGCTGATCCGTGATCGCCGCCGGATCGATCTCGCCGCGAGCGGCCGCCCGCATGATGATGGTGCGGAGCAGCCGCAGCCCGCCGTTGCGCGAGTACCCCCGCACCCGCGCGTGCTGCTCCCGGTCGCCGAGGGATTCGGCCCAGAGCCCGCGCAGGGCGACGCCGACCGGGCCGGCCAGTTCACCGACGAACCGCTCGAAGAGCATGATCAGATCCGACCGCAGCGAGCCCGTGTCGATCATGGAGTCGTCGGCGGGCAGCCGGGAGTAGATCGCGTCCATGATCATCTCGACCCGGGTCGGCCAGCGCCGGTAGAGCGACGCCTTGCCGGTCCGGGCCCGCTGGGCCACGGTCTCCATGGTCACCGCGGCGTAGCCGTGCTCGGCCAGCTCGGCCAGCACCGCGTCGTGGATCGCGCTGAGAAGTTGATCACCGCGGCGGCGCGGCTCGGTCCGATGGTCGGTCACGTGCCGTCCTCGGCCGCGGTCACCGTGCCCGTCGACCCGTCGACCCGGATCCGTTGCCCGGTACGCAGGCGCCGGGTCCCGTCGCCGGTGCCCATCACCGCCGGCAGGCCGTACTCGCGGGCGACGATCGCGGCATGCGAACCGACGCCGCCGGTGTCGGCCACCACCGCGATCGCGCTCTGGAACAGCGGGGTCCAGGACGGATTCGTGTACGGGCAGACCAGCACCTCGCCCGGCCGCATGGTGCTGAACTCGGCCGGCGTCGTGATCACCCGGGCCGGGCCGGTGGCCACCCCGGCCCCCGCCGGCATGCCGGTGACGAGCGCGTCCTCGACCGTCGTCCCGCCGGCGAAGGTGGTGGCCCGGTTGATCATGGGCACCGAGGCCAGCCGGTCCCGGGTGACCGCCCGCTGCCGGACCAGCCGGGCCACCCGGTCCCGCTCGGCATCGGTCAGCCGAGCCGGTTCGTCGAGCGGTTCCAGTTCCTCGAGCCGCAGGTGGAAGACGTCGAACGGTTCCTGCAGCACGCCGGCCTCGTGCAGCCGGCGGCCGAGCTCCATCAGGCAGCGCCGGAGCACCGGCGCCGGCCGGGTCAGCAGATCGTGCGAGTCCTCCCGGAAGGCCATCCCGGCCTGGGCCCCCTCGATCGCCCGGCGCATCGCCTCCCGCCGCCGCGGATCGGCCAGGCTGCGCTTGCCGTACACGGCCTGTTCGGCCTCGGCACTCCGGCTGGCCGGCGCGGCCGCGGATCCGTTCGCGACCAGGGCCTGGAGCATGCCGAGCGGCACCTCCGGCTCGTCGATCCAGGTCGGCGTCGAGACCAGCACCGGACTGCTGGTCTCCCGGTGGCCGTAGTCGGCGACCAGCCGCTCGAAGTCCGCGGCCAGGTCGGCCAGGTCGGCCAGGGCGGGGTCGGTGCGCAGCCGTACCAGCAGGTCGGCGGTGCTCAGGTCCGTGAACAGCTGTGCCGCCTCGGGCTGCTGCCGTACCGAAGCGGCGAACGTCGCCAGCCGCTCGTTCATGATCGACGTCACGGTCTCGGCCCCCGCCATCAGGGCACCGAGCAGCTTGGTCTCGCGGATCAGCGCCAGCCGGAACCGGAGCCGGAGCAGCGCCATCCCGATCCCGGGCAGGAAGTCGGCCCGGAGCGACTCACCGAGCTCGGCGACCCGGAACAGGTCCCGCGGCCGGCGCACCAGGTCCCGCCAGCTCAGCGCGGCCGGATCGCCGGCCAGGTCGGCCAGCCGGCGTTCGAACTGCGACACCCGCGGATCCTGGCGCCAGCGCCGCGGATCGAACCGGTTGACCCGCATCAGCATCGACGGCAGCGCGATCAGCAGGCGCGCCGTCGGGCGCGGCGTCGGCGGCCGGAACTGGACGACCACGCCGTCGGTCTCCGGCAGGACGTCGGCCAGGTCGATCGCGAAGCCCTGGGCCGAGATCAGGTTCAGCATCATCCCGGCCGGCCCGTACGGCAGCCAGGTGGTGACGTCCAGCGGGTACGGCCGCTCGGTGAAGTAGTCGGTCGCCGCGGACACCGCGAACCGCTGCACCTTGTTGGCCCGTACGGGCTCGGGCAGCGCCGTCATCGGCCGGGCCTGGAGCAGCCGGACCTTGCCGTCGGCGATCGCCCACTCGATGTCCTGCGGGCCGCCGAACAGGTCCCGGACCGCGCCGCCCAGCTCGGTCAGCCGGGCCAGCCGGCCGGGATCGAGCAGCGGCTCACCATCGCCGCCGGACCGGAACTCGAGCCGGGCGCCGGTCGGGTCGACCAGATAGTGATCGGGCGTCACCTCGCCGGAGACCAGCGCCTCGCCGAGCCCGGACACGGCGTCGATCATGAACCGCTCCCGGTCGCCGGTCACCGGGTCCGCGGTGAACATGACCCCGGCCAGCTCGGCCGGCACCATCGCCTGGACGACGACGGCGATCGCGACCTCGTCCGGCTCGATGCCGAGCCGCCGCCGGTAGGCGACCGCCCGGTCGGTCCACAGCGAGGCCCAGCAGCGGGCGACCGCGGCGAGCAGGTCGTCCCGGCCGACGTCGAGGTAGGTGTCCTGCTGGCCGGCGAACGCCGCGCCGGGCAGGTCCTCGGCCGTCGCGCTGGACCGCACCGCGACCGGCCCGCCGCCGAGCCGCTGGTAGGCCTGCCGGATCCGGTCGGCCAGCTCGGGCTCGATCGGCACCGTCTCGATCCGCGCACGCAGCTCGGCGGGTTCGGCGGTGAGGTCGAGGCCGGCGACCTGGCTGCGGTACGCGGCCGTGGTGATCACGAACCCGTCCGGCACCGGGAAGCCCGCCGCCGCCAGCCGGCCGAGGTTCGCACCCTTGCCGCCGAGCTCGTCCAGCGAGGTGCCGGCCTCGGCGAGACTGCCGGTGACCAGGACCGGCGTCGACTCCATTAGAGAACTCATAGTTCTCTAACTGTATCGCGGCGGTTCACCGATCCGCCAGACTGGGGGATCGTGAGTGGCCCCCGCAATCACCAGATCGCCGTGCTCGTGCTCGAGGGTGCGAAGCCGCTCGATGTCGGCATCCCGGCGCAGGTGTTCTCGAACCGGCCGACCATGCCGTACGAGGTGCAGGTGTGCGGGGCGGCGCCCGGGCTGGTGACCGGCGGCGACGGGCTCTCGTACCACGTGGCCGAGGGGTTGGCCGCCCTCGACCGGGCCGACACGATCTTCGTTCCGGGCTACCGGACGCCCGCGGACACGGACCCGCCGGCCGTGGTCGTCGATGCCCTCAAGGCGGCGCACGCCCGCGGCGCCCGGCTCGCCGCGATCTCGACCGGGGCGTTCGCGCTGGCCGGGACCGGGCTGCTCGACGGCAAGCGGGCGACGACGCACTGGCACTACACGAAGGCGCTGCGGGACCGGCACCCGAGGATCCGGGTGGACGAGAACGTGCTGTTCGTCGACGAGGGCACCGTGCTCACCTCCGCCGGGGCGGCCTCCGGCATCGACCTGTGCCTGCACCTGGTCCGGCGGGACCACGGCGTCGGCCTCTCCAACGACGTGGCCCGGCGGCTGGTCGCGGCGCCGTACCGCAGCGGTGGGCAGGCGCAATATGTGCCGCGGAGCGTGCCCGAACCGCTCGGCGACCTGTTCGCCGGCACCCGCGAGTGGGCCCTCGGGCACCTCGCCGAGCCGCTGACCCTGGAGGCACTGGCCCGCAACGCCCGGGTCTCGGCGCGCACCTTCTCGCGGCGGTTCGTCGAGGACACCGGCTACACGCCGATGCAGTGGGTGCTCCGGGCCCGGGTCGACCTGGCCCGCGAACTCCTGGAACGCAGCGACCTGACCGTCGAGCAGATCGCGCACCGGGTCGGCCTCGGCACCGCGTCCAACCTGCGGCTGCACTTCCACCGGATCCTCGGTACCTCACCGACCGAATACCGGCACACCTTCTCGGCCTGACCCTGCTGGCGAGATCCTTGCGCTGAGTGGCGAAAGGTCCGGCTTGATCCTTGCGTACGGTGTCGTTCGAGCCACTTTCGAGCCCGTACGTGAGCGCAGACCATGAAGTCATGACACGCATCGCCATCAACGGCTTCGGCCGGATCGGCCGCAATACGCTCCGCGGCCTGCTCGAACGAGACACCAAACTTGAGGTCGTCGCGGTCAACGACCTGACCGCGCCGGACGCGCTGGCCCACCTGCTCAAGTACGACAGCTCACTCGGCCGCCTCGGCGTCCCGGTCGAGGTGGACGGCTCGGACCTGATCGTCGACGGCCAGCGGATCACGGTGCTCGCCGAACGCGAACCAGGCAAGCTCCCCTGGGCGGACCTCGGCGTCGAGCTGGTGCTCGAGGTGACCGGCCGGTTCACCGCCGCCGACGCGGCCCGGGCCCACCTCGACGCCGGCGCCCGGAAGGTGCTGGTCGGCGCTCCGTCGGCCGGCGCGGACGTGACGCTCGCGTACGGCGTCAACACCGAGGCCTACGACCCGGACCGGCACGTGATCATCTCGAACGCGTCCTGCACCACCAACGCCCTAGCCCCGCTGGCCGCGGTGCTCGATGAGCTGGCCGGGATCGAGCACGGCTTCATGACCACCGTGCACGCGTACACCCAGGAGCAGAACCTGCAGGACGGCCCGCACCGCGACCCGCGCCGGGCCCGCGCCGCGGCGGTCAACATCGCCCCGACCACCACCGGCGCCGCGAAGGCGATCGGCCTGGTGCTGCCGAACCTCAACGGCAAGCTGTCCGGCGACTCGATCCGGGTCCCGGTGCCGGTCGGCTCCCTGGTCGAGTTGAACACCACGGTCGAGCGCGAGGTCAGCCGGGACGATGTCCTGGCCGCCTACCGGGCCGCGGCCGACGGCAAGCTCAAGGGCATCCTCGACTACTCCGAGGACCCGCTGGTCTCCAGCGACATCACCGGGCAGCCGGCCTCGGCGATCTTCGACAGCCTGCTCACCCGGGTCGACGGCAAGCACGTCAAGGTGGTCGCCTGGTACGACAACGAGTGGGGCTTCTCGAACCGCGTGATCGACACCCTGCAACTGCTGGCCCGCGGCTGACCGGGCACCCGCCCTGCCACTCTCGGGCCTGCCAGTTTTTCACGTTACGTGAAAAACTGGCGCTTCCCGCGAGATATAACTCGCGGGAAGCGCTAGGAAAGTTGGTGAGGTGGTGCGGGTGGGGCGAGGCGGAGGACCGCCGACTCCCACGGCCGCAGTTGGCCGGCCTCCGGCTCACCGTGAGTGCTGATCATGGTGGTCGTGCCGGTCCCGCCCGGCAGCCCCTCGGCCGGCAGCGGGGCCGGCACCGAGGAGCAGTTCGCGATCACCAGCAGTCGATCCTGGTCCAGGGTCCTGGTGAACGCCCAGAGTTGATCATGGTCGGGCAGCAGCAGCTCGAACCGGCCGTGCACGATCACCGGCTCGGCATGCCGAAGCATGATCAACTTCCGGTAGTAGTGGAACACCGAGTCGGGATCCGCCTCGGCGGCCAGCGCGTTGATGATCACGTGGTTCGGGTTGACGCCGATCCATGGCGTGCCGTCACTGAACCCGGCCTGCGGACTGTCGTCCCAGTGCATCGGCGCCCTGGCGTTGTCCCGGCTCCGGCCCGCCAGGGAACGCAGCAGCGCCTCCTCCGACAGTCCGCGGTCGAGGCCGTCGCGGTAGAAGTTCAGCGATTCAAGATCACGGTAGTGGCCGATCTCGGTGTACGCGGTGTTGGTCATGCCGAGTTCTTCGCCCTGATAGACGTACGGCGTGCCCTGGTGCAGGTGCAGCACCGTGGCCAGCGTCTTCGCCGACACCACCCGGTGCTCGGCCGAGTCGTCGCCGAACCGGGACACCACCCGCGGTTGATCATGGTTGTTCCAGTAGAGCGAGTTCCAGCCGACCCCGGCCAGCCCGTCCTGCCACCGCGCGAACGCCCGCTTCAGCAAGGGCAGCTCGACCTCGGCCAGGTCCCACTTCGCCCCGACCGCCTTCTGATCAAGGTCGAGATGGTCGAACGTGAAGACCATGCCGAGCTCCCGGCGGGCCGGGTCGGTCAGCCGCCGGGCCTGCTCGATCGTCACCCCCGCCGTCTCGCCGACGGTGATCAACTTCCGTTCGGTGAAGCCGACCTCGCGGTGCAGCTCGGCCAGGAACTGGTCCAGCCGGGGACCGTAGGCCACCAGATCCCACGGAATGCCGTACGAGGAGCCAGGCGGGGTCGGCCCGTCGGCGAACTCGTCCGCCTTGGCGATCAGGTTGATCGCGTCCAGCCGTAAGCCGTCGACTCCGCGGTCGGCCCACCAGCGCATCATCCGGTGCATGGCCTGCCGGACCCCGGGGTTCTCCCAATTCAGGTCGGGCTGTTTGGCGCCGTACAGATGCAGGTAGTACTCGCCGGACCGCTCGTCCAGGGTCCAGGCCGAACCGGAGAACACCGACGCCCAGTTGTACGGCGGCCCCCCGTCCGCGGCCGGCGGCCGCCACCAGTACCAGTCCCGCTTCGGCGAAGCCGGGTCCCGTGCCTCGACGAACCAGGGGTGCTCGTCGGAGGTGTGGTTGACCACCATGTCCAACATCAACTTCATGCCGCGCCGGTGCAGCCCGTCGATCAGCCGGTCAAGATCATCAAGGGTGCCGAACACCGGGTCGATCGCGTAGTAGTCGCTGATGTCGTAGCCGTTGTCGTCCTGCGGCGACGCGTACACCGGCGACAGCCAGACCACGTCCACCCCGAGCCGGTGCAGGTAGTCCAGCCGGTCCACGATGCCCGGCAGATCGCCGATCCCGTCGCCGTCGCTGTCGGCGAACGACCGCGGATAGATCTGGTAGACGACCGCCGACCGCCACCATTCCCGCTCCGCGGCAGCGGTCACGCGTCGTCGGGTTCGGGCAGCCCGAGGCGCTGCCGCAGCTCGGCGCGCTCGGCGTCAAGATTGGCCCGGGCCTGCACGACCAGCTTGCGGCCGCGACCGGTCCGGAACAGCTGCGTCGCGGCCAGTTCGTCCAGGATCTCCAGCCGGGCGGACCAGAACCGCTCGTCGTCGACCGCCGCGTACTCCTCCCGGACCGCGGCCACGTAGCGCGCGTACTCCTCCGGGGTGCCGCCCAGCACGACGAGATCGGCATCGCAGAGCAGCTCGCCGTCAGCGTCGCCCGGACCCACCTGATGGGTCGTGGTGAGCCGGACCAGCCGGGCCACCTGGTTGATGTCCTCGATCTCCAGCCCGGCCGGCTGCAGCCGCCGGACGACGAGCCGGGCCGAGGCCTCCTCGTTGGTCAGCTCGCGCTCCGGGATTTCGTACACGGCGTCGTGGAACCAGCCCGCCAGCCGGACCAGGAACAGGTCATGATCACTGGTGGCGAACCGGTCGATCGCCTCCAGCACGGCCAGCAGATGATCTTGACCGTGGTAGTGCCGGTGCGGCTCCGCGTACCTCTTGATCAACTCCTCGCCCAGCTCCGGCTGCCGGGGCAGCACCTGCTCCCAGCGGGTGCGCAGCTCGTCCTCAATGAGCATTGTTTTCTCCTGAAGTGTCGCGGCGGTCGGTCAGGTAGCGCTCCGGAATCTCGACGGAACGGGACTCGTCCCAGGGCCGGGACCAGCCTCCGAGGTCGAGAACCCCTTCGACGAAATGGGCGGTCAGTCCCCAGATCAGCCAGTCGTCGATCAGGAACGCCGGGCCGGTGTAGCCGGACGGATGCCTCACCCGGGCCCGGTTCCGCGGGTCGGTCAGTTCGGCGACCGGGATCATCCGGACCGTCTCCACCTCGCGCGGGTCGACCGCGGCGACCGGGCTCGGCGCATGCCACCAGCCGGCCACGGCCGCGACGTCGAACCCGCTGACCGCGACGTGCGCGGCCGGCGACACGCCGAGCACGGTGACGCCGGACCGGTCCAGGCCGACCTCCTCCTCGGCCTCCCGCAGCGCCGCCGCGACCAGATCCACGTCCTGCGGCTCGACACCGCCGCCCGGGAACGCGATCTGGCCGGCGTGGTGCCGCAGCTGTCGGGACCGTTCCAGGAACAGGATCGCCGGGCCGTCCAGGCCGACCTCGATCAAGATCAACACCGCGGCCTTGCGACCGCCGCGCCCCGGGCGCAGGCCGAGGGTGCCGTCCAGCCGGTCCTGGTCGGTCAGCCCTTCAGCCAGCCGTGCCAGTTCCGGTGGCGGCGCCACGCCGGCCTCGGGACAGGATTCAGCCACGGGGCTCGCGGATCAGCTTGGCCGCCTTCTTCGGATCGGTCTCGCCCTCCCCGAAGGCCGGGCACCAGCGGGCGATCGGGCAGGCACCGCAGGCCGGGTTGCGGGCGTGACAGCGCCGCCGGCCGTGCCAGATGACGTTGTGCGACAGCTGGGTCCAGTCCGCCTTCGGGAACAGCGCGCCGATCTCGGCCTCGGCCTTGACCGGGTCCGTCTCCCGGGTCCAGCCGAACCGGCGGATCAGCCGGCCGAAGTGGGTGTCCACGGTGATCCCCGGCACCCCGAACGCGTTACCGAGGACGACGTTCGCCGTCTTCCGGCCGACGCCGGGCAGCGTGACCAGGTCCTCCAGCCGGCCCGGCACCTCGCCGTCGAACCGCTCGACCAGCGCCGCGCCCAGCTTCAGCAGCGAGTCGGTCTTGGCCCGGAAGAAGCCAGTCGGCTGCAGCAGCGTCTCCAGCTCGACCCGGTCCGCTGCCGCGTACGCCGCGGCGTCCGGATAGCGCGCGAAGACGGTCGGCGTCACCTGGTTGACCCGCCGGTCGGTGGACTGCGCGGACAGGATCGTCGCGACCAGCAGTTCCAACGGGTTCCGGAAGTCCAGCTCGCAGTGCGCATCCGGGTACGTCTCCGCCAGTGCCCGGTTGATCGTCCGGGCCCGCCGCACCAGCGCCGTACGGCTCCGATCCCGCGACGACGGCAACTCCTCCGCCACCTCAATCACCATGCGACCGCTCCATGGCAGGCAACCCTACGCGGCGGCACTGACGGCCGTGCTGAGAGAGTGACCGTGAGAAGGTGACGGAAAGTCCCAATCCGAGGCTTGAACGGTAGCCTTGGGCCCGGTAACTGGTTCTGAGCAGGAGGACGAGTGGATCCAGAGGTCTTGAAGCAGGCGCCGTTGTTCGCCGAACTCGACGACGAGGCCGCCGGCACCCTCGCTGCCGCCATGGGCACGATCAAGCTCAACAAGGGCGACGTGCTGTTCCACGAGGGCGACACCGAAGACCGCCTCTACGTCGTTGTCAGTGGCAAGATCAAGCTCGGCCGGAGCGGGTCCGCCGGCCGGGAGAATCTGCTCGCCGTCCTCGGCCCCGGCCAGATGTTCGGCGAGTTGTCGGTGTTCGACCCCGGCCCCAGATCGAGTACGGCCTCCGCGGTGACCCCGTGCGAGCTCAGGGTGCTCGAGCACGACGAGCTGACCCAGTGGCTGACCGGCCGGCCGGAGGTGGCCCGCGGGCTGCTCGGCCAGCTGGCCTCCAGGCTCCGCCGGGCCAACGAGAACGCGGCCGACCTGGTCTTCTCCGATGTGCCCGGCCGCGTCGCCAAGGCGCTGCTGGACCTGGCCAAGCGGTTCGGCGACCAGCGCGACGAGGGCATCCACGTCCACCACGACCTCACCCAGGAGGAGTTGGCGCAGCTCGTCGGCGCCTCCCGGGAGACGGTGAACAAGGCCCTGGCCGACTTCGCCGCCCGTGGCTGGATCCGCCTGGAGCCCCGCTCGGTCACCCTGATTGACGTCGAACGCGTCGAGCGCCGCGCTCGCTGATAGGCTCGCCGACCTCGGATCCGCACCCGCCCGTTCGCCGGGCGGCGCAAGATCTCCACGCTTCACCTTGGAGGGTCTTGCCATGCGTCCACGCACACCGGAAACTCGTCGGCTGCACCTGTTGACCGCCGTCGGGGCTCGGAAGGCGGCCGGCAGCAGTCCGACCGGCATCGTCGGCCGGCACCTCGCTCGGCAGCTACTCGCTGCCGGAGATCGGGTACGGGTGCTCGCCGAGCCCGGTCAGCTGGACGGCTGGCCCGCCGGTGCGGAGGTCGTCGAGGGGTCGATCACCCGGCCCCGGGAGAGCGCGGAGAGCTTCACCGGCGTGACCTGCGTGTTCCTGGCCGGCGCCGTACCCGCGACGGTGGGCGACGTCCTGGACCTGGCCAAGGACGCCGGAGCGCGGCGAATCGTCGTGCTCTCGTCCCACGGGCCGGAGTACGAGGAGGCTTATCCGCCCGAGACCTGGTTCTGGCTGGCCATCGAGCGCGCCGTGGAACGTTCCGGGTTGGCCTGGACGCACCTTCGACCGTCGGCCGTGATGGGGGCGGCGATCGAAGGCACCTATCCCGCCACCGGATCGGACTGGTCGGAGACGATCAGGACCGAGTCGACCGTGCGGGAAGCCTTCCTGAACGAGGGCCACTATCCCTTCATCCATGAGGCGGACCTTGCCGCGGTCGCCGTCGCCGCACTGCGGAACGAGGGTCATCCCGGGGCGGTCCTGGAAGCCGTCGGACTGCCGATCAGCACCCGGTCGCGCGTGGCGAGCATCGCCCGTGCCATCGCTCGACCACTGACCGCCACCGAGGTGTCGCCCGACACCAGCCGGACCACCTGGCGGCAGCGCGGCTGGCCCGACGACGGGATCGACGTCACGCTGTACGCGCTCGAGGAGTACGGCGCCCGGCTGGACGAACTCACCCGCTGGACCCTGGATCAGCGCCCCTCGGTCCGCGACTTGATCGGCCGCCCGCTCCGCGACTTCGACAGCTGGGCCGCCGAGCACGCCGACCACTTCCGCTGACCCGCGGACCGCCCGACTCCTCCGTCACCAGACGTCGTCGCGGACCGGCAGCGGGTCCACGGTCCCGGCCATCCGATCCACCATCCGCTGCAGCATCCGCGCCTTGACCTCGAGGTAGGCGGGGTCGGACCACCGATTCACGACCTCGCCGGGGTCCGCCACGAGGTCGTACAGCTCTCCGTCGGCGCCGCCGTGCTGCACCACGAGCTTGTGCTCGGCGGTACGCACCATGGTCAGGTACGCCCGCTCGCCGTGATGATCTTGCAGCGAGTTGTAGTACTCGGCGTAAACGTCGTGCCGCCCGGAACCATGATCGTTGATCATGGGCAGCAGGGACCGGCCCTGGATCCCGGGCTCCGGGTCGGCACCGGTCAGTTCGAGCAGGGTGGGAGCCAGGTCGACCAGTTCGACCAGGTCCTCGATCCGCCGTCCGGACGGCAGTCCGTGCGGCCAGTTCATGATCAACGGGACCCGGATCGCCGGGTCGTAGAAGTACGGGCCCTTGAGATAGAGACCATGATCACCGAGCAGTTCGCCGTGGTCGGCGTGGAAGATCACGATCGTGTCGTCCCGCTGACCGGTCCGCTCCAGCGTGTCGAGGATCCGGCCGATCCGGCGATCGAGCAGATCGATCATGGCCCAGTAGGCGGCCCGCATCACCCGGTGTTCGCGATCGGTCCGGCCCGGGTACGCGATCGGCCGCGCCCCGCGGTGGCTGCCGTCGTGGTGCCACCGCTGGACCTCCGGCTTGCTGTCCAGCTCGCCCGCGACGTAGGCCGGCAGCGGCAGCTCGTCCAGCCGGTCGAGGTAGCGATCGAGCAGCTCCTTCGGCGGATCGAACGGGTGGTGCGGGTCGTAGAAGTTGACCGACAGCAGCCACGGCTGGTCGAACCCGGCCATCGTCTCGATGAACTCACCGGCCGTCTCGGCACACCAGGTCGTGTGCTGGTGCTCCTCGGCGACCCCGTACTGGACCTCGGGCGTGTCCGGGTGCGGCGTCCGGATGAACTCGACACCGCGGGCCCGCAGCCAGTTGGTGTAGGCGTTGTTCGGCCAGTCCATCGCGGCCTGGTTGGCGTTCGGCGGCGGCTGGTGCGACCAGCTGAACCAGCTGTAGCCGTCGTCGATCCGCCGCTCCACCGGACGGTCGGGCCGGGGATGCGCGGCCCCGACATGCAGCTTGCCGACCAGGCCGCAGGTGTAGCCGTCGTCGGCCAGGATCCGCGGCACCAGCCGCTCGTCGGCCGGGATCGTCTGGCCGTTCTGGCGGGCCCGGGTGGTCCGCGGATAGCGACCGGTCAGGAAGCTGGCCCGGGACGGCGTGCAGACCGGGCTCTGGGCGTACGCATGATCGAACTGCACCCCGCCGGCGGCCAGCCGGTCCAGGTGGGGCGTGTCGACGTACGGGTTGCCGTAGGCGCCGAGGCTGTCGTACCGCTGCTGGTCGGAGCAGAGCCAGAGGATGTTCGGCCGTCGATCGGTCACCGGTCTAGGTCACTCGCCCTTCGGTTGGCCGGCCGGGTCCGCGCGCGGCGCCGCGAGGGGCTCCAGCCGTTGTCGGATGTGGGCGAAGTGGGCGACCATCGCCGCCGAGCTGCCCCGGCCCGCCCGCAGCGCATCGACGATGTCCTGGTGCACCCGGGCCGGGTGCGCGGCCCGCTCGCCGGGCAGCGAACCGTACAGCCGGTTGAACAGTTCCCAGAAGGTGTCGATCAGGGACGACACCAGCGCGTTCTCCAGCGGCCGGTAGAGCCGAGCATGGAAGGCCTTGTCGATCTCGCCGAGCGACCCGCCGTCGCGTTCCCGGTCGGCCATCTGGTCCACCAGTGCCTGGAGCTCTTCAAGATCAACTTCCTCCAGACGGTCGGCGACCTTCTCGATCAGGCCCTCCTCGAGCGCCTCCCGGACGACCAGCACCTCGTGCAGCGAGGCTCCCCCGATCGCCACCCGGTACGGCAGCTGCTCCAGGATCGGGCGGAACGAGAACTCGCTGACGAACAGCCCGCGACCGGAGATCGCCTCGATCACCCCCAGCGACTGCAGGCTCCGGGTCGCCTCCCGCAGCGAGATCCGGCTGATCCCGAGGTTCTCCGCCAGCTTGGCCTCGGAGGGCAGCGGGTCGCCCGGGCGCAGCTCGTGATCATCGATGAACTCGCGCAACCGCGCCTGCGCCGACCGGAAGGTGTCTCCATGCTTCATGAGGCCATGGCTAGCTGCTGGCTCACTTCGGGTCAAGCTGCTCACCGGCGCCGGACCAGGTTCAGCGGCAGATGGGCGACGACGGCGTCGCTGTTGACGGTGTTCGCCTCGACGAGCGTGGTGATCTGCTCGGCGGTCAGCGCCTCGCGGAGGATCCAGACCTCGTCCATCGCGCCGACGAAGGGCCAGTTGATTCCGTCGACGCGGGCCCCGATCCGGACCCCGGCGGGCGCGTCCGTCGACACCGATCCCGGCACCGGCCCGGCGGTCCCGGCCCGGCTGCCGTCCAGGTAGAGCACGGTCTCGCCGGTGTCGCGGACCAGCGCGACGTGGTGCCAGGCGTCGTCGGCGAAGTCGCCCGGCGCGCTCACGATGCGGGCCGTGACGGTGTCGTCCAGGACCGCGCGGAGCTGCTCACCCTCGAGGGCGATCCGCCACTTCGCCCGCTCGGCCGCCGAAGAGTGTGCCCAGAACAGGGCCTGGCCGCCGCCCCGGAAGCCGGTCCGGAACCAGGCCGCCACCGTGAACGGGCTGTCGGCGAGTGCCAGGGCGTCGGTCTTGGCGAACTCCACGTAGTCGCCGGCGAACCGGAGGGCGCGACCGAAGACGCCGGGGACATCGGCCGGCTGCCCGCTCACGATGGCGTGGTTCCCCTGCCCGGACTCGTCCGGCGTGATCAACGGCGGCGGCATCCGTACGTCGAGCGTCTCGACCGGCACCCGGGCGAAGCTGATCCGCTGGTGGTACGCCAGCCCAGGGGGCACGATCTCCTCGAGCCGCTCGCCGTTCTCGTACAGCGACCCGATCAGGGCCGCGCCGCCCTGCCGGCCGAGCACCACCAGGTCCGAGTAGCCGGCTGGCCCGTCGTAGGAGACCACCCCGGCGTTCCAGCTGCCGCCGTCGTCGAAGCTGGACCGCAGCGTCAGGTTCTCCCGCGCGATGTAGTGGCCGGGCCCGGAGAAGACGATCCGCTCGCGCCGGTCCAGCTCGGCCGGCAGCGCCAGCACCGAGCCCTGGACCTGCGCCGTGACGATGTCGGGGATCGGAACGTACGGACCGTCGAAGGTCTCGCCGCCGTCGCTGCTGGTCGCCGCGATCCGGTTGCCCGGGTTCAGCAGATGCGAGTTGCGCGCGTTGAAGTAGAGGGTCCCGTCGGCGAGCTCGGTCACCGCGTTCTCGTTGCCGACGGCGTCGCCGGTCTGGGTCGCGACGGCGCCCAGTCGCCAGCTGCGGCCGCCGTCGTCACTGAGGATGACGTGGCTGTTCTCGCGGGAGGTGCCGTTGTCGAGCAGGAAGCTGTGATTGCACGGAACGACGAGCCGGCCGGCGTGCGGTCCGTGCCGGAGGGCGATCGCATGCCCCGGTCCGGTGCCGAACCACTTCCACGTCACCGGCTTCACGTCGGCGGTGATCTCGGTCGGTTCGTACCAGGTCGCGCCGCTGTCGGTGCTGCGCTGGACCCAGACCCGGCGGGTTTCCTCGGCGGTCACCTCGCCGCGCCGGATCTGGCCCGCGTTGACGTGCCCGGCGTTGTGCGTGGTCAGCAGCACGACGTCGCCGGAGGCCGGGTCGACGACCGGGCTCGGGTTGCCGAACGTGTTCGGCCCGTTGTCCCCGACCACCTGCAGCGGGTCCCAGGTACGGCCGCCGTCGTGGGACCGCCGGAGCACGAGATCGATGTCGCCGGAGTCCGCGGCCGACAGCCGGCGGCCCTCCGCGAAGGCCAGCACCGTGCCGTCCGGCGCCTTGACCACCGCCGGGATCCGGTACGTGTGGTAGCCGTCCATCAGCGAGGCGAAGACCGGGACGGCCGTCACCTTGGGCCCGGTCGAAGCCGCGGCCGAGCCCGTCCCGAGGGAGACCGTGGCGCCGGTCGTCACCCCGATCCCGGTCAGGGCCGTCGCCGCGAGAAAGGAACGCCGGGTGGAGTCGTGCGGTGCCATGGGTCTCCTTCGTTGGATACCGTCAGATTGAGAGCTATATGCTAGCTTATAGCTGTCGTGCTGAGGTGCTCCAGCGATGGTCCGGAGGCTGGTCAGGCGGCGGCCGCGGCGAGGCCCGCCACGACTGCCGGGGCGATCGGCAGGGCGGCGCCGAGCACGATGCCGGGCGCTCCGTCGCCGAAGTAGCACGAGCTCAGCGTCTGGGCACGCAGTCCGGCCGCGGCCAGGTAGGCCATGGCCCGGGCTTCGGCCGCGAGCGACGGAAGCCTGATCACGAGGTGGAGTCCCGCCGCGTAGGAGTCCGACTCCACGGCGAACCGGTCCTGCAGCGCCGTCACCAGGGCCTGCCGGCGCTCCCCGTACACCTGGCGCAGGCGTCGGACCTGCCGCTGGTACTCGCCGCTGCCGATGAACTCGGCCAGCGCGGCCTGGTCGAACACCGAGGTGCCGAGGTCCGCGTTCCGCTTGGCGGCGACGAGTTCGTCGTACAGGTGCGGCGGCGGGACCAGCCAGCCGAGGCGCATCCCCGGAGCCAGCACCTTCGAGACCGAACCCAGCAGCGCCACCCGGTCCGGGGCCATCGCCTGCAGGACGCCGATCGGCAGCCCGTCGTAGCGGAGGTCGGCGTCGTAGTCGTCCTCGATCACCAGCCGGCCCGCGGCCCAGTCGAGCAACCGGCGCCGGCGGTGCGGCGCCATCGGCACCCCGAGCGGGTACTGGTGTGCCGGCGTCACCAGCACCGCGCCGGGCTCCTCGTCGCACCCGTCGATGTCGAGGCCGTCGCCGTCGGTCGGGACGGCGATCACCTCGGCCCCCAGACTGCGCAACGAGTCCCGGGCGCCGGGCGAGCCCGGGTCCTCCAGCCCGATCGGGCCGGCACCCCGCCGCCGCAGTACGGTCGCCAGCAGGGTGAGGCCCTGGGCGACCCCGCTGATGATCACCACCCGGTCCGGTTCGACGACGGCACCGCGGGTCAGCCGGAGCAGTTCGGCGACCCGTTCCCGCAGCACCGGGAGTCCCCGCGGATCGCCGTACCCAAGATCATCGGGGCGCAGCCGGACCGACCCGACCCGCATCGCCCGGAGCCAGGAAGCCCAAGGAAACAAGGCAGGATCGGGGGTGCCCGGGCTGGGCGGCGGGCGCAGGGCGACCTCGGGCCGTTCCGTCCGTACGGACTCGGCCCGCGGCGCCACCCGGCTGCCGCTGCGGTCCCGGGTGATCAGATAGCCCTCGGCGGCGAGCAGCTCCAGCGCCTCCGAGACGGGCCCGCGGGCGACTCCGAGCGCGGCCGCGACGGCCCGGCTGGACGGCAGCCGCAGGCCCGGCGGCAGCCGCCCGTCCCGGACGGCTTCGGCGACGCCCCGATACAGCCAGGCCCGGACACCGCGCCGCGGACGGGTGCCGAGCAGCAGGACGAGGTCCTCCGGGAGGATCGCTGATTCGGTCATCTGGCCCATAAAGCTAGGCCGAATCTGGACCTGGAACAAGATCCAGATGCTTTCTACCGTCGAGGCCATGTCACCACGGATCACCGGTTCGCTGCTCTGCGCGGCAGCCTGCGCCGCCGTCGGCGCGTCCATCTCGGTCACCAGCGCGATGCAGGACTTCCCGGTGTTCGGTGGGCAGGCGATCCGCTACCTCGCCACCGGGCTGATCCTGCTCGCCGCGCTGCAGCTCCGCCGGATCCCCTGGCTGCGCCCGTCGCCGACCGACCTGCTCCGGCTGCTCGCGCTGGCCGGCAGCGGCATGGTCGGCTTCAACCTGATCTTGATCCCGGCCACCCGGTACGCCAACCCGTCGCTGATCGGGGCCATCCTCGGCTGCGCACCCCTGCTGCTCGCGATCGCCGGTCCGCTGATCCAACGGCAGCGGCCCCGGCTCGGAGTGATCATCGCCGCCCTGGTGGTGCTGGCCGGCATCGTGATCATCGAGGGTGCCGGCGGCGGCTCGTTGCTCGGGACGGTGCTGGCGATCGGCGTGCTGCTCGGCGAGGTCGGCTTCTCGCTGCTCGCCGTCCCGCTGCTGCCGCGGTACGGGCCGCTCCGGGTGTCCTGCGCGGCCAGCCTGCTCAGCGCGCTGCTGCTGGCGATCATGGGCCTGGCGTTGATCATGGGACAGCTGGTGCCAGGCCCGTTCCTGCGGCTGCCGACGCCGACCGAGGCCGGAGCGTTGGCGATCATGGGGGTGCTGTTCACGCCGGGAGCCTTCGCCGCCTGGTACGCCGGTCTGCAGCGGCTCGGGCCGGCCACCGCGGGGCTGTGGATCGGCGTGACCCCGCTCGCCGCGACCGCCGTCTCGGTCGCGCTGGGCTGGGAGTCGGTCTCGCCCGCACTGATCATCGGCTCGCTGGTGATCGGCGGCGGGCTGACGGCAGGGCTCCTGGCCGGCCGGTCCGCTGTCGCGGCCGGTCGGCCAAGTTCGGAGCTCGACGCCGGGGTTACTGGGCCGAGCCCAGCGTCACCTGCGCCGTGTGGGTCTGCCCGTCGCGCTGGTACGTGATCTCGACGCTGGTCCCCGGCGCGTAGAACCGGATCGCCGCGATCAGGCCGTCCGCGCTGGTGACCCGGATGTCGTTGATCTTGGTCACCTGGTCACCGGCCTGCAGCCCGGCCCGGTCCGCGGCACTGCCCGACGCCACGGTCTCCAGCGGCACGCCGTCCGGATCCTCCGACTGCTGCTGGCTGCCCACTCCCGCAACGGTGACGCCGAGGCTGGCGTCGACCGAGCGGCCTTCCTTGATCAACTCGGCGGCGACCCGGGTGGCCACGTCGGACGGGATGGCGAAGCCGATCCCGATGCTGCCCGCCTCGCTGTCGTTCGAACCGGTGGCGATCGCGGAGTTGATCCCGACGACGGCCCCGTTCAGGTCGACCAGCGGCCCGCCGGAGTTGCCGTGGTTGATCGCGGCATCGGTCTGCAGGGCGAGGTAGACCGCCTCGCCGGTGTCGCCGGACCGGACCGGACGCGCCGTGTTGGACACGATCCCGCTGGTCACCGACTCCGACAGCCCGAGCGGGGCGCCGACCGCGACGACGGCCTGGCCGACCTTCACGTTCGAGGACGGGGAGAATGTCGCCGGCACCAGGCCCTCGACGCCGTCGACTTTGATCACCGCCAGGTCGTTGTTCGGCGAGGTGCCGATGACGGTGGCGTCGACCACGCGGCCGTCAGGCAGGGTGACCTGCACCGTGCCGCCCTTGCCGACGCTGGAGACGACATGATCATTGGTGAGGATGTGGCCCTCGCTGTCCAACACCACCCCGGTCCCGCCGACCGTGCCCTGCCGGGTCTGCACGTTGATCGTCACCACCGACTTGCTGATCTTCTCGGCCGCCGCGGTGATCGAGCCGTCCAGTTTCGGGCTGTCCGCCGCCGGCACCGTGCTGACCCGGATCGGGGAATTGATCGCCCCGCCGGCGGTCGCGGCGGCGTAACTACCGATGCCCGCACCGGCGCCGATCACGGCGGAGAGCATGGCCGCGACGAGCACCACGGCGGCCTTCGGCCGGGCCTTCTTCGGCGCGTAGGTGGTCACCGGCGGCACGTTCGGCGGCGCCGGGAAGTCGGCCGCCGTGGTGGGCGGGCCGGGCGGCTGGTAGCCGAACGGCGGCGTGTTCAGGTGGGTCGGCTGCGGACCCGGGTGCGGCGCGCCGGGCTGGCCGCTTCCGGCCTGGCCCGGGTTCTGCGGCTGGTGCTGATCATGATTCCGCGGGTACGCCTGGCTCTGGTCGGGAGTCTGGCTCTGATCGTGCTGGGGCGTTCCCCAGGGCTGAGCGGGTTGTCCCTGCGCTCCGCCGTCCTTGTCGTAGCTGTCCATGTCTCGACCGTCCCTCCGGTCCCTGTGCCTCCGCTGTGTCCAGCGGATGAGACCGCTACGAGCCCGTACGAAATCCGCTTGACTTCGCCACCGGACCCGACTGGACTTCGCACAACCGATCACGTCAGTCCAGAGAAAGGCAGGCCCATGCGCCGACTCGTGTTCCCGACCACCGTCACCGCGAACACGAGGACCGATGCATCGCTCGCACTCTCCGCAGGACTCCGAACGACCTGATCACCGCCCCGGGCGCTGGCTCAATCTCGGCGTGCTGGCGCACGTCGACGCCGGCAAGACCAGCCTGACCGAGGCGCTGCTGCACGCCGGCGGCGCCCTTGATCAACTCGGCCGGGTCGACGACGGCACGACCCAGACCGACACGCTCGCGCTGGAACGGCGGCGCGGCATCACGATCCGTACCGCCGTGGCCAGCTTCGCCGTCGGCGACGTGACGGTGAACCTGGTCGACACGCCGGGCCACCCGGACTTCATCGCCGAGGTGGACCGGTCGCTCGCCGTACTCGACGGCGCGATCCTCGTCCTGTCCGCCGTCGAAGGCGTGCAGGCGCAGACGATCGTGCTCTACCGGGCGCTGCGCCGGCTCGGGGTGCCGGTCGTCTTCATGATCAACAAGATCGACCGGAGCGGCGCCGACCCGGACCGGGTGATCGCGGCGATCCGGCGCCGGCTCACCACGGCGGTGGTTCCGCTCGGCACGGTGCGCGCGCCGGGCACGCCGGCCGCGGCCCCGGTGCCGCTGGACTGGGACGATCCCGGCACCGCCGAGGCCACCACCGTCCGGCTGGCCGATCACGACGACGCGGTGCTGCAGGCCTGGGTCGACCGGGGACGGCTGCTGGACCGGTCCTCGTTCACCGCCGCCCTGGGCCGGCTGACCCGGCGCGGCGCCTGCCAGCCGCTCACCTACGGTTCCGCGGTGACCAGTGCCGGCGTCACCGAGTTGATCACCACCGTCACCGACCTGATGCCGGCCGAGGCGGCCGACCCGACCGCCCCGGTGTCGGGCCAGGTGTTCAAGATCGAACGGGACGACTCCGGCGACCGGGTCTGTTCGGTACGGATCCGGACCGGCACCCTGGTCGTCCGCGAGCTGGTCCCGGTCGGCGGCGAGGAGGCCGGCCGGGTCACCCGGATCGAGGTGTTCGAACCCGGCGGGCCGACCCATCGGGACCGGGCCGTGGCCGGGCAGATCGCCCGGGTGCACGGCCTCGGCAAGGCCCGGCTGGGCGACCGACTGGGCGCCGAGCCCGCCGGGCTGCCGGAACTGAACTTCCCGCCGCCGGCACTGGAGACCACGATCGTCACCCGGGACCATGATCAACAACTCGCCCTGTACACGGCACTGAGTGAGCTCGGCGACCGCGACCCGTTGATCAGACTCCGTACGGATGATCAGGGCGCGTCCCGGATCTCGATCTACGGCGAGGTCCAGCAGCAGGTGATCGCGGACACCCTGCTGCTCGAGCACGGCATCGAGGTCGACTTCCACTCCACGACGGTGATCTGCATCGAGCGGCCGGCCGGGATCGGCCGGGCCGTGCTCCGGATGGGCGACCCCGATCATCTGTTCGGCTACACGTTCGGCGTCACCGTCGAGCCGCACCGGCCCGGCGCCGGGCTGGAGTTGATCTTGGACGTGCCCCGGTCCGAGGTGCCGATGCACGTGTACTCGACGGTCGACGCGTTCCGGGAGGCGCTGGGCCGCTACGTCGAGCTGCCGCTGGCGTCCGGGCCGCAGGGCTGGCGGGTCACCGACCTCAGACTCATCGTCACCGAGAGCGACTTCAACCCGCCCGGGCCGTCGACGACCCACGTCAAGCACACCGTGGAACAGGTCGTCGCCGAGGCGGTCCGGCAGGCCGGCACGATCGTCTGCGAGCCGGTGGACCGGTTCTCCCTGGAGACTCCGCTGGACGCGATCTCCGGCACCCTCGCCCTGCTCGGCCGCCATCGCGGAGTACCGGACACGCCGATGATCAACGGCGCGGTGGCCGTGATCACCGGCACCGTACCCACCGCGGAGCTGGACCCGATCCGGCGCAATCTGCACAACGCGACGCACGGGGAGGGCCTGCTGGAGACCCGCCTCGACCACTACACCCCGCGGCGTCCCCGGCCGGGTCCGTCGGACTGAACCCGACGGACCGGCCGGGCGGCGTCAGTCGGCCAGGTCGGCCAGGGCCTTCCGGGCGGCCTCCAGCTCGGCCTCCAGCGCGGCCACCTTGGCAGCCTGCTGTTCCCGGGCGGCGTCGATGACCTCGTCGATCGGGCCGGAGAGGTCCTCGTGGAGTTCCTTGGCGGCCCGCGAGACCGCCGCCGCGGCGACGGCCAGATCACGGGCCAGGTAGGTGGAGCCGTGCTTCAGGTCGGCGTGCCACTCGCCGTCGGCCGTGCCGGTGACGGTGAGGGTCAGCTCCAGCGTCTTGGTCCGCTTCGCGCCGGGCTTGCGGCCCGGGGTCTTCCGCGGCTTCACCTCGGCAGCGGCGGGGGCCGGGGCATCGACGGCGGGGAGTTCGACGTCGGTGGCGGCCGGCGCTTCGGGTGCCAGGGTGTCTACAGTCATCGTGCGGCGCTCTCCTTCTGAGTGTCGGCCACCGGGAGCGGGCCGACCGGGGAAGCCATCATTAGAATGCATGTTCGAGTTCCGGCTCAACTCGACACGCCGCACCGGGCGCCTGCAAGACTCCGGCCATGGATCTGCTGGCGGCCGCGCGGGCCGGCGACGAGGACGCGTTCGGGGCTCTCGTGCTGCCGTACCGCCGGGAGCTCACGGCGCACTGCTACCGGATCCTCGGCTCGACCCAGGACGCCGAGGACGCCGTCCAGGAGGCTTTGCTGGCGGCCTGGCGCGGGCTGTCCGGATTCGAGGGGCGCAGTTCGCTGCGCACCTGGCTGCACCGGATCGCGACCCACTGCGCGCTCCGGCTGACCAGGTCCACGTCGACCCGGCTGCTGTCCTGGGATCACGGGCCCGCCCGCCGGCCGGACGACGATCTGGGCGATCCGGTCGACGGCGGCCGATGGGTCGAGCCGCTGCTGACCGCGACCGACGACCCGGAGCGGGTACGGGAGCGGCGCGAGCACATCGGGCTCGCCTACGTCGCGGCGCTGCAGCGGCTGCCGCCGAACCAGCGGGCCGTGCTCATCCTGCGGGAGGTGCTCGGCTACCCGGCCGCCGAGGTCGCCGGGCTGCTGGAAACCACCGCCGCCTCGGTGAACAGTGCGCTCCAGCGGGCCCGCGCGACGCTGGCCGACGGCGCGCCGGCGCTGGAACACGTCCCGACCCCGCAGGGCACGGAGCGGGGCATCGTCGACGCGTTCGTCGCGGCCTTCGACTCCGGCGACGTCTCCGGCATCGTCGACCTGCTGGCCGAGCAGGTGCGGTTCACCATGCCGCCGCTGCCGGCCTGGTTCGACGGCCGGGCCGACGTGGTCGCGTTCCTGACCGGCCGCGTCTTCGCGCTCGACTGGCGGGCCCGGCCGGCCCGGTTCAACGACCAGCCGTCGCTCGCCTGCTACCAGCCGGCGGACGACGGCACCCTGGAGCTGGCCGCGGTGCTGATCTTGAGCCTGGACGGCGAACGGGTGACCTGGATGGCCTCGTTCATCGGGCCCGACCTGCTGGCCAGCTTCCCGCTGCCGCAGCGCATCGCCCCGGCCGAGTTCGGCCACCGCTGATCGGCGCCGCCGCTAGTCGCCGCGGATGAACGCGTCCAGTTGATCTTGATCGGAGCGCCAGGTGGTGAGGGCCGCCTCCCGGTGCTTGATCTCGGCCAGCAGCGCCCGGCGGCGGGCCGACAGCGCGGCCACCTCACGCAGGGCCGCCGCCTCGGTCTCGACGGTGGCGACGCCGCGCGGGGAACCGGCGAGCTGGATGGCGCGACTCACTTGACGAAGCTCGAGTTCCAGCTCCGCCAGCGACCAGCCCGAGAGGTCGGGTTCCCTACCACGGTCCAAACCGTCACCGCCGATTCGAAGTCAACGCATCCCCACCACTATCGGGGGTAGGTGTCGTGCAGGTTACGGATTCCCCAAGATCGCGGCGTTGCGGCCGGAACGGGTTCAATCGTCCCGAGGTTCGAGATACGCCAGTTGCGCCGCCACCGACAGCTCGGCCGCCGGCCGTACCGCGTCGTCGATCTCGGTGTACACGGCCCGGACCACCTCCGCCGGGGTACGAGCGCCGGCGGCCACCGCGGCCCGAACCTGGTCCAGCCGCTCCAGCCGGTGCTCCCGGTAGTACGCCAGCACGCCGGCCGGGTCCGTCACCACTGGCCCGTGACCCGGCAGGATCTCGGCCACCGCATGATCATGGACCAAGGTGATCATGGTCTCCAGCGAGGCCAGGTAGGAGCCGACGTCGCCGTCCGGGTGCATGATCACGGTCGTCCCGCGACCGAGCACCATGTCGCCGGTGGCCAGCCGGTTCACCCCGTCCGCCCCGCTGATCATGATCGAGTACGAATCGCTCGTGTGACCCGGCGTCGCCACCAGCCGCAGCTCCGCCCCCGGCACCGAGATCCGCCCGCCGTCGACCAGGCCGCGCTCCCCCACCCGGACCGCGGGATCCGCGGCCAGCACATCGCAGCCGGCCCACCGGGCCAGCGTCGGCGCACCGGCACAGTGATCGAGATGCCGGTGCGTGACGATGATCATCGCGATCGTGCCGGCCGCGTCCAGCACCCGCCGCAGATGGCGCTCGTCGTCCGGCCCGGGATCGATCACCGCGACCGGCCCGCGGCCCGGATCGCCGACCATGATCGTGTTGGTGCCGTCCAAGGTCATCGGCCCGGGATTGTCGGCCCGGAGGATCGTCACGGTCACGAGATCTCCCTGTGCGGATAACGAAACAGCCACCGGTCGCCGACCCGTTCCGGCACCGGCAGCACCCGCTGCACGACCCGGTCCGCGGCGGCCTCCAGCACCGCCGCCACCGAGCCCAGCCCGGCCAGCTCGACCAGGATCGACTGGGTCGGCGGCATCAGGCCCAGCTCGCCGGCCCGGTGCCCGGCCAGCGTCGCGGACGGTGTCGCCCAGCCTGCCGCCGAGGCCTCGCCGGACACGTCGGCCGGCTCTTGATCATCAGGTACGACAGCAACGAAGAACCGGGTGTCGTAGCGCCGCGGCTCCACCTCCGGAGTCACCCAGTGCGCCCACGGCGCCAGCGCGGCCGGGCCCAGCCGGACGCCGGTCTCCTCGGCCAGCTCCCGTACCGCACAGGCCAGGATCGGATCACCGGGTTGATCATGATCGGCGGGATCGACACCGCCGCCGGGGAACGCCACCATCGAGGCCGCGAACGCCATCCGGGCGTGCCGGTGCATCAGATAGACCTCAAGGGTCCGGTCGCGCTCCCGGATCAAGATCACGCTCGCGCTGAGCCGCGCCGGCACCGGAGCTCCGGTGAACCGCAGCACCCGCTCGACCACCGGGTCCGGCACCGGCACGGTGATCCGGCCGAGCACGTCGAGCGAGTGACTGGCCATGATCAACAACCCAAAGCTCAGGCGGGCACGATCCGCGGCGGGTCGGGCACGACCCGGACCACCAGCTCGACCTCGACCGGCGCGTTCAATGGCAACGAGGCCACGCCGACCGCGGACCGGGCGTGCCGGCCGGCGTCGCCGAACACGGCACCGATCAGCTCGCTGGCCCCGTTGGCCACCTTCGGCTGGCCGGTGAACTCGGGCACCCCGGCGACGTACACCACGACCTTGATCACCGCGGCGATCCGGTCCAGCCCGCCGGCCGCCTCGGCCGCGGCCGCGATCCCGTTCAGGGCGGCCTGCCGGGCGCCGTCGTACGCCTGCTCCTCGGTGACCTCGGCGCCGACCCGGCCCACGACGCTGAGCGCGCCGTCGACCAGGGGCAGCTGGCCCGCGGTGAAGATCAACTCACCGGTCCGGACCGCCGGCAGATAGGCCGCCAGGGCCGCCGGCACCGGCGGCAGGGTCAACCCCAGCTCGGCCAGCCGGTCGGCTGCCCCCTCTCCCATCGGAGGGGTCGTCACTCGGCGGACTCGGCGATCGGCCGCTTCAGGTAGGCCACCAGGTTCTCCGGGTTGAGGCCGGGCACGATCTGCACCAGTTCCCAGCCGTCGGCACCCCAGTTGTCCAGGATCTGCTTGGTCGCGTGCACCAGCACCGGAACGGTCACGTACTCCCACTTGGTCATGGCGTCAGCGTAGTGAGGTCGCCGGCCGGACTACCATCGGCCGCATGTCGTCGCCCCCGCTGCACACGCTGCACATCGTGTCCGGCAAGGGAGGGACCGGCAAGACCACCGTTGCCGGGGCACTGGCCTGCGCGCTCGCCACGGCCGGGCGGCGGGTCCTGGTCTGCGAGGTGGAGGGCCGCGACGGGCTGCCCCAGCTGTTCGACTCGGCGCCGCTGAACGGCTCGGAGGAGCGCCGGCTGTGCCGGACCCCGGCCGGCGGCGAGGTGTTCGGCCTGTCCATCGATGCCGAGGACGCGCTGCTGGAATACCTGGAGACCTTCTACCACCTGGGCATCGCCGGCCGGGCGCTGGACCGGTTCGGGGCGATCGACTTCGCCACCTCCATCGCGCCCGGGCTGCGCGACGTGCTGCTCACCGGCAAGGTGTACGAGGCGGTCCGGCGGCAGATCAAGGGCCGTCCGAACGCGTACCACGCGGTCGTTCTGGACGCGCCGCCGACCGGCCGGATCGCCCAGTTCCTCAACGTGCACGAGGCGGTCGCCGGGCTGGCCCGGATGGGCCCGATCCGCAGCCAGGCCGACTCGATCATGCGGGTGCTGCGTTCCGTGACCACCGCGGTGCACCTGGTCACCCTGCTGGAGGACATGCCGGTGACCGAGACCGAGGAGGCGATCCAGCAGCTCCGGCCGACCCAGATCCGGCTCGGCGTGATCATCGCCAACATGGTCCGGGCCACTCCGCTCACCGACGATCAGCTGCGGCAGGCGGCCACCGGCGAACCGGTGCTCGACGTACCCGGTCTCGACCCGGCCCAGCGCAAACTGCTGACCGAGGAGTTCGCCGGCGAGGCGGACCGGATGCTCGCCGAACGGGGCCGCCGCGACCACCTGCTCGGCACCGGCCTCCCGGTCGTCGACATCCGGCTCGACTCCACCGGCATCGACACCGGCGCGGTCTGGGGCATCGCCGCCCAGCTCGCCGAACAGCTCCCGGCCGAGGTGGCCTGATGCCGGCACCGGCCCACGCCGCCCAGGGAGCGCACGGCGAACTGGATGTGGACGCGATCCTGGCCGACCGCTCGATCGAGATCATCGTCTGCTGCGGCGCCGGCGGCGTCGGCAAGACCACCACTTCGGCCGCACTGGCGCTGCGTGCCGCCGAGGCCGGCCGCAAGGCCGTCGTCCTCACCATCGACCCGGCCCGCCGGCTGGCCCAGTCCCTCGGCCTCGGCGAACTGGACAACACGCCCCGCCCGGTCAGCGGCATCGACACGTCGACCGGCGGCAGCCTGGACGCCGCGATGCTGGACATGAAGCGGACCTTCGATGAGGTCGTCCTCGCCCACACCACCCCGGAGAAGGCCGCGCAGATCCTGCGGAACCCCTTCTACGTCGCCCTGTCGTCGTCGTTCGCGGGCACCCAGGAATACATGGCGATGGAGAAGCTCGGCCAGCTGCACCAGCAGTCCAAGGCCGACGGCCGCTGGGACCTGATCATCGTCGACACCCCGCCGGCCCGCTCCGCGCTGGACTTCCTGGACGCGCCGGAGCACCTCAGCTCGCTGCTCGAAGGCCGGTTCCTGCGCCTCCTGCTGGCGCCGGCCCGCGGGCCGCTGCGGCTGATGAGTGTCGGCTTCAACCTGGTCTCGTCGGCGATGAACAAGATCCTCGGCGGGCAGATCATCACCGACGTCCAGACGTTCGCGACGGCGTTCGAGACGCTGTTCGGCGGTTTCCGGCAGCGCGCGCAGCAGACGTTCAACCTGCTCGCGTCCGAGCACACCACGTTCGTCGTGGTCGCCACGGCCGAAGCCGACGCGCTCCGCGAGGCCGCCTACTTCGTCGACCGGCTCGACGAGGAGTCGATGCCGCTGTCCGGCCTGGTGGTCAATCGGGTCCACCGGACCGAACTTCAACTGTCCGCAGGGCGCGCCCAAGCGTTGGCCGAGGAACTCGACCCGGAGCGGCAGCCGGTCGCCTCCGTCGCCCTGCACCAGCATGCGGCGCTGATGCAGGTCATCGAACGCGAACGGATCCTGCTCGATCGCTTTGCAGCCGCCCGCACCCGGATCCTGACAACCCGGGTGCAGGCGCTACAGACAGACGTGTCCGATCTGGACTCGTTACGCCTGGTTGGCCACCTTCTCGCCACCCAGGACTGAGCGCCAGGACCGGACATCCGGACGTTGGCGCAGCAACAAGCGGCGCTCCCGTTCGGTCATCCCGCCCCAGACGCCCCATTCGATTCGGTTGTCCAGTGCCTCGGCGAGGCACTCTGACCGCACCGGACACCCGGCACACACAACCTTCGCTCGTTTCTGGTCAACAGCGTCCGGAAACAGAGCGTCATTCATTCCTCGACATTTGGCCCTGACGGTCCAGTCGTTCCACGCAGCAGTCCGCATCATGCGGCCCCCTTTCCCTTCCTTCCGACCGCACTCGAAGCCTCCCAACAACGAGCGCGGCATATGCATGCTACGAACGGAAGTACGGTCTGACTAGGGGTCCACACGGATTTTTTGCACAACGTGAAGCGCGACTGCGAAAGATTCGGCATGGGCCGTCGGCTCCCGTACCCTAAGAGCCATGCCTGTGAGCCTCAAACGTCCGGCCAAGGTCTTGTCCTCGCTCGCCATGTTCCTTGTGGTGAGCGTTTTGGCGGGTGTCCTGGTCGCAGGCCTGTTCGTCCCGTTCGCCGGTCTGGCGGGCGTCACCGGACAGGCCGCCGCCGGAGAGCTGGAGAACCTTCCGGCCGAGCTGGAGACCCCGCCCCAGGCGGAGCGGTCGAAGGTGCTGCTCGGCAATGGCGAGGTGCTGACGTACTTCTATGACGAGAACCGGATCTACGTGCCGATGGCCAAGATCGCGCCGGTGATGATCCAGGCCCAGCTGGCGATCGAGGACCACCGGTTCTACGAGCACGGCGCGATGGACCTGATCGGCACCCTGCGCGCGTTCGTCCGGACGTCGAGCGGCGACACCCAGGGCGGTTCGACCCTCAGCCAGCAGTACGTGAAGATGGTGCTGGTCGAGTCCTGCGAACTTGATCAAGCCTGCATCTCGCGGATGATCCAGGCCAGCGGCATCGAGGGCTACCAGCGCAAGATCAAGGAACTGCGGTACGCGCTGGCGCTGGAGGAGAAGCTCAGCAAGGACGAGATCCTCGAGCGCTACCTCAACATCGCCTACTACGGCCAGGGCGCGTACGGCGTCGAGGCCGCGGCCCGGCACTACTTCAACACCACGGCGGAGAAGCTGACCCTGCCGCAGGCGGCGATGCTGGCCGGCCTGGTGCAGAACCCGAACCAGGTCAACCCGGTGACCAACCCCGGCGCGGCCCAGGATCGCCGCGACGTGGTGATCAACAAGATGGCCGAGTACGGCATGATCACGCCGGCCCAGGTCAAGGCGGCGAAGGCCGACAAGTTCGACGAGCGGAACGTCCAGAAGACCCGGAACGGCTGCGTCGGCTCCCGGTACCCGTTCATCTGCGACTACGTACGGCGGACGCTCGAGCAGTCACCGAGCCTCGGCAAGACGCCCGAGGAGCGCAAGGACGCCCTGAAGCGGGGCGGCCTGACGATCGAGACCGCGATCGACCCGGACGTGCAGGACATGGCGCAGAAGCGGCTCAGCAAGGTCGTCTCGCCGACGGATCCGATCATCTCGACGATGAACATGATCCAGCCGGGCACCGGTTTGATCTTGGCCATGGCGCAGAGCCGGCCGGTGATGGGCGACAACGCCAAGAAGGGCGAGACCTACTACAACTACTCGGCCTCCCCGACCCTCGGCGGCGCTGAGGGCTATCAGGCAGGCTCCACGTTCAAGGCGTTCACGGCTGCGGCGGCGTTGGAGAAGGGCATCCCGACCTCCAAGAAGTACGACGCGAAGAAGCGGGTCGACCTGACCGGACGCAGCTTCCAGACCTGTGAGGGTCGGGAGAAGCTCGGCAAGTGGCGACCGGCCAACTCGACCGGCAAGAACGGCCCGATGAATATGGGCACCGCCCTCGAGTGGTCGGTGAACACCTACTTCGCGCAGCTGACGCTGCAGGTGGGCATGTGCCGGGTCACCGAGATGGCCGAGAAGCTCGGCATCGAGAGCACCGGTAAGGACGAGCGCGAGGGCCACGAGGGCGAGACCCGTGACCTGGTCGACTACTACCAGTACATCCCGGCGTTCACCCTCGGTTCGGTCGAGATCGCGCCGCTCTCGATGGCGGAGGCGTACGCGACGTTCGCCTCGCGCGGCATCCACTGCGACCCGATCGTGGTCAAGAAGATCACCAAGCCGGACGGCAAGGAGATCCAGTCCCCGAGCGGCAACTGCAAGCGGGTGATCGACAAGGACGTCGCCGACGGCGTCAACAAGATGCTGTCCGGCGTGATGACCAAGGGCACCGGCCGCCGGGCCCTTGTCGACGACGGTCGGCCGCAGGCCGGCAAGACCGGAACGATCGACGACAACGAGGCGGTCTGGTTCGCGGGCTACACCCCCGAGGCGACCGGCGTCGCGATGATCGCGATCGACAAGCGGCAGAAGCCGTTCATCCGGGGCAAGAAGAACTACCGGTCCCGTGGCGTGAAGGGCTTCGAGCTCGAGAACGGGATGAACCTCGAGGGTTCCGGCAGTGGTGACGCCGGTCGGCTGATCTGGAAGCCGACGATGGAGCGCTACCTGAAGGACCAGCCGAAGACGAAGTTCAAGAAGCCGTCCAAGGAGATCGAGACCGGCAAGATGGTCCCGATGCCGGGGCTGGCCGGGCTGACCATCGGCGAGGCGACCTCGAAGCTGGAGGATGCGGGCTTCACGGTGATCCGGGACCGCGTCTACAGCGACACGGTGCCGGAGGGCGACTTCATCGGCTTCAGCCAGTACGGCGGCAAGGTCCGCGAGTTCTCGACGATCTACCTCCTCTTCTCGGCCGGCCGCGATCCGGCGAAGGTCCGCGCCGAACGTGAGGCGGAGGAGAAGGCCAAGCAGGAGGAAGAGGAACGCCGCCGGCGCGAAGAGGAGCGCAAGAAGCGGCAGGAGCAGGAAGAGCAGCAACAGCAGGAAGAAGAGCAGAAGCAGGAAGAGGACCAGAAGAAGCCCGGCGACAACAAGAAGCCGACCGAGCAGGAGCAGCAGCCGACGGACGGCACTCGCTGACGACCTCGAGCCTGAAACCGAAGTGCCCCGCGATCCGATCGCGGGGCACTTCGTCGTTCCAGGGCTGCTGGCTCAGGTGAGCTGCCGCTTCACCTCGGCGGCGACCGCGCCGCCGTCGGCCTTGCCCTTGGTCCGCGGGGTCAGGACGCCCATCACCTTGCCGATGCCGCGCGGGCCCAGCTCGGCGGCACCGGTCTCGGCGATGGCCTCCCGGACCAGCTCGGCGATCTCCGCCTCGCCCAGCTGCTGCGGCAGGTAGTCGGCCAACACCTCGGCCTCGGCCCGCTCCTTGTCGGCCAGGTCGGTCCGGCCCGCGTCGGCGTACGCCTCCTCGGACTCGCGCCGCTTCTTGGCTTCCTTGATCACGACATCGAGTTCCTGCTCGGCCGTGAGCTCCTTGGCGGCCTTGCCGGACACCTCGGCCTCCGTGATCGCCGTGAGCACCATCCGCAGCGTCGAGGTGCGTACGCTGTCGCGGGCCTTGAGCGAGGCCACCATGTCAGCGTGCAGTCGTTCCTTCAGTTCAGCCATGGCTCCATCCTTGCCCACGCGGCGTGAGCGTGTCGAAGGGAATCGTCCTTGTAGCCTTGCGCCATGTCTGCAGGACGGGTTGCCAAGATCGCCGCCGGCACGGTTCTCGGAGTCGGTGCTGTCGGCGCCGGCTGCCTGGCCTACGCGGCCGGGTACGAGGTGCGTTCCTTCCGGTTGCGCCGGCTCCAGGTCCCGGTGCTGCCGCCGGACGCCGTACCGATCCGGATCCTGCACCTGTCCGACCTGCACCTGACGCCGGGCCAGCGCAAGAAGCAGGAGTGGGTGAACCGGCTGGCCGGTCTCGAACCCGACCTGGTGATCGACACCGGCGACAACCTGGCCCACGTGGACGCGGTCGAGCCGACCGTCCGCGCACTCGGCCGGCTGCTGGACCGGCCCGGCGTGTACGTCTGGGGCTCCAACGACTACTTCGGCCCGACCTTCAAGAACCCGCTGCGCTACCTGACCCAGCCGAGGCGGACCGCCAAGCCCAGCGACAACACGCTGCCCTGGCAGGACCTGGGCCGGGCCTTCAAGCAGTCCGGCTGGCTGGACCTCACCCACACCCGGGCCACGATCGAGGTGCACGGGGTACGGATCGGCTTCCGCGGGACCGACGACGCCCACCTGGGCGCCGACCGCTACGCCGAGGTAGCCGGCCCGATCGACCGGAACGAGGTCGACGTCGCGATCGCCGTCACCCACGCCCCGTACCTCCGGCTGCTGGACGCCATGACCGCCGACGGGCACGACCTGATCATCGCCGGCCACACCCACGGCGGCCAGGTCTGCGTGCCGTTCTACGGGGCCCTGGTGACGAACTGCGACATCGACGCCGCCCGGGTGAAGGGCCTTTCCACGCATCGCGTCGGCGACCGGAGCGCCTTCCTGCACGTCTCCGCAGGCCTCGGTACGTCCCCGTACGCGCCGATCCGGTTCGCCTGTCCGCCCGAGGCAACCCTGCTCACCCTGGTCCCGCGAGACGCAGAGTGAAACCGATGTGAGACTTCCGCCCCGGATGGGCTAGACTCTCCGAGGCTCCACCGGGGTGTGGCGCAGCTTGGTAGCGCGCTTCGTTCGGGACGAAGAAGTCGCAGGTTCAAATCCTGTCACCCCGACAGACAGAACCGGCCTCTGACCAGTAAGGACAGAGGCCGGTTTGGTGTTTCAGGACGGTGCATTTACAGGGTGTCCGACAAACCGTCCGACATCCGTTTCACGCACCACCGGCTCGGACCACCTGGTCGACGACGCGGGCTCCGGGTCTGGATCACCGGCCGTGCCTGGTGACGGTAGTCCGGCTCGGTGCCCGGCGACCCACTCTGACCGGCCACCCGGCCGCTCACGGGCTGAGAGCTTGGGACGCAGGAGATCGCATGATCAACTAGGTCACATGGCAGGAGATCGTCACCACTTCGGCGTCTATGGGATCTGGCAGCAGTCCGGGCGGATCGTCCTGGTACGAAAGACCAGAGGCCCGTACAAGGGCCTCCTAGACCTGCCTGGCGGATCTCCTGAGCGGGACGAGTCGGAGCTGGCCACGCTGAGCCGTGAGCTCCAAGAGGAATGCGGCGTCGAGCTCGCCCGCACCATTTCGAGCGCACACTTTGAGATTCGAGTCGATCGCGACTCCACAGGTCAGCCAATTGACTTCCTGCACGTTGGTGTCATCTCGCACGTAGAGGTGGCAGGATCGGCCCGATCGATCAACGATGAGGACGTTGCTGGAGTCGTTCTGGCTACAGCCGAGCATGCGAAGCAGTTCTCACCTCTAGTCCTTGAAGCGCTCCGTTGCTTCCCTGAACTACGACGGTGACCCGTCGTATCTAGAGGTGCCTGTCCGCTCGGCTAGTCAGATGATCTTGTGCAACCAAGGTGCTTCGGAACGAAGGAGTCGTCGGTTCAATCCTGTCACGCCGATCGCTTCCCGGATGATGCGATCTCTCGCCCACCCCGACATCTCGCCGCTGCCGCTACGCCGACCGCGAGGCATGCATGCGTTGCGTGATCACGTCGAGGACTGGCTGAACGGATCGAGGACTCGGCGAGGCCGGGCCATCCTGGTCGGATCGAGCCCTGCGGCGATCGATCGACTTCTTGATCAAGAAAGGTTCGTCGCACGGGTCAGTCCTTCGCGTCGCGGACGTCGGTCCCCTGCTCAGCGAACGCCTTGAAGTCCTGCATGTGCTGGAGCGACTGCCTGCGGAAGGCGCCGCGCAGGAACGGCATGATCAACCGCATCGGCAGGGAGTCGAACCGGAATTCGTTCTCGCTCGTCCAGAGCGTCGACTCCGGACCGGCTTCGGTGAACCGCTCGCGGGCGGCGTTCCACATGCCCTTGGCGACGATCTCGCGGTCGTAGTGAACGACGCTGTCGCTCGGGATCCCGTGCAGGTTCTCCGGTTCCCGGCGGGTGATCGTTTCGGTGGCCTCCATCGTCTGCTCACCCGACTGCATCACGACGCGCGACTCGGTACCCACCTCCCCGTGCTTCCCGTTCAGCGGCTCGTGCACCAGCACGCCGCGCAGCCACTTCGGCATCTGGGCGGGGTCGGAGAGCAGCTGGACCACCCGCTCCCGCGGCAGGGCGATTTCGATCGACAGGGTGTACTTCATCGGCGGAGAGCTCCAGGTGTCGGTGGGAGTTGCACGGACCCCATCATATTAGCCCAGTCTTATATAAGGCGTGAGGTCGCACCTGACCCAGGGTTGTCGCGATTCCGATACAGGTCACGCAAGACACCGATCTCCGCTCCATGGTGCGTTTGTTCCTTGATCAGCGTCGTGAAGATCCGCGCCGTCGGCCAGGTCTCACCCCAGTTGGTCCGGCTCTCGCCGTCGAGGTCCTCGTAGTCGATCACCCAGGTGCCGGATCCGTCCGCGTTGGCGGCCCGGGTCTCCGTGCGTCGATGGACGGTCCAACAGCCTCCGCAGGGTTCCCAGAAGAACTCTGCATCGGTCAGTGCCGTGAGGAGTCGGCCGAGACGAGCACACGAGTCGGCCCATTGATCTTGGAGCAGTGCACGACGATCGGCCATGGCCAACGTTCTACACCGGTCTCACTGGCTCCGCCACGACGGTTGCGACGACACCCAGATGGTCCGATGGATAGAACCCGTCGGGGTCGGGGAGGTCTCCGATTCGTCGTACGGACACGGGCGTCAGGTCCGGGCTCACGAACACGTAGTCCAGCCGGACGACCGGGTCATGGCTGGGCATCGTGTAGCCGGGCTGATCCGGATGAATCTCCGCCCAGGCGTCGACCAGCGGACGGACGCCCTGTCCGAGGATGATCAACTCCGGTGTCTCGGGAGCGACGGTGTTCAGGTCACCGACGACGATCAGCCGCCGGTTCGGCAGGTCCGCGACGTAGTCGGTCAGAGCCGCTGCCGCGCCGGTACGGGCCGCCGACGACCGGGGTGACCAGTGCGTCACCACGAAGTCCGTGTCGCCGCCGGGAGTCGCCACCACGGCATGCAGGAGACAGCCCGACCCGTAACCGCCGTCAGCCTCTTCCCTGGCCTCGGCCGCAGCCAGCGGGACGGCCGCCGAGGACCTGATGGGATGCGGCGTCAGTACGGCCAGCTGCCCGGCGCCGGCGTGGTTCAGGTCGAGCTGCTCGGCCAGCGCCTCGACGGCCGGGGCTCCGTCTCCGTCCTCAGCCAGGACTTCCTGCAGGCCGACCAGGTCGAGGGCCGGCTGCCGCAACGTTGCCGCGATCAAGGGAAGTCTTCGGCGCCACACGCCGGTCTCGGGGCGCATCGTGACGGCGGCGCTTCCCGGCACGGCGCCGCGGACGAGGTTCCGCTCGGCGGCATAGCGCCACGGCTCACCGCTGCGCCAGAGGTTGAAGGTTCCCACGGTCAGGTGCACGGCTTCGGCTCTCGTCCGTTGATGATCATCCGACAGGCTGTCGGCCCCACGGTCCCAGACCCCGGATGCCGGGCGGAAGCTTCTCTGCTCAGGGCAGACCCGCTGTCCCTGGAGAAGTCGGCTGCCCTGCCTGCCGGGCTGTGATGATCTTGGTCCAATGTGGTCAGTCGAAGACAGCCTGAGCGTCGCGGTACCCAACCGAGGCGCGCTGCCGGCGATCTCGCCGGACGGCGAACTGGTGGCCATGACGGTCACCGTGCCGGTGGATGCCCGACCGGCCCAACTGCCGCACTCGCGGATCGCGATCAACGGACTGCCGGTCGAGGCGGCGCGGGGACTGCACCTCCGGGTCTGGCGGGTCGAGGACGGGACCAGCCTCGAGCCGTTCCCGGGCTGGTCGACGAGCTGGGCCGGACAGTGGTCGCCGGACGGGACCCGGTTGGCGGCGTACGTGCACAACCCGGTCGGGGCGCCGCGGCTTGCGGTGTGGCATCGCGGCTCGGACACGGTGCAGGTCCTGCCGGGTGAAGTCGGGACCTGGTTCTCGTTCGAACGTCCGCAGTGGACCACCGACGGGACGGCGTTGATCACCGAGCTTCGGCCGCCGGCTCCCGCCGGGGCTCCCGACCATGATCAGAACCTCCCGGGCTCCGACGACGCGTTCTCGGTGACCGTACTGTCCACCGCCGACGCCGACCTGCCGCGGCCCGACTTCGCGGGGCTGGACGTCACCGACGTCGGCCTGGTCGGACTGGACGGCAGCCTCCGGATCCTCGCTCGCGGCTGGATCGCGCGGGCCTGGCGGGTCTCGCCCGACGGTCGGAAGGTCGCCTGCCTGCGCGTCGACGCGGACGCCGACGATCAGTCCGGCCTGACGTACGAGGTCGCCGTTGTTGATCTTGATGACGGCTCGATCGAGGTGCCGGCCCGCAGGATCTGGCAGGTCTACGGGACCGACTGGTCCTGGTCGCCAGACGGCAGCAGGATCGCCTACCTGCAGCGGGAGGCCGGGCGGCGCGACGAGCTGTGGACCATCGAGCCCGGGGCCGGCACCCCGCCGGCCCTGGTGTCCGACGGCGACGGGCTCTGGCGCGAGCGCAGCCCGTACTACAACGAGGACGGCGCCCACGAGGTGCCCCGGTGGATCGATGACACGACCGTGCTCTGGCATCGAGCCAGGACCGGATTCGTCCGCAGTTCGATCACCGGCGAACCGGACGTCGTCGCCCCACGAGGCGCCGGCTACCAGGGCGAGGTCTGGCTGGCCGACTTCGACGCCGCGTCCGCGGGCCTGGACGGCCGGGTCCGGTCGGTCGTGATCACCGCCGACGGCGGCTGCGAGGTGCACGATGTTGATCTTCGTACCGGCGTCCGGTCGGTGCTCGGCACCGGCCCCTGCCCGGTGTCCCTGTCGCGGATGCAGGTGGGGCACAGTGACCGCGCCGGCCGCTCCGCGCTACTCCTCCAGGGTGATTCGGGCAGCGCCGAACTCTGGCTGGCCGATGATCATGGAATCGGAAGGCTGGCATCGCTCAACCCGGACCTGGACTGGCCGCACGCGGCGCGGCTGATCGACTGGCAGGTGGCGACGGAGTCCCGCGAGGGTGCGCTGTTCGTACCGAAGACTCCGCCGCCGGCGACCGGCTACCCGCTCGTGATCAGCGTGTACGGGGGTGCGCTGCTGTCCCAGTTCGCGAGCGATCCGGACCCCATGAACGGCATCCTGCACACCAGCCTGCTCACCTCCCGCGGCTTCGCGGTGCTGTTTCCGGACCTCCCGGTCGAGGACGCCCGGACCCCGATGGAGCAGTTCGCCGAATCGGTCCTCCCGGCGATCGACCGGGTCCGCGCCGAACTGCCGATCAACAGTGACCGGATCTCCGCGATCGGCAACAGCTACGGAAGCTACACGGTGCTCAGCCTGCTCGTCACGACGCCGCCCGGCACCTTCGCCGCCGCCGCGTTCACCGCGCCGGTGATCAATCCGCTCGCCTCGTACGGTTCGCTCAGCCCGATCGGGGCCGCGTTCCTCAGCTACTGGGAGGACGGTCAGGGCCGGCTCCGCACGCCGCCCTGGGAGGACCCGCAGACCTGGGTCGACAACACCCCGTACCTTCGACTGGACCGGGTCACCACGCCCGTACTGATCGGCGTGGGCAGCGGCGGGATCCCGGGCGAGCAGGCGCAGGCCGACCAGGTGTTCACCGGGCTGCGGCGACTCGGCCGGCCGGCCGAGCTTCGGAAGTACGACAACGAAGATCATTCACCGGGCGGCTGGACCGTTCCCGCCTATCGCGACTTCGCCACCCGCTGCCTGGACTGGCTGGCCCACCCGCCCACCGGTGGCCAGCAGGCAGACTGAGGCCGTGACCTTCGACTTCAACAGCTATCAGCAGGCCGCGGCTCGGACCGGCGCCCCGATCGCGACGGACCATCCGATCGTGTACCCCACCTTGGGCCTGGTCAACGAGGCGGGCGAGGTGGCGGGGAAGGTGAAGAAGATCTTCCGGGATCGCCAGGGCATGATCACGGATGCGGACCGGGATGCGTTGACGCTCGAGCTCGGCGATGTCCTCTGGTACGTCTCCGAACTCTGCACCAGGCTCGACCTCCGACTGGAGGACGTCGCCTCGCGCAACGTCGCCAAGCTCGCCGACCGTGCCGCGCGCGGCGTGATCAAGGGCGACGGTGATCTTCGCTGAGCCCGGCTAGCCCAGCCGAGCCCGGCTCGGCGCCTCGTTGATGATCATGCTCGCGGTGTCCGCCGCGGTCAGCTCGGCGGAGTCGAGCCACCAGCCGTGATCACCGAGCTCCACCCGCATCGACGCACCCAGCTCGTCATAGCCGGTGAATTCCCAGCGTTGCTGAGGGTCGCGGTGCCGATTCCGTTCCCGGCACGCGTCGCCGCCCGGCGCCAGAACGACGAAGGAGGTCAGCACCGGGTCGAGCAGCTCGCGGAACAGGTCGAGCTGCCGACGGTCCGGGATCACCCAGTCGATCACGGTGGTGAAGCCGGCCCCGACGAAGTTCCGCGCCAGCGTGCACAGGTTCCGGTTGCACAACTCGACCTGCCGGGCGGCCTCGTCCGCGGGCTCACCGAGCGCCCACACGCCTCCGTTGATGATCATGCGGACAAGATCATCACCGTCGAGCCGGGCGGAGCGGTCCAACCCCGCAGCAATCAGCCGGGTGACGGTGGACTTCCCCGCGGCGGGCATCCCCGTGACGATCAGGCACTCCGCGCCCTCCGAGCCGAGCCGCGACATCACGCTTTCAGTCCCTTCACCAGGAAGGTGCACGGGTCCTTGATCACCTGGGTCTCGCCGGCGTCGTCCACGTACGGCCACACGTCGACGTACTCCACGCCGGGCTGGTAACCCAACCGTTCGTACAGCGACCAGGCCCGCGGATTGTCGTCGCCGACGCCGAGTCCGATCACGGCATAGCCGCGGCTCCGGGCGAGATCCTCGGCGGCAGTGATCAACGCCGTACCGATGCCCTGACCGCGCAGCCGATACACGAGCAGCCCGTTGATCTCCGGACACTCGGGGTACGCCGCGCGAACCTCCTCGGCCGAACAGCCGGTCCAGCGCACCTCCCCGTGCCCCAACGGCAGGTCGCCGTCCCAGGCAGTCAGGTACGTGCACACGCCGCGGTCCTGGTTCTCCAACTTGAGCCGGTGGAACTGGTTCCGGCCGGTCGGCTCCGCCCGCTCGAGCGCTTCAAGATCACCCGGACGGCACGGTCGGATCAGCATGCTCGTGACGCTACAACGCTCGGTTCCGCGACAACACGGGATATTCGGGAGCGAGGGCTCGGCGCGCTCAGGCCTCGTACTCGCGGACCAGGGCCGCCGGCGCGACCTGGCGCCAGGCCTCGGTCAGCAGTTCCCGGAGTTGCGCCTGGTCCGCGGTCCGCAGCCGTACGATCACGCCGGGCGAACCGGCGTAGTGCGGAGTGACGAAGAAGGTCACCGGGTCCTGGTCCAACAGCGCCGCCTTCTCGTCCGGCCCGGCCTTCACGAACACGAACTCCTCGCCGGCCACCGCGTCCGGCGGCGATCCGCGGGCGCCGCCGGCGGGATAGGCAACCACCTTCCCCCGCACCCTGACCACGCCGCGCGGAAAGTGGCCGCCGGCCGGCTGGAACTCCGCACCAGGCAACCGGGCCAGGAAGCCCTGCACGTCGTCCCAGCTCTGCAATCGGTCCATGATCATCCCCTCAGGTCCTCGATGGTCCGGGCACCGCGGTCCAGCACGGCCCGATAGATCTCGGTCCCACTGATCCGCTCGGGGTAGTCCGAACACTCCGTCTTCAAGCGAAGGATCAGGTCCCGTTGCGGGTCGGCAAGGTCGCGGAGCCGAAGCGCCTCGGCGACGTGCGGCCGATCCACGACGTGCAGCCAGAACGTCAGGTCCACCTTCCAGCCGTCCCCGAGTCCGAGCACGACGTAGAACCGCTCGTCCGTGACTTTGGACGTAGGCCGGCGATCGCCGCGCTCGTCCCGGAAGTCAACCTCGATCACGTCGACGCGCTCGGCCAGCGTCGCCAGGCCCGCCAGGATCATCGGTGCGGTCGCGTCCGGCGCATCGAACATGACGTCAAGATCGCGCAGGACCAGCAGGCCGGACCGGACGCTACCCACCACCACCGGCGCCCAGGCGAAGGCGGTACGAAGGTCGAGCCGCGCGAGCAGCCGGACGGCTTCCTGCCCGAGCAGCTCGGCTCGTTCGGACGGCGCCATGTCCACGACCGTAGGGCTCAGAACCTGAACGCGCCAGCATCCCGGCCGGTTGTCGGCGCCTCCCGCTACGGTCGGGACAGGCCGAGCGAAGGAGTTGCCCATGGTGAAGATCGCCGCCGTCTGCCTGCACGGGGAGGACTGGCGTCGCGGTGCCCGGTTCTGGGCCGAGGCACTCGGCTACGCGCCGCATCCCGAGGCCGAGGACGTGCTGGTCCCGCCGGACGGGGATGGCCCGCTGCTCGCCGTGTACGGGGACGCGACCCACCTCGACCTGTCGACCAGCGGCCCCGAGGAACAGCAGGCCGAGATCGCCCGGCTGGAGTCGATCGGCGCGGAGCGGGTCGCGGACTGGCCCTATCCGAAGGGCGCGGACTTCGTCGTGATGCGCGATCCGGTCGGCAATCTGTTCTGCATCCTCGACCACGACTGAGCTCCCGTCCACGTCCGCAAAACGTTGCGGACGAGGTGGAATGCGTACGGTAATATCACCCGAGGTATCGGGAGCCGGAGCCCTCCGGCGCACTGAAACCAGGATGGTCGAGCCCACTGCGGGTGACGATCACGATCGCTCCCGGAGCTCGGGCATTCACAACTGAATGCATGCCATCAGGCGGCAACTCGGGAGGGGACCACATGGTTCGGCCGCGCAGAGCCCTAACTGACATGCAGCCGTCGTCGCCGTGGGCGCGACGGCTGGTCATCTTGATCACCGTACCGGCGGTGACGATCGCTGCGGTGTTCGCCGGTCTGTATCTGTACCAGCAGCAGGCCGCCACCCGGACGGTCAACCCGGCCGGACCGGCGTCCAGCAGTTCCAGCGACACGGCGAAGGTCAAGCAGGCCATCTCGGACTGCCGGCGCGAGGTCGCGCTGGCCGAGTCGGTGCTGAGCGCCGCCGACGACGGGGTACGGAACTGGCGGGAGCGCGTCCAGGCTCAGACGGACCTGTCGCTCGGCCGGATCTCCGAGAAGGAAGCCAAGGACATCTGGAACCGGACCGGGAATGCGGGCCCCTCCGACATCGCCAAGTACCAGACGGCGAAGTCCGCCTACCGCGCCGACAACGGCGCCTGCTCCCCGGTCAAGGGTGCCACCGACGCCGAGACGGAGCAGCTGAAGACCTGCCGCGCCCGGGTCGGCAAGGTCGGCCCCGCGCTGTCCGCAGCCGATCTCACCCTGAAGGACTGGGAGATCCACCTCGGTTCCACGCCGGCCAGTGTCAGGCCGAGCATGGACCCGGACGGGGTCTGGCGCGACTCGTGGCGGAAGGCCCCGACCAACCTGAACAAGTATTCGGACGCGATGGACACCCTGGCCAAGACCAAGAGCTGCCCGCGCTGAAGCCCGGACGAGGTCCCGCAGACGGTCAAGCACGACTTGGCCCGTTTCGTCAGTCTTGATCAACTCTTGAGCCCTGCCCGCTCGGCCTGACCGTGCGCTGAGGCGCTGTTGAGATGCCCTCCTTACGATGGGCCGAAATCGCTGCGGCCGCTGGCAACTCGGGAGGGGACCACCGCATGGTTCAGCCGCGGAGAGCACTGGACACTCCGCCGAGGTCACGCTTGCGACGCCTCGTCATCTGGTTCACCGTTCCGGTTCTACTGCTGGTCATGGGCGCGGCGGGGGTCGTGGTCTGGACGACGCTGAACCAGGGCGGCGGGCCCGGCACCCCGGCGATACCGCTGGCCAAGCAGGCCGGCTCACCCGACAAGACCCCGGAGGACGGCAGCGGCGCGACCGGCAAGCAGTCGGTTGGCGAGGCGATCACCACCTGCCGCCGGGAGGTGGCCCTGGCCGAGTCCGTTCTGGCCGCCGCCGGTGACGGCGTCGGGCACTGGCGGGAGCACGTCCAGGCCCAGACCGATCTCTCGCTCGGCCGTACGGAAGAGGACGAGGCCGAGAAGATCTGGAAGCGGACCCGGCAGGCCGGCGCCTCCGACGTCGCCAAGTATCAGACGGCCAAGTCGGGGCGGAAGGCCGACGGCAACGCCTGCCGCCCGGTCGCCGACGCCGAGGACGACCAGGTCGAGCAACTCAAGATGTGCCAGGCGCGGCTGTCCAAGGTGACGTCGGCCCTGACCAACGCCGATCTCGCGATGAAGGACTGGCAGCGTCAACTGGAGGAGCTGAAGGACGCGGACGAGGACAACCTGCACGACTACGAGGACTCCTGGCTGGACACCTGGCGCAAGGCTCCGAAGAACCTGGACCGGTACTCCTCAGCGATGGACACCCTGGCCAAGACCAAGAGCTGCCCGCGCTGACCCGATTCCACAGCGCGAGGTGAGGGGTCAAGCGGACGCGGTCTCGAAGGTTGGATCTTGACGCAGTCCTGAGGCTTCGTTGTCCGAGTTGAGGTTCTGTTGCGGAATCCCTGAGTCATGCTCTTTAACATGATCATGAACATCGCTGCGTAACACGATGCCTATCGTGGTCGTTCGGGGGAGCGTCGCAGCATCATCCCGCGGACCGATTCGTCGGACCGGCGCACCCTGGTGCGCAACGAACCATGATCGTCGTCGTCCTCTTCGCAGTGGCAAAACTCGGGAGGGGACCGTCCCATGGTTCGGCCGCGAAGAGCAGCAGAGTCACCACCGCCATCGCCGCTGATGCGGCGCATCGCCATCTTGTGCACGGTTCCGGTCGTCGTCATCGCCGCGACGGCGGCCGGCGTCCTGGTCTGGTCCGCCCAGCAGAACCCCGCCGCCCTGCCGCCGAACTCGGCCGGGACCGGCTCTGCCGTGCCGCCCTCGGTGTCCAGCGCGCCGCCGGCCGATCCGGCCCCGAAGAGCGCGCCGTCGGAGAACGCCAGCGGATCGACCGGCGAGCAGGAGGCGGTCGCCAAGGCGGTTTCGGACTGCCGCCGGGAGGTGGCCCTGACCGAGTCCGTACTCCAGGCCGCGGGGCCCGGGGTCGACCATTGGCGCCAGCACGTCCAGGCGCAGACCGATCTGACGCTGGGCCGCAACACCGAGGCCGAGACGAAGGCGATCTGGAAGCGGACCAAGCTGCCCGGCCCGTCCGACGTGGCCAAGTACCAGACCGCACGATCCGGCCACAAGGCGGTCGATGGCGCCTGCAAACCGGTGAAGGGAGCCGAGACCGATCAGGCCGAGCAGTTGAAGCAGTGCCGGGCCCGGTTGGACAAGGTACGGCTCGCGCTGGGCGGGGCTGATCTCGCGATGGGCGACTGGGCGGACCACCTCGCCGACATGAGGAAGTCGGCGGGCGGCCACGTGCACAACGCCCAGGAGGTCTGGCTCGACACCTGGCGGGCGGCTCCGCCGAACCTGGAGAAGTACGCCGCCGCGATGGACGCGCTGGCCAAGACCAAGAGCTGCCCGGCCTGACCCGCCGAGGTCGTCTCAGGCGGGCGGAACCGGCGGCTGCCCGTAGTTCGGCGGCTGGCCGCCCTGGTTCGGCGACTGGCCGGGCTGACCGTACTGATCGGCCGGCGGATACGGCCCGGATTGCGGGTACGGAGCCGGCTGACCCGACTGTGGGGCCGGCTGACCGTACGGACCGGGCGCGGACGGGACCGGCGGGCGCGGCCCGCCGGCGGGTGCCGTGGAGGTTGACCGGCCGGCGACGACGGCGCAGATCACCAGCACCAACCCGACCGCGGACACCAGGCCGATGATCGCCGACGGGATCCCGAGGGCGCTGGTCGGAAGGTCGAACTGGTTCGCCGCCCAGGGCAGGGCCATGGACCAGACCGAGCCGAGGATGTGCCCGAGCAACATGATCAGGCAACCGATCATGCCGAGCACCCGGGCGGTCCCGCGAGCCCGTACCGCAATGAGGACGAGCCCGAGCAGCATCGGTACGGCGAACAGCAACTGCCCCGCGAGGTACGGGAGCATCTGAAGCATCAGCGGCCGGTACCGGCGTAGACGACTGCCTCGTTCTCCGAGTCCAGATCGAACGCCGTGTGCGCGGCCACCACGGCCCGGTCGACGTCGTCCTGGTCGACGACCACCGAGATCCGGATCTCCGAGGTGGAGATCATCTCGATGTTCACGCCGGCGTCCGCGAGGGCCGCGAAGAACTTCGCCGTCACGCCGGGGTGGGAGCGCATCCCGACCCCGACCACGGACACCTTGCCGATCTGGTCGTCGTACAGGATCTGCTCGAAGCCCACGGTCTCCCGGAGCGCCTCGAGGGCGGCCTTCGCGGCCGTACCGTCGGTCTTCGGCAGGGTGAAGGAGATGTCGGTGCGACCGGTGTCCACCGCGGACACGTTCTGCACGATCATGTCGATGTTGATCTCCGTGGCGGCCACCGCCTCGAAGATCCGGGCCGCCTCGCCGACACGATCCGGGACGCCGACCACGGTGATCTTGGCCTCGCCGCGATCATGCGCGACGCCGGAGATGATCGCCTGTTCCATGGCACTTCCCTTCTCTGCCTCGGTGACCCAGGTGCCGTCCTTGTCCGAAAACGACGATCGTACATGCACGGCCACGTTCTCCCGTCGGGCGTATTCGACACAGCGCAGGTGCAGGATCTTGGCGCCGCAGGCCGCCATCTCCAGCATCTCCTCGTAACTGATCTTGGGAATCCGCCGGGCGCTCGGCACGATCCGCGGGTCGGCGGTGAAGATGCCGTCGACGTCGGTGTAGATCTCGCAGTGGTCGGCGTTCAGCGCGGCGGCCAGTGCGACCGCCGTGGTGTCGGAGGCACCCCGGCCGAGCGTCGTGATGTCCTTCGTGTCCTGGGCGACGCCCTGGAACCCGGCCACGATGACGATGTCACCGGCGTCCACGGCGGACACGATCCGGCCCGGCGTGATGTCGATGATCCGGGCGTTGCCGTGGGTCCCGGTCGTGATGATGCCGGCCTGGGAGCCGGTCAGCGACCGTGCGTGCAGGCCGAGGTCGGCGATCGCCATCGCCAGCAGCGCCGCGCTCATCCGCTCGCCCGCGGTGAGCAGCATGTCGAGTTCCCGCGGCGGCGGCAGCGGCGAGACCTGGAGCGCGAGGTCCATCAACTCGTCGGTGGTGTCCCCCATGGCCGAGATGACGACCACGACGTCATGGCCCTGCTGCTTCGTCGCGACGACGCGCTTGGCGACCCGCTTGATGCTTTCGGCATCGGCCACCGACGATCCGCCGTACTTCTGCACTACGCGGCCCACGCCGACTCCCCATCTCCGCTCGCGAAAATCCCCCGACACGACGGTCCAATCCAGGTCGGACCAGCCCACACTCTAATCGGGATCCGGCGTCTTCCCGCCGCTCCGGTCACTCTGCGAACAGTTCAGCTGCCGGCGACCGGTGCAAGCCGCCGCGACTGCTCGACCAACTCCACGATCTCGGCGGCGACCCCGGCCGGGAGCTCGGGCATCGACATCCTCGACCGCCACGGCCGGCCGGTCAACGTCTGCAGGGCGAACTTCTGCCGGGCGATCGACGGTCCCAGCAGTTCGACGAGGTGCCGGATCCGGTCCGGATCGTCGCGATGGTGCAGCATCAGGTCGGGGACGACCGCGAAGCAGCCGGACACCACACCCGCGCCGCCGTCGGCCCTGATCCCCGGCAGCCGGGAGTCGTCGCCCGTGTAGAGCGCCTGATCGGGCCGGAGCACCGCGACGAAGGCCGCGAAGTCGTCGTTGGCGCGTCCGGACAGCTTGGCCCCGGCGACGTTCACCGGTTCCATCAGGGCCCGGAACGTCGCCGCGCCCACCTCGACGCCGGTCCGGTCCGGGAACAGGTACGGGAAGACGGCGAGCTCGGGATGCGCCGCCGCGAAGGAGTGGGCGTGATCGATGACCTGACGATCATCGGCCGGCAGATAGTACGGAGTCAGCAGCGCGACCCGCCGAACGCCCGCCGCGGCCGCGTGCTCGGCCAGCCGGAGCGACTCGAACAGGGACCCGGCGCCGACGTGGGCGACCACCCGGTCGGGACCGAGCACGGCGACGGCCAGGTCGACCAGCTGATCGCGTTCGGCCCGGTCGAGCGCCGGGAACTCGCCGGTCGTGCCGGCGACCAGCACGTCGGCATGATCATCCGGCAGCCGTTCCAACAGCTCGACGAAGGCGTCCCGGTCGAGCTGGAGCCGGTCGTCGAACGGCGTCGGTACGGCGGAGATGATCAAGGGTACGGGCCGGGCGGAACGCGTCACGGCACCCACCGTACGGCCTCGATGAAGCGCTCCGACCGGTCGGCGTCGTTGGAGTAGAAGACGGCCAGCACGCTGCCGTCGTCCATCGCGATGGCGCGGGGATAGCCGAGGTCGCGGACCGCGGTGTCGTCGGTGATCACGGTCGCGGCCCAGGTCGAGCCCCGGTCGGTGCTGATCACCGCCCGCAGCCCGTACGGTTCGGCGCGGCTCCCGTACACCAGGACCAGACGGCCGTCGGCCAGCCCGACCAGCGCCGGCGGGTTGCCCCCGGCGCCGGCGTCCGGGACCGGTTTGCCGACCAGGCGCCAGCTCTGGCCCTGATCGTCGCTGGCGTACAGGTCGATCCAGTGCGGCTTCGTCGTCCGGTCGCCCACGCCCGCGCACCGCCGCGCGCAGAGGATCGTGCCGTCGTCCAGCCGCAGCGAGGACGGCATGATCGCCCAACCCTCCGGCTCGTCGCCGACCCAGCCCCGCGGCTCGAAGGTCCGACCGCCGTCGCCGGTCCAGACCGAGCGGATCCGCCCCTCGCTGCCGTCTTCCTTGCCGGTGGTCAGCTGGAACAGCGCCTCATGATCACCGAGCGGCACCACGTCGGTACGGGCGGCCACCGCCCGCTCGCCGAACGTTCCGAGGGGGTGCGGCCCGGACCAGGTCCGGGCGCGATCCCGGCTGACGTAGAACCAGGACCGGGCCCGGTCCACGATCCCGGTCCGCGCGACCAGCACGACCGTCTCCGGATCGGTGAAGGCGACCGGCTCCGGCTCGACGAACGCTGCCTCGTCGAGCCGCGGCCCGATCTGCAGGGACTCGTCGACATGCTCGTCGCCGGACAGCGTCTGCACACCGCCCGGAACCACGCCGGTGAACGGCTCGTGGCTCCAGCTCCGGCCGCCGTCGAGACTCCGCGCGACCACCGGGGCGAACGGGCGCGACTTGTCCCGCGGGTGCAGCCCGGTGTCCGGCCCGAGCCAGCCGGCCACGAAGATCGACACCACCTCCTCGCCCCAGCCCCACATCCCGTAGTTGGCCGGCCATCCCGCGAACCGCCCGCTCTCGCGGTAGACGATGCTGCGTGTCGACTCGATCGGCAAAGAACTCATCCTTTCAGTCCGGCGGCCAGTCCGCCGACGAAGTAGCGCTGCGCGGCCAGGAACAAGATGATCATCGGGATGACGGTCAGCGTGCTGGCCGCCATCAGGATGTTCGTCTCGGACTCCTGACCGGAGGAATAGAGCTGTAGCCCGAGCTGCAACGTCGCGAGGTCGGTGTCGGTGGTCAAGATCAACGGCCAGACGAAGTCGTTCCACGCACTCTGGAAGGACAGGATGCCCAGGGTCGCGACCGCCGGGGTGCTCAGCGGCACCATGATGCTGGCGAAGATCCGGAGCTGGGAGGCGCCGTCCAGCCGGGCCGCCTCCAGGTACTCGTCCGGGACCCCGGCGAAGAACTGACGCATCAGGAAGATGCCCAGCGGAGTGGCGACCGAGGGCATGATCAATCCGGCGTACGTGTTCAGCAGCCCGCTGCCACCCATCCCGAGGAGGTCGTTGCCGCCGGCCAACGGAATGTGTTGCAGCACGATGAAGACCGGGACGATCTGGCTCTGCGCCGGCACCATCAGCAGGGCGATGACTCCGGCGAAGATCACCGTACGGCCCGGGAACCGCATCTTCGCGAACGCATAGCCGGCCAGCGCACAGAGCACCACGTTGGCGATCATGGAACCCACCGCATAGATCAATGAGTTGCCGAGCTGCCGTACGAAATCGGTGGCCGACAGCGCGGTGAGGAAGTTGGACCACTGCCAGCTTTCCGGGATCAGTGAGGGCGGGAACTCCGCCGTCTCGGCGTCGCTCTTCAGGCTGGTCGAGATCATCATCAGGAACGGATAGATCGCGACGATGCTGATCGCCGCGACCACGGCGTACCAGACGGCGACGTTGCGGATCCGGCGGCTGGTCCAGCGCGACCGGGGCGCGCCAGTGGCCGCCGGCCGGTCCTCGGTGCGGGTCGCCGTGCTCGGCCGTACCACGGAGATGGTCATCGTTCCCTCCCGTTGACGATCCGGGCCCCGGCGATGGAGAACACCAAGATCAACACGAACAGCACCACCGACATCGCCGAGGAGTAGCCGAAATCGGAATAGGAGAAGGCGTTCTCGAAGATCTGGTAGACGACGGTGGAGGTGGAGCCGATCGGCCCGCCCTGGGTCATGATGTAGATCGACCCGAACACCTGGAAGCTGCCGGTGACGGTCAGCACCACCAGGTAGAAGGTGACCGGCCGGAGCAGCGGCAAGATCACGGACCAGAAGGTGCGGACCGGCCCGGCCCCGTCGATCCGGGCCGCCTCGCGCACCTCCTCCGGGACGTTCTGCAGCCCGGCCAGGTAGAGCAGCATCGAGGTCCCGTAGTCACGCCAGATCCCCATCACGATCAACGCCGGCATCGCCGTCGACGGGCTCTGCAGCCACCGCGGGACCGGCAGCCCGACCGTCTGCAGCAGACCATTGATCGGACCAAGATCAGGATCGTACAGATAGATCCACACCATGGCCGCGGCCGCGATCGAGACCAGCACCGGGAGATAGAGGATCGCCCGGAAGACGTTGCGGCCGGGGTAGCGGACGTTGAGCAGCATGGCGGTGCCCAGGCCGAGCGCCATCGACGGCACCGTGACGCCGACCGTGTAGTAGAGCGTGTTCCACAGGGCCTGGCCGAAGACCGGGTCGCCGATCAGGGTCAGGTAGTTCCGCAGCCCGACGAACTCGGTCGGCCGGAGGAACGTGACATCGGTGAAGCTGAACCCGAGGGTGGTCAGGGCCGGGATGCCCACCACCAGGGCGAGCACGACGATGGCCGGTGCGATGAAGGCGTACGCGATCCAGTCCCCGCGGGTCTTCCGGGCGAGTACGGTCTGCAGTGCTGTCATGATCAACTCCCGACCTGGACGAACGGGCGGATCTTCGCCGCGGCCGAGCGGACCGCCTCGGCCGGCGACGACCGGCCGTAGAAGACGCTGGAGACCGAGCGGGCGATCACCGGGATCATCCGGGTCGCCGCCGGCGTGACCGGCGCCCGCTCCGGCGCGTGCCCGGCAGCCTCGACGAACGCCGCCAGCAAGGGATCCTTCTTGATCACCTCGGACTCGGCCGCCGCGGGGATCGCCGGAATGTTGCGGCTGGTCGCGGCGAAGGCGATCTGGCGCTCCACGTCCAGGGCGAACTCCACGTAGCGGGCCGCCGCCTCCTTGGCCGCAGCCTGCTCGGGAATCGCGAACGCGAACGGGTCGATCAACGAGGTGTACCCGCCGTCCTGTCCCGGCATGGACCGGACGGCGACGTTGATCTTGCCCTTCTCCGCCGAGGTCAGGCCGTAGTTGCCGTTGATCGAGAAGGCGGCCCGGCCGGACGGGAACGGCGCCGACGAACTGTCCCCGATGCCGAAGCCCGGCACCGTCACCCGGTCCTCGACCACCAGCCGGGCCATGAACTCGACCGCGGCGACCCCGGCGTCGGAGTCGAACGCGACGTCGGACCCGTCCTCGTTCAGCAGGCTGCCGCCCGCCCCTTGCAGGAACAGCGTGAACGCCTCGTAGAGCTCGAGATCGTTGCTGTAGAAGTGAAACCCGGCCCGGACCAGCTTGTCGCCGTCCCACCGGGTCAGCTCCCGGGCCCAGCCCCGAAGGTCCGCCCAGTTCGCCGGCGGATGATCAAGATCGAGCCCCGCTTCGCCGATCAGGTCGGCGTTGAACGTCAGCGCCCGCGCGGTCCCGTACAGCGGGGCGGAGATCAACGTTCCGCCGAGCCTGGAGTAGTTGGCGAAGCGCTCGGTGAGCCGAGCCGTGTTGGGTACGAGCTGCTCGAGGTCGGCCAGCCGGCCGCCCGACGCGTAGATCAGCGAGTAGTCCCAGTGCTGGATAAACAGGTCCGGCAACGTACCGCCGACGATCCCGGTCAACAGCTTCTGGTTCAGCTGATTGGGGCTTCCGTACAAGGATTCCCGGACACTGATCTCCGGGTGACCGGAGGCGAACTGCTCCCCCAGCGCCACCCCGGCCTTGCGCTTGCTCCCGGCCAACTGGGACCAGAACTCCACCTCCCCGGACCGGCTGCCACCGCCGGCACAGCCGGAGAGCATCCCTCCGCCGAGCCCGGCGATGCCGAGTGATGCCGCCGCGGTGACGACGGATCTTCGGGACAACCTGCGGTCGGTGATCCGACCAGCCATGATCACAGCCTCCTCGCTGTTGCACTGGACCTGTCCTGTCCCGCAGGTGGAACCGCTAGCGAGCCGGCGACCGCCCGAACGCGCCTGGCTGCTCAGCGGGCCGGGCGATGGCCCGGCCGTGGGCGTGCCGCATCCGCTGCCGGGAGCCCTCGATGTGGTCGGCGAGCAGGTCCAGCACCGTGGTGTGGTCCTTCGCGGCCAGGGCGTCGAGCAGCTGGACGTGATCGGAGAGGGTTGGCCTCAGGTCCCGGGCGTCCTGGGCGTTGGTCACCGACAGCATGGCGGCGAAGGTCGGCTTGTACTGCGCCCAGACATTGCCGAGCCGGCGATGCCCGGCCGACCGGTAGAAGGCCGTGTGGAACTCGAGGTCGGCATGCGCGAAGGCTTCGACATCGCCCCGCTCGGCCGCTTCGGTCATCTCCTCGAGCGACCGCCGCGCCTCCGACCAGTCGGTGGTCTCGCGGCCCATCGCGAGCTGCAGCGCCTCGCGTTCCAGCATCGTCCGGAGCGAGTACAGCTCGTCGATGTCCTCCAGCGACATCCCCCGGACGTAGACCCCGCGCCGTCGGGCCTCGACCAGCCCCTCCGCCTCGAGTTGGCGCAGCGAGTCCCGTACCGGACCGCGACTCACCCCGAACAGCTCCGACAGCCGGCCCTCCACCAGATGCGTGCCCGCCGGGATCTGGCCGGAGACGATCTCGCGCCGCAGCCGGTCGGTGACGTGAACACCCAGCGCCACCGGAGGTGCGATCTGCAGGTCCAGCTGCACGGATCCTCCTTTGTCGACGGTTAACCGTAATCGAATAACGGTTGACCGTGCCTGTCAAGGCGGTGGCCACGGAGCGGGCCGCCCGGCGGCGGGGAATAGGGTCGAGCGGTGACCGATTGGGTGGACGAGCAGTTGGGGCGATTGACCCTGGAGCAGCAGGTCGGCCAGTTGCTGGTGCCGTACGTGACGGGGGCGTCGGTCGACACCGCGGCACCGGAGAACCGGGAGCGGTTCGGCGTGGACACCCCGGCCGAGGTGATCAGGTCGCTGCAGCCGGGCGGGGTGATCTATTTCGCCTGGTCACACAATGTTGATCACCCGGAACGAACCGCCGCGCTCAGCGCCGGCTTGCAGCAGGCGTCCCTCGATGATCATGGTCCGGGCCTCGGGCTGATGATCGCCACCGATCAGGAGAACGGGATCGTGGTCCGGCTGCGCGAACCGGTGACCCAGTTCCCCGGGGCGATGGCGCTCGGCGCGACCGGCGATCCGGAACTGAGCCGGGCCAGCTATCGGGTCACCGGGCGGGAGTTGCGGGCGGTCGGGATCAACGCCGACTACGCGCCGGACGGCGACGTCAACATCAACCCGGCCAATCCGGTGATCGGCGTCCGCTCGTTCGGGTCCGATCCGGCCCGGGTCGCCGATCATGTGGTCGCCTCGATCCGCGGGCTCCAGGACGATGCCGGCATCTCCGCGTCGGTGAAGCACTTCCCCGGTCACGGCGACACCGCCGTCGACTCGCACCACGACCTGCCGGTGATCACTCATGATCATGAGACCTGGCGGCGCGTCGACGCGCCGCCGTTCCGGGCCGCGATCGCCGCCGGGGTCGACCTGATCATGTCGGCCCACCTGTCCTGCCCGGTGTTCGACCCGAGCGGCGACCCGGCGACCCTGAGCCGCCCGGTGATCACCGGACTGATCCGGGAGGAGCTGGGCTTCGGCGGGGTGATCACGACCGATGCGCTGGACATGCAGGGCGTCCGGACCCGTTATCCGGACGGCGAGATCGCGGTCCGGGCGATCGAGGCGGGGATCGACCAGTTGCTCGATCCGCCGCAGCCGGTGGTGGCCCGGGACGCGCTGGTGCAGGCCGTCCGCGAGGGTCGGCTCAGCGAGCAGCGGATCGCCGAGAGCGTGCGGCGGATCCTGGCTCTCAAACTGCGCCGGGGGTACGCCCTCGGCCCGGACCCGGACCGGCCGGAGGTGACGGTGATCGGATCCGAAGATCATCGAGGCACCGCCGACCGGATCGCGTGCTCGGCGATCACGATCGTCCGCGACGACTCCGTCCTGATCCCGCTGGCCGAGGGCAGCCTGCTGGTCACCGGGTTCGGCGAGACGGCGGTGCCGGGGTTGGCCGGCGCGCTCCGGGAGGGCCGGACCGGACCGGTTCAGGAGTTGATCACCGGGGCCGAGCCGGACGACGCACTGATCAAGGAAGCGGTCGGCCGTGCGACCGCCGTGGACCGGGTCGTGCTGATCACGTCCTCAGCCTGGCGGGACGAGCGGCAGCAGGCCCTGGCCGCGGCCGTCGCGGCGGCCAACCCGCGGCTGGTCGTGGTGTCCGCCCGCGATCCGTACGACCTGCCGGTGCTGCCGTCCGATGTCGCGTTGGTCACCGGCTATTCGGCGATCCCGGCGACCCTGGCTGCCGTCGCCGCGGTCCTGGCGGGCCACCGGTCCGCCCCCGGCCACCTCCCGGTCGACCTCTGACAACGACAACGGGGAGGATCCCGCCGGGTACTCCCGGTGAGATCCTCCCCGTTGTGCTTGGTCAGGCCGTGAGGTCGACGATCCGCTCGAACACGAACTCGTACGGCAGGTAGGCCACGTCGTACTCGTGGCCCGTCGGGTGCGCCTGCAGCTGGGAGAGCTGGAGCAGCCGCCAGCCGTCGATCAGGGCGTCCAGGCCGGTCTTGTAGGGCGGCTCGTCGCTGTCGCCCATGGTCGGCTTGGACCGGCCGGTGCCGTCGTAGCGGGTCCAGCCGATCACGTTGGAGTCCAGCGCCGAGGTGCCGAGGTAAAGGATCAGCACCTGCTGCCGCAGGTTGGGCTGGGCCGGTTTGGCCGCGAACGCTTCTTCGATGGTGGTCGTGGTCATGGTTCCTCGTTCCTTGATCAGAAGTGCCAGCCGTCGGCGGACTTGTTCGAACCGAGCCGGACGTCACTGGCGCCGGGGGCGACGAACTGCGGCCGCAGCTGCTCCCGGGTCAGGTAGTAGTCGATGTCGAACTCGTGATCACCGGTCAGCACCCGCCACAGCTTGGCCCGGTTGACCAGCTCCAACCGTCCCTCGTTGGCCGAGCTCCAGCCGAAGCTGGTGGTCAGTTCCTTGAGCACCGCCGGGTCGTCGATGTCGTCGGTGTTCCAGAGCCGGAGCTGACGTACCGTCGGATTGAACCTGATCTTGAACATGTAGCGCGGCACGTCGGAGTCGTTGCGCCGGCCGCCGTGCCAGATGCCGTGGTGCAGGAAGACGACCGTGCCGGCCGGGCAGGTCAGCCGGGTCTGGCCGGCCAGGTTCTGGTAGCGGCCGATGCCGGTCTGGTTGATCTTGCGCAGGTGGGTGCCGGGGACGCTGAGCGTGCCGCCCTGCTCCAGCGTGACGTCCTTCGGGTAGTACATGAGCTGGACGTCGAACGCGTCGGTCCGGGTGTCCAGGATCGCGTCACCGTGCATGTTCTGCGCCTCACCGCCGCGCGGCGGACGGACGTGCACGGCGTGGTGGTCGATGTTCGGGCCGGGCCCGACCAGGCTCTGCACCGCGCCGGCGACGGCGGGCAGGTCGAGCAGTTCCCGGACGAACGTGCCGACCGGGAAGGCCACGTCGAGCGGCGTTCCGTACGGGTAGCCGGGGATGCCGGCGTCCAGGACCTCGATCGCGCACGTGTTCATGGCTTCCGGGACCACGGCTTCCAGAGCTACGGCTCCGTGAGACACGAAGTGGGCCATTTCCACCGAGGAGAGTAGGTGTTTTCGATCGACCAGTGCACTCACGGCACAGTCCTTCCTAGGGCGGGGGTCGTGATTTTGGTACGACAGATGGCGAGTCGCACCACCAACGCTAGGCGCGCCGGGCCGGGCTGTCGTGGTGCTGATGCGGCGTTTACTGGTTGAATTCCTGCATGGTCAAGACCACAGTTCCGGCCGTGGAGCTGGATCTCTCCGAACCGCCCGAGGTCTGGGCGCAGGGCCGCAGCACGCACGGGGTGCGCAGCCTGGAGGATCGGTTCCAGTTGCCCCGGCTGTGGTCACTGCACCTGTACGGCTACCACGCCGACCTCGAGGTCGACGGCGTCACGCACCAGGTGGCGCCCGGGACCGTGTCCCTGGTCCCGCCGGCCGCGGCGATCCGCTACCGCTACCGGGGGACGTCCACCCACCTGTACGCCCACCTCAAGGCCGCCTCCGGGACCCCCGCCCGCGGTCGGCTGCAGTTGATCATGTCGCCCGGCGCCGAGCTGCCGGTGATCACCGACCTGATGGAGTCCGCGGTCGCCGCGGCCGCGTTCCGTCCGGAACGGACCCGGGCCGACATCTGGGGCGTACTGCTCCGGCTGGCCGACCGGCCGGCTCCGCGCCGCGCCACCACGCCCGCCCATGATCACGTCGTGACCGCAATGGCCTACATCGAGTCCCGGCTGACCGAGACGCTGACCGTGCCGCAGGTCGCCGCGGCGGTCGGCATCTCGGCGAACCACCTGACCCGGCTGTTCTCGGCCGAGGTGGACCAGTCCGTGGTCGGCTACATCCGGCGCCGCCGGATCGATCACGCGCGCCGGCTGCTGGCCAGCAGCACGATGTCGATCACCGCGATCGCGTCGGCGGTCGGCTTCCCGGACCTGCAGGCCTTCAACAAGGCCTGCCGCGCCGTCACCGGTCAGTCGCCGCGGCGGCTGCGTCAGGGTCCGGCGGACTGACCGGGCCGGTGCGCTCGTGCGGCAGCAGCCGGCGAGCGACGTACCCGGTCTTCACGTCCGGCGTGAAACCGCAGGACCGGTAGAAAGCGTGCGTGGAGGCCTGCTTCGACCCGGTCAGCAGCATCACCTTGTAGCAGCCGCGCCGCCAGGCCTCACGGAGCGTGTGGTCCATGATCAGCTTGCCCAGGCCGCGGCCGCGGAGCTCTTCGTCGACGACGACGTTCTCGATGATCGCGTACGGTGACGCGGCCCGGCTCAGGTTCGGGATGACGTTGAGGTAGGTGGTCGCCACGACCCGGCCGTCCTGTTCGAGGACGGACAGCTGCAGTCCAGGGTCCGCGAGGATCTGCTCGAAGACGTCGCGATCGCTGCCGTCCTCGAGCACCGGGTCGCCCGGGTTCAGCTGCCGGTACAGCCGCAGGATCGCCCCGAGATCACCACCCGCCGCTGCTCGGAACACAGGAGACACCGTAGCGCTGATCAGGTGGTGAGCGGCGGTACGGCGAGCAACATGATCACCGACCAGGTGGAGTGCGCCAGGATCGGGGCCAGCACGCCGCCGGTGACCTGGCGGAGCCGGCCCGTCACCAGGCCCAGGACGGCCGCGGCGAAGACCAGCAACGGATGGCCGGTGGCGATCGTCGCCAGGACGTAGAGCAGCGTCGTCACGGCGTACCGGTGGCCGGGCCGGGTCAGCCGCCACAGCGCGCCGCGGAAGAACAACTCCTCCGCGACCGCGTTGATCACGGTGATCAGCAGGACCAGCGGCAGCAGGCCGCGGGCGGCGTAGCCGAAGACCCCGGACAGCCCGTCGCCGAGCACCGGCAGCCGGTCCACCAGGATCGCACCGATGACGAAGATCACGGCCAGCAGCAGGCCGGCCATCACCGGGGCGACGAACGTCCGCGCCCTGCTGCGACGCGGTACCGGCCACAGGTCGACCGGGACCAGCAGGCCGCCGATCAGCCAGACCGCGGCCAGGGCCAGGCTCAGTCCGTAGAAGCGGGTGCTGCCCGGCGGGCTCGCGAACGACAGGTGCAGCAGCCCGACCCCGCCGGCCAGCACGACCAGCACCGCGAGTTGGGCCAGCGCCGGGCGTCGGAGGAACAGCGGCCGAGCGGCGGGTCCGGGACGTTCGGTCACCAGCACTCTCCGGCTCGCCGGCAGTCGGCCAGGGCGGCCCGGACCGCGTCGTCGTAGCCGAGCGGCTCGCCGGTGATCAACTCCCGGATCCGGTCGTCCCGGACGACGACCTCGTTGGCCATCGAGTCGATCAGGTTGCCCGCCGTGACCGGATCGACGTCGGTGACCAGCCGCAGCCAGGCCGAGGACAGCCGCGGGGTGAGCAGCGGCACCGGCAGCATCGGCAGCGGCCGGCCATCCAGGATCCGCGCCACCCGGCGCAGCATGTCGCCGTAGCTGAGCACCTCCGGTCCGCCGACCTCGAAGGTCTGGCCGTACGCCTCGGGCAGGTCCAGCACGCCGACCAGGTAGCGGATCAGGTCCGCCTCCGCGATCGGCTGGGTCAGGGTCGCGACCCAGGCCGGCGTGATCATCGCCGGCAGCCGCTGCGCGAGTTGCCGGGTCAGTTCCCAGGAGATGCTCTCGTGGCCGATCACGATCGCCGCCCGCAACGTCGTCACCGGGACTCCCGCGGTGCCGAGCCGCTGCTCCACCTCACGCCGGGAGCGCAGGTGGTCGGACAGTTCGTCGCCGTCGGCGCCGAGTCCGCCGAGATAGATCAACTGCCGGACGCCGGCCTCCGCCGCGGCCGCACCGAAGGCGATCGCGGCCTCCGCGTCCTTGGCCACGAAGTCGGCCGATTCCAGCGAGTGCACCAGGTAGTAGGCCGCGGACACCCCGGCCAGCGCAGGTCCGAGGCTGTCCTGGTCGAAGACATCGCCGGCCACCGGCTCGCCCACCCCGGAGTAGACCTCGGGGCGCCGGGTCATCGCCCGGACCGCAGACCCCTGCTCGACCAGGGCTCGGCACAACTGTGAGCCGACGAACCCGGACGCACCGGTCACCAGCACCCGGGTTCCCGACGCTTCGCCCATGGCGTGAACCTACCCGGCGGCGGCCTTCGAAGATCGCGGCCCCGAGCGGCCGGGCCGCACTGGTCCACCGGCAACCGTTCCCGACCTTGACATGGAATGGCCTTCCGGATGGGCTGACGAAGGGCAGGCCTGGAGAACCACCGCGGGTTCGCTGCCCAGGACGACCGAGGAGCTCAGATGAACCGTCCGGCCCGTCTCCACCTTCCCCTGATGATCATCGGCCTGAGCCTGGCCGCGAGCCTGCTCACCGCGTTGCCGTCACAGGCGGGTCCGGCGGTGCGCGACTTCGAGTCCGACGCCGTCGGTTCGATCCCGGCCGACTGTACGACCCCGGCCGGCCGGACCCCGGCAGCCGTGACGGACGTCGAGGCGCACGGCGGCCGGCACGCCCTGGCACTCACCGATACGTCGGCCGACGCCCAGACGGTGATCGTCTGTCCCGGGGCCGAAGGAGACGGCCAGCGGCTTCGGTTCGCCGTCCGTCCGGAGTCGCTGCCCAACGGCTTCCTGGTCTCGCTGCTCGGCACGTTCGCCGGCAAGCCGGCCACCGGGGTGCCGGTGTTCCAGGTGATGGTGCGACCGGACGGCGGGCTGTCCTGGTACGACGGCCTCGGCTGGACCCAGTTCGGCGCCGCCGGCACCGTACCCAGCGGAGCCTGGGGCACCATGATCATCGAGGTCCCGCCGGGCCATCCGGAGGCACGGATCTTCGTCGGCGAGCGCGCCGAGCCCCGGACCTTCGTCGGGGTTGCAGGCCCGGTCGGCGTCAGCCCGGTGGCGAGCGTGACCGGCCATCAGTTCGCCAGCGCGGGGACGAAGCCGGCCGGTGACGTGATCTTCGTCGACGACGTGGCCGTCGCCGACGGTGCCGGAGCCGTGCCGGCGCCGCCGAATCCGCCGATCTTGGTCGATCGGCCGGTGATCATCGACGAGACCGACGAGGGCCTGATGCAGATGCCGAACACGGCCGTCAGCGTGCCTCGGCCGGACGGCACGGAGGAGGTGCTGGTCTCGTACCCGGTGCACGGCGACACCGCGCACGACACCGGGACCGCCCTCGCCTCGTCACTGGACCAGGGCCGGACCTGGACCAACGCCGACGACCGGAATCCCTTCCCCGACGAGCAATCCTTCTACCTGAGCCGGTTGCGCAACGGCGATCTGCTCGCCGTCTCGTACCACACGTTCATGATCGACGAACCGGCCAAGACGCGGGCCGAGGTGCCGACCGCCGTGTCCAGCGACGGCGGCCGGACCTGGACCCACCGGGCCGGCCGGATGACCGCGCCGCAATCGATGAAGCCGATCTCCGACGCGACCAGCCGGCCCGGCCACCCGCTCGGCGGGTTCGTCCTGGTGCATCGGGTGATCGAGGACGACGACGGCACGCTCTACCAGTCCGGGTACGGCTTCTACGCCGAGGACCAGAAGTTCCGGCAGGTCATCCTGGCCTCGACCGACGGCGGCGAGAACTGGACCGTCCGCGGCACCGTGGCCGCGGACCTGCCGGATCGGCAGAACCACGAGTGCCTCTGCGAGGCGGCGATCACCCGAACCAAGGACGGTTCTCTGCTGGCGGTGATGCGCACCGGCAGTTACCAGCCGCTGTACCAGGCCCGGTCCACCGACGACGGCGCCAGCTGGAGCACGCCCGAGCCGATCTCGGCCGGGCCGGAGCGGCTGCCGGTGGTCAGCGTCTTCCCGGATCTGATCTTGCTCGACAACGGAACGCTGGCCCTCTACGTGGGCAGACCCGGCCAGGCCATGCTCGCCTCGACCGACGGCAACGGCCGTACCTGGTCTGCGCCCGTGATGGTGGACTACCTGAACTCCGGCAACGGCACCCAGCTCCCGATCGGCCGGAACCGACTGCTCGCCTTCGGCGACCGGGGCGCCGAGTGGACCCCGAACACCCCGGCCCACAAGGCGGTCTGGGCTCGGGTGATCACCATCGGCCGGTGATCATGGACAACGCCTCCCTGATCACCGCAACGGGTTTGGCCAGTTCGCCCTGCTGCCTACTTTCGACCAGCCAGCGCACCTGCCCGATGGCCTGGGTGATCGTGTGCCAGCGGAGCCGGTCCCGGAGTCCGGCGTCGTCACGGAGCCCGTGCCCGGCAAGGACGGCGGCCAGGTCCGGCTCCGGATAGAGGATCCCGATCAGGGTGAGGTCGGCCTCGGCCGAGCTCGCGTTCCACATGCCCCAGTCGATCAGGCCGGCCACCCGGAGCTCGGGATCGACGAACACGTGCTCGTGGGACAGGTCGCCGTGACACAGCACGGGCGGGTTCTCGATCGGGACCAGGTCGCTGTGCACGATCGTCAGCACCCGGTCGACCTCCGCCGCGGACAGCCCGGCCGTGCCCAGGTGCTCGGTGTCGTCCGCGACGGCGGCCACGTACCGACGCCGGTCCGGCTCCGGATCCAGCCACCGACCATGATCATCAGGCCGGCCGGTGCCCGGCATGACGACCTCGTGCAGGGTCCGCAGGGTGCGGCCGAGATCGGTCAGCACAGCCGTCCGGTCGGCGGCCGACAGCGTCGGCAGGACGTACCGGAGTTGTCGGCCCGGTGCCTCGCGCAGCACCATCGCCGTCCGTTCGCCGTCCGGCGACTCGACGGTTTCGACCGCGAGGACCTCCGGCACGGGCACCCCGGCCGCGAGGGCCTGACCCATCGCCCAGGCCTCCTGACCGACCTTCGTCGACGTTGTCCCGGGCCAGGCGGCGCGCAGGTAGACCACCGATCCGTCGTCGAGGTGGACCCGGTGCACCTCGTACTCGTCGCCCCTGATCAACCGCTCGGTGCCGGCGACCTTGCGATGCGTGGCGCGCGCGACCACCTTGATGATCATGGTGGGCGGTAGCGCGAAGCGGCCGTGCAGTTCGTTGACGTACGTTGCTCGATCCATGGTGCTCTCCCTCTCGACGGGACCCGCCATCCGGGTCCGCTGATCGGGGAGAGCGCCTTCGGAGCAACCTGAAGGCCTCCCTTCACAGTGTTATCACTCTCACTCCGTCGCCTGCAAGAGGCCAAGGGTGACCACGTCGTAGGGTCGTGATCATGCGCGATGCCGTTTCCCTGTGGATCGATGCGCCGGCGCCGGACGTGTGGGCGTTGGTCAGCGACGTCACGCAGATCGGGCGGTTCAGTCCGGAGACGTTCGAGGCGGAGTGGCTGGACGGCGCGACCGGGCCGGCGGTCGGCGTGCGGTTCCGTGGCCATGTCCGGCGCAACGGCAAGGGTCCGGTCTACTGGAGCACCTGCCGGATCGTCGGGTGCGAACCCGGCCGGGAGTTCGCCTTCGTCGTCGGTGTCGGCGACACCTCCCTGAACGTCTGGCGCTATCGGTTCGAGCCGGCCGACGGCGGCACCACCGTGACCGAGTCGTTCGAACTCGCCGACCGGCTCGGCACCCGGATCTACTGGGCCCTGCTGGGCCGGTGGCGCGGCCGCACGAACCGCACCGGCATGCAGACCACACTCGAGCGGATCAAGGCGGTCGCCGAGGGATCGCGGCCGGGCTGAGGCGTCGTCCGCGATAATCGGCGGCATGGCGTCGGTAGAGCAACAGAACCGCGAGATCCGCTGGGGCATCATCGGGCCGGGCGGCATCGCCGGCAAGGTGATCAAGGACTTCCCGTACGTGCCGAATGCACGGGCGGTGGCCGTGGCGTCCCGGTCGCAGGATCGGGCCGACGCGTTCGCCGCGGAGCACGGCCTGCCGCTGGCGTACGGGAGCTATCGCGAGTTGATCATGAGCGACGAGGTCGATGCGCTCTACATCGCGACCCCGCACCCGCAGCACCGTGATCTTGTGATCGCCACCGCGGAAGCCGGGAAGGGCGTGTTGGTGGAGAAGTCGTTCGCCGCGACGGTGGCCGGCGCCGAGAAGATGATCACCGCGGTCCGCGAGCACGGCGTGTTCGCCATGGAAGCCATGTGGACCAGGTTCCAGCCCGCCATCGTCGCGGTACGGGAGCTGGTCGACAGCGGCGCGATCGGCGAGGTGCGGCAGGTCCAGGCCGATCTCGGAGTCAACCGGCCGTACGATCCCGCGGACCGGCTCTACGACCCGGCGCAGGGCGGCGGCGCCACGCTGGACCTCGGCGTATACGTGGTGTCGCTGGCGCACTACTTCCTCGGCCGGCCGGACGTGATCACCGCCCGCGGCTCACTGGCGCCGACCGGCGTCGACGCGGATGCCGCCCTGCTGCTCGGCTACGACGACGGCCGGGTCGCGTCCTTGATCACCACGCTGCGCCACCAGACTCCGGGCGCCGCGCGACTGACCGGGACGCAGGGCTGGATCGACATCCTGCCGCGGTTCCACCACCCGTCCGCGTTCGTGATCACCCGCGCCGGCCGGGAGCCCGAGCGGGTCGAGCTGCCGCAGACCGGCGGCGGCTACTGCCACGAGTTGATCGAGGTCACCGAGGGCATCCGGGCCGGCCGGACCGAGAGTTCGATCATGCCGCTGGACGACACCCTTGCCGTCCAGGGGACCTTGGAGGAGGCCCTCCGCCAGCTCGGCGTACGGCATCACGACGATGATCACGCCCTCTGAGCCACGCCGCGCTGCGGTGCTCCGGTGGCGACTCGCTCCCTCGGTTCAGGCTTCGACGTAGCGGCGGCCCTCGAAGGCGCGCCCCAGGGTCACCTCGTCGGCGTACTCCAGGTCGCCGCCGACCGGGAGCCCGCTGGCCAGCCGGCTGACCTTGACGCCCATCGGGATCAGCAGCCGACTCAGGTACGTCGCCGTCGCCTCACCCTCGAGGTTCGGGTCGGTGGCCAGGATCACCTCGGTCACGGTGCCGTCGGCGAGCCGCTGGCAGAGCTCCCTGATCTTGATCTCGTTCGGCCCGATGCCGTCGATCGGGCTGATCGCGCCGCCGAGCACGTGGTAGAGGCCGCGGAACTCACGGGTGCGCTCGATCGCCACGACGTCCTTGGATTCCTCAACCACGCAGATCGTGGTCTGGTCCCGCCGGACGTCGTTGCAGATCCGGCAGCGCTCGCCCTCGGAGACGTTGAAGCAGACCTCGCAGAACTTGACCGTCTCCTTGACCCGGCGCAGCACGTCGGCCAGCCGCAGCACGTCCTCGGACTCCGCGGCCAGGATGTGGAACGCGATCCGTTGCGCGCCGCGCGGACCGATGCCGGGCAGCTGTCCCAGCTCGTCGATCAGGTCCTGGACCGGTCCCTCGTACACCGTCGGCCTCCCCCTGCGTCCGTACTGCTCAGAACGGCAGGCCCGGCAGACCGGACCCGCCGAGTCCGCCGGCGAGCGGGCCGAGCTTCGCCGCGGCGCCCGCCTTCATCTTGTTGTTCGCGTCGCGGACCGCGGCGATGATCAGGTCGGACAGCGTCTCGGTGTCCTCCGGGTCGACCGCCTCCGGCTTGATCGTCAGACCGGTCAGTTCGCCCGCGCCGGTCAGCGTCGCGGTGACCAGGTCGCCGCCGGCCGAACCGGTGAACTCGGACTCGGCCAGTTCCTGCTGAGCCTGCATCAGCTGCTGCTGCATCGCCTGGGCCTGCGCCAGCAGGCCGGACATGTCGCCGCCTTCGGGGATCATCAGGATCGCTCCATTTCTGTATGGGTCGAGCGTGCAGTCAAGACTAGTGCGCGGCGTCCGACGGTTCCTCGGCGATGATCTCGGCGCCGAGGTGTCGCTGCAGCAGTTCGGTGTGGGACTGCGTGTCCTCGATCAGCACGGTGTCGTCCGGTTTGGCGGCCGCATCGCGATCGTCCTCCGGATCCTCCGCATCGGGCTGGGCCGGTCCGCCGGTCCGGGTCGGCCGGATCTGCTCCCGGGCCCGCTCCAGAGCGGCCGGGTCGACCGGGATCCCGGTGACCGAACCGGGCAGGTTCGCGGGCGTGGGCCACTCCTCCGCCGGTGCGGCCGAAGCCTGCGCCTGCGGTGCCGCCGGGCCCGGGTTCGGCGCCTCGGCCGCGGGTCCGGGGGCGCCGGCAGCTTCCGGCGGTACGGGAGCCGCCGCACCCGCCGGCGCCGGCGGCGGAGTCTCGGGCGGGCTCGACGTCGCGCCGCCGCCCGGATTCGCCCCCGGGTCGACGATCGCCTCGACCCGGAGCTCGGCCCCGAGCACCTGGACCAGCGCGTCGGACAGGATGTCCTCGTTGCCACCGCGGGTGAAGCTGTCCCGGGCACCGACGTTGGTCATCCCCAGCACCAGCACCTTGTCCCGCAGGTCGATCACCTGGGCGTTCTGGCTGAGCAGGATCCAGGTGAACCGCCGCTTGCCCTTGATCTCCTCGAGCACCTCCGGCCACAGCCGGCGCACGTCCGCCACCGCGAGCCCGCCCGGTCGCTGCGGTTCGGGCGCCGCGGCCGGTACGGGAGCCGGCGACTGCGGCACGGCAGCCGGAGCGGGAGGTGTCGGCTCGGCCGGAGCCGGCTGTCCAGACGCCGCGGCCGGAGCCGTCGGAGCGGGCGCAGCCTGGGCAGGTGCCGCTTGGCCGGGTGCTGTCTCGGGAGCAGCCGCCGCCTGGCTGGGTGCAGGAGCCGCCGGGGCAGGCGCCGGCTGAGTCGGAGCGGCCTGAACCGGAGCCGGGGCCGCAGCGGGCTGGACCTGCGGCACCGGTGCCGGGGTCGCCGCCGGCGCGCCGGGGTCGCCCATCCCGATCCGTCGTTCCAGCCGATCAAGTCGCGCATGCACGCCGCGGTCGTCGACGTCGGCGCCCGGCAGCAGCACCCGCGCGCACATCAGTTCCAGGTGCAGCCGCGGCGCGGTCGTACCCCTCATGTCGGTCAGCCCGACCGCGATCACCTCGGCGGCGCGGGTCAGTTCGCCCGGGCCGAGGGCCGCCGCCTGGGAGGACAGCCGCTCCGCCTGATCGCCGGAGACGTCGACCAGCCCGGACGACAACGCGTCCGGCACGGCGGCCACGATCACCAGGTCCCGCAGCCGGCGCAGCAGGTCCTCGGCGAACCGGCGCGGGTCCTGGCCGACCTCGATCACCTTGTCCACGCAGGAGAAGACGCCGCCCGCGTCGCCCGCGGCGAACGCGTCCAGGTACTCGTCCAGCAGCGAATCCGGTGTGTAGCCGAGCAGCGCCGCCGCGTGCCCGTACGACACTCCGGCCTCATCGGCCCCGCCCAGAAGTTGATCAAGAACCGACAGCGAGTCCCGGACCGAACCGGCACCGGCCCGGACCACCAGCGGCAACACGGCCGGCTCGACCGCGATGCCCTCCGCCTCGCAGAGTTTCGCCAGGTAACCGGACAGGGTCTTCGGCGGCACCAGCCGGAACGGATAGTGGTGGGTCCGGGACCGGATGGTGCCGATCACCTTCTCCGGCTCGGTTGTCGCGAAGATGAACTTGACGTGCGGCGGCGGCTCCTCGACCAGCTTCAACAGCGCGTTGAAGCCGGCCGTGGTGACCATGTGCGCCTCGTCGACGATGTAGATCTTGTAGCGGCTGCTGACCGGCGAGAAGAAGGCCCGCTCGCGGAGGTCGCGGGCGTCGTCGACGCCGCCGTGGCTGGCCGCGTCGATCTCGATCACGTCGATGCTGCCCGGGCCGCCGGTGGCCAGGTCACGGCAGGACTGGCACTCGCCGCACGGCTCGGCGATCGGGCCGTTCTCGCAGTTCAGCGCGCGGGCCAGGATCCGGGCCGAGGTCGTCTTGCCACAGCCGCGCGGGCCGGAGAAGAGGTAGGCATGGTTGACCCGGTTGTTGGTCAGCGCCCGCTGCAGCGGCGCGGTCACGTGGTCCTGCCCGATCACGTCCGCGAACGTGTCCGGGCGATAGCGCCGGTAGAGCGCCAACTGCGCCACCGACTCCACCCGTGCCACGGCAGGTTCAGCGAACAGAGCCTCGTCCTGTCCAGGTCCGTCGTCGATGCCTGCCTCGTCCACAGACTGCACCTTAGTGTCTGCCACCGACAGCGGCTCAAGCAGAAGCCCCAAACTCCGGTACGCGCTCCGACGTTCCGCGGACCTAGCCCTGGTCAGGGTCCATCGGACCGGCGCGACTTCGGCAGCGAGCCCAGGATCAGGGTCAGCACCCCGGCGCCGACCATCGCCGCCCCGACCGCCCACATGCCCGCGTTCTGGGTGCCCGTGAGGTCGGCCAGGAAGCCGGTGATGTACGGCGCCGCGAAGCCGGCCAGGTTGCCGATCGAGTTGACCAGCGCGATGCCGCCGGCCGCCGCGGCCCCGGTCAGGAACGAGGTCGGCAGCGCCCAGAACGTCGGCAGCGCGCAACAGACACCGACCGCGCAGACGCTCACCGCGACCATGACCAGGGCCGGGCTCTGCAGATAGAGCGCGACCGGGATGGCCAGGCCGCCGACGATCGCCGGGATCGCGACGTGCCAGGCCCGTTCGTTGGTCCGGTCGCCGTGCCGGGCCCAGATGATCATGGCGATCGCGCCGAGGGCGTACGGGACCGCGGTGATCAATCCGACCTGGACCAGCGAGTAGGTCACCCCGAACTGCTTCTGGAAGCCGCTGATGATCGTCGGCAGGAAGAAGGACAGCGCGTAGAGGCCGTACACGATGCCGAAGTAGACGAAGGCCAGCCCGATCACCCGGCCGTTGGTCAGCGCCCGGCGCAGCGGGAAGTGGAACCGCTGCTCGGTGCCGGCCGCCTCGGCGTCCATCTCCGCGGCCAGCCAGGCCCGTTCGTCGTCGGCCAGCCACTTCGCGTCCTGCGGCCGGTCGGTCAGGTAGAACCAGGTGACGAAGGCGAGGATGATCGCCGGGATCCCTTCCATCAGGAACATCACCCGCCACCCGGCCATCCCGAACAGGCCGTGCCAGGTCTGCATGATCGCCGTCGAGATCGGCGCCCCGAGCACGGTCGAGATCGGGATCGCGACCATGAACCAGGCCACCACCTTGGCCCGCTCCCGGCGCGGGAACCAGAACGTCAGATAGAGGATGATGCCCGGGAAGAAGCCGGCCTCCGCGACGCCGAGCAGGAACCGCAGCACGTACAGCACGCCTTCGTTCGGTACGAAAGCGAGCGCCGACGCGATGATCCCCCAGGTGATCATGATCCGGGCGATCCAGCGCCGGGCGCCGAACCGGTGCAAGGCCAGGTTGCTCGGCACCTCGAGCAGCAGGTAGCCGATGAAGAAGATCCCGGACGCGAGGCCGAAGGCCGTCTGGGTCAGATCAAGATCATCACTCATGGTCAGCTTGGCGAAGCCGATGTTGGTCCGGTCCAGATAGTTGATGAAGTAGAGCAGCCCGAGGAACGGCAGGAGCCGCAGGGCCACCTTGCGCAGCGTCCTTCGTTCGAGTTCGGGTGCTGCCGTCTGTGAAGCCACTGTTCCTCCCGCGGTGAGCGACGCTGCCTGGACCCGATCATGCCGTGGACGACGTCTCGGCGCACGCCCTCCGACTCGTCACGAACGCGACCGGTGAGGCAAAGTAGGCATGTGGATCAAGCTGCGGGGATCAGCGCCATCCTGTTCGACGCCGACGGCGTCGTGCAGCGTGCGCGTCCGGGCTGGCGCGCCCAGCTCGGTTCCTGCGTTGCCGCCGAGGCGGCCGAGACCTTCATCGCCGAGGTGTTCGCCGCCGAACTGACCGTGCTGGCCGGCGGGGACTTCGCGACCACGCTGCAACAGGTCCTCGATCGCTGGCAGGTCGACCGGCCGGTCCGCGAGGTGCTGAAGGTGTGGGACGGCGTGATCGTCGACCAGCGGATGATCACCGCGATCCAGCGGCTGCGCCGGGGCGGGATCCGCTGCTACCTGGCGACCAACCAGCAGAACTTCCGGCGCGGCGTGATGCATGCCCTGCCCTGGTACGACGACGGCTTCGACGACCAGTTCTACTCCTGCGAGCTGGGCCTGGCGAAGCCCGACCGGGCGTACTTCGGCGAGATCCTGCGCCGGATCGACACCCGGGCCGAGCAGGTTCTCTTCCTCGACGACAACAAGATCAACGTCGACGCCGCCCGGAGCACCGGCATCCAGGCCGAACTGTTCCCCCGGGACGCCGGCGTCGCCGCCCTGGCGCCGCTCCTCTCCGGCTACCGGCCGGCGACCGGGATCGGTGCCGGCGTCGCCTGACCGTCCGGGATGCGTGGCAACGACTCAGAGATAGTGGAAGCCGCCGTTGACGGTGATCCGCTGTCCGGTGATGAAGCCGGCCTCGTCCGAGGCGAGGAACGCGACGGTGTTCGCGATGTCGTCCGGGACGCCCCACCGCGGTACGTCCTGGCGGGCGAACCAGGCGTCCGCGACCTCGTCGGCGATCACGCCGTGCCGCTCCACCGGGATCCACCCGGGCGCGACCAGGTTGACCGTGATCTTGTCCAGGCCCAGTTCGGTGGCCCAGCCGCGGGTCAGCCCGACCAGGGCTCCCTTCGCCGCCATGTAGCCGGACCAGCCCGGATCGGCCCGGTCGAACAGGTCCGAGCCGAGGTGGATCAGCCGGCCGCCGCCCGCCGCGCGCATCCCGGGCACGACCGCCTTGGCCAGCAACAGCGGACTCTTCACGAAGAACTCGAGGTGGGTCAGCACCTGGTCCCAGTCCAGCTCGTCGAGCCCGACCACGGGCTGCGGGCCGGAGGCGTTCGCGACGCTGACCAGCACCGGTCCGAACTCGGTCCGGATCGCCTCGACCATCGCGTCGACCGCAGCCGGATCGGTGACGTCGGCCGGGAACGCCGCCGCCCGGCCGCCCGCGGTCCGGATCGCGGCCGCCGTCTCCTCGGCCGGCTCCGGACGAAGATCGTTCACCGCGACCGTCCAGCCGTCCACCGCGAGCCGCCGGGCGATCGCCCGGCCCAGCCCGCCGCCGGCTCCCGTGATCAGCGCAACTCCACCGTCGACCGGCTCCCGCATCCCGCTCCTCCCGTTCCGATCATGATCAACTTTCGACGAGCTCCCGCTCCAACGGCGTCCGGAAGCTCGGGATGACCGATGCGCCGGCCAGCTTCGGCTGCAGCGCACCGGCGACCTCCGCGACGGCCGCCGACGCCTCCGCGCCGACGTCTTCCAGCAGCCGCCAGACGACCTCGCCGTCCCGGATCGCCCAACCGCCGACGATCCGGCCGTCCCACCACACGGTCGGCCCGATGTTGCCGTTGCGGTCGAACAGCGCCGGCTGGTGCGGGCCGAGGTACCAGCCCCGTCGCTGCCAGCCCATCGGCGTCGCGTCCAGTGCCGGCAGCAGTACGGCCGCCGGCGGCACCGGCGGCTCCGGCTCCAGGTCGTCGGACAGCACCACGCCCGGCTCCTGCTCGTCGTCCAGCCCGACCTCGGTGACCTCGAGCCGGGCCAGCACCTTGCGGGTCGTGCCGAGCGTCCAGCCGGTCCACCACTTCAGGTCCGCCACCGTGGCCGGCCCGAACGCGCCGAGCCAGCGCCGTACCAGCTCCTCCTCGGCCGAGCTCTCCGGCAGGTCGGGCATCCCGTCCGGCCACAGCGACCGGACCGACGCCCAGCGATGCTGCCGGGACAGCCAGGTCCCGGCCGGGCGGCCACGGACGACCCGGCCGTCGGCGCCCATCAGCGTGAGCACCCGGCTGGTGAGCTTGATCGGGACGTCGTAGGCCTTGTCGCCGTTCGGGATCAGCGTGGTCCGCAGCCGCGGTTCGTCCTGACTGAGCTGGCTCGCGAGTGCCTCGCCCCGGGCGTCGACCGCGCGTTCGGTCCCGGCCTCGACGTCGGTCAGCCAGGCCGCGAGGTCGGCGTCGATCGGCGGCTCGACCCGATGCGTACCCAGATGCTGCAGCAGCTGTTTGCGCAGGCGCTGGGCGATGGCCCGGCCGGCGGCGCTGTGCACGACCGGCGCGAAGTCGGTCGGCACGACGAACATGGTCCGCCGCATCCCGATCAGCTTGACCAGCGAACGGTCCTCGTACAGGGCGGCCGAGATGTCGTCGAGCGTGGCCTCAGGGCAGCGGGCCAGCAGGGACAGATAGACCGTGGCCGGATCGGTGGCGTGGACGACGACGATCGCCGCGGCCGCCTCGGCGACCGTCCGCGGGTGGCTGGGGACCAGTCCGTGCCGGCGTTGCAACCGGGCCCGCCGCTGCGCCGTGTCGATGGTGAGCACGCACTGAGGCTAGAGGGCGGTCCTGACAAAGAAGAAGATCCCCCGCGTACCCGAAAGAGCTCTCTTACCCTTGCTGCCTTCCGGCCCTGGGGGAGTTGGGAAAGGTATCGCCACGCGGGGGACCAGAGACGAGTGTACGTGATCCGGCGCCGGACGCCAGCCTGGCCGGGCGGTTGGGATACTGGTCGGGTGACCGAGCCAGTTCCCGCCCCTCGCATCGGCGACGCAGAGCGCGATCAGGCGACGGAGTACCTCCGCGAGCATCTTGCCCAGGGCCGGCTGGACCAGATCGAGTTCGACGAACGGATGACCGCAGCACTGAGCGCCCGTACCCAACCGGACATCGACCAGTTGTTCACCGACCTTCCCGCGCCCCGGCCGGGTCAGGAGGTGGCCGTACCGGACCCGCCGAAGGCGCCCGCCGCCGCCCTCGCCGGCCTGCCGATGTCGCCGAAGCTGGTCCAGGCGATGGGTGTGCTGACCGCCGTCGCCTGGCCGGTCACCCTGTTGCTGCTGTTCGCGATCGGCTGGGGCCAGTGGTGGTGGCTGATCTTCGTACCGATCGCCATCTCGAGCCTGTGGGGCCACTACCAGCAGCAGAACGACCAGCATCGCAAGCGCCTGCGCAAGGAGGAGCGTCGTCGCCTGGAGCGCGGCAACGACGACTCCGACGAATCCTGATTAGCCCGGCGGCCCGCATCCGGGTAATCTTCCGCGCGGAGGATTCGCCTAGTGGCCTATGGCGCTCGCTTGGAAAGCGGGTTGGGTGCAAGCCCTCAGGGGTTCGAATCCCCTATCCTCCGCCACGCGGGACCAAGCCCTGCAGCAGAACGCCGGATCGGCTCGGTTGAGTCGCTCCGGCGTTCGCATTCCACCCGGACGCGATCCGCTGTCTAGGGTCTAGGTCCATGAGCGGTCGGATCATCGCCCTGTGGAGCACGCCCCGATCGCGGTCGACGGCGTTCTTCCGGTCCATGCTGGAGCGCGGCGACCTACTGGTGCTCCACGAACCGTTCTGCAATCTCAAGGATCACGGCTTGACCGAGGTCCTCGGCCGCACGGTTCGTACGGTGAACGACCTCAAGGACCTGATCGTCGAGTTGGCGGAAGGCCAGGACGTGTTCTTCAAGGACACCACCGATCGCTCGCACAGCCCGGTCCTGGACGACCTCGAGTTCAGCGCACGCATCACCCACAGCTTCCTGGTCCGGCGCCCCGACGAGATCGCGGCCTCTTTCCACGCCATCAAGCCGGACCTGCACTGTGAGGAAGTGGGCGTCGAGAATCTCTGGAACACCTATACGCGGGCTTCCGACCTGTCAGTTCAACCTCCGCCCGTGATCGATGCTGCTGACCTCGTCGCCGATCCCGAGCAGATGATGATCTTGTACTGCCGTGCGGTCGGGATTCACTTCCGGCCAGAGTCCCTCACCTGGAAGGCCGGGCACCGCACGGAATGGCGGCTGACCAAGGAGTGGCACGAGTCCATCGCCGGCACCACGCACTTCTCGAATCGGGCCACCGAGTACGCGGCCACTGCGGCCAACACCCCTCGCCTCGCGGAGATCAGCGCGCACCACGCGCCGTTCTACGAACGCTTACGTGCCGCCAAACTCACGCCACCGAGCATCCCGCCGCAAGACCGTTGATCAGGCGTTCCGGGTCAGGTCGGGCAGTTCCGGGCGTAGCTGGAATCCGGCCGACCGGTAGGTCGCGACGCCGCCGAGGTTGGAGCTCGGGGTGCCGACGAGCGCGTTGGACGAGCCGAGGTCGCGGAGGGCGGCGGCTGCGGCGAGGGTGATGGCTCGGCCGTGGCCGCGGCCGCGGTGATCCCGGTGTACGCCCATCGGTTCGATCAGGCCGGGGCGGCTCGGGCCGGCCGACCAGACCGTCACCGCGGCGACCGCCGACCCTTCGCTGTCGTACCCGAGGAGACAGCGGGCGTCCGTGTATTGGGGGCCGGCCGCCATCGCCTTCCAGAGGTCCTCGGTGAAGGACGATCCGTCGAACGAGGCCCGCTGGACCGCGGCCCGCTCGGCAGCCCGGTCGGGACCGATCACCTCGACCCGGATCCCTGGCTCCGGCACCGATTCGGTGAGGTCGCGGCGCAGCGGGGTCCACAGCTCACCGGACGACCAGCCGGCCTCCGCGAGGACATCGCGGACCAGTGCGCCGGAGGGCGCCTCGACCGACACCCGGCCCGGACCCAGGACGCCGCGGGCAGGATCGGTGACGTCCTCGGCGACCCGGCGCGCCAGCTCCTCGTCGCGCCGCAGCTCCGGGGCGGTCGTCAGCCGAAGCAGGTCCGCGCCGTCGAGCAGACCGAGGGCGACAATCCGGCCGTCCCGGCGCCAGGTCCGCAGCGCCGCCGCCGTGGTGGAGGCCCCGAAGCGCCGGAACCATCCGAGGTCACCGGGGTGCAGCTGCATCGGCGCGCCCTCGACCTGCCAGGCGCGCAACTCACCAACGGCCTCGTCCAGCCCCTCCACGTCGACCGTGGTCACCCTTGTCGCCACAAGGCGTCAGGGTACGGTCTTGGGTCGTGTCCACCTCTGATCAACGCGTCCAACGCATCGGTGCGTACGCCGTCTGCCGAGCCGAGGACGGCTCGCTCCTGCTGTCCCGCTACCGGTCCGGGACCTGGAGCCTGCCGGGCGGCGGAGTTGATCATGGTGAGCACCCGGAACAGGGCGTCGTCCGGGAGGTCGAGGAGGAGACCGGCTATCTGGTCCGGGTCACGGAACTGCTCGGCATCCACACCAACCGCTGGACCACGAACACCGGGCACGACCTGCACAGCGTCAACATCCTGTATCGGGTCGAGATCGTCGGCGGCGAACTCCGGCACGAGGTCGACGGCAGTTCCGATCAGGCCGGCTGGCTGTCCGATCAGGAACTCGACCAGGTTCCCCGGACCAAGATCATCGACCTGGTCCGCAACGGTGCACCGGTCCCGCCGAGCGGCTCGATCGGCCTATGACACCCGCACTCTGGATCGTGATGTCCGGGACCCCCGGGGCCGGGAAGTCGACCCTCGGCGAAGCCCTCGCCGCCGGCTACCGGGCACAGGGTCGGCCGGTCGACCGATACGGCGAGGAAGAGCTGTTCACCCGGCCGGAGTTCGCCCGGGTCGCGGCGGGATTCCGTGGGCCAGGCTCGCCGAGCCGGGCCGACTTCGAGAAGGCGTACGCCTCCTGGTTGCGCGGCCTCCCCGACGAGGCGATCGCGATCATGGACTGGGCCCCGGCCGGGATGGCCGGCGATCTTCCCTGGGGACTGGCCGACCGCTCCGGTTACGTACGCCATCTCCGGAAGGTACGGGAGCTCGCCGCCGGGCGGGTGCTGCAGCTCCGCCTGCGGGTGTCCACGAGGCTGGCGACCGGCCGGGCTGCCGCCGAACGCGGCGAACCGTGGCTGGACCGCTACGACGGCCTGGCCCGCGCCGACGGATACGAACAGGGCTCCCGGCTCGATCGGATCGCGGCGGCGGCAGCGCACCACGAGAAGACCAGGGATCTTGAGAACGAGGCCGCCGCCGAAGCCGGCTGGCCGGTGGTCCCGCTCGACGCCTCGGGTTTCCCGGCGGAGGTCCACGCGGCGGCCACCGCGGTGATCGACACCCACCTGGGACGCCTGACAGGCTGACTGCGGTCCTCGGCCGATGACTTTGCCGGGCCGGGCGAGTCATCATGATCGAGAGTCCAGCCAAGGAGGAAACCATGTCCAACGCCAAGGGTCCGATCGACCTGACCTTCAGCGCCGTGCTCGGCAAGGTCCGGCCCGGTGACACCTGGACCTGCGTGCAGCTGCCGGACTCGGCGACGGTCTTCGGCACCCGCGGGCTGGTCAAGGTGGCCGGCACCGTCGACGGGCTGCCGTTCAAGGGAGCGTTCATGGCTCTCGGCGACGGCACCCACAAGCTGCCGGTCAATGCCGAGATTCGCAAGACGCTGGGCAAGGCCGACGGCGACGAGGTGACCGTCCACCTCACCGAACGCCTCAGCTGACCCGATCTCCCTGCCGACGGGGAGCGGCTCCCCCGCGCGGGTGATCATGGCGGCCGTACGGTGATCGAGGCTTGAGCCATGACCACTTCGCCGCTCCAGTCCCGTGACCTTGATCGGGACCACGCCAGCCCCGGCCGTTTCGCGATGATCACCGGTCGCGTCGGCGCGATCTTCGTCGCTGCGCTGGGAGTCGTGCACACCGGCGTCAACACGTACGGCTTCGCCCTGGCCGACTGGCAGCCGTGGGCCGAGTACCTGATCTTCGGCCTCGGCCTCTCGGTGATCGCCTTCGCCCTGGCATTCGGTGCCTGGAAGCTGTCGACGGCAAACCGGCCGCGCTGGCCGGTCGCCGTCCTGGTCGGGATCGGCGGCCTGCTGCTGATCCTGCAGACGGTCGGGATCGCGATCACCGACCCGGCACTGCTGATCCGTCCGCTCGGGCCCGGCCTGTGGTCGATCGTCGGCGGACCGGCCCTGGTGCTGGAGGTCGTGGCGCTCGGCGCGAGCTGGATCGGAGCAGTTCGGCGGCACCCGGCACGCTGACCTGATGGAATGGCCCTCGTGATCATCGTGACAACGGACGAGGTGGCCGGCTACGAGATCGTCGAGGTCCTCGGCGAGACGATGGGGGCCGTGGCCTACAACAGCTACGGCTGGGGCAGCTACTACGCCCTCGACGGCTCGTCCTCGGGAGCAGCGACGAAGGAGACCCTGGTCCTGCAATGTCGCGCGGCGGCCATGAACCGGCTCTGGATCGAGGCCGCTGAGCGAGGCGCCAACGCCGTCGTCGGCATGCGGTACGACCTCAGCCAGCTGGCCGAGCACCTGGTCGAGGCCTGTGCGTACGGCACGGCCGTGATCCTGCGGCCGCGAGCCGAGGGCGAGCCCGGCGCCACCCCGCAGTCGGCCCGCCAGGCCGTGCAGACCCAGGGCGCACCCGGCGCGCCGAGCCAGCCGCCGCCTGCCGCACCCCAGCCCCCGCCCTGGATGACGGCGAACCCGCCGGTTCCGCCGCAGACGGGGCATCAGGCCCCACCACCGATGCCCACGGCGCCGCCTTCACCCCGGCCGCCTGCCGGACCGCCCGGTGACTGGCCGTTGCCACCGTCCCATCAGCAGTGAACCGCGGCAGACCAAGATCAACTGATCATGATCCGGGGCCGGGCGGGATCGACTGCACCGGGTAGCTTCGCTGCCAGCGTTCGCCCTCCGGCGCATAGTCGACCGGCAGTACGGGAGCGTCCACCGGATCCGGCCGCAGATCCAACAGCGCCGGATCGAAGCCGCCGCGGCGGTGCGCATGATCATCGAGGACCTGCTCGGCCTCCGCGTCCAGGATCGCCCGGAGGGACGGCGCGAACAGTCCGTCGCTGAGCGCCCGGTCGAATTCCTCGGCGTCCTTCCAGGCCCAGCTTCCGTCCGCATAGACGAACAGGTCGAGCACCAGGTCCTTGCCCCACAACCCGGTGTCGGTCCCGGCCGGCGGGAGCTCGAAGTTGACGTACCAGCCGAGGAATTTCCCGTCCCGGTTGGGATCCCAGGCGAGATTGACCCGGGACCAGCGGCCCGGCTCGAAGACGTAGACCTTGTCCAGCCAGTCGTCGAACTCGACCGGCCGGGCGATCCCGGTCTTCAGCGCCTCGTGCTTGCGCTGATCCCGAGTCAGCCCCTCCGCCTCGGGGAGCCCACGGTTGGTCGCGAACACCATCCGGGTGGTCCGGGGCAGGCTGGTGATCAAGGACGCCGACCCGCTGGCGATCACCCGGTGCGGCACCGCACTCCACAGGCGGCCGCGCCACCGCTCCTCGACGACGATGTCCGAGCCGGGGGTGAAGACGGGCAGCATGGAGCCGATTCTGCCCGAACCGATCACCTTGTGTTGTGCCGCGTCCATGATCATCTCGCGGGCCGCGTTAAATGGGTTGCAGCCCCTGACGGCCGCACCGTACTGTCGTCCAGGCCTGTGACCGTACGATCTCGAGGAGGTGCCACCATGATCAAGTTCTGCCCGACGCGTGTCGTCGCTGCTGCAGCTACCGGTGGCGCCCCGGTCGTCGGCACCGTCATCGTCGGCTGACCCCACCTCTCGTCCCCGCTGCCTGAGGGGCCGATTTCCGCGCTCACGTGTCGCCGGACAACTCTGCCTGCCCTCGGCACCCCACAGCGCCTCCTGGCGCCACATGACACCACGATTCCAACTTTCGATGTCTTACCTCTTGAATTTGACGTCATCATGACGCCATACTTGTGTCACCACCTCAAAAGGAGAATCACCATGACGTTCCACCTCGCCGACCTCGACGGCCAACTCGGTCGCCAGTCGATGCTCGATCCGCGGATCAGTTCGTCGAACCAGACACTGAGCCACCTGGCCGCGAAGCAGTACGAGCTCAAGCGCGCGCTCGCCGAGCGGCGCCAGCAGCGTCGTGCCGCCAAGGTCCGCGCCCCGCGTGGCCGGCGGCAGCCCGTTGCCCGGCCGGCATGAGCACCCGCGCCACCCTTCCCCCTCCCCGACGTCCCCGGATCCACCGTGATCCGGGGACGTCGTTGTTTCGGGCCGACCAGCGGTCAATTACAGTCGCACCTATTGCCCTATTAGTGGCTGTCGCTTAACTTCAGGTTCTCCGGATCCCCGAAGGACGCGCAATGTCTGCTGAGTCCCACCCGCACCCGATCCCCCGCCGCCGCCTGCTCCAGGCCGGTGCCGGACTCTCCCTCGCCGTACCGCTGGCCAACTGGACGACCGGCCGCGCAGCCGCCGAACCGGTCGCGCCGACCAAGACCCAGTCCACCTACTACACGGCCGAGCGGGTGGCCAATGCCCGGCGCAACATCGAGCGCTATCCGTGGGCGCGACAGCAGCGTGACGCCACAGTGGCGGCTGCGGCCCCGTTCCTGGCCCACAGCGACGAGTTCTGGTGGAACTTCGTCACCCCGCAGAGCATCTCCCGCAGCCTGGGCGTACTGATCCGCTACCGGCAGCGCATCAAGGGCAGCCCGGGACCCGACGGCGCCGAGATCAACAAGTTCGGCAACTACCCCTGGAAGATCGACGCGGTCAACCATCCCTGGAAGCTGCAGAGCCCGGTCACCGGCGAGCGCTACCCGAGCAACGACTTCGCCTCCTTCTACGCCGCAGGTCTGAACGAGCACGGCATCTTCGATCCCGTGCTGGCCCGGGAACGCGGCTCCCAGTTCTTGATCAACGAGCTCTACCCGGAGCGCGGTGAGGGCTGGGGCGTCGACGACGGGATGGGCTGGACCGACCCGGACGGCGACACCTGGACCTTCGTCGCGTACTACAACCACTGGGCGGTCTGGAACACCGGCGGCGGGCAGGCGTTCCACGGCTACGTGTTGCGCGCCCTCAACGCGCTGCGGGACGCCTACCTCTTCACCGGACAGGCCGAGTACGCCCACAAGGGACTGGTCCTGCTGGACCGGATCGCCGACGTCTATCCGGAGATGGACGTGTCGGCGTACAAGTGGGAGGACGGCTTCGACAACGGCGATCCGAACGTGCACACGGTGCAGGGAAAGATCTTGCACGACATCTGGGAGACCGGGATCGCGCGGGCCTTCCTGCTCGCCTACGACGGCTTCTACCCGGCGATCGAGACCGACACCGCCCTGCTCGACTTCGTCGGCGACCAGGCCGAGCGTTACAAGATCACGACGCCGAAGTCGACCCCGGCCGAGTTCCGCAAGCACGTCGAAGATCACATCGTCCGGCTCGTCTACCCGGCGGTGCAGAACTCCCGGATCCGCGGCAACACGGGCATGCACCAGAGCGTGCTGGCTCTCGCGGCGGTGGTGCAGGACGAGGAGAACACCAGCAAGGAGTGGCTCGACTTCGTCTTCAAGCCCGGCGACCTGGTCCGGATCGAGGATCCGTCGGCCCCGTACGGGCGCAGGTACGAGGTCACCGGCGGCAACATGGCCCGCGTCCTGATCAACGACGTGGACCGGGACGGCTGGGGCAACGAGGCGGCGCCCGGCTACAACGCCGGCTGGCTGGCGAACTTCCTGCAGCTCGCCGACGCCGTCGACGGCTACCAGCGGTACCCGGACTACGACCTGTTCGGGCAGCTCAAGTTCCTCAAGATGTTCACCGCGACGTATCCGATCACCATGCTGTCCCGCTACACGCCGACGATCGGCGACAGCGGCAACACCGGCGGGCCGGCGATCGTCGGCGCGCTGGCCACGGACCTGCTCGGATTCACCAAGACCAAGGATCCCGGACTGGCCCAGTTGATCTTCCACCGCAACGGGAACTCGACGGCCAACCTGCGCGGCAACCTCTACGACCCCGAACCGGAGGGTGTGGTCGCCGAGATCCAGGCGATCGTCGACGAGCGTGGCCGGTTCAATCCGGGCACCGTGCATCAGACCGGGTACGGGTTCTCGGCACTCCGCGAAGGCAGCGGGGCCGACGCCCGGGGCGCCTGGATCTACTACGGACGCAGCGGAGGGCACGGCCACCGGGACACGCTCAACCTCGGCGTGCACGCGTCCGGGATGGACCTGGCGCCGGACCTCGGCTATCCGGAGGTGACCGGCTCCGATCCCGAGCGGCTGAACTGGACGATGGCCACGGTGAGTCACAACACGGTGGTGGTCGACGAGTCCTCGCAGAAGCCGCATTGGGTCGCCCTGCCCCGGTTGATCGGTGACTCGGACCGGGTCCAGATGGTCGAGATCGATGCGCCGAGGGCGTACCCCCAGGCCGAGCTGTATCGCCGGACCACGACCATGATCACGATCGATGATCAACGTTCCTACCTGGTCGACTTCTTCCGCGTCGACGGCGGCGATGATCATGTGTTCAGCTTCCACGGCGCCAAGGGCACGGCGACCACGACCGGTCTCGAACTCGTCGACCAGAACGGCGGTTCCTATGCCGGCCCGAACATCCCGTTCCAGGATCCGGCGTACAACAAGAACGGCAAGCTCGGCGGCTTCAACTATCTCAACGCGGTGCAGCGCGACAGCGCGCCGGCCGGCTCGTTCCGGGTCGACTGGAAGATCGCGGACAACTGGAACGTCCATGATCAGGATCCCGACGCCCGCCTGCGGCTGACTCTGCTGTCACCGGTGGACGACGTCGCCCTCGCCGACGGAATCCCGCCGCGCAACAAGCCGGGCAACCCCGATCGGCTGCGCTACCTGCTGGCTCACCGCAAGGGGACCGGACTGCAGAGCAACTTCGTGTCGGTGATCGAGAGCTACCCGGGCGACAGCGTGATCACCGGCAGCGCCCTGGTCCCGGTGCACACCGAGGACGGCCAGGACGTCGATCAGTTCCGGGTCGCCGCGGTCAAGATCGACTTCGCCGACGGCCGGACCGACTACGTGATCAGCTCGACCGTCGATGATCAGGTGTACGTGATCGATGGCCGGTTGCGGTTCCGCGGCCGCTTCGGCGTCTGCACCCTGCAGGACGGCGAGGAACAGCAGCACTTCCTGCACGACTGCCGGCTGCTCGGGGAGCAGGGCCAGCGTTCCTACTCCCGGCTCGAGGGTACGGTCGCCGACTTCACCCGGGAGCTGACCGACCGGAACGAACTCACCATCGATCTGGCCGACGGCCGGCACGGCCCCCGCTTCGACCCGGCGACCCTGACCGGGCTCTACGTGCACGTCGACACCGACGGCGAGCGCAACGCCAGCTACCGGATCGTCGGTGCCCGGAAGGAGAGCGTCAACCGGTTCGTCCTCGACCTCGGCGACCAGACCCCGATCCGCGGCCTCCGCGACCCGGACGACGCCAACGCGGGCTACACCTACGACCTCACCCCCGGCGCCACCTTCACCCTCCCCCTCACCGAAACCTCCTGACCCCCCATTCCGCCGACCGGGCACAAAAGCAGGCGATCTGACGGAGTGTCGCTGCTGAGGTGCCCGGTCGGCGCAACGGGCGGCGGGCGATTCCGGCGACCACGCGACGCCGGAGTAGCTGCTCGGAGGAGATTCCGGTGACGAGGAGCGTGGTCCGTCAGGAACTCAGGTAGCCGATCACCATGGCGCCGAACGCGACCAGACAGGCGAGCACGCCGGCGACCAGGCCGATCAGCCCCCACCGGCGGCCGAACCGGGCGGCGACCGCGATGGTGGCGAGCACCACGGCGATCAGACCGACTCCGATCGCTGCGAACGCGGAAAGCATCCCGGCCCGAGTGAAGAGGGGTCCGGTCAGGGATGTTCCGGCTGAGGTCGGGAGTAGGTACATGGCGACGGCTGCCAAGATCAATCCGATCCCGGCGACGACGAAGCTGATCACGCCCAGTGCCCCCGACCGCCGGGGTGGCGCGTCGGGCTGAGGCTGGACCTGTGGATCGTTCATCGTGAACAGGTTGTCCGAGTCGACGTGTTTGTTCAAGCCGGAGAACGATCCAAGATCACCACAGCGATCACCGCGCCCGCCCGATCGGCGCCGAACCGCCACGAGGTGAGGCGATCCACGTGCCTGCCGTCGTACGGCACGGGCACCGACACCAGTTGATCAAGGTCGTACAGCGTGATCAGGTCGATCTGCAGCGGCACCCCGCCTCGGTCGACCGGTGGCCCGACCCGGAAGTCCCGTAGCATCCGGCCGCAGCTCGACTCGTCGTGCCGGACCGCGCGCAGTCGTCCATCCTGGATCGTCGTCGGCTCGATGTGGAGCTCGACGCCGAGTCTGTCGTAACCCGCCGTGAACGGCAGCCATCGCACGGGATCGTGGCGATCGGTGCCGGTACGGATGATCTCCGCCGCGAGCTCGTCGGCGGTCCAGCCGGGATGGTCGGTCAGGGACAGGCCGCGGATGCCGATCTTGCTCGGCACCGGGTCCGAGGTGAGGACGATCTCCGCACACCGCCGATCCAGCTCCGGCCCGATCGCCGCGTGCCGGTCGGGCGGCGACGCATCGTCCACCTGCGGCACCCGGATCCGTACCACCGTCATCCGATCACCACCCACTCCGACACGACCCACTCCGGCACGACCCACTCCGGCACCACCCACTCCGACACGACCCACCCCGGCCCCTCGCCGACTGGGCACAACAGCAGCGACACACCGCCGAAACGCCTGCTTTTGTGCCCAGTCGGCGGGAGGAGCGACGGAGGGGCGGGGACGGAGGGGTGGGGGGTCAGCGGCGGCGGCGGGCGGTGCCGAAGAGGCCTCGGATGATCTCGCGGCCGGCGGTGTTCACCAACTGCTTGAACATGCTGTTCGACGTCACCTGCTCGATCAGGCTCTTCTCCTTGCGGCCGCGGCGCTCGGGTTCCGGGCCCGGGGCCGGGGCGTCGGGAGCCGGGGCGGGGGCCTGCTCCTGGGCTGCGGCGGCGGCGCCGGCGTCCAGCTTCTTGGCCAGCAGTTCCCGGGCGGATTCGCGGTCCACCGCTTCGCCGTACTTCGCCTTCAACGGCGAGCCGTCGACGGTCTGGGTGAGCCGCTCGGCGGGCATCGGGCCCATCAGCGACTGCGGGGCCCGCATCCGGGTCCAGGCGACCGGGGTCGGTGCACCGTCGGGATCCATCACCGTGACGATCGCCTCGCCGATGCCGAGGTGCTGCAGCGCCTCGGCCAGGTCGTAGTGCGACTTGGGGAACGTCGACACGGTCTGCTTCAGCGCCTTGGCGTCGTTCGGCGTGTGCGCGCGCAGCTGGTGCTGCACCCGGGAGCCGAGCTGGGCCAGCACCTCGTCCGGTACGTCGCCCGGGGTCTGGGTGACGAAGAAGACACCGACGCCCTTCGACCGGATCAGCCGCACGGTCTGCGCGATCGAGTCGAGGAACGCCTTCGACGCCCCGTTGAACAGCAGGTGTGCCTCGTCGAAGAAGAAGACCAGCTTCGGCTTGTCCACGTCGCCGACCTCGGGCAGGTCGTGGAAGAGGTCCGCCAGCAGCCACATCAGGAAGGTGGAGAAGACGGCCGGCCGGTCCTGCAGGTTCGGCAGTTCGAGCAGCGAGATCATGCCCCGGCCGTCCTCGGCGATCCGGAGCAGGTCGGCCGAGTCGAACTCCGGCTCGCCGAAGAAGGCCTCGGCGCCCTGGTCCGAGAAGGTGATCAAGGACCGCAGGATCACGCCCGCGGTCGCCGCGGACAGCCCGCCGATCGCCTTCAGTTCCGCCTTGCCCTCGTCGCTGGTCAGATGCTGCAGTACGGCGCGCAGGTCGGACAGGTCGAGCAGCGGCAGGCCGGCCTGGTCGGCGTAGTGGAAGACCAGGCCGAGCGAGGACTCCTGGACGTCGTTGAGGCCGAGCACCTTGGACAGCAGCACCGGACCGAACGAACTCATCGTGGCCCGGATCGGCACCCCGGTGCCCTGCCCGCCGAGCGCGTAGAACTCGGTCGGGCAGGCGATCGCCTTCCAGTCCTGACCGATCGCCGTCGTCCGTGCCAGCAGCTTCTCGCCGCCCTCACCCTCGGCCCCGATGCCGGACAGGTCGCCCTTGATGTCGGCGGCGAAGACGGGCACGCCGGCCGCGCTGAGCTGTTCGGCCAGCAGCTGCAGGGTCTTGGTCTTGCCGGTACCGGTCGCGCCGGCCACCAGGCCGTGCCGGTTCATCATCCCGAGCGGAAGCCGGACCACCGCAGCGGGCAGCGCCTGGCCCTCCTCCACGACAACGCCAAGATCAATCGCCGCGCCTTCGAAGGCGTACCCCTCGGCGATCTTGACGACCTCCGCGGGCAGTTCGGTCTGGGCGGTTTCGGTGGGGGGCTCGGTGCCGGAATCAGTCGGCTCGGCTTGCTCGGTCATGGGCATCAGATTTCCATATCCGGCTGGCGAGACGATAGACCCGCTGCATGCGAAACCGTTACGCGGCCGTGTTCGGTGCCCTGCCACCTTTGTGAATAGAGTGTCACAGTGATTTTCAAGCGTGTCGGTGACGTACGTCCCTACCCGGACCACGGGTACGCCCAGAAGCAGTGGGCAGCGATCGCTCCGCACCAGGTTCGCTTGGATCAGCTTGTCACGACGAAACGGACCCTGGATCTGGAAGCGCTGCTCGAAGAGGACTCGACCTTCTACGGCGATCTCTTCGCCCACGTCGTGGCCTGGCGCGGTGAGCTGTATCTCGAAGACGGCCTGCACCGGGCGCTGCGGGCGGCCCTCCAGCAGCGGCAGACCATGCATGCTCGGGTGCTCGATCTGAAGTAAGGTCAGCGGCGGGCACTGCGACTGCGGGAGGCCGCGGGCGGGCGTGCCCAGGGGAAGGGAGTTGGTTCGGTTGATCGGCCGGGTGTGGCGCATCGTGCGTACGCCACTGACCCTGCTCGTCCTGCTCGGAATTCTGGGTTACGGGGCCTGGTGGGGATACACGAACGTGCTCAAGCCGATCCCGCCGCTGCCACCGACCCCGTGCGTCTCGGTTCCGGTCAAGAAGGGCGCGCTGTCGGCGAGCCAGGTGACCGTCAACATCTACAACGGCGGCAGCAAGCGCGGGCTGGCCCGCGACCTCGGCATCCGGCTGCGGGACCGCGGGTTCCGGGTCCAGGAGGAAGCCAGCACCGCCGAGAAGGTGGGCGCGCCGGTGATCGTCGGCCAGGGCGCCAAGAACCCCGAGGTGCTGCTGGTCAAGCAGTTCTTCCCGGGCTCGACGGTCAAGGTGGAGCCGGGCCGCGCTGATCATCGGGTCGACGTCCTGGTCGGCAACGACTGGAACTGGGACAAGAACTTCGCCGACAAGGCCAAGACCACTCTCGCGGTGAAGGCCAAGACCGTCTGCCTGCCGTCGATCCCCAAGTCGAGCGCCGCGCCCGAAGGTTGATCGGCTAGTTCTCGGTCTCCTCGAGACGTTCCCGCCAACGGGCCAGCCGGCCGCTGCGGCCCAGGCTGCGGAGCCGGTCCTCGGTGTGCTGGCGCAGCGTCGTCGGCGTCACGATCAACAACTCGTCGCCCTCCCGGATCCGGGTCCGGCCGGTCGGCGGGAACGGGGTGTCGTCGCGGATCACCAGCGACACCACGGTCTGGGTGCCCAGCCGGAGCTCGCTGATTTCCACCCCGATCAGCCGGGAGCCCTTCGGGATCCGTACCTGCAGCAGGTCGGCGGAGATCCGGTCCAGCGGCGCGGCCTCCACCTCGACGTCGCGCGCCGATTCATGATCGACGAGCCGGAGCAGCCGGGCGACCAACGGCAGTGTCGGTGCCTGCAGCAGGGTGAAGACGATCACGAAGACCAGCACCACGTCGAACAGGAAGGTGCCGCCGGCGACGTCCTCGGACAGCGGGATGGTCGCGAACACGATCGGTACGGCACCACGCAGCCCCGCCCAGGACAGGAAGGCCTGCTGGCGTAAGGGGAAGCGGAACCAGGGCGCGGACATCAGCACTGCGACCGGCCGGGCCACGAAGGTGAGGAAGGCGCCGGCCGCCAGCGCGATCAGGACGGCCTGCAGGGTGACCCGGTTCGGGCTGGCCAGCAGCCCGAGCATGATGAACAGGCCGATGTGCGCGATCCAGCCGATCCCCTCGACGAACGACCGGGTGGCGCCGCGGTGCGGCAGTTGCGCGTTGCCGAGCAGCAGGGCGCAGAGGTAGACCGCGGCGAAGCCGCTGGTGTGCAGGGTCGCTCCCATGGCGTACGCGAACACGGTCCAGACCAGCGCCGCCAGCGGATAGAGCCCGGACGACGGCAGCGCCACCCGGCGCAGGATCTGGACGCCGATCCAGCCCAGCGCGATCCCGATCACGCCGCCGGCCACCAGTTCGAAGATGATCATGCCGATCAGCCCGGCGAACCCGCCGGCACCGTGCGGCTGATCACCGGTGGCGGCGGCACTGGCCAGCACGACCAGCAGCACGGTCGGTGCGTCGTTGAGCCCCGATTCGGCCTCCAGCACGCCGCGGAGCCGGTGCGGGACCGGCACCCGGCGCAGGACCGAGAAGACCGCGGCCGCGTCGGTCGGCGAGGTCACCGCGCCGAGCAGCACCGCGATCCAGAGGTCGAGGCCGAGCACGAAGTGCCCGAACAGGGTCATCAGGGCGACGCTGACGAAGATCCCGCCGGTGGCCAGCACCCCGGCCACCCCGACCGAACTCCGGATGTCGTGCCAGCGCGTCGTCAGCCCGCCCTCGGCCAAGATCAACACCAGCGCCCCGAAGCCGAGCGCGCGGGCCAGATCCGGGTCGGAGAACTGCAGCCCGAGCCCGGAATCGCCCATCAGCATGCCGAGGCCCAGGAACAGCAACAGCGACGGCAGCCCGATCCGGGCCCCGAGCCGGGCCGCGATGATCGCGGCGATCAACACGACGGCGCTGACCAGCAGAATGCCGTCGAGATTGATCTCCATCGGGTCATTTTCGCTGGTCGATCAGCAGATCCCGGCCGTTGGGGTCGTGTTCGGGCGCGCCGGTAGGGGAACCGTTACGGAGGCCCGAGACAGGGAACGCCCGCGTCCACGGATGGACGCGGGCTTCCCAGAGCGGTGGCGGCGGGATTTGAACCCGCGGAGGCTTTCACCTCACGCGCTTTCGAGGCGCGCTCTTTAGGCCGCTCAGACACGCCACCGCCGAAGAGCGTACCCAATTCACTCGGGTGTACGCGAATCGAAACCCCTACCGCCGGTCGCCGAAGAAGTCCTTGAGTACGGCTCCGCACTCGTCGGCCAGGATGCCGCCCATCACCTCGACCCGGTGGTTCAGCCGCCGGTCCCGGACGACGTCCCAGAGCGAGGCGACCGCACCGGCCTTCGGGTCGTACGCGCCGAAGACCAACTGCCCGATCCGGGCCAGCACCAGGGCGCCGGCACACATGGTGCACGGCTCCAGGGTGACCACGAGGGTGCAGCCGTCCAGGCGCCAGGCGTCCGGACGGTGACCGAGGGCCTCGGCGGCCCGGCGGAGCACGAGGATCTCGGCGTGCGCCGTCGGGTCACCGGTCTGTTCCCGCTCGTTGCCGGCCACCGCGATCGGCTCGCCGGCCGGATCGAGCAGCACCGCACCCACGGGTACGTCACCGTGCCCGGCCGCCGCGACGGCCTGGTCGAGGGCGACCCGCATCGCCGGGTCCCAGCGGCTGGGCACCGTGATCAAACCTTCGTGCTCATGAAGGTCAGTGGAAGGTGGACTGGACGACCCGGCGGAACTCCGAACCGATCTTGAGCTTCTCGACGATCTGGTACACCAGATCTTCGCTGGTCTCGTCGAGGTCGCTGCTGATCGCTTCCAGCTCGAACGAGCCGATGCCGAGGTCGGCCAGCAGATCAAGATCACCCAGCGGGTCGTCGTTGTCCGGCACCGGGATGCCGTGGAAGTCGGCGACGTCGCGCGCGATCGGCCATTCGTCGCCCGCACCGCCGTCGGACAACAGCACCTGGACCAGCTTGCCGCGGACCCTGGTGATCACGAACACCGACTGGGTCAACGAGACGAACCCGAGGGTGCCACCGTCGCCGGGGTATCGCCGGAGCTCGTCGATCAACTCCTCCAGGTCGTTGGCCAGGTCCTTGCGCAGCCCTTGCGCGACCGCCTGGCCGTCCTCCCGGTACGCGGCGACGACGAAGTCGATCTCGTCGTCGGTCGCGTCCTCAAGATCATCGTCGTCGTAGTCGTCATCGTCGTCGAAGTCGTCGTCGTCATCGTCGTCGCTGTCGTCATCTTCGTCGAGGTCAAGATCATCGGAATCAGACAAGTCCTCATCCGTACTCCGAGCATCGGTCCCCGTACCGGTCCGGCCCCGCGCACGCGAGGTCCCCAGATCGAACGACTCGTACTCGTCGTCGTCAAAGTCACTCATCAGCCTTCCCTTCATTCGCCACCCAATGGTGGCAGAACAAGGCAACAGACACATCCTCGCCGGCCCAACTGATACCCGCTCTTGACCTCATCCTGCCCCTACGGAAGGCACCGCGATTTGTGGCACGCTCTACGACATGGAACTTCGGGTAGTCGACCATCCCCTGGTGGCGCACAAGTTGACCGCGCTGCGCGACGAGCGCACCGACTCGCCGACCTTCCGGCACCTGACCGAGGAACTGGTCACCCTGCTGGCCTACGAGGCGACCCGGGAGGTGCGGGTCACGCCGCACACGGTACGGACCCCGATCGCGGAGTGCGTCGGCGTGAAGCTCGCCCAGCCACGGCCGATGGTGGTGCCGATCCTGCGCGCCGGGCTCGGGATGCTGGAGGGAATGACCCGCCTGATCCCGACCGCTGAGGTGGGTTTCGTCGGCATGGTCAGGGACGAGACGACCCTGGAGGCCTCCACGTACGCGGAGCGGCTGCCGGAGGACCTGTCCGGCCGCCAGTGCTACGTCCTCGATCCGATGCTGGCCACCGGCGGCACCCTGGCCGCGGCGGTGAAGTACCTGGTCGACCGCGGCGCCGATCACATCACCTGCATCTGCCTGCTGGCGGCACCGGAGGGGATCGCCCGGGTCGAGGCCTTGCTCAACGATCTGCACGTGCCCTGCCACCTGGTCACCGCCGCCGTCGACGAACGGCTCAACGAGGTCGGCTACATCGTGCCGGGACTGGGCGACGCCGGTGACCGGCTCTACGGCGTGGTCGACTGAGCCGTCGATGATCATCGCAGGCTGATCAGCCCGGTCCGGGTCGTTGCGATAACACTGTTATTCTCTCGCCCATCAGTACAGACTTCCGCCCTCGCGCCCTCCGTCGCCTGGCGCTGGCCCTGGCGATCGGCCTGACTTTCACCGGCTGCGCCCTGCTGAACTCCGACCCCGAGTACGCCGGTCCACCGAGTCCGGACCTCAAGGTCGACAAGATCTGGGACAGCGGGTCCAGCGGGATCGAGCACGCCAGCTACACCCAGGTGCTCGACCAGACGGTGATCATGTCGGAGATCCCGACCGACAGTGACAAGCGCCCGGGCCGTACGGACCAAGCGCTGATCACCGTGGACGCCGGGACCGGCGAGCGCCGCTGGCGGGTCGACCGGAACACCCCGCCGGCACCGGTTCTCACCCGTACCGGCCTGACCAAGGCCAGGCCCGACTTCGAGTACTGGTACGACCCCGAGTCCAGCGGCAGCGCTCCGAAGGCGGCCCTCGACCCGGCCGGCGGACTCGTCGCCCTGACCTACTCGCAGGGGTCGGGCGACGCCCCGGACTCGGGTTTCACCGACGGCTGGGCCGTCGTCGGGTTGAACCTCGCCGACGGCAAGCCGCGATGGGCCTATCCCGCGATCCCCCAGCTTCCCGCCGACGATCCCCGGGCCCGGCCCGACACCAAGGCCAAGGTGATCGCGGTGACCGGCGCGGCCGTCATGATCAATCTCGACGCCACCGGCAGCACCGGGAAGCCGGACACGACGATCGCCCTCGATCCGCGGACCGGTGCCGAGCTGTGGCGAGTCGAGGACATGCTCTCCTATGCCGCAACCGGGGATTCGATCATCGCGAGGTCCGGCGCCGGCACCGCCACGGTCCTCGACGTCCGGACCGGGAAGCCTCGCTGGGCCTCGGCTTCGCCGGCCTACCTGCGCGCCGTCTGCGACACCCACGCCGTCTTCCTGGCGGACGGCGGGGACCACCAGGCCGTTGATCTTCAGACGCTGGCGATCACGGAGTTCCAGGCCACCGGCCGGCTCGTCTGCGACGACGGGCTGCTGGCCTGGCTTGACCGAACGCGATCTCCGCAGCCGCATGATCAACAACGAGCAGACCGAGCGCGGCGCGACCGAACTCGATCCCGGTTCGGCCCTCCACATCAACGTCCAGCTCAGGGCCGCGGTCGGCGGCTACCTCTGGGGCACCGAGTGGTACGAGCTCAGCCCCTCCGAGCACCCCGACGAGTGGGTCACCTTCGCCCTGGACCGCACCGGCGCGAAGCGGGCGACGCTGCCCGGCCGGGATCTGCTGGCCGTCTCCGGCGACTACCTGATCGTCTCCACCGGCAGCAAGGGCGCCGACGGCCATCCGTTCGAGGCCTACCGGATCACACCCGGTCAGTAGTAGTACGGAAAGGCCGACCAGTCCGGCGGCCGCTTCTCCAGGAAGGCGTTGCGGCCCTCGACGGCCTCGTCGGTCATGTACGCGAGCCGGGTGGTCTCGCCCGCGAAGACCTGCTGGCCGCCCAGCCGTTGACCAGCGCGAACACCACCTTCGGCATGAACCTGATCAACCGCTGCACCTCCATAACGGGCAGATCCCTCCATACGACTCAGGAGGCTTCCAGAACGAAGAACGGGAAGCACAGGAAAGCTGACTTGTCACCGAGATCAGTGACGTCGCCCGCAAGGTCGAGCATCGCCGGCTTCTCGTAGTAGGCGCTGAAGAGACCGGACTCGTTCTGCCGGTCATGCGCCTCGGCGAAACCGAAAGCGCTCTAGCCTGTTCGGCGATCGCAGAGTGGCCAGCGCCCGCCGTGTTGTTGATCATGTGATGTCGTCGCCCGTCGGCCCTGGCATCGGTTTAGGACCACCAGTCCGCAATGTCAGTTTCGACCCGGACGTACGTAATGGGCACCGCGTCGCTCACCACGGAGTTCAAGCTCGCCGGCGTCGACAAGTCGCCGCAAAGTCGTCCTCGCCTGCAGTGGGCTCAACCGGCAGAGTTCGGCTGCCTTTCTGCGCGTGATGGAGCCCCATTGATCAACATAGGCGAGCACCATGTGGTCCTGCTGAATCGGCTCGGTGTCCTGCAACCTTACGTACGCCGAGGACTCCGCCTTCCGGTAGAAGGCCGCGGTCAGGTGGAACCGTCGACCGCGGCCGCTGCCTCGCGGCTCCACCAGTCCCAGCTCGGTGAGTCTCGCAAGGTCTCCTCGGACCGTCACGTCCGCTACATCGAGGGACGAGGCCAACTCGGAGATGCTCCCGTCCCCCATCGCTTTGATCTCATGCAGGATCCGAAGGTGAGGGAGCGTGAGCCGCTTGTCCTCACTCTCCTCATACTCGATCACGAATCGAACCATTTCGAGATCGGCATCGCTCGTAGGGATGTCGACGATCACGGACTTGTCGCTCGTCGCGGAGTAATCCGGACCATCGCGGCCAAGTCGCAACAACTGCCGGTACATCTCGGATACACCGCGGCCATAGCGGTCAACGAGACCAGCACGCTTGAAGGCATCAGCAAGGATGACACTGCGCGGCCTTGACTCGGTCAGCAAGCTCCGCAACGTGATCCCCGGCGGAAGTCCGCCGGGGCTGGACACCTGGAGTTGATCTTCACTCAGTCTCACGGCGATGGGCCCAAGTTCGGAATAGTCGCGGTGGATCAGCGCATTGGCAACGACCTCGCGGACGATCCCGTCCGGCAGACGCGGCACGCCCACGCGGTGCAGCCCAAGAACGAACTCCTGCTCGGTGTTGCGAACCTCGATGAGCTCGCGAATCCTCTCGGCCACCCGAAATAGGGGGAGCCGGAGCTGCTGATTCGTGGTGATCTCACCCTCGGTCGACTCCTGGAACAAGACTTCTGCCGTTGGCACATGTGTGAACAGCGCGGACTCCCGCCCGAACAGCAGAACGGCGCCGAGCGTGAGCTCTCCGGTGTCCGGCCGGACCACCCGAAGTGCACGCAGGACATCCTCGTTGTCGGCCTCGGCCAGGCCGCGGTCACCCCGGCCATCACCGCACAGCCGGCGGAACGAGTCGAACTCGCGTGGATCGAGATCAGTCATCCGAGCACCCCGTGCCGGCGTCTCCGCATAGTCGCGACCCTGGGCACTGAGGCCCGCTGAGATGATCTCGTGCGCACGATAGGGCACGCACTCGGGCGACCCGTCGAACTTCGTGGCGCGGCGCAAGAAGACGCCCGCCTTGCTGCCCACTGGACTCGGAGCGGCCGCAATCTCGATCGCTGCAACTTCAAGACCCTCGTCGATCTGGACGAGTTCGATCTCCGTTGCAACCGCAGGTTCGGTGTTGTTGAGGATCAAGGCACGAAGGCGATCGGGGTCAGTCCGATCGCCGTGACGCGGGGGGAGGCCAGTGATGTCCCCGTTGTCCTCGACGCCCAGGAGAAGGTGCCCGCCTTCGCCGTTGGCCATGCACACGACTGCGTTCACGATGTCGCTGTCGTTGAGACCCCTGGCACGTTTGAACTCCGTCGTGAATGTCTCGCCCGCTCGCACGAGCCGTCGAAGATCCGCTGGAGTCACGAAGTCCATAGTTATACATAGTTATGAACTTTGCAAGCGCCGCCTGCAAGGCGTTCATAACTATGCAATAGTTATGACTCAGTCGACTCAGTAGTAGTACGGGAAGGCCGACCAGTCCGGCGGCCGCTTCTCCAGGAAGGCGTTGCGGCCCTCGACGGCCTCATCGGTCATGTACGCGAGCCGGGTGGTCTCGCCCGCGAAGACCTGCTGGCCGACCAGGCCGTCGTCGATCGCGTTGAACGCGAACTTGAGCATCCGCTGCGCGGTCGGGCTCTTGGCACAGATCTTCTTACCCCACTCGACGCCGACCTCTTCGAGTTGATCATGGGGTACGACGCGGTTGACCATGCCCATCCGATGCGCATCCTCGGCGTCGTAGACCTCGCCGAGGAAGAAGATCTCCCGGGCGAGCTTCTGGCCGACCTGGCGGGCCAGGTAGGCCGAGCCGAAGCCGGCGTCGAAGGAGCCGACATCGGCGTCGGTCTGCTTGAACCGGGCGTGCTCGGCGCTGGCCAGGGTCAGGTCGCAGACCACGTGCAGGCTGTGCCCGCCGCCGGCCGCCCAGCCGTTGACCAGCGCGATCACCACCTTCGGCATGAACCTGATCAGCCGTTGCACCTCGAGGATGTGCAGCCGGCCGAGCGCACCGGCATCGGGCGCCGGCTGGTCGGCCGGTGGCTCGGCGCCGTCCTCGTACTCGTAGCCGGCGCGGCCGCGGATCCGCTGATCACCCCCGCTGCAGAAGGCCCAGCCGCCGTCCTTGGGCGACGGGCCGTTCCCGGTGAGCAGGACGCAGCCGACGTCGGAGCTGGTCCGCGCATGATCAAGAGCGCGGTACAGCTCGTCCACGGTGTGCGGACGGAACGCGTTGCGCACCTCCGGCCGGTCGAACGCCACCCGGACGACCGGGGCGTCGACGGCGCGGTGATAGGTGATGTCGGTGAAGGCGAAGCCATCGATCGGCTGCCAGCGGGCTGGGTCGAACGTCACGCCCCCACGTTATCCCCCGACGCGCGATCGGCATCCTCCGGCGACGTCTGATCATCGCCGCGCCGCCGCGACCGGGTCGCCTGCCGGACGATGAAGCCGATCAAGATCAACACCAGCAGCACCAGCAAGGCGATGGCGAGGCCGGGCCAGCGTTCGTACAGCCGCTGCCACACCTCGAACGAGACGAAGCCGAACGTCGCGTACAGGAACGCCCAGAGCACGCCGCCGATCAGCATCGCCGGCAGATAGCGGCGGTACGGCATCCGGAGGGCACCGGCCGCGAGATTGATCAAGGTCTGCAGCCCCACCGTGAGGAACGACACCGTGATCACCGGAGCGCCCCAGCGGACCACCAGGTCCCGCGCCCGCCGGTAGCCGGAGGTCTCCATCAGCCGGTGCAGCCGGGTCCGGTCGGCCCCGGCATTCGCGGCCCGGCCGATCCAGTAGGTGGCGTTGGCGCGGAGCAGGATCACCAGGAACAGGACCGACAGAGCCACCGGATAGGGCCAGTCGCGCCAGAAGTCCATCGGCGCTCAGCTCCCGTCCCCGGTCATCACCGAACCACTATAGGTGAGGGCTGCCTAACCCCCTTGGCGTGCACCCGACTGGAACGATGGATCCTCGGAAGGGGCGAGATGAACACTGAACCGGGGATCGGCGAACCCGTGACCCTTCGGCAGCGCAAGTGGGACGGCGCGGCCCATCGCCAGGCGCGGATGCTCTTTCTCGGCTCCGATCAACATGGCGGCTGGCTCGCGAATGCGGACGGCTCTCCCTTTCCCTTTGACGCCGCGGAAGCAGGGACGGAGCTCCGGCGGCGGGCGGCCCACGCCATGTTGATTCCTCGGACGGGTGGCTTTCTGGCCCATTTCAACGCACCACCGCACCGCACGGCGTTGTATGCCGACGTCACGACCGTGCCGGAGTTCTCCGACGACGGGTCCGGCTGGGCCATCCGCGCCGTGGATCTGGACCTCGATGTCGTCGCCGCCGCCGACGGCCGGTGCTGGATCGAGGACGAGGACGAGTTCGCCGCGCACACCGTTCGCTACCGCTACCCGGAGACGGTCGTCGCGGGTGCCCGGGCGACAGCTGACGAATTGCTGGCTGCGGTTCGAGCGGGTTCCGAACCGTTCGGCACCGCGTGGCGGCACTGGGTCGATCGAGCCGCGACGGTCAACTCTCGTCCGTGAAGCCGCTGAGTTCGCCGACCCGGGTCACCCGCACGACGGCCTCGCCGGCCTCGTCGCTGGCAGCCAGGTCGACCTCGGCCTCGATCACCCAGTCCCGGTCCCCCGCCGGGTCGTCCAGCGTCTGCCGGACCCGGAAGACGTCCTCGGACCGGTCGAGGGCGAGCAGCTGGGGGCCGCGCGCGTCCGGGCCGGTGCCGATCTCGCCGTGCCGTTCGAAGTACGGCTTCAGGGCGTTCCACCAGTCGTCGGCGGTCCAGCCGGCGTCGCCGTCCAGCGCGCCCAGATCGTCCCAGCGGCGCCGGGCGGCCAGCTCGACCCGGCGGAACATCGCGTTCCGGACCATGATCGCGAAGGCGCGCTGGTTCTGGGTGACCGGCGCCGGCCGCTCGTCGATCCGGTGCTCCTTCGGCTGCGCGCCGGGATGCCGCAGTTCCTCCCACTCGTCGACCAGGCTGGAGTCGACCTGGCGGATCATCTCGCCGAGCCAGGTGATCAGGTCGGCCAGGTCGGGCGTCCGCATCGACTCCGGCACCGTCTGCCGCAGCGCCTTGTACGCGTCGGACAGGTAGCGCAGCACGATCCCCTCGGACCGGGCCAGCTGATAGTTGCTGACGTACTCGGAGAAGGTCATCGCCTGCTCGGACAGTTCGCGGACCACCGACTTCGGTGACAGCCGGTGATCAAGGACCCAGGGGTGGGTCTGGGCGTAGACCGTGTACGCATGCCCCAGTTGCTCGGCCAGCGGCTGGGGATGGGTGACGTCCTCGAGCAGCTCCATCCGCTCCTCGTACTCGATCCCCTCGGCCTTCATCGCCTCGACCGCCGCCCCGCGAGCCCGGTTCCGCTGCGCGGTCAGCACCGGCCGCGGATCCTCCAGAATCGATTCGATCACCGAGACGATGTCCATCGTGTAGTCGTCGGACTCCGGATCGAGCAGGTCGAGGGCGGCCAGCGCGAAGGGCGACAGCGGCTGGTTCAGCGCGAAGTCCTCCTGCAGGTCGATGGTCAGCCGGGCCCCGGTGCCGGACGGGTTCGGCTCCACGATGCCGGTGGCCAGCAGGCCGCGGTAGATCTCGATCGTGCGGTGGACGTGCCGTCGCCGCCGGGCGGCCGGTTCGTCGTTGCCGGTGAGCAGGTGCCGCATCCCGGCGAAGCAGTCGCCGCCGCGGGCGATCACGTTGATCACCATCGCGTGGCTGACCCCGAAGCTCGACTCCAGCGGTTCCGGCTCGGCCGCGACCAGCCGGTCGTAGGTCGGCTGGCCGTACCCGACGGTGCCTTCCGGCGGCCTTTTCCGGACCACCTTGCGCCGCTTCTTCGGGTCGTCGCCGGCCTTGGCCAGCGCCTTCTCGTTGGCGACCACGTGATCAGGGGCCTGGATCACGACGTTGCCGGCCGTGTCGTAGCCGGCCCGACCGGCCCGGCCGGCGATCTGGTGGAACTCGCGGGCGGTGAGCAGCCGCGGCTTCACGCCGTCGTACTTGCTCAGCGAGGTCAGCAGCACGGTCCGGATCGGGACGTTGATCCCGACGCCCAGCGTGTCCGTACCGCAGATGATCTTGAGCAGCCCGGCCTGGGCCAGCCGCTCGACCAGCCGCCGGTAGCGCGGCAGCATCCCGGAGTGGTGCACCCCGATCCCCATCCGGACCAGCCGGGACAGGGTCTTGCCGAAGCCGGCCGAGAACCGGAAGTCGCCGATCAGTTCGGCGATCTTGTCCTTCTCCTCCCGGGTCGCGACCTTGAGGCTGGCCATCGCCTGGGCCTGCTCGATCGCGGCCGCCCGGCTGAAGTGCACCACGTAGATGGGAGCGTCCCGGGACTCCAGCCGCTCCTCGATCGTCTCGTGCAGGGTCGTCGTCACGTACGAGTAGTAAAGGGGAATCGGTCGTTCCACCGAGCTGACCACCGCGGTCTGCCGCCCGGTCCGCCGGCTCAGGTCGGCCTCGAACCGGGTCATGTCGCCGAGCGTCGCCGACATCAGCAGGAACTGCGCCGAGGGCAGCTCGATCAGGGGCACCTGCCAGGCCCAGCCGCGATCGGGTTCGGCGTAGTAGTGGAACTCGTCCATGATCACGGTGTCGATGCCGCCGCGATCCCCCTGGCGCAGCGCGATGTTGGCCAGCACCTCGGCGGTGCAGCAGATGATCGGCGCTCCGGCGTTGACGCTCGCGTCGCCGGTGAGCATGCCGACCCGCTCCGGACCGAAGAACTCGGTGGCCGCGAAGAACTTCTCCGACACCAGGGCCTTGATCGGCGCCGTGTAGTAGGTGGTGCCGCCGGCGGCCAGGGTGGCGAACTGGGCGCCGGTGGCGACCAGACTCTTCCCGGAGCCGGTCGGCGTCGCCATGATCACGTTCGAGCCGGAGACGATCTCGATCAGGGCCTCGGTCTGCGCCGGGTAGGGCTGCCAGCCCCGCTCGACCGACCAGTCGACGAATGCCTCGAAAATCGCGTCGGGATCGGGAGCGGCCGGGATCCGGTTGGAGAGCAACATCGCGTGTGACCTTACTCGTCCGAAACCCCTGCGCAGCCGACCCAGAATACTCGCGCCCCACTCGCGGATCTACGGCGTGAGTGATTGTGCTCGGTTTTTGATTTAACTGAACACATTCTGGCGCGGTTCCAGTAGAGTCTTGCCGCAATCGGGGTATGGCCTGACAAAGCTGGTCATCGGCCGCCGCAGGGAGGCGACGGTTCCCCCGGTTCGGCGCCTCACGGCGACGGGATTTGATCGGTATGAGGGCAACGGCGCACCTGAAACCTGTACGCGTTGTTCCTCAACGAGGTCAGGAAGGTCAGGCGGCATGACGGATTCGAGCAAGATTTCTCCCGGCGCCGTGGCAACGGCGTCCGATGCTCCCTTCGACGCTGCCGCGGAGGTCGAGGACGCCGAGGAGGCTGCGGCGGCCGCGGTCAGTTCCGCGGAGTGGCGCCGGCGGCACCTGGTCGGCACCATTCGCTACGTCGCGTTCCGGTTGCTGCGCGCGCTGCTGACGATCTTCGTGGTCGCCACCGCGACGTTCTTCCTGGTCAGGCTGTTGCCGGGCAGTCCGCTCGACGTCTACATCAACGAGCAGATCACCCAGTACGGCCGCAGCTACGAGGAAGCGGCCGCCGCGGCCTCGGTGCTGTTCTCGTTCGACCCGACCGCGTCCCCGGTCGAGCAGTACTTCAGCTATCTGGGCAACCTGGTCCGGGGCGATCTGGGCAGTTCGATCACCGCTCCGGGAACCCCGGTCGGGTCCATGATCGGGCAGTACCTGCCGTGGACCCTGTTCAGCGTCGGCATCGCGCTGGTGATCAGCTTCGTCTCCGGCGTCGCGCTCGGCATGGTGATGGCGTACCGGCGCGGCGGCTGGTTCGATCACCTGGCGACCGCGTTCGGCTCGGTCACCCAGTCGATCCCGTCCTTCCTGCTGGCGATCATGCTGATCGTCGTCTTCGGCGTGAAACTCGGCTGGTTGCCGTTGGCCGACATGCGCGGTGCGTACACGCCCGGGGTGGAGATCGGGTTCAACCTCACCTTCATCATGGACGCCCTGTTCCACGCCGCGCTGCCGATCTGGTGTTACATCCTCACCTCGGTCGGCGGCTGGATGCTGGTGATGAAATCGTCGACCGTCCAGGTCCTCGGCGACGACTACGTCCAGGTGGCCAGGGCGCGTGGGCTGCGGACGACCCGGATCCAGTACCAGTACGTCGGGCGCAACGCCATGCTGCCGATGTTCACGGCATTCATGCTCTCGATCGGGTTCCTGGTCGGCGGCTCGATCCTGGTCGAGACGATCACCCGCTATCCGGGCATCGGCCAACTGCTCTACGACTCGATCAGCAGCCGCGACTACACCACGATCCAGGGCGTGCTGCTGCTCACCACGATCTCGGTGGTGATCGCCAACCTCGCGGCCGACTTCCTCTACAGCACCATCGATCCCCGGGTCCGGGTACGCGGACAGGAGGGCTGAGCCATGGGCATGATCATCGCATCCGGTACGAACCCGAGGGGCGACGAACCGACCGGTCCGGAACCGGCCGCCCCCGCCGCCGGCGGCCGCCGGGACCGGCCCAACGCGCTGCAGATCTTCTGGCGCGGCATCCGCCGGTCGCGGTCCGGCTTCATCGGCTTCTGCGTCTTCGTGGCGATCCTGCTGATCTGCCTGATCGGCCCGTTCTTCACACCGGAGCAGAGCACCGACGTGGCCAACCGGCTGGCCGGCCCGAGCTGGCAGCACTGGATGGGCACCGACAACATGGGCAAGGACGTCCTGGTGGACGTCATCGACGGCGGCCGGGCGGTGATCTTGGTCGGCTTCCTGGCCGCGTTGATCTCGACCGTCATCGCCGTCTTCTTCGGCTCCCTCGCCGCGTACGTCGGCGGCCGGCTGGACGCGGTGATCGTCACCGCCACCGACATCGCGCTGACGATCCCGTCGATCATCCTGCTGGCGGTGATCGCGGCCTTCTACTCGATCGGCTCGGACTGGGGGCTGGCCGTCCTGATCGGCGTGCTCGGCTGGCCGGGCCTGCTCCGTACGGTGCGCGCCCAGGCGTTCTCGATCAAGGAACGCGAGTACGTCGAGGCGGCGCGACTGCTCGATCTGAGCATCAGCCGGATCGTGCTCCGGGAGATCGTGCCGAACATGGCGAGCTACATCATGATGAACTTCGTCCTCGGCGCGATCAACGCGATCTACTCCCTGGTCGGCCTCTACCTGCTCGGTCTGGCACCGCTGACCGGCACCAACTGGGGGATCACCATCCACTGGGCCCAGAAGGCCGGTGCGCACTTCCGCGACGAATCGGTCTGGTGGGCGATGGGGCCGGTGGTGGCCATCTCGCTGCTCCAGCTGTCTCTGGTCACGATGTCCAGGTCGTTCGAAGAGATCCTCAACCCGCGGCTGCGGCACAACTGAGAACGGGGTGGACATGACGAACGCCGGCCCGGTCCTGAGCGTCAAGGACCTCACTGTCGAATACCGCACCGAGGCGAGCCAGCGGTCGGACGCGCACGTGCTGCGTGCCGTCGACCGGGTGAGCTTCGAGCTGTACCCGCACGAGAGCATCGCGCTGATCGGCGAGAGCGGGTGTGGCAAGACCACCCTCGCGCTGAGCCTGCTGCGGCTGCTCCCCAAGATCGCCCAGATCAGCGGCGGGGAGCTCGAGTACCGCAACCGCGCGGGTGAACTGATCGACCTGCGCAGCCTCTCCGAGCCGGCCATGCGCCGGTTCCGCTGGTCCGAGGCGGCGATCGTCTTCCAGGGTGCGATGAACTCGTTCAACCCGGTGCTGAAGATCAAGGACCAGATGGCCGACACCATCCGTGATCATCAGGACGGCATCGGCAAACGGGAGATCACCGAGCGGGCCGAGCACGCGCTCCGCGAGGTGGACCTGGAGCCGGGCCGGGTGCTCCGCGCCTACCCGCACGAGCTGTCCGGCGGCATGCGGCAGCGGGTGCTGATCGCGATGGCGATCCTGCTCGAGCCGCAGATCCTGATCTTGGACGAGCCGACCACCGCCCTGGACATCCTGACCCAGCGGCGGATCGTCGATCTGATCTACGACCTGCACGAGCGGCTCGACTTCGCGATGATCTTCGTCTCGCACGACCTGGCGGTGGCGGCCGAGCTGGCCACCCGGGTCGCCACCATGTACGACGGCGAGATGGTGGAGGTCGGCGACGTCCGGGACATCTTCTACCGCCCGCAGCATCCGTACACGCAGAAGTTGATCGGTTCGGTCCCGACGTTGACCGGCGCCACCCGGCGCCCCGACCAGGAGCAGCGCGATGCCTGAAAACAGCCCGTCAGCCCCGGCCGGCAACGGCCCGCTGCTGGAACTCGACTCGATCCGGCAGGTGTTCCACTCGACCCGGGAGAGCGTGGTCGCGGTCAAGGACGTCAGCCTCAACGTTGGGCCCGGCGAGGTGGTCTGCCTGGTCGGCCAGAGCGGCTCCGGCAAGAGCACGCTGGCCAAGATCGCCGCCGGACTCCGGCGGCCGACCGGCGGTCAGGTCCGGTACGACGGCAAGGACGTCTACGACCGGCGGAACCGGCGGGCCTGGAAGACGTTCAGGCGCGGCGTGCAGTACGTGCACCAGGACCCGTACGCCTCGCTGAACCCCATCCAGGACGTCTACACGATCCTCTCCGCGCCACTCCTGGAGCACAAGCTGGTCAAGGGCCCGGACGAGGCCGAGCAGCGGGTCCGGGAACTGTTGCTGGAGGTGGATCTGAAGCCGGCCGACCGGTTCATCTCGCTGTTCCCGCACCAGATGTCCGGCGGTCAGCGGCAGCGGGTCGCGGTGGCCCGGTCGCTGACGCTGAACCCGAAGGTGATCTTGGCCGACGAGGCCACCTCGATGCTGGACGTCTCGATCCGGATCGGGTTGCTCGAGATGCTGACCCGGCTCCGGGTGGACCGGCAGGTCGGCATGTTGTTCATCACCCACGACCTGGCGATGGCCAAGTTCTTCGGTGCCGAGGGCACCATGGCCGTGATGCGGCACGGCGCGGTCGTCGAGTCCGGCCCGACCCTCGACGTGATCGAGCGGCCGCAGCACCCGTACACGCAGGCGTTGTTGGAGGCCTGTCCGGAGCCGGACCCGGACCTGGCCCAGCAGCGCCGCACCGCCCGCCGGCTGCAGGAGGCGACGGCGCGATGAAGCTGCCCCTGGAGATGGGCCGGGCCGGGCTCGGCATGATCATGTTCGTCTTCGTGATGGCCGCCATGATCTTGTACTTCGGCCGGCCGGCACCCGGCACCGGCCCCTTCGTGATCACCATGATCATGCTGGTCGGAGCGGCGGTCCTGTGCACGCTCCTGATGATCATTCTCCGGCGATCGAGTCGATCCGACGATCGCAGCAGTCCCGAACACCCAGAGAAGAGGAAGCACCATGACTGATGGGCCCCGGCCGGGATCACTCCCGGCCTTCACCCGACGCTCGTTCACGGCCCTGGTCCTGGGCGCTGCGAGCGTGCCCGCACTCGGCGCCTGTATGCGGGCCAACCCGAACCCCGGCGAGGAAGGCAACGGAGGTGGCGGCTCCAGCAACCCCGACGGCGTCTTCCACGCCGCCTATCCGTATGTCATGCCGCCGACCGGCCATTTCAACTTCACCCCCGGCCTGGTCAACGGCGTCACGCTCGGCATCTACCGCGAGTTCACCCTGCCGGCCGGTGCGTTGTGGGACTGGGCCGCCGAGGAGTGGTTCTACCTGCTCGCCGAGGGCCACGACTACGACGAGAAGAAGTTCACCTACCAGTTGCGCCAGGGCCTGACCTGGAGCGACGACTCGCCGATCACCACCAAGGACGTCGAGATCACCTTCTGGCTCCGCTGGCTGATGAACCAGCAGGAGTGGCCGATGATCAGCGGGCTGAAGACCGTCGACGACAAGACGGTCGAGTTCGAGCTGAGCGCGCCGTCGACCATGATCGACCGGCGGATCCTGAAGGCTCCGATCATCCCCGCCGCCGTGTACGGAAGCTACGGCGAACGGGCCAAGGAGATCTTCGAGGCCGGCAAGGCCACCGACTCGACCGAGGCGAACACGCTGCGCGAGGAGATCTCGGCCTGGCGCCCGAAGGACAACGCCAAGGAGGTGCTGTCGTCGGGGCCGTTCCACTGGGAGATCGATTCGATGACCGACGCCCGGTTGACGCTGAAGAAGCGGGACTCCGGGCTGTTTGCCGACCAGGTCAAGTTCAAGACCATCCAGATCTACAACGGCGAGACCAACGACATCACGCCGCTGGTGCTGGACGGCACGATCGACTACGCGACCCACGGCTTCCCGGTCTCGACCCAGAAGAACTGGGAGTCCGACGGCAAGCACCGCACGCTGCAGCCGGCGATCTACAGCGGGACCGGGATGGTCTTCGGCCTGAACCGGCGCGCCGAGTTCAAGGACGCCCGGTTCCGGCAGGCGATCGCGCACGCGGTCGACCGGGCCGAGGCCGGCCTGATCTCGCTGGACTCCTCGGCCAAGGTCTCAGCGACCATGTCCGGCATGCCGGCGCTGCTCGACGAGCGCTGGCTCGACGAGGACACCAAGGCCAAGCTCAACCCGTACCCGTTCGATCAGGACAAGGCGGCGGCGCTGCTGGAAGAGGCCGGCTGGAAGCGCAACAACAACCAGTGGTCGACGCCGGAGGGCAAGCCGGCCGAATACCAGTACACCTTCCCGAGCGACTTCGCCGATGTGCCGCCGACCGCGCAGTACTTCGCCGAGAAGCTGACCAAGTTCGGCATCAAGGTCGCGCTGGACGGCATCGAGAGCCCGAACATGAGCGACCGGGTCGCCAAGAGCCGGTTCGACCTCTGCCACGCGGGCTGGGGCGGCGGCGACGTCCATCCGCAGTACGCGTTCACGGCCGCGTTCATCACCGACAACGAGCCGATCACCCGCAACCTGGGCGGCCGCGGGATCGACTACGACCTCGTCCGCGACGTCCCGGGGATGGGCAAGATCAACATCCAGGAACTGGTCACGAAGTCCGGTCAGGGACTGAACGAGGACGAGCAGCGGAAGCTGATCCAGCAGCTCGCGTTGATCTTCAACACCGAGCTGCCCCGGCTCCCGATCTGGGAGCGGTTCGGCAACAACCCGGCTCAGGAAGGCGTCCGGGTCAAGCAGTTCCCGGCCAACGACGACCCGATCTGGCAGAGCGCGGCCTACACCGACAACCCGGTGGTCATGTCGCTGTTCCGGGGGACGATCATTCCTTCGTGACCTCAGCAACGTCCGCGACCACCGGCCCGGAACACCCCGGGCTGGTGGTCGCGGCGGCCATTCTCGATGATCGTGTACGGCCTCGCCGGGTGCTCGCCGCCCGGCGCAGCCGGCCCGCCCACCTGGCCGGCCGCTGGGAGTTCCCGGGCGGCAAGGTGGAGCCGGGCGAGGCCCCGGCCGACGCCCTGGTCCGCGAGCTCGTCGAGGAGCTCGGCGTCGAGATCTCGGTCGGCACCGAACTCACCGACGGAGCGCCGTGGATGATCACTCCGGCCTGGCAGCTCCGGGTCTGGACCGCCACCCTGGCCGCGGAACCCGGCCCCATCCCCGGCGACTCGCACGACGAGCTGCGCTGGCTGCCTCGGGACGGGCTCGGGTCGGTCGACTGGCTGGAGCCCGACCGGCCGGCCGTGAATCTGATTCGCTCTCTGGATTTGCTATTTCATTGACTAGAATCTGGTCATGTCCACCGACCAGCGGCCGCAGGCCGCCTTGCGCATCATGGATTCCCGACCGGTCGTGGACAGCGTCCCGGCCATGTTCCCCGCCCTGACCGCGGTCGGCGACGACCTGCTGGTCTCCTTCTCGACCGTTCCCGACGGCTGGCCGGGCGGCCGGGTCGGGCTGGTCCGCTCGGCCGACGGCGGCCGCAGCTGGAGTTCGCCGGAGTTCCTGGCCGGCCCGGACGAGACCAGCGAGGCGGCGCTCGGCGCGGTGTCGATGACGACGACGGCGACCGGCCGCGTGCTGCTGCCGTACAACCGGGTCAGCTGGGTCGGGAACGGCGTCGACGGCCGCCGGATCTCGGCACACCTGATCAACTCCGACGACGGCGGCCGGACCTGGTCGGCCGAACGCCGGGTGGCGGCCGACTTCCACGGCCCGGCAATCTACGGCCGGTTGCTGCCGACCGCCGACGGCCGGATCCTGCTGCCCGTGTGGGGGCAGCGCCGCGAGGGCGACCGCTGGCAGGCGGCGCTCTACCAGTCCGCCGACGACGGCGAGACGTTCGGCTGGCTGGCCACCGTCGCGCACGACCCGACCGCCCGGTTGATCGGCGCCTACGCCGCCCCGACGGTGAGCGGCGAGACCGCCGACGGGCGGCCTGACCTGTCCGCGACCACCGATCCCGACTTCCGGCCGCACGCGGCCATCGACGGGTTCAACGAGTTCACCGTGATCGAGGACGACGGCCGGCTGGTGGCGGTGCTGCGGCAGCAGGGGGTCGGCGGGGACGACACCCTCCAGTTGTTCGGCGCCGAGTCGACCGACGGCGGCCGGACCTGGAGCCCGTACCAGAAGCTGGGCTTCGCCGGGATGTCGCCGTGCCTGCACCGGCGGCCGTCCGGGCAGTACGTCCTCGCCTACCGCCGGGCGACCGGGGACGGCTCGGCGCCGGGGGTCGAACTGCGGCTGAGCGAGGGCGTCGGCCGGCCCTGGAGTGCCCCGATCGAGCTCGAGTATCCGGACGGGCAACGGCCCACCGCCGAATACCAGTGTGGGTATCCGGCGCTGGCCGACCTGCCGGACGGGACGCTGCTGGTCGTGTTCTACGGCTACCGCCGCGACCACGGCCGCTACCTGGTCAGCAACCGGCTCGGCCCGGCCTGACGCCGATCACCCGGCCCGCAGGCCGAGGAGCTCACTGAGGTCGGCGGCCAGGGCCTCGGCGCCGGGCCCGGTCGGGCTGATGATCACCTGGTCGGCGCCGGCGTCCCACTGCTTCCGTACGGCAGCGGCCACGGTCTCCGCCGAGCCCCACGGGACCAGGGCGTCGACCACCCGGTCGTCCAGCCGGTCCAGTTCGCCCTCGCTGAAGCCGATCCGGATCAGATGCGCGCGGTAGCCGGGCACCTGGGTCAGGAACCCGAGCGTCTCCCGGGCCGTCGCGCGAGCCCGTACCGGATCCAGGTCGGCGACCGCGAGCAGCATGACGAGCTGCTGGGCGCCGCCGAGCGCGACCCGGGCCTGCTCGGTGAACTCCGGCGTGACCAGGAGTGTGATCGCGCCGGCGAAGCGGTCGCGCGCCAGTTCCAGCTTCCGCGGGCCCAGCGCGGCGAGATAGCGACGATCGACCGGGACCACGGGCTCGTCCCGGTCCAGCCGGTCCAGATAGTCGCGCAGCGCACCCAGCGATCGGGGTTGCTGGGCGGCGCCGAGCCCGACCAGAAACCGGCCCGGCGCCGCGGTCTCGAGGCCGGCGTAGCTGCGGGCGACCTGCTCCGCCGGATACACCCCGGTCGGGATCACCGCGGTGCCGATCGTCATCCGTTCGGTCGCGCCGGCCAGCTCGTCCAGCAACCCGAGCGACGACAGCTGACCGCCGGCGATCCAGATCGCGTCGTAGCCGAGTTGTTCGTAGCCGCGCGCCTGCCGGGCCAGGTCGTCCGTCGCCTCGATGCTGATGCCTGCTCTGCCGATGTCCATACCCACGAAGCTAGGAGTTCAACCGCGGTTGAGATCAAATCCGGGTGCGCTCGATCACGGTTTGATGTCGGCGGGACACGGCACGCAGATTCCTGCTCCTGATCATCGCCAGATCCGGCGAACGAGCGCTACGTTGGTTTGGTCCAACTAACGATTGAGGGAGACAGAGATGGGCTTTCTTGGATTCTTGCTGTTGGGCCTGATTGCGGGAGCCATTGCCAAGTTGATCCTGCCCGGGAAGCAGGCCGGCGGGTGGATTTCCACCCTCATTCTCGGAGTCGTCGGAGCATTGCTCGGCGGCTGGCTCGGCGGGCTGATCTTCGACATCAACCTCGGCGGATTCTTCGAATTGCGCAGTTGGTTGCTCGCCATCGTCGGCTCGCTGATCGTGTTGATCATCTGGGGATTCATCTCCAGTCGACTCGGCAGCAAGAAGGCCGACTGACACTCGGTCGGGTGGGAGTTGATCAGCTCGTCAGCTGATCAACTCCTCCTGCCGTACCGGAACCAACGACACCGCCACGGCCGGGCAGAGCGCGGTCAGGGCGAAGGCCAACGGAAAGCCCAGCACGGTGATCGCCGCGCCCAGCACCGGCGGCACCAGCGAACCGGTCAGGAACTGGGCCGTATTCTGCGCGCCGAGCGCCCGGCCGGACCAGAACGGACCGGCCCGCTCCGCGATCGCCGTGAAGGCGAGCCCGTTGTCGGCCACCGTGATCACGGTGGCGAGGACCAACAGCACCACGGCCGCAGGGGAATCGAACTGATCGGCGGCGGCCAGCATGATCATCGTCGCGGCCGCCGCGATCGCCACCCAGCGCAGCGGCCGCATCCGGCTCCGGACCCGGTCCGACAACTGCCCGGCGGCGATCCGGCCCAGGGCGCCGAGCACCTGGGTGATCGCGATCAAGGTGCCGGCGGCGCCGGGCGACCAGCCCCGTTCGCCGATCAGCCAGACCAGGCCGAACGTCCAGACCATGAACTGCGGCACCACCAGCAGCACCGACACCGCGTGCACCCGCCAGAGGAACCCGCCGCTCCGGTACGGGTTCGCCAGCTGACCCGCCGCGGCCGGGTCGGACCGCTCGGGCCGAGCCGGGTCGAGGACGACCAGGTACGACAGCCCGGCGGCGGCGATGGCCAGCGCCGCGGCCAGCCAGAGCGCGGCGCCGATCCCGTACCCGGGAGCCAGGGTGGGCACGGTGATCGCAGCCAGCCCGACCCCGAGCGGCTGGGCCATCTGCCGGATCCCCATCGCCAGGCCGCGCCGGTGCGCCGGGAACCAGCCGACGACCACCCGCCCGCTGGCGGCGTTGGTGCTGGCGGCGGCCATCCCGCCGAGCAGCAGGAACACCGAGATCATGATCATGGACGAGGCGGTGAGCGCCGCCCCGGCACCCGCGACCGCGGTGAGCGCGGTGCCGACCACCAGCACCCGGCGCTCGCCGAAGCGGTCGACGGCGGCTCCCCAGGCGATCAGGGTGAGCATGGTCCCGATCGTCGGCATGGCGACCACGACACCGGCCTCGACCAGCGTCAGCCGATGCCGGCCGTGCAGTTCGGGAATCAGGAACGCCGTGCCGTGAACGAAGAACGCACTGGTCGCCTGCGCCAGCATGCTCACCGCCAGCAGTGCCCAGCGCCGGAACTCACTGATCATGATCGTCTCACATTTCAGGACAGAACGTCTCGTATCATGATCAGCGTAACTCTCGCGCACTGAGCTTGTCGAAGTGCCAGCCTGACCGGGCCTTGCCCCCTTCGACAGGCTCAGGACATGCTTCGACAGGCTCAGGGAACGTTGTTCAGTTCCCCTTCTGGTCGCGCAGCGGAGCCAGGCGCGGCTCGTGGCGGGCGAAGTCGGCGAACCAGTCGAGCATCTCGGGCGCCGTGATCGAGCCGCGGCCGCCGCTCACCGAGGCCAGGTCGGCGCCGCGCAGGATCCGCTTCACCGGCACCTCGAGCTTCTTGCCGGTCAGGGTGCGCGGCACCGCGGGCACGGCGATGATCGCGTCCGGGACGTGCCGTGGCGACAGCTTGGTCCGCAGCTCGGACTTGATCTTCGCCGTCAGTGCGTCATCCAGCTCGATCTCGGCATCGGTGACGACGAACAAGGGCAGGAAGTAGCCGCCGTCCGGCAGGTCGAGCCCGATCACCAGGCTGTCCGCGACGCCGGGCACCCCCTCGACGACGCCGTACAGCTCGGCCGAGCCCATCCGGACTCCCTGCCGGTTCAGGGTGGCGTCGGAGCGGCCGGAGATCGCCGCCGAGCCGTCGGCGAAGATCGTGATCCAGTCGCCGTGCCGCCAAACGCCGGGATAGAGATCGAAGTAGGTCTCCCGGTAGCGCTCCCCGGTCGGGTCGCCGAGCAGCCGGAGCGGCATCGACGGCAGCGGCGCGGTGATCACCAGCTCGCCCTCGGTGCCGATCAGGTCGTGGCCGTCGGGATCCCAGCTGTGCAGGTCCGCCCCGAGGTACGGCGCCGCCATCCGGCCCGCGTGCACCGGGAGCAGCTGGGACGCGCCGATCAGCACGCCGCAGAGATCCGTGCCGCCGCTGACCGAGGCGAACCAGCACCGGTCCGACACCGCCTCCGCGACCCAGACCCACGCCTCGGTCGGCAGCGTCGAGCCGGTCTGCAGGATCGACCGCAGCCGGCTCAGGTCATGATCATCGCGGGGCCGCGCGCCGGCCCGGAAGTCGGCGTCCAGGTAGCCCGCGCCGATCCCGAGCACCGTGGCCCCGGTCCGGGCGGCGACCCGCCAGACCGCGTCGCCGCCGCCGGCCATCGGGCTGCCCTCGTACAAGATCACGGTGGCGCCGAGGCCCAGCCCGCCGACCAGGTAGTTCCACATCATCCAGCTCGCCGAGGTGATCACGCAGTAGCGGTCGTCCGGCCGGATGTCGGAGCCGAGCCCGATCGAGGCCAGAAAGCCGAACACGATGCCGCCGTGGGACTGGACGATCCCCTTCGGCCGGCCGGTGGTGCCGGAGGACCAGAGCACCCACAGCGGATGATCGAACTCGAGGTCGGCGAAGATCAGCTCGGCCTCGGGGGCCACTGCGTCGGTCCAGGCGATCCGATGCGGACCGAGGTCGGACCAGTCGGCGCCGCCGACCAGGTCGACCGTGATCACCAGGCGAAGCCCGGGCAGGGCGGTGATCAACTCGCGGGCCTGGGCCGTCCGGTCGAACAGCTTGCCGTTGTAGCGGTAGCCGTCGGCGACCAAGATCACCGTCGGCTTGGCCTGCTCGAACCGGCTGACCACGGCAGACACCCCGAAGTCGGGCGAGCAGGAGGTCCAGGTGGCGCCGACGCTGGCCGCGGCCAGCAGCGCGATCACGGTCTCCGCGACGTTCGGCAGGTACGCGGCGACGCAGTCGCCCGGCCCGATCCCCGCCGCCCGCAGGGTCTCGGAAAGTCCGGCGACCCGGCAGCGCAATTCGGCCCGGGTCAGCTCGACCGGCTGGTCCCGCTCGTCGATCGCGATCAGCGCGGTCGGCGACTCGTCCGGCAGCGGCCGGAGCATCTCCTCGGCGAAGTTGATCCGCGCGCCGGGACACCAGCGGGCGCCGGGCATCGTCGGATCGGCCAGGATCCGTTCCGCGCCAAGATCGACTCCGGGCCGGAAGTAGCGCCACAGGGCCGCCCAGAACTCCTCCGGCCGCTCGACGCTCCAGCGGTGCAGCGACCCGTAGTCGGGGTGCTGCAGGCCGAGGTCGGCGGCCACGAAGTCCCGGAACCGGGCCACCTGCGACCGCAGCATCGCGTCCTCGTCCGGGGTCCACAGTTCCGTTCCGGCCGTGTTCTCGGCGATCATCGCCTCGCTCCCTTCCGCGCTGTCGGGAAGGCTATGCGATTCTGGACGGCGAATCGAGAGTTCGGGCGTCGAGCACAATGATCACGGAGGAGGACCGGATGCTGCATCTGCGGGTGATCTCACCCGACGGGCTCACCGAGCCGACGCTGGAGCTGCTGCGCGACGACGAGGCGGTGACGCACCTGTTCGTGCTGCGCGGCGCCGCGCAACGTCCGGCCGGCGACGTGATCAGCTGCGACATCGCGCGGGAGGGCGCCCAGGACATCCTGGACCGGCTCCGCGAGCTGGGGCTCGAGGAGCACGGCGGCATCAGCGTCGAACAGGTCGACCTCACGCTCTCCTCCGCGGCCGACTCGGCCGTCGACCAGACGCCGGGTGAGTCGAGCGACGCGATCGTCTGGTCCGACATCGAGCAGCGGTCCGGCGACGAGGCGAAGCTGAGCTGGACGTACCTTGTCTTCATGACGGTCGCCATGATCATCGCCAGCATCGGCGTGCTGCTGGACCAGCCGATCCTGATCGTCGGCTCGATGGTGGTCGGTCCGGAGTTCGGGCCGCTGGCCGCCCTCTGCACCGGCATCGTCGGCGGCCGGCGGAGCCTGATCGCCCGGCCCTTCGGCACCCTGCTGGCCGGCTTCGGCGTCGGCATGATGATCACCATCGGCACCACCTGGCTGTTCACCGCGCTCGGCCTGATCAATCGCGAGATGCTGCTCGAGCCGCGTCCACTGACCAGCTTCATCTGGCACCCCGACGCGCTGTCCTGGGTGATCGGCCTGCTGGCGGGCATCGCCGGGATGCTGTCCCTGACCGCGGCGAAGTCCGGCGCCCTGGTCGGCGTGCTGATCTCGGTGACCACGATCCCGGCCGCCGCCAACGCCGCGGTCGCCCTCGCCTACTGGGTTCCGTGGGAGGCCGGCGGCTCGGCCCTGCAGTTGTTGATCAACCTCGCCGCGATCATCGTGGCCGGAGTGCTCACCTTGATCATCCAGCGGTACGCCCAGCGGCAGCTGGCCCGGCGACGGAGCCGGGCATGATCACCGACCGGGTGGAGTTCCGTACCATCGGCGGCGCCGAGGACCTGCTGGCCGAGGAGCTCGGCGACGCCGGCCTGACCGAGCTGGCCCTGGGCGAGCGCCGGGTCACCGCGACCGTCACCGGCCCGCCCGAGACGCTGACCCGGCTCCGGCTCAGCTCCACCGCGTCGCTGCCCCTCGGAGATGCGGCCGAACCCGACCTCGGGCCGCTGCGCGAGTCCGCCGACCGCGGGATGATCGCGGCGCTGGCTCCCGAGCACGGCCCGGTCACCTTCCGGGTCGGCCACGATTCCACCGAGGTCCGCACCGCCCTCACCGAGCGGATCAGCGCGGAGTTCGGCTGGGAGAACGCGCCGGGCGACTGGCTGGTCAACCTCACCCGGTACGGGGAGCGCTGGCTGGCCGAGCTCGGGCCGCTGCACTGGACCCGGCGCTTCGGCCGGCTGGAGCGCCTGCCCTGGTCCAGCACGCCGGTGCTGGCGGCGACGCTGGTCCGGCTGGCCAAGATCGGCCCCGGCGACCTGGTCGCGGATCCCTTCTGCGGCACCGGAACCCTGCTGGTCCTGGCCGGACTGGCCGTGCCCGAGGTACGGCTCTTCGGCTCCGACCGGGACCCCGAGGCGATCCGGCTGGCCAAGCTCAACGCCGACCGGTTCGGCATCCGGGCTCGCTGGCGTACCGGATCGGCCGAGTCGATCGACCTCCGCGACGGCGCGGCAGCCCGGGTGATCGCGAACCTCCCGTTCGGCAAGCAGGTCGGCAGCCACCGCGACAACGAACAGCTCTATCCGGCCGCGCTGCGGGAGATCGGCCGGATCCTCGACCAGCGCGGCCGGGCCGTGCTGCTCACCGACGACAAGCGGCTGTTCGCCGAATCCGTCCAGCGGACCGGCGGGATCAAGATCATCCGGGAGCGGGTGCTGAGCTTCGGCGGGGTCAGCCCGACCGCGTACGTGATCACGCCGACCACCAGGAACCGGCGCGGCCGCGGCCGATAGGCTTCGGGCATGACTTCCGTGCCAGTGATCACCTTGAACAATGGCGTCACCATTCCCCAGTTGGGATTCGGGGTCTACCAGGTGCCGCCGGAGCAGACCCGGGAGGCCACCCTGGCCGCGCTGCAGATCGGCTACCGGCACATCGACACGGCCGAGATGTACCGCAACGAACGCGGCGTCGGCGAGGCGGTCCGGGAGTCCGGGCTGGCCCGCGAGGACGTGTTTGTCACCAGCAAGCTGAACAACCCGTACCAGACCCGCGACGACGCCCTGGCCGCGTTCGAGCGGACGCTGGCCGAGCTCGACCTCGGCTATCTCGACCTGTTCCTGATCCACTGGCCGCTGCCGACCGTCCGCGACTACGTCGAGACCTGGCGGGTGATGGAGGAGATCCTGACCGGCGGCCGGGTCCGCGCGATCGGCGTCTCCAACTTCGAGCCGGCCCACCTGGACCGGCTGGCCGCCGAGACCGACACCGTGCCCGCGATCAACCAGATCGAGGCGCACCCGTACCTGACCAACGACGTCGTCCGCGGCTACAACCAGGCGCACGGGATCGCGACCGAGGCCTGGGCGCCGATCGCGAAGGGCAAGGTCGCGGAGGACCCGGTGATCAAGGGCATCGCCGAGCGGGTCGCCCGGACCCCCGCCCAGGTCACCCTGCGCTGGCACCTGCAGCGCGGCGACATCGTCTTCCCGAAGTCGATCACCCGCAGCCGGGTCGAAGAGAACTTCGCCCTGTTCGACTTCGAGCTCTCCGACGCCGACGTCGCCGCGATCAGCGCCCTCAACACCGACGCCCGAATCGGCCCACACCCCGACGTGATGGACCGCGTCACGACCTGATGCCGGTGAGTCGACGGAACGCGTAGCCCAGCACCGGGATCCCGCGGTCGAAGCGGGCCCCGGCCGGCTCGGCGTGGAACCGGCCGGGCTGCCGATCACCACCGCCTCAACCCGCCCCCACGCGTGGGTTTGTCGACAACCGCACGCGATTAGTGGGATTCCGTGTCGGGTTGTCGACAACCGCACTCCTGCTACTCCGGCTGACTTGCGTCGGGTTGTCGTCAACGGCACTCCCCGCTATCCCGGCTGACTGGCGCCGCCCGCTCGCCACCGGCCGCCCCGAGCGACCGATCGAGCGATCGAGCGCTGGGGCGCCGAGTGTGACGATACGACCAACCGATATCGATTTCATCGGTCCGTAACGTCACACTCGAGGTAGTGGGACCCTTGCCGCGCTCGCCGAGATACGCGTGGACTGGTGGCGGGTCTGGCCGAGGCACCCCTGCTGATCACGTGAGTTCGATCAGCGGGTGATCGTGGTCGGCTCGGTGAGGCGGGAGAGCTTGGCCGGGTTCCGGACCAGGTAGATCCCGGTGATCATGCCGCCGTCGAGCCGCACCGTGAGGACGGTGTTGATCTTGCCGTCGATGCGCATGATCAGGGCCGGCCAACCGTTGATCATGACCTGCTCGATCGACTCGATGTCCAGGATCGGCATCCGCAGCGAGAGCAGGTCAACGATCCGGTCGGCGCCGACCAGGGGCTCCAGGGTCGCCTGGACGACGCCGCCGCCGTCGCCTAGCAGCACGACGTCGGGCGCCAGCCGGTCCGCCAGGGCCTGCAGTTCGCCGGTCTCGACCGCTCGCTGGAACGCCTGCAGCGCGGCGCCGGCCTCCTCCCGGGACACCTCGCCGCGGGGCCGGCGGGCGGCCACGTGTTCCCGGGCGCGGTGCGCGATCTGGCGGACCGCGGCCGGGCTCTTGTCGACCGCCGCGGCGAGCTCGTCGTACCCGAGGCCGAAGACCTCGCGCAGCACGAACACCGCGCGCTCGGTCGGTGACAGCGTCTCCAGCACCAGCAGCATGGCCAGCGACACGCTCTCGGCGAGCTCGACGTCCTCGGCCACGTCGGGCGAGGTCAGCAGCGGCTCCGGGAGCCACGGACCGACGTAGGACTCCCGGCGCCGGCCGAGCGAGCGCAACCGGTCGAGGGCCTGCCGGGTGACGATCCGGACCAGGTAGGCCCGCCGGTCCCGTACCTCGTCGAGGTCGACCGCGGCCCACCTCAGCCACGATTCCTGCAACACGTCCTCCGCGTCGGCGGCCGAGCCGAGCAGCTCGTAGGCCACGGTGAAGAGCAGGTTCCGGTGCTCGACGAACGTCTCGGTGGCGGCGTCCGGGTCGCTGGCCATGGTGCTCCTCTGGTTCGGCGGACACCCATAAGACTCCACCCACCGCGCGCGTGTGACAGGCCGGGGCTGGTGAGCTAGGTCACAACGGAGGCCGGTCACAGCGCCTCGTCGGGCGGCGTCTTGTGAACGTTCAGCTGACCTGGAAGGACACATCATGAGCACGACGCTCGAACTCCTCGGCCGTGACTTCGGCGGAGACATCATCGACAGCAGCAGTGATCAGTACCCGGCGGCGAGCCGGACGCCGCTCGCCCTGGGCAGCCCGGCCATGGTCCTGCGACCCGTGACGGTGGCCGATGTCCGGGCCGCGGTGCGGTTCGCCGCGGCGAGCGGCCTGCCGCTGTCCGTCCGCGGCGGCGGCCACGCGTTCGCCGGCTTCGGCACCAACGACGGCGGTGTGGTGATCGATCTCGGCCGGCTCGCCGGCGTCGAGGTGATCGATGAGGACCGGCACCTGGTCCGGATCGGCGGCGGGGCCACCTGGGGCCAGGTCGCCGACGCCCTCGCCCCGCACGGTCTGGCCATCTCCTCCGGCGACACCCGGAGCGTCGGCGTCGGCGGCCTGACGCTGGGCGGCGGGATGGGCTGGAAGGTCAGGAAGTACGGGCTCGCGCTGGACAGCCTGGTCGCGGCGGAGTTGATCACCGCGGACGGCGAGCTGGTCCGGGCCGACGCCGATGATCATGCCGACCTGTTCTGGGCGATCCGCGGTGGCGGCGGCAACTTCGGGATCGTGACCGCCTTCGAGTTCGCGGCCCATCCGACCACCGACGTCCACTTCGGCAAGATCACCTTCCCGCGGGACCAGGCGACGCAGGTGCTCCTGGGCTGGGCCGACCTGATCCGCGACGCGGCACCGGAGCTCACTGCCATCGCCGACTTGGCCAACCCGGCCGCCGGCGGTCCCGAGGCTCCGGTCCAGGTCCACGTCGCCGTGGACACCGACGATCCCGACCTGGCGGCCCGGACCCTGGAGCCGCTGCGCCGGCTCGCGCCGGTGATCGACGACGACGTCACGCTCCGCCCGTACGGGGACCTGCTGGTGGAGGGCCAGGTGCTGCCGCCGGGGTTGCAGCTGATCCCCCGCAACGCCTTCGTCGACAGGGATTCCGTACCGCAGGCGCTGTCGATCCTGGCCGAGGTCGGCACGTCCGGACGGTCTCCGTTCATCGCCCTGCGCAGCCTCGGCGGTGCCGTGTCCCGGGTGGCCGGCGAGGCCACCGCGTATCCGTACCGGCAGGCCGAGCTGATGATCACCACCATCGTCGCCGGACCGCCACCGGTGATCGAGGCCGCCGGCCCCGGGGTGGCGGCGCTGTGGGAACGGCTGGATCCGTACGTGTACGGGGCCTACGCCAACTTCCTCGGCGGGACGTCCGCGGATGATCTTGCCGCGGTCTACCCGCCGGCGACCCTGAGCCGGCTGGCGGCGATCAAGCGACGTTACGACCCGGCCAACCTGTTCGCCCGGAACCACAACATCAGCCCCGCGCCGGTCGGCTGACGGTTCAGGCCGGCGCGATCCGGTACGTCGCGAAGCCCTTCGAGTCCACGGTGATCAGCCAGCGGTCGTTCACCGCGGCGAGAATGCCGTGCAGGCTGGGCGAGCGCGGCGTGCCGGAGCGGTCGAGCGCCGCCACGCCGATCAGGTCGGCGTCGCTCTCCCAGGTGCCCTGGGTGCCCGTCAGCTCTCCCCAGACATAGGGGCCGACTCCGGACCGCACGTCGAATTCGAGTCCGCCCGGGCGGCCGCGGCCGTGCTGCGGCTTCCCGTCCGGCAGCACCTGGGTGAAGAAGCCGCTCGACCAGGGGCTCCACCAGTCGTCGCCGGCGTCCCAGGCCAGCAGCGGCGGATCGGTCATGATCGGCAGGGGCTGGGCCTCGGCCTCGTAGTCGATCCGCTCGCCGGTGGCCAGCCGGAAGACCCGGTAGCCGTTCAACACGGTGTAGCCCGCGGCGGTGGCGCGATGATCACCGAGGTAACGCAGTTCCTGATCATCAGCCCAGCGCTGTTCACCGGTCCCGGCGGCCAGGGTTCGCAGCGTCCAGACGGCGCGGCTGCCGGCGCGGAGCTCGCGCTGTCCGACCACCACGAACTCACCGTCGGCCCCGAGGCCGAGCACGTCCGGTGCCGACCAGAGGGTACGCCCGGTCCGGCCGTCGACGGCGATCGTGGTCACCGGTGCGTCGGCCGCGGGCCAGTCGATCCCGACCTCGGGTGTGACGGTGATGATCACGCACGCGTCGGACACGGCGGTGATCACGGGACGATCGGCCGACGGCTCCGAGGTGGCGACGCCCCACACCGGCTCGCCGGTCGTCAACCGGACCCCGATCACCCCGCTGGCCGGCTTCGCACCGTCGTCGCTGACGTACGGGAGCGGCAGGATGTCGCCGACGGCCCGGAGCAGGGGATTCTGAAAGCTCGCCCCGAAGGAGCCGGCCGCCACCCGCCCGCAGCCGCTGAGCCGGACCCGCCCGACCGTCGGCGCGGTGATCGACTGCCCGACCTTGATCGACCACCGCTCCGCCCCGGTGGCCGCGTCCAGGGCGGTGATCCGCTCGGGCTCGCGCTCGGCGCCCTCGGCGTACAGGACCGTGTTCCCGACCAGGCTCAACCGGTCGACCAGGTAGTCGATCCCGCGCCCGGCATCCCAGGGCACCGGCCGGTCCCAGACCCGGTCCAGCGCGAGCTCCGGGGCCCGCGAGCCGGTGCCCGAGCAGGAGGCGAGCAGCGGGAGGGACACGATCGCGGCGAGCACGGTACGGCGATTCGGCACCCGGGCATTGTGGCAGTCGACCGTGCCGGGCCGGGTGCGCAGGTCAGCGGCCGGGAAGGATCCGTACCGCCCGCAGCACGTCGCTCATCAGGCGGCGGTACGACAAGCCGCGGAAGGGTCCGAACTCGCCGGTCGGCACGCCGACCTGCCGGGCGACGGTCTGCACCCGGGTGACCGAGAGCAAGGCCTCCCGGCCGTGCCGGTGACCGCCGCCGGACCGGCCCCAGCCGCCGATCGAGGCGTGCACCGAGCCGTACGCGGCGGCGAAGCCGTCGTTGATGTTGATCTTGCCGGACGGGAGCCGCGCAGCGAGCGCCCGGGCCGCGCGGGCGTCGGCGGACCAGATCGACGCGTTCAGGCCGTACTCGGAGTCCGCCGCCAGCGCGACCGCCTCGTCGTCGGACTCGACCGGAGTGATCGCGACGACCGGGCCGAAGGTCTCCTCCCGGTAGCAGCGGGCCGTCGACGGCACGTCGGTGAGCACGGTCGGCCGGTAGCAGTACGGTCCCGCCTCCGGCACCGGCCGGCCGCCGGACAGCACCCGCGCCCCGAGCGCGACCGCGTCGGTGACGTGATCATCGACCTTGGCCAACTGGCCGGCCGAGGTGAGCGAACCGATGTCGTAGTCGTCGCCGAACCCGGTGCCGACCACCAGCCGGTCGGTGACGGCGGCGAACCGCCGGGTGAAGTCCGCCGCGACCGCCCGGTGGACGTAGATCCGCTCGATCGACTCGCAGAGCTGGCCGGCCGAGGAGAAGCAGGCCGCGACCGCGCCGGGCACCGCTCGGTCCAGGTCGGCGTCGGCCCGGATGATCATCGGGTTCTTGCCGCCGAGTTCGAGGCTCGTCTTGATCATCCGCCGCGCCGCGCGTTCGGCGACCTGCCGCCCGGTCGCCGTCGAGCCGGTGAAGATCACCTGGTCGCTGCGGTCGATCACCGCCGGGCCGACCTCGCCGCCGGGACCGACCACGATCTGCCACAGGTCGGCCGGCAGCCCGGCCTCGATGATCAGCTCCCGGCCGAGCAGTGCGGTAAGGACGGTCTGGCTGTCCGGCTTGTGCAGCAGGGCATTGCCGGCCAGCAGCGCGGCCAGTCCGTCGCCGACCCCCAGCGAGAAGGGATAGTTCCACGGGCTGATCAGGCCGACCAGTCCGACCGGAGTCCGGTGCTGCCGGACCTGGGTGAAGATCGGCAACGCCCCCGGCAGCGAGCGCGGCGCCAGCGTCGCCGGGGTGACCAGGCCCAGGAACCGGGTCAGCAGCGCGACCTCGAGCAGCTCCGTGAACGCGTGCCCGCGGGCCTTCCCGGTCTCGGCCTGGATCACGTCGAGCAGGGCGCCGGACCGGTCCAAGATCAACTCCTGCAACCGCAGGCCGACCGCTGCCCGCTCCCGCGTTGGCATCTCGGCCCAGCCTGCCTGGGCCGCCCGGGCCCGGTCGGCCGCGGCATCAAGATCGTCGGCGGTCGAAGTCGGCAGCTCGGTCAGCGGCTCCCCGGTGAAGGGCAGGAGGGTCTGCTGCAGTGGTCCGGTGCCCGAGATGCCGCGGCGGAGGTGATCCAGGCGGGCCGGCGCCAGGGTCGGAGGCAAAGCTCGTTGGCCGTCCATGGCGCCAGTCTGCTGCGTGCTGACGGCCCGACCAACTGATCGCGACCTCCAGGCGTGGCGCCGGGCGGAGTCTGCCACGATAGACACTCTGTCCTCGTTGACACCGTGACCTCCGATCCGTACCGAAGGAACCTCGTGACCGACATCCCGAGACCCGAATACCCGCGCCCGCAGTTCCGCCGGCAGCGCTGGCTCAACCTCAACGGCCAATGGCAGTTCGCCCAGGATCCGGGTGATTCCGGCCTGCAGCGTGGGCTGGTGACCAGCGATCTGCCGGACGAGATCACCGTGCCGTTCGCGCCGGAGTCCGAGCTGTCCGGCATCGGGAACGTCGACTTCATGACCGCCGTTTGGTACCGGCGCGAGGTGACCGTGCCCGACGACTGGGCCGGCGACCGGGTGCTGCTGCACTTCCAGGCGGTCGACTACGACGCGACGGTCTGGGTCGACGGCGTCGAGGTCGGCCGGCACCGGGGCGGCTTCACCGGTTTCACGCTCGACATCACCGACTCCGTGACGCCCGGCCGGCCCGCCTGGATCACCGTCCGGGCTCGCGACGACCGGGACAGCCCGCAGCCGCGCGGCAAGCAGTCCACCCGGTACGAGAAGTACGGCTGCCTCTACACCCGGACCACCGGGATCTGGCAGACCGTCTGGCTGGAGTCGGTGCCGCAGCACCACCTGCGCCGGCCCCGGATCACGCCGAACGTCGCCGGCACCTCGTTCGAGTTCGAGCTGCCGCTGTCTGAGAACCGCGACAACACCATGATCAGGATCGCGATCACCGACGACACCGGAACGGTCGCCGTGCGATCGGTCCGGGCCGATCTTGATCTTGCCCCGCGGACCGAGGTCCGACTGCCGGCCGACAAGGCCCGGCGTTGGTCGCAGGACGACCCGTACCTCTACGACGTGGCGATCGAGCTCCGTGATCTTGACGGCAACCTGATCGACTCGGTGCTCAGCTACGCCGGCCTGCGCAGCGTCTCGATCGTCGGCAAGCAGGTACGGATCAACGGCAGCACGGTGTTCCAGCGGCTGGTGCTGGACCAGGGCTACTACCCGGACGGGATCATGACGGCGCCGTCGGACCAGGCGTTGATCGACGACATCCGGCTCAGCCAGGAGGCCGGCTTCAACGGCGCCCGGCTGCACCAGAAGGTGTTCGAGGAGCGGTTCCTCTACCACGCGGACCGGCTGGGTTACCTGGTCTGGGGCGAGTTCGGCGACTGGGGCTGCGGCACCGGTCAGGCTCCCTATGATCATCAGCAGCCGTCCCAGGGGTACGTCACCCAGTGGCTGGAGGCGGTCGAGCGCGACTACTCGCACCCGAGCATCGTCGGCTGGTGCCCGCTGAACGAGACCTGGCAGGTGATCAGTGATCAGGTCACCGTGCTGGACGACGTCACCCGCGGGATGTTCCTGGCCACCAAGGCGATGGACACCACCCGCCCGGTGATCGACTCCTCCGGCTACTCGCACCGGGTCGCCGAGACCGACATCTACGACTCGCACAACTACGAGCAGGATCCGGCCAAGTTCGCCGCGATCATGGCCCCGCTGGCCGAGGGCAAGCCGTACGCGAATCCGGATGATCAAGCACCGGACCGGCTCTGGTCGCTGCCGTACCGCGGACAGCCCTATTTCTGCAGCGAGTTCGGCGGCATCTGGTGGAACCCGGAGGTGGCTGCCTCGGGCGTCGAGGAGGGCGAGTCCTGGGGGTACGGTGATCGGCCGCGCACCGAGGAGGAGTTCTACGAGCGGTTCGAAGGGCTGCTCAAGGTGCTGATGGACGACCCGAACATGTTCGGCTACTGCTACACCCAGCTGACCGACGTGTTCCAGGAGCAGAACGGGATCTTCTTCTTCGACCGCAAGCCGAAGTTCGACCTGACCCGGCTCCGCAACATCCAGCGGCGGATCGCCGCGATCGAGGGTCAGGCGGACGCCTAGTCCTTCGCCAGGCGAGCGGCGCGGGATTGCAGGTAGCGCCGCTCGACCTGGCTGAGGGTGAGCCGCGCGGCCTCCTGGTACGCCTCGAGGGCCGCCGCCGGTTGATCATCCTGCTCCAGCAGATGGGCCCGGACGGCGAACAGGCGGTGATGCCCGGCCAGCTGGGGATGATCGACGACACCGTCGATCAACTTCAGCCCGGCGGCCGGCCCGTACGCCATCGCGACCGCGACGGCCCGGTTCAACGTGATCATCCGATCGTCCGACATCTGGTCCAGAACCCCGTACAGGGCAGCGATCTGGGGCCAGTCGGTGTCCTCGTACCGCTCCGCCTCGGCATGACAGGCGGCGATCGCGGCCTGCAACTGGTAGCTGCCCGGCCGTTGCCGTGGCAGCACCTGCTCGAGCAGCCCGACCCCTTCGGTGATCATGGTCCGGTCCCAGCGGCTGCGGTCCTGCTCGGCCAGCGGGACCAGCTCGCCGGCCGGACCGGTCCGGGTGTCCCGGCGGGACGCGGTGATCAACATCAGGGCCAGCAGCCCGCCGACCTCGGGCTCGTCCGGCAGTCGGGACCAGAGCAGCCGGGTCAGCCGGATCGCCTCGTCGGCCAGTTCGACCCGCTGCAGGTCCGGGCCCGACGAGGCCGTGTAACCCTCGTTGAAGATCAAGTAGAGCACCTGGAGCACGGCGGCCAGCCGCTTGTCCCGTTCCTTCGGCTCCGGCATCCGGAACCGGGCGCCGGATTCCAGGATCCGTTGTTTGGCCCGGGTGATCCGCTGCCCGACGGTGGTCTCCGGGATCATCAGCCCGCGGGCGATCTCGGCCGTGGTCAGGCCGCCGACCGCGCGCAACGTGAGGGCGATCTGAGATGGCGGCTTGAGGTCCGGATGGCAGCACAGGAAGACCGTGATCAAGGTGTCGTCGCGGTCCTCCGGCCGCGGGGTGTCCGGCGTCGGCGACGGCATCGGCACCTCACGGACGAAGTCCCGCTGCTCGCGCTGCCGCCGGGACTGTTCGCTGCGCAGCAGGTCGGTCAGCTTGCGGCCCGCAACGGTGGTCAGCCAGGCCGCCGGATTGTCCGGCACCCCCGCCTCGGGCCACTGGGTCGCGGCCGCCAGCAGGGCTTCCTGGACGGCGTCCTCGCAGAGATCGAACCGTCCGTAGCGCCGGGTCAGCGCGCCGAGAGCCTGCGGCGCGATCTCGCGCAGCAGGCTCTCGAAGCCGCTGGTCCGGGCCACCGGGTTCAGATGTAGTCCGGCCCGGCGGCCTCGTCGACCGGCCGCAGCTCGACCCGGCTCTCGACCAGACCCGCGAACCGGCCGGCCAACTCCAGGGCCCGATCATGGGATTCGGTCTCGACGATCAGGAAGCCGGCCAGCACTTCCTTGGATTCGGCGTACGGGCCGTCGGAGGCCACCGGCCGGCCGTCGCGGAGCTCCACCGTCAGCGCGTGCGACGGCGGGGTGAGGCCCTCGCCCGTCACCAGCTCCGAGGTGCCCTGCAGCTCCTCGAGGAACGCGCTCATGTTCCGGAAATGATCTTCGACCTTCTCCCGCGGCCACTGGTCCCAGTCCCAGGACGTCTCGTCGCCGAAGGTCATCAGCATGTACTTCATGGAGATCACCGGGCCTTCCTCGTCGTTGCGGTCCGCTCAGCGTACCGGCGAATGACCGTGACGAAGTCGAGCAGCCGATGCCGCCGCAGGACGACCACGACGGCCGCGACGGCGGCCACGGTCAGCGGGATCGCGGGGCTGGTGGCGAGCGGCCCGACGCTCGACACGGCCGCGCCGATCATCAGGGCGAACAGGCCGATCGCGGCGATCCCGGCCACCGGTGCGATCAGCAGGCCGACGGCGCCGGCCACTTCGAGCGAGCCGACGACGTACCGGAGCCCTTGGCCGGCTCCGAGTGCGTCGAACATGCCGACCATCATCGGGTCGCCGGTCAGCTTGGGGATGCCGGCCATCGCGAACTGGCTGGCCAGGGCCACCTGGAGGATCCAGGAGGCGACGGTACGGATCCGGCCGCCCGTCCGGGCCGGCCGGACGGCGGTGTCGGAGAGGGTCTGTGCGGTCATGATGACTCCTTGGTCTGGGTTGCTGTCACCTCTCGTACGGAGCCGTCGACACGATCACGACACTTCGGCCGAAGTTTTTCCGAGATTCGCGGCGGGGGGATAAACAGGTGGCCGCCGGTCCCGGACGGCACGTAGCGTCCCGGGTCATGAAGACCGAGGTCAGGGCGGTGGCGGAGCGGCTGCTCGGCGAGCCGATCGACGAGCTCGAGCAGATCGCCCGCAGCTCCAACCACGTCTTCCGGCTCACCACGGTCGCCGGAGTTCGCTATTCGCTGCGGGTGCCGCTGCTCCGGCCGGACCGGCTGTCGGCGTACTGGCAACAGCTGCGGGACACGTTCGGCCTTCGGTACGGCACCCAGCTCGGCCACGTCGGACCGCTCGCGGAGCGGATCGCGCGGGCCGGCATCGTGGCCGCGCCGAGGCCGGTGGCCAGCGGGCCGTTCCTTGAAACCACGGCCTATATCTTCAGCTGGGTCGACGGCGAGGCGTGGGAGCCGGACGAGTTTCCCGACTCAGCGGAGGTGCACGAGCAGTTGGGCCGCTACCTGGCCACGCTGCACGCCGACGGCAGCCGGCTGGAAGGTTTCGGGACGCTGGAGCACCAGCCGTTCGATCCCGGTGGGCTGATCGCCCGGGCGAACCGGAGCATGGCGACCATCGTCGAGAGCTACTGGACCCACCGACCCGACGTGGTCGCCTTCCTCGAGGACCGGATCGTCCGGACCGACCCGGACGCGCTGGCCGCTGCGCCGGCGCCGATCATGCCGGACGTCTCCGCCAACCAGTTCGTCTACGACGGCGCCCGGATCGCGGGCGTGGTCGACCTCGACTCCTACGTCGCCGGGCCGCGCGAGCTGGAACTGACGGTCGCCGAGCTGTGCCTCACCCGCCCGGACGACTTCCGCCGCGGCTACGAGGAGATCCTCCCGCTGCCGCGGTTCGAGGCGTTCCGGACCTACTGGCGGTTCTCGCAGATGATCAACGACCTCGACGACCAACCGGACCTGACCGAGTACCTCACCACCCGGATCCACTTCGCCTAGCTGCAGAAGGTTCTTGCCGCGGACTGTCGTGACCGGCGGTTCGGCTCCGACGAGGGGGTGACGGCGGAGGTCGCCGTACTCGATCAAGGAGGAACCATCATGGGCAAGATCATCGCCGGGATCTCGATGTCGTTGGACGGCTTCGTCACCGGCCCCCAGGTCACCCGGGAGCAGCAGCTCGGCGACGGCGGCGACGCGCTGCACCGGTGGCTGTGGGCACCGGACCAGGTCGACACCGACCTGCTGGAAGGGATGCGGGACGGGGCCGGGGCGATCTTGATGGGCCGCCGGTCCTATGACCTGGCCGAGGGTGACGGCGGCTGGGGCGACGGTGGTCCGGCCGGGCAGCTGCCCTGCTTCGTGGTGACCCACCGGGCCCCTGAGCCGGAGACGGTACGGGCTCGCGGCGTCTTCACCTTCGTCACCGACGGGGTCCGGAGCGCGGTCGAGCAGGCGAAGGCGGCCGCAGGGGACCGAGCGGTCGGCGTGCACGGGGCCAGCGTCACCCAGCAATGCCTGGCCGCCGGACTGATGGACGAGCTCCAGCTCCACCTGGTGCCGGTCCTGCTCGGCTCCGGAACCAGGCTGTTCGATCACCTCGGCGGCCAGGTGACGCTGGAGCGGACCGAGGTGATCGACTCCCCCAACGCCACCCATCTGCGCTACCGGGTGATCAACACGACCCGCTGACCCGCCACCCTGCCCGGCCTCCGGTCAGACCCCTTCGGTCACCGGGTAGGCATGATCGGGAAGCAGGCCGTGGGCCTCCTTGTGCACCGCGGCGGCGGCCTCCGCGGACGGCGCCTCGACCAGGCAGAACACCCTGCCGCCCGCCTCGTCGACCCAGTACTGCCGGTAGTCGACGCCGTACTGGTCCTGGATGGCGAGGTCCTTCTGATGGGCCTCGGCGACGTCGGCCGCCTTGACTCCGGTCAGGTTCTCGTGGACGTCCATGAAAAGCATGACTTCTCCTTCAATCGTGGCGAATCGCTGTCAGACTCAGTCTTGTGCGAGCGGTGCCGGCCGACCATGACCGTGCCCCCGCCGAGCCTGACCGGAAGACCACGCTTGTCGAGATGCTCAGCCGGATGCGACTCCAGGGGGCCGTCTTCCTGCGCGGTGAATACAGCGAGGCCTGGGCGTACCGGTCGCCGACTCCGACGGTCACCGCGGCACTGCTGAGTCCGGGGTCGCCCCGGGTCGCGCTGTTCCATCTGGTGGCCACCGGCCGATGCTGGGTCGCACTGCACGACGGCGAGCGGCATTGGGCCCGCGCCGGTGACGTGATCGTCGTTCCGTACGGCGACGTACACACCATGGGCGGGTCCGCGGACAGCGAGATCGTGCCGATGGAGGAGCTGCTCGATCCCCCGCCCTGGGCCCGGATGCCAGTGATCACCCTCGGTGCCGGCGGCCGGCCGACCGATGTCGTGTGCGGCTACCTGTCCAGTGATCACCCGTTGTTCGATCCGCGGCTGCGCGCCCTGCCGCCGTTGTTCGTGGTGAGCCTCGGCTCCGGACCGGCCCGGGACTGGGTCCGGGCCAGCATCGACTACGCGCTGGCCCAGACCGCTCCGGCCGAACGGGGCGGGCTGGCCTGCCCGACCCAGCTCCCGGAACTGATCGTGCGCGAGGTGCTCCGGCTGCACCTGGCCAGCGCGCCGAACATCGAGTGCGGTTGGTTCGCCGCGCTCGGCGATCCGGTGCTGGCTCCGGCTCTCGCGGCGATCCACGAGGCGCCGGAGGTGCACTGGCAGGTCGAGACGCTGGCCGGGCTGGCGCATGTGTCGGAGTCCCTGCTGGACGAGCGGTTCCGCCGTACGCTCGGCCTGCCACCGATCCGCTATCTGGCCGGCTGGCGGATGCACGTCGCCGGGGACCTGCTCGGATCGACGACCCTCAGCGTGGCCGCGGTCGCTCGACGGGTCGGTTACGACTCGGAGGAGGCGTTCAGCCGAGCCTTCAAACGCAACACCGGCCGGTCTCCGCGCGATGCCCGGCTGCCGGCCGGAACCCGGCCCGGTGGTTGACTCGACGGGTGCACGCCTTCGAGCTTCAGGTCCCGGAACGGTTCCGGCACGAAGTGCTGCGCCGAAGTCCGGACGCCGGCGCTGCCTGGCTGACCGAGCTGCCCGCGCGCTGTGCCGAGCTGTGCCGGCGTTGGCGCCTGACGATCAACGGACCGGTGTCCGCCGGCGCCACCTCGATCGTGGTCCCGGTGATCATGACCTCGGGCCCGGCCGCGCTCAAGATCATCGGGCCCATGATCGACGCGACGAAGGAGGCCGCCGCCCTGGACGCCTTCGACGGGAACGGCGCGGTGCGGCTGTTCGAGGCCGAGTCCGCGGACAACGCCCTGTTGCTGGAGTGGCTGCCGGGCCCGTCGCTGTCGGACGAACCGGACCCGCTCGTTGCGGTACGGATCGCGGGGCGACTGGCGGAGCAGCTCGGCCGGACCCCGGCCCCGGGCGGCATCCCGGGCCTGGCCGACGGCGCCGCGGCCTGGCGGCACCAGCTGATCGAACAGCACGAGGCCGCGGACGGCGCCCGCCTCGCGTTCCCGGACGACGTGTTCGCCCAGGCCCTGCTGGGCGTCACCGAGCTCGGCGCCGAGCGTTCGGACCGGCTGACCCACGGTGACCTGAGCCTGGACAACATCCGCTCCGGCGGCGAGGGACGCTGGGTCGCGATCGACCCGTTGCTCGTCGCGGGGCCGGTCGCCCACGAGGTGCACACGATCGTCCGGAGCCGGCTGCCCGAGATCGGCGACGCGGACGCCCTGGCCGAGCTGACCAGGGCGGCCGCCGAGGCCGCCGAAGTCGATCATGATCAGGCCTGCCGTCTGTCCCTGGCCCGTTACGTCGCGTCGACGTACTGGGAGAGCCAGAACGGCGGCGACCCGGACAACGTCCGCCGGCTCCGTGCCGCCACCCTGTTCAGCGTCCGGCTGCTCTCCTGATCCCCCTGGCTCAGCTGGTGATCGTGGGCCGGTGGTGGACCGGAAAGTTGACCGAGGCGGCGATGAAGCAGTTGGCGCTGGCCGGCTCGTGCAGCCGGGCGGCCAGTTCGGCGTCGGACTCCGGGGTGATCGTGATCTCCGGGTTCAGTGTGGCCTCGGTGAAGTGGCCGCCGTTCTGGTCGGTCTCCATGGTGCCCTCGGCCCGGTCGACGTAGCCGGTCACGATGATCTTGTTCACCGCACACAGATGCAGGTACGACAGCATGTGGCACTGGCTCAGCGCGGTGAGCAGCAGCTCCTCCGGGTTGTAGCGCAGCGGGTCGCCGCGGAACGTCGGGTCGGCCGAGCCCAGCAGCGGCTCCGGCTTCGGCTCGATCACCACCTCATGATCACGGGAGTAGTCCCGGTAGCTCGAGGTCCCGGTGCCGGTGTTGCCGGTCCACGTCGTCGTCACCCGATAGTGATGTGCCTTGCCTGCCATGGAGCCAGTGTGTCACCCGCCGTCGCGGTCCCGCTCCGGGTGCCGGATCACCAGGGCCACGCCGGCCACGCAGATGAGCATCGTCGCCAGCTCGAACAGGGTCGGCGGCGGCGCCCCGAGCAGGGTCTCGGCGATCCGGACCAGGAACGGGACGACCAGCGAGATGGACGCCTTGAACACGGCGCCGCGGAGGTGGATCAGCTGGTGCTGCAGGACGTAGACCGGTACGTAGATCCCGACCCCGAGCAGGGCGAGCAGGCCCAGGTCCAGCCAGGTCAGCCGGGCCACGCCACCGAGCTGTCCGGTGATCACCAGGAAGATGATCACGACCAGCGTCCCGATGCCGAAGATCCCCGGCAACAGGTCCAACGGGTCCTGTCCCTTGGACAGCCGGGCGTAGTGCTGGCCGTACGCGGCGATCGCGATCACCGCGACCACCGAGGCCAGCACCCCGGACAGCAGGGTCGAGCTCGGCAGGTCGGGCCGGAGCGCGAAACTCGCGGTGACGAAGAGCACCGCGCCGGCCGAGCCGGCGATCACGCCCGCGACGGCCGGCCAACTGGTCCGCTTGCGGAAGAACAGCACGCCGATCAGCAGCGACAGACACGGCGTGGTCGCCAGCAGCAGATTGGGTACGGTCACGCCGACCAGCGAGATCGCCGTCAGCGAGCCGAGGGCGTAGATCGAGACGCCGAGCAGCCCGGACAGGCCGAGCGCCAGCGGGCGGCGCCGGATCTGGTCGACCGAACGCCGCAGCGCGCCCTTGCCGCGGAACGCCAGCAGGCACAGGCCGAGCGCGCTGAACGCCGACCGCCCGGCCGCGACCACGGCCGGGTCGGCTCGCCGTACCGCAAGATCGGAGACGAGCCAGGTCAGCGCGAGCAAGATCGCCAGCGCTGCGCTGATGATCAACGCGCGGGTCCAGGACCCGCGCGCCGAGGCCTCGGTCAGACCTGGATCTCCTTGCCCTCCGCGGCCGAGACGTAGACGGCGTCCAGGATCTTCATCATCTCGGCGCCCTGCCAGACCGGGGCGATGCTCTCCGCCTCGCCCAGGCAGGCGGCGACGAAGTTCTCGATCTCGTGGTTGAAGCCGTCGTCCAGGTTGAACGTGTCGAAGCCGATCCGCGGCGTCACGTTGAGCACCGTCTCGTGCTTCTCGGTGGCGATCTGCAGCTTCGGCTCCAGGTCGGCGCCGCCCTTGTCCCCGTACACCGAAACGGTGAGCGAGTCCTCGGTCGCGTGCAGCGAGAAGGACGCGTCCATCATCAGCGACGCGCCGTTCTCGAACCTGATCATGGCGTTCGCCATGTCCTCGACGTCGTTCAGGGTCGGGTCGTAGTCGGCGACCTTGTAGCGCGGCATGGTCGTGATGTTGGATCGGTTGCCGAGCTTCTCGTACGTGTTCGCACTGACCGAGGTGACCCGCGGGTTGCCCATCAGGTACCAGGCCAGGTCGATCACGTGCACGCCGATGTCGATCAAGGGACCGCCGCCGGAGATCGCCTTGTTGGCGAACCAGCCGCCCGGGTTGCCGACCCGCCGGATGCAGCTGGCCTTGCCGTAGTAGAGGTCGCCCAGCTCGCCCGCGTCGATGAACGACTTGAGCACCCGGCAGTTCGCCGAATGCCGCCGGACGAAGCCGATCTGCAGAATTCGATCATGGGCGTTCACCACGTCCTCGAGCTTCTGCGCCTCGGCGTAGGTGCGGCTCATCGGCTTCTCGACCAGCACGTGCTTGCCCGCCTCGATCGCCGCGGCGGCGAGCTCGGCGTGGGTGTTGTTCCAGGTGCAGATGCTCACCGCGTCGACGTCCGGGTCGGCGAACAGTTCCGCGGGATCGCTGTAGGACCGGGCGGCGCCCCACTGCTTGGCCACCGAGGTGGCCCGGTCGGCGTTGATGTCACAGACCGCGAGCAGTTCGGCCCGCGGGTTGCCCTGATAGGCCTTCAGATGACAGCCGGCGATGCCGCCGGTGCCGACGACGCCGATCTTGACCTGCTGCATGGTTCTCCTTGATTTCGGGGTCAGTTGAGCTTGCCGGGGTCAGGCTTCGTCGTAGATCCGCTTGGCGTTGGCGACACCACGGGCGCAGCCGATCAGGCAGTCCTCGTGGCCCTCGAACTCGATCGAGGCGTAGCCGTCGTAACCGGATTCCTTGATCGACTTCGCGATGCTCCAGGTGTCCAGGTCACCGTTGCCGACGATCGCGCCGCGCAGGTACTTCCCGCCCCGGCTGCGGAACCAGCCCTCACCGGGGTTCCGGTCGGCCGGCCGGATGTAGAAGTCCTTGAAGTGCACGATCATCGCGTACGGAAGGTTGGCCGGCACCGCGACCGTCGAGTCCTCGTCGACGCAGATGAAGTTGCCGACGTCCAGGGTGGTCTTGAAGTTGGGCTCGGCCACCGCGTGCACGATCCGGCGGACCCGGTCGCTGGCCTGGACGAAGAAGCCGTGGTTCTCCAGGCTGGTGGTGATTCCCTTCGTCGCGGCGTACTGCGCGATCTCCTTGCTGGCCTTGACGATCTTGGGCAACGCCTCCTCGAAGGCCGGGGTGTCGTCGCCCTCGATGCCGGAGTGCCGGACCACGTCGTGCCGCATCAGCTTGATGCCGAGCCGTTCGGCCAGGTCGACGTGGGCCTTGACCCGCTCCACCTCGGCCGCGTTCTCCGCCTCGTCGCCGAGGAAGCTGGCCCCGATGGCCAGGTTGGACAGGGTCACGCCGCGGGTGCCGGCGTGCTCGGCGATCTTGTCGATGAAGCCGGGATCGCTGTCCGCGTTGGGCACCGGGCCGTCGGCGTTCGGGTAGATCGCGGCCAGTTCGAGGTGCTCACCCTCGCTCTCGGCGACCCAGTCGATCACGTCGAACAGGGTCATCTCGCCGCTGCTGAGTTTCTGGTTGAAGCTGTAGGAGCTGAAGCCGAACTTCATCTGGTCATCCTCGCGTTCTCTCGTTGGGTGGTCGGGGTGTCGGCCCAGGAACTCCAGCGCGCCGGGACCCCCGGCACACCGAGGATCTCGGCCGAATGGAATTCGAAGGCGGAACCGAGCGCGCCGCAGAGGGTGCCCTCGGTGGCCAGGTGCGCGGCCGCGACGGCCGGCTTGTCATCGGTCATCAGGTCGTGATGGATCGCCGCGGTGAGCGGCTCGATCAGGGTGTCCCCGGCCTGCGAGAGGCCGCCGCCGATGATGATCACCGACGGGTCGACGGTGAGCGCCAGCGTGGCGATCTTGGGGGCGATCTCGGCGCAGAAGGCCTCGACCTCGGCGGTCGCTCGATGATCACCGGACCGGGCCAGCTCGAACACCTTCCGCCCCGTCCGTGCCGTACGCCAGCGCAGCCGGCCGCGGACCGACGACTCGGTCCAGCGCATCCCGCGCAGGCTGCCGAGCTCGCCGGCCAGCCGGTGCCGGCCCTGCAGGATCGCCCCGTTCATGATCAACGCCGCCGAGATCCGGTGGCCCAACTGGAGGAACACCAGGTCGTCGCCGTCGGACCGGAGCCGCTGCTCGGCCAGGGCGGCCAGCTTGATGTCGTTCTCCACCAGCACCGGGCAGCCGAGCGACCGCTCCAGCCGAGCCGCCAGGTCGAGTCCGATCCAGTCCGGCACGGCGAGGCTGCGCGCCACCCGGCCCGCGGAGTCCAGGATGCCCGGCACGCCGATCCCGACCGAGCGCAGCGCGCCCGGCTCGGCCCCGGAGTCGGCCAGGGCGTCCCGAACCGTCTGCCGGACGGCGGCGATCCGGCCGGCGCCCGTGGTCCCGCCGGGCACCCGCGTCTCGGCCCGACCGACCAGCCCGCCGGCCAGGTCGGCGATCCAGGCCCGTACCCGGCGATCACCGACGTCGATCCCGGCCACCCGCCCGGCGTCCGGGTCGAAGCCGTACGCCCGCGCGGGCCGGCCGGCACCCGGGGCCTGCCGGGAGCCGGCGGAGCGGACCGGGCCGGAGCGGAGCAGGTCGGTGATCACGGCGTTGACCGTGGGCCGGGACAGCCCGGTCGCGAGGGCCAGTTCGGCGATCGTCAGCGGCCGCAGCTGGTCCCGCAGAACCGTCAGACAGGCCGCCGCATTGGCCTGCCGAACGGCCGCGCCGGCGGGGTCCTCGGTTGACACGCGCGCTCCCGTGACGAATTGCGAAACCCGGTTTGTTAATTCCAAGCCTTGCATCCCACCGGCCGCCGGTCAACCGATTCGGCTCCACCGATTTCCGGGACCGGGGCCAGGAGGTGAGGGCGCTGCTCATGATCACGGTCCGTGCGTACCGAAGACCTCCCGGGTCTGTTGGCGCAAAGGGTTGCAGATGGCGACGATCCACCTGCCTCCCGCGTGGCTGTAGAGCCGTGCGAGGCGCAGGGCCTCGTGCTGATTCCGATGCCGCGTGATCAGATCGAGGTAGCACCGGCCGGTCGCCGGGTTGATCCAGGTTCCCAACCAGAGGTCGCCGGCGAGGAGAACCTCGCGGTGCAGTTCGATGAACCCGGAGTCGAGGGTGCCCCGAACCATCTGCTCGACGAACTCAGCCAGCGAGTCGGGTTGGGGCACAGGTCCTCCGGTCGGCGCCATGGAGTGGCGATGGTGGACAACCAGTATCGGCGGCGGCGATCTCTGTTCGACTGTCCCCATGGATGAAGCTGCCAGGGAGCTGGTGATCGGGCCAGCGACCGAATCCGACCACGAGGCCCTGTTCGAGATCTACCGCGGTGTCGTGGCCTCCGGCGGCGCACAACCGGATGGCGGGGCAGCCGACCGCGATGTCTTCCATGAGGGCTGGATCAGGCGGCGGCGTGTCTACGTGGCCCGAGCCGGCGACACCGCGATCGGCGGCTACTTTCTGCGCACCAACTTTCCCGCGTTCGCCGCGCACATCGCCCAGGGCGGCTACCTCGTGGCCGAGTCGGCCCGCCGCCGCGGCGTCGGCAGCAGACTGCTGACCCACTCCCTCGAGGAGGCTGCACGACTGGGCTACACCGCGATGATGTTCAACCTCGTGCAGCAGCACAATCCCTCACGCCTCATGTACGAGCGAGCAGGATTCAAGATCATCGGCACCATCCCCAACACTCACGGCAACGAAGCAGGGCTGATCTACTGGCGCTCCCTACCGTGAGACCGGGCCGTTCCTGCGCGACATCAGAACTGTCGCCGATGTCTTGCGGCACGGCCTGGCGAACTGTCAGCACCCCTTGTTGGAATCGTATCTATGTGCCTCTCCTCACGCTTGTGTGGGTGATCGAGGCGGGTTGATCGGCGGGGTTCCCCTTGTGTGGTGGAGGTTTCGACGTGTTGTGGGAGATGTGAGGACGCGCACGCGGTCGGCTCTTCTAGGTTGGT